>DAIRSI010000033.1:0-38072 GCA_036804505.1 Bacteroidaceae bacterium
GAATAGCCCCCGCCAGCGAAGCAAGTTCCACCACGCTCCTCATCATCCTATTGTCCATATCGGGAGCATTCTCGGGATACATCGACACGAAGACCGACAGATAATACCTCTTTCCATTTCTGCTATCCAGCACCAGATGCGGATGCATCGTGTCTAGCCTTTTGTCGGTATGAATCACCTTCATTTGAGAATGAAAGCATGCAGAAGCCACGATATCAATGGCAAAAGACAACCTTTCCTCGGGCCTCATCGATGTATTGCGCGATTCCTCGCTACAATGGTGGAACAATACAGCAGGTTCGCCGTTCTTGTCAATCAGAGTACCATAGTCGGTAACCCTACATCCACGATTCATGTCGTTTATGTCTGTCATTTTTTCAACATCCTTTTGCTGTTTCTTTTTCATAAACCCATTATGATTATTACTTGGCTGCAAACATATGCGAAAGAATCCAGACCTCCAAAAGTTTGCAACCTTGCAAAGAAATCTGTTGTTTTTTCATCTGTGCAGAGAAGCCACAAACTCACAACACAATAGGTTATTATCAGTCATCTACCATTTACATTGTTTTCTCCAATTCATGTAGTAAAATACCCACCCAGAGATTTTTTTTAAAAAGCATTCCAACCATTCTAACTTTTTGAGATATCATGTTATTAATCAGCTAGATATGAGTTAGAATGCTACTAATTTACATTCTAACTTTTCCGGAGCATTCTAACTACATTCTAACTTTTCATCAAACTACTACTTCAACGGATTCATTTTCAGCACATTATTAGATTGAAAAATCATCTGCCCCGGAGCAGATAATCATCTGCCTAGTGTCAGATAATCGTCTGCTATGCAGCAGATGATTGTCTGACTACGAGCAGACATTAAAAATATACGTTCAAAACAATGTCTTTTTCCTGACCTAACTATACACTTTATAAAATATCGAACTAAATATCTATACAAGTAAAGTGATGAATATACGGATTGGCTATACAAATCTTGTTTACCTGTACTGGATAACTTTACAAAGTATCAGGAAATCCCGTTGTTCTTCGAAAGTGCTTTCATCAAATTATAATGAATATCTCCCCTATTCCACTTTCGTGCAAATCACTTTAAGAGTCTCTTCACTTCCAGTCTTTGCAATCTGAAGAGTGCAAGATGTTCCGGTAATGTTCAATACATTGTATTTCATATATTCCTCACCATCCACATAGGTGTAGATAGTGTTCCCTTTCACCTTGTAGGTACCCGAACCTGTCCCGAAATAGCCACGGCCGCTGTAGGTTCCATCGGTATTGAAAGTAGCATAAGTAGGGTTCATGAGTAATGTCCCCGGATAAGTGGTAACATCGATATAGGTCCCGTTTCCTCTGTCAAGGGATGTGATGCGCCAGGTGCCGCAAAGCAAAGTCTTGTCAATCATGGATTCTTCACCATCATCTTTACTACATGAACTTAACAATGTCACAACAAACAATATTGGCAATACTGCCAATGTAAAAAAATAAATCTTTTTCATTTTCTTGAAATTTTAAATGATTAATAATTTGATAAACAAAAAAAGGAAACGAACTTTCGTTCATTTCCTTTCTATTTTTTTGTACAGAATTTTTGCACCAAAATTCTTGATAAAATCTATTTTAATTTTCTTCGGAAAAATTCCGTTCAAAATTTCCTTCAAATTTTATTTCTGATTTTTCTGTTTTATTTTCTGACAACTTAAAATTTAAAATTCATTCGCAGTTTTCGTGCGATAAAATTAATTTCCGATTTTTTCAGCAGAAAAATTCCTGATAATTTTATAACAAATATTTCATGTATTTCGTTCTAAAAAAACTCAACAAAAAAAGCGGACAAAATCCACCCATGAATTCTTCCGCTTTTAATTTTTCTTTCGTTGAAAAATATTCCTCGTTTACGCAGATGCAGTTTTATAGAGGCACCTGATTATCATCAATAATAACTGTTGATTCATCTTCCGTACCGTTAGTCGAAACTGCTTTTCGAACTTTTCCACCGAAAACCATTTCCATCTGAGCATCGCTCAAAATAGACATTTCCACAAATAGTTCTTTCATAATTTTAATATTTTTATCGAGTACAATTTTACAGTTTATTTTTTATTTAACAAAATTATTGCTCCTTTTTTTATCATTTTACTCAATTTTCTTAAAAACAAAAGCCGAGACTCTTCTTCACAGAGGAGTCTCGACACAAAATAAACAAAAACTATCTTATGAGTATCATTTCATTACTTATATTCCGCCCAGCTCTTGATATCAATATCATCCACATCCACTGTGCAGAAGGCATTGATGAAGGCACTGGCAAGACGCGCATTCGTAATCAAAGGCACATTGAGGTCGATGGCTGCGCGACGGATCTTATATCCGTTGGTAAGCTCATGCGGCGACAAGTCCTTCGGTATATTCACCACCATGTCAATCTCCTTGTTGTGAAGCATCTCCAGCGCCTGTGGGTGGCCTTCTTCACTCGGCCAATACACCAACGTGTTCTCCACACCGTTCAGGGTGAGGTAGCGCGAGGTACCGCCGGTGGCAAAAATCTTGTAGCCTTTTTCAACAAGCATCATCGAAGCATCCAGCATGTCAGCCTTCTGCTTCGCACCTCCGGTGGAGAGCAGGATGTTCTTCTTCGGAATGCGATGACCCACGGAAAGCATCGCCTTAAGGATAGCTGTAGAAGTGTCATCACCCAAGCAGCCTACTTCACCCGTAGAGGCCATATCGACACCCAGCACTGGATCGGCTTTCTGCAAGCGGTTGAAGGAGAACTGCGAAGCTTTAATTCCTACATATTCGAGTTCGAAGAGACTCTTGTTGGGCTTCTCCACAGGAAGTCCCAGCATCACCTTGGTAGCAAGATCGATGAGGTTTATCTTGAGTACCTTGCTCACGAACGGAAAACTTCGAGAGGCACGGAGGTTACACTCAATGACCTTGATATCGTTCTCCCTGGCAAGATACTGTATATTGAAAGGACCCGAAATATTGAGTTCTTTGGCAATCTTGCGGGAAATGTTTTTGATGCGGCGAACAGTCTCCACATAGAGTTTCTGCGGAGGGAACTGGATGGTAGCATCACCCGAGTGAACCCCGGCATATTCCACGTGTTCACTGATGGCATATGCGATGATTTCACCGCCTCTGGCCACAGCATCCATCTCTACTTCCTTGGCATGCTCAATGAAACGGCTCACCACGACAGGGTGTTTCTTGCTCACATTGGCTGCCAGCTTCAGGAAGCGTTCGAGTTCTTCCTGATTGGAGCATACATTCATGGCTGCACCCGAGAGCACGTAGGACGGGCGGACAAGTACCGGGAAGCCTACTTCATCAATGAACTTGTTGATATCCGCCATCGAGGTAAGTTCTCTCCATGCCGGCTGGTCCACACCAATGCGGTCCAGCATAGCCGAGAATTTCTCACGGTCCTCAGCACCATCAATGCTGGTAGCCGTTGTACCCAGAATGTTCACATGCTGCGCATCGAGCCTCATGGCAAGATTGTTAGGTATCTGACCACCGGTGGATACAATCACGCCGTGGGGGGCCTCAAGATCAAGGATATCCATCACACGTTCGAAAGTGAGTTCGTCGAAGTAAAGGCGATCGCACATATCGTAGTCGGTGGATACGGTCTCGGGATTATAGTTGATCATTACGCTTCTGTAGCCTTCCTTACGGATGGTGTTGAGGGCCTGTACGCCGCACCAGTCGAACTCCACAGAGGAGCCGATGCGGTAAGCACCGGAACCGAGAACTACCACACTGCGTCCGTCGTTTTCATAATCGATGTCATGGCCTACTCCGTTATAGGTAAGGTACAGATAGTTGGTCTGTGCGGGATATTCAGCGGCAAGGGTATCAATCTGCTTCACTACCGGCAGAATGCCAACGGCCTTGCGGAATGCGCGTACCTTCATGCTGCCTTCCTCGATGTCCATGGTCTTCTCGAGTCCGATGGCACGTGCTATCTGGAAATCGGTGAAACCCTGCACTTTGGCTTTGCGGAGCAATTCAGGAGCAAGTCCCTCAAGCCCTTTGGCCTTGTGAAGTTCCTTGCTGGTATTCATGATGTTCATGAGTTTCTGCAGGAACCATTTGTCTATCTTGGTAAGGTTGTGAATCTGGTCGATGGTATATCCGGCGCGGAAAGCCTTGCTGATGACGAAGATACGTTTGTCGGTAGGTTCGTTGAGGGCTTTGTCGAGGTCGTCGATAACAAGTTCCTTGTTCTCCACGAATCCGTGCATGCCTTGTCCAATCATTCGGATGCCTTTCTGTATGGCTTCCTCGAAAGTGCGGCCGATAGCCATCACCTCGCCTACGGACTTCATGCTGGAGCCGAGTTCACGATCCACACCGCGGAACTTGCCGAGGTCCCAACGCGGAATCTTGCAAACCACATAGTCAAGAGCCGGTTCAAAGAAGGCGGAAGTGGTCTTGGTAACGGAATTCTTCAGTTCGAAGAGACCGTATCCCATGCCGAGTTTGGCGGCAACGAAAGCCAGAGGATATCCGGTGGCCTTGGATGCGAGCGCCGAAGAACGACTCAGTCGGGCGTTCACCTCAATCACGCGGTAGTCCTCGGATTCAGGGTCGAAAGCATACTGCACATTACACTCTCCGATAATGCCGATATGGCGGATTATTTTGATGGAGAGCTCGCGGAGCTTGTGGTATTCCTTGTTAGTGAGAGTCTGCGAGGGGGCAATCACGATACTTTCGCCGGTATGGATGCCCAGAGGGTCGAAATTCTCCATGTTGCACACGGTGATACAATTGTCATAGCAGTCGCGAACCACCTCATATTCTATTTCCTTCCAGCCTTTCAAGCTCTTTTCTACCAGCACCTGCGGAGAGAAGGAAAAAGCTTTTTCGGCAAGTTTGTTCAGTTCTTCTTCATTGTCGCAAAAACCGGAACCGAGACCTCCCAAGGCGTATGCCGCACGGATAATTACAGGGTAGCCCAGTTCTTTGGCGGCACGACGGGCATTCTCTATGTCCTCCACTGCTTCGCTCTTGATGGTCTTCACACTGATTTGGTCGAGCTTCTTCACGAAAAGTTCGCGGTCTTCTGTATCGATAATGGCTTGTACAGGTGTTCCCAGCACTTCCACATTGTTATCTTTCAGGACTCCGCTCTTGTAGAGTGCCACACCGCAGTTCAGTGCTGTCTGACCTCCGAAGGAGAGCAGGATGCCGTCGGGTTTCTCCTTCTTGATGACTTTCTCTACGAAGAAGGGAGTCACAGGGAGGAAGTAGATTTGGTCCGCCACACCTTCGCTGGTTTGCACGGTGGCGATGTTCGGGTTGATGAGGACAGTGCTGATACCCTCCTCCTTCAAAGCCTTCAGGGCTTGCGAACCGGAATAATCGAACTCTCCGGCTTCACCTATTTTGAGGGCACCGGAACCTAATAGCAAAACTTTCTTTATATTTTCTTTCATGTCGATTCTACTTTTTTTAAGGATTAGAGTAATTTCACGAATTCATCGAAGAGGAACTCCGTATCGGTAGGTCCGCTGGCAGCTTCAGGATGGAACTGAGCAGAGAACCATGGATTCTTCTTGTGCTTGATGCCTTCGTTGGACCCGTCGTTCATGTTGATGAAAAGCGGTTCCCAATCGGCTCCTAGAGTATTGTTATCCACTGCATATCCGTGGTTCTGACTGGTGATGAAGCATCTGTTCGTGCCCACCATTCTCACGGGTTGGTTGTGACTGCGGTGACCGTATTTGAGTTTATAAATCTCGGCACCTCCCGCCTTGGCGAGCAACTGGTTACCCATGCAGATGCCGAAGGTAGGTATCACGCTCTTTTCAAGACTTTTGCGGATGTTCTGCACGGCGGCATCACATGTATTGGGATCACCGGGACCGTTGGCAAGGAAAAGACCGTCATACTCAAGTTCATTGAAATCATAATTCCAAGGTACTCGGATGATGGTGACATCACGCTTGAGCAAGCAGCGGATGATGTTGTTCTTCACACCGCAATCCACCAGAACAATCTTTTTCTTTCCTGCTCCTTCGTTGTAGCGGATGATTTCCTTGCAGGAAACCTTATCCACATAGTTCACTCCGGCATATTTTGCCTGGGGAATATTGTCGGGTTCGTCATCAAAAACGATTTTACCCATCATCACTCCGTGTTCGCGAAGAACTTTCGTGAGTTCGCGGGTGTCGATGCCTGTAATACCGGGCACATGTTCACGTTTCAGCCAGGAAGCAAGGCTTTCCACAGCATTCCAGTGGCTGTACTCAAAACTGTAGTCGCTCACAATGATGGCATCGGCATGAATCTTCTGACTTTCCATAAACGTAGCGAGGCCATTCGGCTCAATAGAGAAGGGAGGAACACCATAGTTGCCTATCAAAGGATAGGTCAACGTCATAAGTTGCCCTGCATACGAGGGATCGGTAAGGCTTTCCGGATAGCCTGTCATGGCTGTGTTGAAAACCACTTCACCTGCCACGGGCTTTTCAAAGCCGAACGACTGTCCGTGAAACCGGGTGCCGTCATCGAGGATTAGAGTTACATTTCTCATTACTGATATAGTTGTTTCTTTTTTAGAATTGATATACTTGTTCTATATAATTAATAAAAGCTTCATTCACCATCTTCACTCCTCCCGGCGTGGGATAATCGCCGCTGAAGTACCAGTCGCCGCGATGGTTAGGACATGCCTTGTGCAAACCTTCGAGGGTTTGGTACACAATTTCTATCTTTGCTTTCACGCCCTTGGAAGTAAGCATTTTTACCATCTGTCCCGAAATTTCATCATCGGAGAAAGGCGCGTAGATATCCTTTACGTAATTCACCATTTTTTCTTTCGGAAGCCCTTGCTGATCTTTGGCTTTCTTATAAGCACGTTCAATCACGTCGCGCATATCTCTCTCCTTGAGCAAGGCAATGGCTGCGCGGAAGGCTATGAACTCTTCCATGTGCGACATGTCGATACCGTAATAATCGGGATACCTTACCTGCGGCGATGAGCTCACGATGACAATCTTCTTGGGATTGAGCCGGTCAAGAATCTTGATGATGCTTTGTTTGAGGGTAGTTCCGCGCACAATGCTGTCATCGATAATGACCAGATTGTCCTTGTGGGGCCTGAGGCTGTCGTAAGTGATATCATACACATGCGCCGCCAGATCATTGCGGCTGTTGCCTTCGGTGATGAAGGTGCGGAGCTTGATGTCCTTCAAGGCCACTTTTTCGCTGCGCACACGCATGGAAAGGATTTTCTTGAGCTCTTCATGTGAAGGCTTGTGCCCGAGAGCCTCTATCATCGTGATTTTCTGTTCGTTGAGGTAGTTGTCGAATCCTTCGAGCATTCCGTAGAAAGCCACTTCGGCAGTATTCGGAATGAAGGATATGACAGTATTTTCAATATCGCTATCGATAGCTTTCAAGATAGGCTTCACGAGCATCTTCCCCAAGGTTTTACGCTCACGATAGATGTCCTTGTCGCTTCCGCGGCTAAAGTAGATGCGTTCGAAAGAGCAGGCCTTGATTTCCTTGACGGGAGGCATTATCTGCTCGAGTTTCACTTTCCCGCTCTTGCTCACGACGAGTGCCTGTCCCGGTTGCAGTTCGTTCACCTTGTCATAAGTGACATCGAGCGCAGTTTGTATCACGGGGCGTTCCGAAGTGAGTACAAGCACTTCATCGTCTTGATACCAAAAGGCTGGGCGGATTCCCCAAGGGTCGCGCATGGAGAACATCTCTCCGCTCCCTGTAATGCCGCACACCACATATCCACCATCCCAGTTCTTGCACGAAGAGCGAATCACATTTGCCATGTTAATATTATCCTCGATAGCATGGGTGATGTCGAGTCCTGAAAGACCCTCGGCCTTATACTTGTCGAAAAGCCTCTCCACTTCCATATCCAGGCGATGCCCCATCTGCTCCAGCATGATATAGGTATCGGAATAAATCCGCGGATGCTGTCCGTCGGAAGTGATGGTACTGAATATCTCGTCCACATTCGTCATATTGAAGTTTCCGCAAAGGGAAAGGTTTCGCGCCCTCCAGTTATTTCTCCTCAAAAACGGATGGACATAAGAAAGGCCACTTTTTCCCGTTGTTGAATAACGTAAGTGGCCCATATAAATTTCACCGACAAAAGGAAGATAACGCTTCGCATAATCCACATTCGACATCTGCTCGGGCGAAAGATCCTTGAAGTTACTCTGTACATGGGAAAATATCTCGGTAATGGCTCCTGCTCCCAAAGCCCTTTCTCGGAACATATATTCCTCTCCGGGTTCGGCTTCGAGTTTCACGCATGCCAAACCGGCCCCTTCCTGCCCTCGGTTATGCTGTTTCTCCATCATAAGATAGAGCTTGTTGATGGGATACATCCAGGTACCATATTTCTCCTGAAAATATTCCAAGGGTTTCAAAAGGCGTATCATTGCAACGCCACATTCGTGTTTCAGTGGTTCCATATATCTTTATTTTGTATCGTATTGTTCATTTTTATTCTACTGTTACTGATTTTGCCAGATTCCGGGGCATATCCACATTTTTTCCTTTGCACACGGCTATGTGATAAGCCATCAACTGCAGAGGAATGGTGGTAATGAGCGGTTCCAGACAAGCCGAAACCTTCGGAATCTTGATAGATTCATCGGCAATACGGCATATTTCCGTATCTCCTTTGGTAACCAAAGCAATCACTTTTCCGTGACGGGCTTTGATTTCCTCTATATTGTTCAGCACCTTTTCATACATATCATTATGCGTAGCCACTACCACTACGGGCATCTCTGCATCAATGAGAGCGATGGGTCCGTGCTTCATTTCGGCTGCAGGATATCCTTCGGCATGGATATAGGATATTTCCTTAAGTTTCAAAGCTCCTTCCAGTGCTACCGGATAATTATAACCTCTTCCCAGGTAAAGGAAGTTATGAGCGTAGGTAAAGGTTTTTGCCAGTTCCTTTATCTGGTCGTTCAATTTGAGCACTTCCTTCATCTTTTCGGGAATCTCGTGCAGTTCCTTCACCAAACGGAGGTATTCTTTCTCATCGAGCGTATTCTTTTCCTTAGCCAATGTAAGTGCAAGCAAGGAAAGCACCGTGACTTGTCCCGTAAAAGCTTTGGTAGAAGCCACACCTATTTCGGGACCCACATGGATGTAGGAACCGGTCTCAGTGGCACGTGGGATGGAGGAACCGATGGCATTGCATATACCATATATAAAAGCGCCTTTGGAACGTGCCAGTTCTACGGCGGCCAAAGTATCGGCGGTTTCACCCGACTGCGAAATGGCGATGACCACATCGTGCTTGTCAATGACGGGGTTGCGGTAACGGAATTCGGAAGCATATTCCACTTCCACAGGAATGCGGGCAAGACTCTCTATGAGTTGTTTCCCGATGAGCCCTGCATGCCAGGATGTTCCGCAAGCCACAATGATGAAGCGGTGGGCATTCAAAAGATTCTTCTTGAAGTCGATTACTGCAGAAAGAGTCACATTGTCGAGGTCGGCATTGATACGACCTCGCATGCAATCCTTGATGCAGTTGGGTTGCTCGAAGATTTCCTTCAGCATGAAATGGGGGTATCCTCCCTTTTCCAATTGTCCGAGATTCATTTCCACCTTTTGGATTTCGGGACTGATTTCCACATTGTCCATGTTGACTATCTTCAGTTCCTTACCGGGACATAGCACTGCTATCTCTCCGTCCTTGAGGTAAACCACCTTGTCGGTATATTCTATAATAGGTGAAGCATCGGAGCCGAGGAAATACTCGTCGCCGTTCTTCCCTACTCCCACAACCAGCGGACTGCTCTTGCGGGCACAAACTATTTCATTGGGAGTATTCTTGTCGAGCACGGCTATGGCATAAGCCCCAATCACCTGATGAAGGGCAAGTTGCACTGCCGTGAGCAAATCAAGATTATTTTTTGTTTTGATATATTCGATTAATTGAACAAGGACTTCGGTATCTGTATCACTCTTGAAGACAAATCCTTTTTTCTGAAGTTTTTCTTTCAAAGTGATGTAGTTCTCGATGATTCCGTTATGAATCAAAGCCAGATTACCTGATTCTGAAATATGGGGATGAGCATTTACCGAACAAGGCTCACCATGGGTTGCCCAACGCGTATGAGCTATTCCTATGTGCCCCGAGATATCTTTTCCAGCTACACTTCGTTCCAATTCAGAAACTTTTCCCTTCTCCTTATAAACGTTTAGTTTTCCGTCCGTATTCATTAATGCGACGCCGGCACTATCATATCCTCTGTATTCCAGGCGTTTCAGCCCTTTAATCAGAATAGGATATGCTTCGAGTTTGCCAACATAACCAACTATACCGCACATAATTCTTGTATCTAATTTTATTTTGCGTGCAAAGATAAGAATAAACAACGAAAAAAGGCAATTAATTTTCTTAAATATTCATAGAAGTTTTTCTTCTGCATAAATGAATGTTTATACAATCTGTATTTATGCAATAAATATTTTTTCAGAACGGGTAAATTTACAATTCGAAAGCATTATAGAGCAATTATATTACAGTTTGTTATTTTATTAGCCATATTTTATTCGTTTTTAAATACACAACGGGTATTACTTGACTTTTCGCAATATTAATAGTATATATTTCTTTCAAAATGAAATTAATTTCGTACTTTTGCAGTCACTATTTAAGTAAAAATCGATTTATCATACAATAAACGATAGGAATAATGGTAAAAAGCAATCAATTTAACAACCAAAAGGAAAGTATACCTTTCCAGCAACCTATGCAATCAGGATTGTATAGTGTTGAGAATGAACATGACGCATGCGGCGTGGGTATGGTCGTTGATATCCACGGAAACAAATCACATGATTTGGTAGAATCCGCCTTGAAGGTATTAGAGAACATGAGACACAGAGGGGCCGAAGGTGCTGACAACAAAACCGGTGACGGTGCCGGCATCATGCTGCAGATTCCTCATGAATTTATCTTGCTGCAAGGCATCCCCGTTCCCGAAAAAGGGAAATACGGTACAGGACTTGTGTTCCTTCCCAAAGACGAAAAGGAACAATCGGGCATACTCAGCATCATGATTGAGGAAATAGAAAGAGAAGGACTCACCTTGATGCACCTGCGAAATGTGCCTACCAACTCTTCCATACTTGGACACGATGCAGCTGTCACCGAACCCGACATCAAACAGATTTTCATTACCGGAGTAACGGATATCGAAAATTTCGAAAGGACTCTTTACATCATCCGAAAGAAAATAGAAAAGAGAGTGAACAACAAGGATTTTTATATTGTTTCTCTTTCCAACAAGAACATTGTATATAAAGGTATGCTCACTTCGCTTCAACTCAGGGAGTATTATCCGGACCTTACAAATCATTATTTCACCAGCGGACTTGCTCTGGTGCATTCAAGGTTCAGTACGAACACCTTCCCTACCTGGAGTCTTGCACAGCCGTTCCGCCTTCTTTGCCACAACGGTGAAATAAATACCATTCGTGGCAACCGCGGATGGATGGAGGCTCGCGAAAGCGTGTTGTCATCTCCTGCCCTCGGCAATGTGAAGGACATTCGCCCCATCATAGAGCCACACATGAGCGATAGCGCTTCCTTAGATAATGTGTTGGAATTCTTTGTAAAATCCGGTTTGAGTCTGCCTCACGCCATGGCCATGCTGGTTCCGGAATCTTTCAATGAAAAGAATCCCATCAGCGAAGATTTGAAAGCATTCTATGAATACCACTCCATCTTGATGGAGCCGTGGGACGGACCTGCAGCTCTGCTTTTCAGCGACGGACGCTTTGCAGGAGGCATGCTGGATCGTAACGGTTTGCGCCCGGCACGTTACCTCATCACCAAGAACGACATGATGGTGGTAGCATCCGAAGTGGGCGTAATGGATTTCGAACCCGGTGAAATCAAACAGAAAGGACGCCTTCAACCCGGAAAAATTCTTCTGATCGATACGGAAGAGGGCAAGATATACTATGACGGTGAGCTGAAACAGCAACTTGCCAATGGCAAGCCTTACAGAGAATGGCTCTCTACAAACCGAATCGAGCTCGACAAACTGAAGAGCGGGCGCAAGATAGAAAATACGGTTACAGACTACGACCGCATGACTAGAACTTTCGGATTTACACGTGAAGATATCGAAAAGACGATCGTCCCCATGTGTAACGCGGGTTCAGAACCCTCAGCTTCCATGGGAAATGACACTCCTTTGGCAGCTTTGTCAGACAAGCCTCAACTGCTCTTCAACTATTTCCGCCAACAGTTTGCACAAGTTACTAACCCTGCCATCGACCCGATACGCGAGGAACTGGTCATGTCCCTCACGGAATACATCGGAGCAGTCGGCATGAACATCCTTACTCCGAGTGCGGCACATTGCAAAATGGTGCGTCTGCCTCATCCGGTTCTTAACAATACTCAGCTGGATATTCTTTGCAACATCCGCTACAAAGGTTTCAACACCATCAAACTCCCTATCGTATTTGAAGTGAGCAAAGGAAAAACGGGACTTCAGGAAGCTCTGCAAGACATCTGCAAGAAAGCTGAAGAATCCGTTTCGGACGGCGTGAACTACATCATTCTCTCCGACCGTGATGTGGACGAGACGCATGCAGCCATTCCTTCATTACTTGCTGTGAGTGCCGTGCATCATCATCTCATTTCGGTGCAGAAGCGTGTACAGACAGCCTTGATTGTGGAAAGCGGCGAAATCCGCGAAGTGATGCATGCAGCTTTGCTTCTGGGATACGGGGCCAGCGCCATCAATCCCTACATGGCTTTCGCCGTACTGGACAATCTGGTAAAGAGCGGAGATGTGCAGATGAATTACGAGACGGCAGAGAAAAACTATATCAAGGCCGTTTGTAAGGGATTGTTCAAAATCATGAGTAAGATGGGCATCAGTACCATCCGTTCCTACCGCGGTGCCAAGATATTCGAGGCGGTTGGTTTAAGCGAGGAGCTTCTGAAGACATATTTCGGTACGGAAATATCCACCATAGGCGGTATCCGTCTGGACGAGATTGCCAAGGATGCCATTGCATTCCACGACGCAGGCTTCAAGCCCAAGGAAGTGGAACATATCCTGCCGAATGTAGGTCTTTTCTCTTTCAGAAAAGATGGAATCAAGCATGCTTGGAATCCGGAAACGATTGCCACACTGCAACTGGCAACCCGAACAGGCAATTATGCCAAGTTCAAGGAATTCACGAAACTGGTGAATGAAAAAGAATCACCTATATTCCTTCGCGATTTCTTCTCCATCAAGAAGAACCCTATTCCGATAGAGGAAGTGGAACCGGTGGAAAGCATTGTGAAGCATTTCGTGACAGGTGCCATGTCATTCGGAGCCATCAGCAAAGAAGCGCACGAAGCACTTGCTTTGGCTATGAACAAACTGGGTGCAAGAAGCAATACCGGTGAAGGCGGTGAAGACAATGTACGTTTCACGGAGAAAGTAGACGGTATTTCCTTAAGCAGCAAGACCAAACAGATAGCATCCGGACGTTTCGGCGTAACCACCGAATATCTGGTGAATGCCCAAGAAATACAAATCAAAGTGGCACAGGGAGCCAAGCCTGGAGAAGGCGGTCAGCTTCCGGGATTCAAGGTGGACAAAGTGATTGCCAAGACACGTCACTCCATTCCGGGAATCTCACTGATATCTCCTCCGCCTCATCACGATATCTATTCTATTGAGGATTTGGCCCAACTGATTTTCGATTTGAAGAATGTGAATCCGAAAGCAAAAATCAGTGTGAAACTGGTTGCCGAGAGCGGTGTGGGTACCATTGCCGCCGGTGTGGCAAAGGCCAAGGCCGACCTTATCGTCATCTCCGGCGCCGAAGGAGGTACGGGTGCATCTCCGGCTTCGTCCATGAGATATGCCGGTATTCCTCCTGAAATAGGTTTGAGTGAAACACAGCAAACACTGGTACTCAACGGGTTGAGAGGTCAGGTAAAACTTCAGGTGGATGGACAACTCAAGACGGGAAAAGACATTATCGACATGGCTCTGCTTGGAGCCGAAGAATATGGCTTCGGAACGGCAGCATTGATTGTACTGGGATGTGTGATGATGCGTAAATGCCACACAAACACATGCCCGATGGGTGTTGCCACACAGAATGAGGAACTGCGCAAGCGTTTCCGCGGACGTTACGAATATGTAGTGAACTACTTCACATTCCTGGCTCAGGAAGTAAGAGAATATCTAGCGGAAATGGGATTCAAGAGTTTGAATGACATTGTAGGACACACGGAACTGATTTCCATTGACAAGAACAAACTCAATGAAAAGACTTGTCTGCTGGACTTCCACCGTTTGCTTAACAAAACAGACAACGGCGCTGCCATTCATAACGTTACTACACAAATCCATAACATCGACAGTGTGAAGGATGTAGAAATCATCAAGGCGGCAAAAGAAGCTATCGACAATTTTAAAGAAATCTCTTTGGAATATGCCATTGCCAATACGGATCGTGACGTAGGTACGATGCTCTCAGGAGTCATTGCCGACAAGCACGGAGAAGCGGGCCTGCCTGCCGATACGCTCAATATCAAATTCAAAGGTTCTGCCGGACAAAGCTTCGGGGCATTCCTCGTAAGTGGCATCAACTTCAAGTTGGAAGGCGAAGCCAATGACTATCTAGGCAAAGGACTTTCGGGCGGACGCATAGCTGTTCTTCCTCCGGTAAGAAGCAATTTCGAGGCGGAAAACAATACAATTGCCGGCAATACGGTTCTCTACGGGGCCACCAGCGGTGAGGTTTACATCAACGGACGCGTTGGCGAACGCTTTGGAGTGAGAAACTCCGGTGCCACAGCGGTTCTGGAAGGTGCTGGCGACCACTGCTGTGAATACATGACAGGTGGACGTGTAGTTGTACTCGGGGAAACCGGACGCAACTTCGCTGCCGGTATGAGCGGCGGTGTGGCTTACGTTTGGGACAAGAATCACAACTTCGACTATTTCTGCAACATGGAAATGGTGGAAATAGGTCTTGTGGAAGAAGCCAGTTACCGTAAAGAATTGCATGAACTGGTTCGCCAGCATTACTTGTACACAGGTTCCAAACTGGCACGTACAATGCTTGATGACTGGAATCATTACATCGACGACTTCATCCAGGTGGTTCCTATCGAGTACAAGCATGTACTTCAAGAAGAACAAGTGCGCAAACTGCAACAGAAGATTGCCGACATGCAAAGAGATTATTAACAGAAAGTAGAACTCCAAAAAAGAAATATAGAAATGGGAAATCCAAAAGCATTTTTAACCATTCATCGTCAGGAAGCCGGATACAGACCAATACATGACCGTATCACCGACTTTGGAGAAGTGGAACAGACTTTGAATAACAGCGACCGCAAGCTTCAGGCTTCACGCTGTATGGATTGCGGCGTTCCTTTCTGCCACTGGGCTTGCCCGCTAGGCAACAAAGACCCGGAATGGCAGGACGCCATCTACAAAGGGAAATGGGAAGAAGCTTACAAAATACTGAATGCAACGAATGACTTTCCGGAATTTACAGGCCGTATATGTCCGGCTCTTTGCGAAAAGAGCTGCGTATTGAAACTCAGTTGCGACGAACCTGTAACCATCCGCGAAAACGAAGCGGCAACAACAGAAATCGCTTTTCAGGAAGGATATGTGAAAGTTTTGAATCCGGAACGCAACGGGAAAAAAGTAGCGGTAATAGGTTCCGGTCCTGCGGGATTGGCTGCTGCCAATCAATTGAATCACAAGGGTTATGAAGTAACTCTCTTCGACAAGAATGAAGCTCCCGGAGGATTGCTACGCTACGGCATTCCCAACTTTAAGCTGAACAAGGCCATTATCGACCGCCGTATGAATATTCTTGTTCAAGAGGGCATCATCTTCAGGATGAATGAGGATATCGATGTGAACAAGCTCCCGGAAGGATTCGATGCCTACGTAGTCTGCACCGGAACACCGTTTGCAAGAGACTTGAACATCCCCGGAAGGGAACTGAAAGGTATCCATCTGGCATTGGAAATGCTAAGTCAGGAAAATCGCATTCTGGCAGGAATGACATTCGGCAAAGATGAACTGGTATCCGCCAAAGGCAAGAATGTACTGGTCATCGGAGGTGGTGACACCGGAAGTGACTGCATCGGCACCAGCCACCGCCAGGGAGCCAAGAATGTAACTCAGATAGAGATACTCCCCAAACCACCCGAAGGCAATAACCCTGCTACACCTTGGCCCATGTGGCCCAACGTACTCAAAACGACTTCGAGTCACGAAGAGGGTTGCGTACGCCGCTGGTGCCTCACCTCCAACAAATTCATCGGCAAGAACGAAAAAGTGACAGGAGTGGAAGTGGAAGAAGTGGAATGGCTGCCAAATCCGGATGGAGGACGCCCCATCATGAAACCGACAGGCAAAAAAGAAATCATTGAAGCAGATATCGTTCTTCTTGCCATGGGCTTTTTGAAGCCTCAGCAACCCGGATTTGCCAAAAACGTATTTGTGGCAGGCGATGCGGCATCAGGAGCAAGTCTCGTAGTAAGAGCCATTGCAAGCGGAAGAAAAGCAGCTGCAGATGTAGATGCTTTCTTGAACAATTAATAATACGACCGACAAAATAAAACGACTTTAGTATGTGTGGAATAGTAGGAATATTCAATATTAAGAACGACCCTTCAACGCTTCGACAAAAAGCGTTGAAGATGTCGCAAAAGATTCGCCATCGCGGACCTGACTGGAGCGGAATCTACTGTGGCAAGACAGCCATTCTTGCACATGAACGCCTCTCCATTGTTGACCCACAATCGGGCAAACAACCTTTGTTCAGTCCCGACAGGAAACAAATTCTTGCCGTCAACGGAGAAATATACAATCATCTGGAGATACGTCGCCGGTTGAAAGGCAGTTACGAATTTCAGACAGGATCCGACTGCGAAGTGATTCTGGCACTCTACCGTGAAAAAGGAATCCATTTTCTGGAAGACATCAGCGGAATTTTCGCTTTTGCCTTGTATGATGAAGAAAAGGACGAATTTCTGATAGCCCGTGACCCTATCGGAGTGATTCCATTATACATTGGCAAAGATTCCGACGGAAAGATATATGTAGCCAGTGAATTGAAGGCATTGGAAGGCCAGTGTGAACAATACGAACCATTCCTTCCCGGACATTATTACTACAGTAAGGAAGGTCAGATGAAACGCTGGTACACTCGTGACTGGTTTGAATATGATGCAGTGAAAGACAACGGTGCCAAAGTGGAAGATGTTCATGACGCCTTGGAAGATGCCGTAAAACGTCAGCTGATGAGTGACGTTCCCTACGGTGTTCTTCTCTCGGGCGGACTGGACAGTTCCGTAATTTCGGCCGTGGCCAAAAAATATGCCGGAAAACGAATCGAAAGCGGTGGTAAAAGCGATGCCTGGTGGCCTCAGCTGCACTCCTTCGCCGTAGGTTTGAAAGGCGCACCCGATTTGATTAAAGCCCGTGAAGTGGCTGAACATATCGGTACCGTTCATCATGAAATAAACTATACAATCCAGGAAGGGCTAGATGCCATCAGGGACGTGATTTATTTCATTGAAACGTATGACGTTACCACTGTCAGAGCTTCTACACCCATGTATCTGCTGGCACGCGTCATCAAGAGTATGGGCATCAAGATGGTGCTGAGCGGAGAAGGTGCCGATGAAGTGTTTGGCGGATATCTGTATTTTCACAAAGCCCCCACTCCACAAGCTTTCCATGAGGAAACCGTGCGCAAGCTGAGCAAACTCCATATGTATGACTGTCTTCGTGCCAATAAATCCTTGGCGGCATGGGGCGTGGAGGGACGTGTACCTTTTCTCGACAAGGAGTTTCTTGATGTTGCCATGCGTCTCAATCCGAAAGCCAAGATGTGTCCGGGACACGAAATAGAAAAGAAAATCGTGAGGGAGGCCTTTGCCGGCATGCTGCCCGAAAGCGTGGCATGGAGACAGAAAGAACAATTCAGCGACGGAGTAGGCTATAGTTGGATTGACACCTTGAAAGCCATGACTTCTGCGGCCGTTACCGATGAAGATATGAAAAATGCCGCACAGAGATTCCCTATCAACACACCTATGAATAAGGAAGAGTATTACTATAGGAGCATTTTCGAAGAGCACTTTCCAAGCGAAAGTGCAGCACGGAGTGTTCCCAGTGTGCCAAGCGTAGCCTGTTCTACGGCAGAGGCTTTGGCATGGGACGAGAGTTTTAAAAACATGAATGATCCAAGCGGGCGAGCCGTAAAGGATGTTCATGAAGATGCTTATGAAAAATAAGCCTGCGTTTATTGTATGATGAAAGGGCTGTATCTTAACCGATACAGCCCTTTTTTTTTGCATTTAACAATCTTTAAGTGCTAAGAACTATTACGTTTAGTTATATCTTTCTATTTTTGTTTTATATTAATTACATATATATGAAACACCAATTAAAATCAATCAGTCTACTGCTGCTTTTATCACTTTGGGCAAGTATACAGTATGCAACAGCCAAAGACTATTCTTATGTAACCGTGCCTAATGATCCTCTCAATGCAAGGATCTATACTCTCGATAACGGGCTGAAGGTTTATCTGACAGTAAACAAAGAGCAACCTCGTATCCAAACCTATATTGCTGTACGTGTCGGCGGTAAAAACGATCCTAGCGAAACAACGGGTCTTGCCCACTATTTCGAGCATCTGATGTTCAAGGGAACTCAGAAATTCGGAACGATGGATTATGAAAAGGAAAAGCCTTATCTGGATCAGATTGAACAACAGTTCGAAATATATCGCAAGACAAAGGACGAAGCACAAAGAAAAGCTATTTATCACACAATAGACAGTCTTTCTTACATAGCATCCAAATATGCCATTCCAAACGAATATGACAAACTGATGGCTGCCATCGGTGCAAAAGGAACAAACGCCTACACAAGTTTTGATGTAACTTGCTTCACGGAAGATATTCCGTCCAATGAACTCGAAAACTGGGCAAAGATTCAGAGTGACCGTTTCCAAAATGCCGTTATCCGCGGATTCCATACGGAATTGGAAACCGTCTATGAAGAGAAAAACATGTCTCTTACAAACGACGGACGCAAGACTTACGAAGCTTTGCTGCAATCACTTTTCCACAATCATCCTTACGGAACTCAAACCGTACTGGGAACACAGGAAAATCTGAAGAATCCATCCATCACGAATATAAAGAACTATTATAAAACATGGTACGTTCCCAATAACATCGCCATCTGTATGTCCGGTGACTTGGATCCTCAAAAGACCATGGAACTCATTGACCAATATTTCGGGAATTTGAAACCCAACCAACAGTTGCCTAAACTCAGTTTCCAGAATGAAGCACCTATCGAAAAGCCGGTCATCAAGGAAGTACTTGGACCCGATGCTGACAGAATAACGATGGGATGGCGCTTTCCCGGGCAAAAGAGTCCTGATTTCGACTATCTGAACATTATCTCCAATATCATGTCCAACGGTAAAGCCGGATTGGTAGACCTGAACCTTAATCAGGCTCAAAAAGTATTGGGTGCAGGTGCAGGAACTTATCCACTATCAGATTACAGCATATTCATGATGATAGGTCTTCCAAAAGCAGGACAGACTCTTGACGAAGTGAAAGCTTTGCTCTTGGAACAAATCACCAAACTGAAAGCAGGTGATTTCGATGACAACCTTTTAAAGGCTATTATCAACAACATCAAGCTCGACAAGATGAGATCGCTGGAAAGCAATCAGTCACGTGCCGACATGTTCGTGCAATCATTTGTAAACGGTACGGAATGGAAGAATGAAGTGGAAAACATTGAGCGTCTTTCTAAAATAACCAAGAAAGAAGTCGTAGACTTTGCCAACCGCTATTTCGGTGACAACTATGCTGCCATCTACAAAAAACAAGGTAAGGATCCAAACGAACTGAAGATTGCAAAACCCGAAATCACTCCTATCGAAACCAACCGTAATGTATCGAGTGATTTTCTGAAAAGTATTCAGAACGACAAGGTGCAACCTATTCAGCCGGTATTCTTGGACTTCTCGAAGGATCTTTCACAGCTGAAAGCAAAAAGCAACACCCCCGTGCTCTACAAAAAGAACATAACAAACGGTTTGTTCGAACTCACTTACGTGTTCGACATGGGGCAGAACAATGACAAGCTCTACAATATTGCCGCAAACTATTTGGACTATCTGGGAACATCCAAGAAGAGTGCCGAACAGATTAAGAGCGAATTCTACCAATTGGCATGCGACTACAGTTTCATTGTCAGCAAAGACCGTATGTACATCATTCTGCAAGGTCTTAGCGAAAACATGCCGAAGGCCATGTCATTAATGGAAGAAGTACTCGAAGGCGTCAAAGTGGATACCCCAAAATACAAGAACATGGTTTCGGACATCATAAAATCACGTACGAATGCCAAGTTGAATCAGCAACAGAATTACCGCGCATTATGTCAGTATGGACTTTACGGTGCAAAGAACCCCTCAACCAATGTTTTGAGCAACAAGCAACTGCAAGAATTGGATCCACAAGTTCTGATTCAGAAACTTCACAATCTGAACAGCTTCAAGCATCAGATTATGTATTACGGGCCTTATAGTGGAAAAGACTTCATCGCCATCGTAAACAAACTGCACAAAACTCCCGCTCAGCTCAAGAACGTACCCGTTGGAACAAAATATCCTATGCTGCAGACTCCAACAAACAAAGTGGTCTTCGGTCACTATGAGGCCAAGCAGATATATATGCAGATGAATTCCGACAGGGGCGAAAAATTCGATGCGGCAACAGAACCGGCCCGTCAGCTTTTCAATGAATACTTCGGAGGAGGCATGAACTCCATTGTGTTCCAGGAATTACGCGAAGCCCGCGGTCTCGCTTACTCGGCATATGCAAATTACAACCGTCCGTCCAAACTAGACGAGACATGTTACATGAGCTCTTTCATTGCTTCACAAAACGATAAAATGATGGATGCAATCAATACCTACCAAGACATTCTGAATAACATGCCGTCTTCGGAAAATGCGTTCAAAATTGCCAAGGAAGGAATGATTACCCGTATGCGTACCGAACGCATTCTGAAATCGGATATTCTCTGGTCTTACTTAAATGCAAAAAGACTGGGCTTGAATTATGACATGCGTAAGGTGGTATTCGACAAAGTACCTGCACTTACCTTGAAAGATATCAATGACTATCAGCAGAAATACATCAAAGGACGCACATACACCTATTGTATTCTCGGTGATGAAAAGAACCTTGACATGGAGAAACTAAAAGCTATCGGTCCAATCCAGATGCTTTCACAGGAAGAAATATTCGGATATTAATATCGAGACGAATATATTGAAAAAACGGCGGGAATGATTCTATCAGACCCGCCGTTTTATTTATAGATTAAATTATCTGATTTGGCTATCGGTTCTCATTTTTTGGATTTCATCACTTTATAATAATTCATGGCAGATATGGATGCCAGCATAATGACGATACCTGCTGACTGCAAGGGACTGATATGCTCCTTCAGAACAATTCGTGCACAAAGAATAGCTACCGGAAGCTCCACAGTCATCAATATCGAACTGATTCCAGCTCCTATCTTTGAAATACCGGCCGCAAACAGTGCAGTAGGTATTGTAGTACCAATGACAGCAAGAAATATAGCCCAAAGAAAAAATACTCCGCTTAAATAATCGCCACATATAATTACTCCGCTGTTTATTGCAAATATGCATGAAGAAGAACCTGCCATAATCATCATGCTCTTAGACTGCCACCTCACTCCCTTACCTATTCGCCCGTTGGCAATGATGTAGATGGCATAAGTCAGTGATGAACTTAATGCAAGCATGGTTCCTCGGAAAGAGAATGTCCATTCTTTCATTTCGAAAACACCTCCAGCCAACACCGTACCTATCAAGATGAAAAATACAGTTAGCAATTCCATCCTCGATGATTTTCTCGTGAAAAGGATCCATTCCAGCAAGAGACTCAGCCAGGTAAATTGCATCAGAATAACGATAGCCAAGGATGCCGGTATATATCGGACAGATTCATAATACAGAAAGTTGGTGAGACCGATAGCACATCCTGTCAGAATCAGAGGCAGGAAATCCTTATGCGTCAGTTTCCCTTTAACTGTTTTTCTTGAGAAGAAAGCAAATATGCCTAAAAAAAGGGCTGCAAGAAAAGCTTGCCAAAACGACAATTCGGCAGCATTGAAGCCGTACGAATACGACAGTTTCACGAAAGACGACATAGTGCCGTACAAAGTTCCGCCAAGCAGAACCATAAAAATATATTTGAGATTTTTCATTTCAAAGTTGTTTAATTTGCCAATAATAAGAATGAATAATATGGCTGAACAACCTTGAATAGATTGCAAAAAAATTCCTCTATCCGAACTTGTTCGGTTTGGAATCAGATATAAAATTCTGTCGTTCAGCCTTTAGGCTGCAACGGGAGGATTGTTTGTTGCAAAGAGGTTAGTAATAAACATTTTTGACTTTCATTTAAAAGCTAGTGCAAAATTACAAAAAAAATACTACATCGAAGTCAATGTATCTTTTAAATTTAAATCTAAATCTAAATTAAAGTATAAGTGTCTGTGCTGTCTTTCCCTACTACTTTTCATTAAAAAATGAATGCAAAGTTTCAAAAAATTGTATCTTTGCTCTTGTGAAAATGGTACCATTATATAGTAATATGATTGCGTCACACTATTCCAAATCGGGATTATTATGCCGATTCGAACTGAATCCGGGGAATCATTTCACTCAAATGCAGCAACGATTGGCAAAAGGTCTTTTGTGGGTTATAAACAATCGGGCAAATATTCTTCATCTCAAGCCTTGAGATGATGGTGTCAAGCTTTGGGATGAACTTTTATTGCTGAGAAATCCATTTTATCTGCTTGGAAAAAAGATTTTTATACAGCAAGAAAGAGAAAAATTGTGTAAATATTGATTGAAACAGGTTATCTTTGCAGAATGTTTTGGAATTATATTTACGAAAATGAAAATACGCAAAGCAACGACGATGGATGTTCCAAACATCGTTTCCATCTATGATGCCATCCATAGCGAAGAGGAACAGGGACACGCGATAATAGGATGGAAGAGAAACATCTATCCTGTGGAGAAGACGGCAGCCGATGCCGTGCGTCGAGGTGATATGTTTGTAATGGAAGACAAGAATGAAATCGTAGCTACGGCTATTATCAACCAGACGCAAGTACCCGAATACGCCGATTGCCATTGGCAATTTACAGCCGATAAAGAAGAAGTGATGGTGATTCATACACTGATAGTAAATCCGAGCAAGAAAGGTCGGGGTTATGGAACTGCCTTCGTTCGCTTCTATGAACGGTATGCACGTGAGCATCACTGCCCCTACCTGAGAATGGATACCAATGCCATCAATCTTGCAGCCCGTAAGATGTATGCCAGCTTGGGTTATTCGGAGCCTGGCATTGTAAATTGCATATTTAACGGAATTCCGAATGTGCGATTGGTATGTCTTGAAAAAAAGATTATTATTGAATAATAAAAAAAGCAGCTACAACATCTTGTAACTGCTTTTTTCCTTCTGAGCCGAAACCCGGACTCGAACCGGGGACCTACGCATTACGAATGCGTTGCTCTACCAACTGAGCCATTTCGGCCTTTTTCATTTTTGCGAGTGCAAATATAAGGCTTTAATCGCGAACAGCAAAAGGTTTAGCCAATATTTTTCAACGAAAATACAACACGGAGACTCGTTACGACAGTTCGGAATCATCTTTCAGTTTGGCCGACAAACTTTTCGATGGATTGAGTCCCATACCCCGAAGCTGATCCATCTGACGGGTCAGATTGCCCGCCCCTCTTGCCAACTGGCTATAGGAATCGTCATAAGATTTCTGTGCTTTGGCAATGCTGTCGCCAATCTTTACAAAATTGTCAGTGAAACCTACAAACTTGTCATACAAGCTACTGCCTTTCTTGATAATATCTTCCACATTACGAGTCTGGCGTTCCGTCTGCCAAAGATTATGAGCCAATTGCAAAGCCATGATTAAGTTCGTGGGACTTATCACAATGATTCTCTTCCGATAGGCATAATTGATAATTTCGGCATCAGCTTGCACCGCCGCTATATAGGAAGCCTCGTTAGGAATGAACATCAGGACATAACCGATGGTGTCTTTCACAACTTTGGAATAATCCTTTGCCGACAATTCATCAATATGCTTGCGCACGGACAGGATATGTTCCTTCAAGGCCGCTTGCCTCACCACTTCCTCCTCTGCTGCCACATAGTTGGTATAAGCAGTCAGAGACACCTTGGAATCAATGACGACACTCCGCTTTTCGGGGAAGCGTACGATGACATCGGGACGCACATGGGCTCCGTCGTCCGTCACGCAATCTTCCTGAACATAGTACTCTTCATCCTTCTTCAATCCCGAATTTTCCAGCATTCTTTCCAAAATCATCTCTCCCCAATCGCCCTGCGTTTTGGTATTTCCCTTCAGCGCCTTGGTCAGATTCACGGCATCTTCTCCTATCTTGTCAGTCTTTTCCATGAGACCTTTGATGATTTCCTCCAGCGAAGCCTTGTCGGCAGCACTGGCAACCTTGGTATCCGAAACCGCTTTTCCCAAGCCTTCTATTTTTTCTTTCAGAGGCTGGAGAATGGCATTAATCTGTTCCTTGTTGGCATTCTGAAGATTGGATGATTTGCTTTCGAGCACCTCACCGGCCAATGCCTGGAACTGTCTTTTCATATCCTCCTGTTGGGATTTCCATCGATCTTCCTGTTCCTTGAGTTGGTTTCTCCAACGTTCTTCCTGCTGTTGCTGCAAAGTTTGCCAATGAAGTTCCTGCTGCTTCTGCTGTTCTTGCGAAGCTTTCTGATTCTGCTCGATACTATCATTGAGCATTCCTTCCGTCTTGGCAAAAGATGCTCTTTCGGATTCTATTTGCTGCTTCAAAGCCGATACCTGCACCAACTGTTGTTCGTTTTGCGACTGCAACTGCACTTTCTCTTTTTCCAGTACGGAAACTTGCTTCACGCTCATATACTTGCCTAGGAAAAACCCGGCAACAAGCAATGCCAAAGATATAATGGACCACTCTATCATATATTCTTTTCTTTTGTTTTCTGGAAAACAAAGATATGAAGAAAAAACGAAAAAAAGGAAACACGAGACACTATTTACATATTACATAGATATAACAGGCTCCGACTGTGACTTACGACAAACATAACTAAGGCCTACAGACCAAATTGTCCATCCGATATATAAAAAACGTTGTTTCATTCCCATGTAATCGTGCAAGATGTCAGGAAAAAGTGTCAAGAAACCCAGTCCAACAAAAGCCAAACTTACCAAGGCTATAGTGTTTATTTTAGTATTCTTTCGCCATAACAAAAGAGCAGTAACAGGCGATAGTATGATTAAAATAAAAGGTAGTCCCGCAATATTATGCTGTGGTAGCGGCATGGGAAATATAGCAGGTCCGGCTATGAAAGAATACATTGATAAAAAGAGAACAGGGATCCTGCTTAATCGGTTTTTAATGCAATATTTCCACAATCCTATAACAAAAACAATATTCAAAACAGCACTGAGAAGCAATCCTACTGTAAAAATATATTGAGTCTTTGAGCCCTTAACGCCCAATTCACTAACTAACCAAATCAGATGGTCGTATCCTCTAATCATAGAACCACAAATAAAAGTAGTAAGCCAAAAAACCATAGGTGTGATAAGGCCAAAGCATAGTAATAATTTCGTTTTCATACTCAGTATTTATTATGGAATAAATCTTCACCAAAGCAAATGAAAATTGTATCAAAAATAAATGTTTTTGATTTTTACATTAAACACATCATAATCATTATATCTATACGTGCTCTGTCGCAAATATAATTCATTTATCAATTCTCGACAAACTATTCCAAGAAAATAATAAAGAACAAACCGACGAAATAAAATACTACAATAAATGTGTAATATTTTTGTTATGCTTAGTTCAAGTTAAACAAAGGATTTCATGATTTCATTTTAAATTTCTTGCGCAAATGAATTTATTGTCATAATTTTGTTCTAAAAGATTGCAATATATGAAACTGTCAAAAAGAAAAAGAAACGCAAAGAGAAATACGGTCCTTTGGATTGTAGGACTTATCATCGTAATTGGCCTCTACAATGTCATGGGGAAGAAAGCTGACCGACCTGTAAAACTGGTTGATAAGCAAGAAACACAGGTTAACAGCAAATCGGAACAAGGAAGTCAGCCCGTTGAATCAGCTGTAACAGGAACAAGTGGGGACGATTGGGGAATGCCTGCCAAGATTAACGGGCGCAAAGAAATCATCATTCATCATAAAGGCTATATAGTATCTTATAACCCGGATTGGAAAACTCCCAATTGGTCGGCATGGGAACTTACAGCCCTTGAAACACAAGGTGATGCCAAGCGTACGAATGACTTCGAACCGGATCCGGATATCACTGTTCCACAAGCCGATACGGATGATTATAAACGCTCAGGATACAGCCGCGGCCACATGGCACCGGCAGCTGATTTCAGATGGAACGATGAAGCCATGAGGGAATCTTTCTATCTCAGCAATATCTGTCCGCAGGACCAGGAAATGAACAGCGGAGACTGGAGCGAACTGGAAAAGCAATGCCGCTTCTGGGCAAAGAAGGACAAAAGCATCTGGATTGTTTGCGGACCGATTATGAGCAAGAATCCGAAGCGTATCGGGAGTCATCAAGTAGCTGTTCCGGAAGGTTTCTTCAAAGTAATCCTAGCCTATTCCGTCAAAGAACCCAGAATGCTGGGATTCATCTACCAGAACAAGAATTTGAACATCCCGATGGAAAATTATATAAAGACGGTCGATGAGGTTGAAAAGGAAACGGGCATAGACTTCTTCCCTGCCCTGCCGGACAACATCGAAAACAAGTTGGAATCCGAAATATCAACAGACCGCTGGAGATGGCCATTAGGAAAGAAGAGAGCCAAATATTTCAATCAACCCTCCATGAAATAAACAAAAAAAAGGATGCACAAACTATGCATCCTTTTTTTGTTGTCGGTTATTCTGATTATTTTACTTCCAATACAACAATGGATTTTGCTGGCAGATTTATTTTCAAACCATCCTTGGTAATTTTCGCGCCCTTAAAAGCTTCAATTTTAACGACGTTAGGATTATCGAATGAATTATAATCATCGATTTGTTTGGATGTAAGAATCTTACCGGTAACACTCTTGGCTTTCATGTTAGACAATGCAACAGTTACTTCTTTGGCATTATCCAAATCTACATTTGAAAGTGCAATCTGAAGATTTCCCTTAGTATCGATAGCTGCTGTAGAACTTATCATTGGAACAGTTCTGTCAGCACCTCTTTCACTGTGAACCTGTCGATTCTCGCAAGTCAACTGGATAGGCAGTTCTTTTGCGCCCTGGAATACTTTATACAAATCAAATGCATAATAAGTAGGCGTCAAAACCATCTTAT
This sequence comes from Bacteroidaceae bacterium, assembly GCA_036804505.1. Lineage (GTDB taxonomy): Bacteria > Bacteroidota > Bacteroidia > Bacteroidales > Bacteroidaceae > Phocaeicola_A. The sequence goes on from DAIRSI010000033.1 coordinate 27,587, forward strand.
CGTCCTTGGTCAGAATCATGGACTGAAGAACATTCACAACCTGCGCTATGTTTGTCATCATGATACGATCGGTGTATTTGTGGAAAACATCGAGAGTCAAAGAAGCTACCAATGCATCACGCATGGTGTTTTGCTGAAAAAGATGTCCGTGAATGGTACCCGGTTCCTCATCCCACCAAGTTCCCCATTCGTCGACCATCAGGGAAACATTCTTTTTGGGATCATATTGGTCCATAATGGATATATGTTTCTTGAGTACTTCCTCAATACCCAGGCATTTACCCATCGTCCAATAGAAATCATCCTTATTGAAATGCGTAGCCGAACCCTTGCTTCCATTCCATCCCAACACTGTATAGTAATGTAAAGAAAGTCCGTTCATTCTACCGCCAATATTTTTCATCAACACTTCGGTCCAATCGTAATCATAATCACTGGCACCACTGGCTACTTTAAATAGTTCATTACCATTGTAATTTCTGCAATAAGTGGAATAACGGCGATAAACATCAGCATAGTACTCGGGACGCATGGAACCACCGCATCCCCAACTTTCATTGCCTACACCGAAAAATTTTACATGCCATGGCTTTTCACGTCCGTTTTGTTTGCGGAGTTGAGCCATAGGTCCATTGTCAGCCGTCATGTATTCTACCCATTTAGAAACTTCTTCTACAGTTCCGCTACCTACATTGGCACTTACATAAGGCTCACATCCAAGCATTTCACAAAGATTCAAGAACTCATGGGTTCCGAAACTATTATCTTCAATGGTTCCACCCCAATTATTATTAACCAAACGAGGACGACTCTCTCGAGGTCCAATTCCATCTTTCCAATGATAGTCATCGGCAAAACAACCACCGGGCCAACGAAGTACCGGCACTTGCAATTCCTTCAATGCATTGAATACGTCATTTCTGTATCCCTTCGTGTTAGGAATCGGCGAATTCTCACCGACCCACAAACCACCATAGATACATGAGCCCAGATGTTCAGCAAATTGGCCATAAATGTATTTGCTGATCACGTTTCCATCGGCTTTTACATCGACGGAGATTGTTGCCTTATTCTGCGCTAGCGTAGGCAACGTTGCTAATAAAGCAACAAACAACAATGTCTTTTTCATACTATTACAAATAAATGATTGCGCAAAGATAAATAATTCTTTCGTATTTCAAACAGAATTAATCATAAAATAAGTGTAATGAAGTACACTTATTATTTTTTTATTCAAGTTATCTCATTTTTTGTATCATCATTCAACAATTTCAATTAATTTTGCAGCCGAATTTAAAAGAACAATCATGGACTTTTCAAAGAATAAGAAAAAAATGGTCATTACAGCAGTCATCATTGTTATAGCACTGATTGGCGGCTACTTTGCCTATAATTTATTAATTTCTCAGGTCACGAACAAAAAGACTGTATATGTCTGCCTGGACCGTGACGATACGATTGACTCATTATACTATAAAGTTGAAAAAGCAAGTGAGCCACGCTCTATAACAGGGTTGAAATGGATGTTTGACTGGATGAAATATGGCAAGAAAATCAAAACTGGCCGATATGCCATCAAGCCGGGTATTTCAATGTTTAAACTGGCACGTAATCTTGCCCGTGGTACACAATCTCCAGTCATGCTGACGATACCAAGTGTTCGCACACTTGATAAAATGGCAAAAACATTAAGCAAGCAACTCATGCTTGACTCTGCAGAAATAGCCCAGCCTATCTTTGATTCCGTATTTATAGCGAAGTTAGGCTACACGAAAGAAACTCTGCCGTGCCTTTTCATTCCAAACACATATGAAGTATATTGGAATATCAGTGCGGAAGACTTGATGAAGCGAATGCAGAAGGAACACAATAATTTTTGGAATGACAAACGCAAAGCACAAGCTAGTGCCATTGGTCTGACACCGGAACAAGTAACTACCATGGCATCTATTGTTGAAGAAGAAACTGCCAACGATGCAGAAAAGCCAATGATTGCCGGACTATATATGAACAGATACCATCAACAGATGCCTCTACAGGCCGATCCGACCATAAAATTTGCATTAGGTGATTTTGCATTGAGAAGAATCCTTCATCAACATTTAACCGTAAAATCACCTTATAATACATATACAAATCTGGGATTGCCTCCGGGCCCCATTAGAGTTCCTTCCATTGTTGGCATCAACAGTGTACTCAACTATGTTCACCACAATTATATATATATGTGTGCCAAAGAGGATTTCTCAGGAACACATAATTTTGCAGCCAACTTGACTGATCATGCTGTTAATGCACGAAAATATTGGAAAGCACTGAACGAAAGAAACATCAAGTAAAAGTATAATACTTAAAGAAACAGCCGCTAAACCTAAAGGATTAGCGGCTGTTTGCTTATAATAAGAGCTGCACCAGTGATGCGATGAAACTCCGAGTAATAGGATTTGAGTGCTCTAATTCTTTGTAATCCACCGACATAAAGTTAGCCCGAAGGCCGTGGCCCGCCATTGAATTTCGAAGCTTAAACTCGGTATTTCGATTAGTTTGAAGAGTTTCCCAATCTGACTAATGCAGCTCCGTTTTTTCTCTTACAAATATAATATTATCTTTGATACAAAACAAGTATTTTAGTTTTTTTGTTAGGTCATTAACACAAAAAAGGTCATCTCATACAATATAAGATAACCTTTTTAAAATTTTTATTCTGAAAAAATTCAGGCATTCTTAGCTTTGTCAACAATAGCTTTAAAAGCTTCCTGATGATTCATAGCTAAATCAGCCAAAACCTTACGGTTGATTTCAATTCCAGCTTTGTGTAAAGCTCCCATCAACTGAGAATATGACAATCCTTCCAAACGTGCAGCTGCATTGATACGCTGAATCCATAAAGCACGGAAATTGCGTTTTTTGCTACGACGATCACGGAAAGCATAAGTCAAACCTTTCTCCCAAGTGTTCTTTGCTACTGTCCAAACATTTTTGCGGGCACCAAAGTAACCTCTTGTCAAACTTAAAATTTTTTTTCTTCTTGCTCTTGAAGCAACGTGGTTTACTGATCTTGGCATAGTTTAAATACTGTTTTGAATGTTAGCGCCATCTTTTTGCGGATGAACTTGATTGCTAATGCATTCGGTTAATAAAATAAATAATACGTCTCGAGTGAAGATTACTTCAAACCTAAAAGTTTCTTTACTGAAGCTTCGTTGGCTTTATCAACCAAACCTACATGGCAAAGATTCCTTTTTTGTTTTTTCGTCTTCTTAGTCAGAATGTGACTGTGATACGCATGCTGTCTTTTAATTTTACCTGTTCCGGTAAGAGTAAATCTTTTTTTAGAACCGGAGTTAGTCTTAACTTTTGGCATCTTGTTAAATTGTTTTTTTTAATTATTAATATTGTGGTAACGCACTATACCAACAGGCGTTACTCACTTTTTTCAGTTTCTTTTTCAGCAGGCTTCACAGCGGGTGTTACAGATGGAACTACTTTTTTAGGCTGTGTAGCCTTTTTAGGAGAAAGACTTATCGTCATTCTTTTACCCTCAAGAAGCGGCATCTGTTCAACCTTAGCATATTCTTCCAAATCGTTTGCAAAGCGGAGAAGCAAGACTTCTCCCTGTTCTTTAAACAAAATGGAACGTCCTTTAAAGAAAACATAAGCTCTCACTTTGTTGCCTTCTTGTAGGAAACCTATTGCGTGTTTCAATTTGAAATTATAATCGTGGTCATCGGTTTGCGGACCGAAACGGATTTCTTTCACATCGACTTTCACCTGCTTGGCTTTCTGCTCTTTTGCTTTTTTCTTCAATTGATAAAGAAATTTTGAATAATCGATCAGACGACATACAGGTGGCTGTGCATTTGGAGAAATCTCCACTAAATCGCATTCACGTTCTTCGGCCATTCTCAAAGCTTGTGCTATTGGATAAACCGCTGATTCAATATCGTCACCGACAATACGGACCTCTTTGGCTCGGATTTGTTCATTAATCCGATGTTGCCCTTTTAAACTGTCATTCTTCATTCAAAAAATGTTCGTCTTTCTGTTTTTTATTATTAATTTCTTTATCTGTAATTGCTTTGTTCTGGGAATATTTCAATTCCTATTTGCAAAAGCGCTGCAAAGTTAATATTTATTTAGCATATTTCGAACTTCTTCATTCAAAATATTTGCAAATTCTTCATATTTCATGCTTCCCTTGTCTCCTTCGCCTTGTTTGCGTACAGAAACTTCTCCATTTTCAACTTCTTTTTCGCCGACTATCAACATGTATGGGATACGCTTAATCTCGTTGTCACGAATCTTGCGACCTATCTTTTCATTACGGTCATCAATGATGGCACGTACTTCATTGTCATCAAAATATGCTTTAACTTTCTGAGCATAATCGTTGAACTTCTCAGAAATCGGAAGAATTGCTACCTGATCTGGAGTCAGCCATAATGGGAACTTGCCTGCTGTATGTTCAATAAGAACAGCTACAAAGCGCTCCATAGAGCCAAACGGTGCACGGTGGATCATAACCGGACGATGTTTAACATTATCTGCTCCCATATATTCCAATTCGAAACGTTCCGGCAAATTGTAATCCACCTGAATGGTTCCCAATTGCCAACGGCGACCTAAGGCATCTTTCACCATAAAGTCGAGCTTAGGTCCGTAGAATGCGGCCTCTCCTAATTCCACTTTAGCATTTAAGCCCTTTTCATGACATGCTTCTACAATAGCGCTCTCAGCCTTTTCCCAAACTTCATCACTACCTACGTATTTTTCTTTATCATTAGGATCTCTCAGAGAAATCTGTGCTTCTACTTGATTGAAATTCAATGCACTGAATATTATCTGAATAATATCCATTACTTTCAAGAATTCTTCTTTCACCTGATCTGGACGACAGAAGATATGTGCATCATCCTGAGTGAAACTGCGTACACGAGTCAATCCGTGCAACTCGCCGCTTTGTTCATAGCGGTATACGGTCCCAAACTCTGCATAACGTAAAGGCAGGTCTTTATATGAACGCGGTGAATTTTTGTATATCATACAGTGATGAGGGCAGTTCATCGGTTTCAACATATAAACCTCACCTTCCTCTGGTGTTGTGATGGGCTGGAAACTGTCTTTTCCGTAATGATCCCAGTGACCAGAAGTAACATACAACTGCTTGCTGCCAATATGTGGAGTCATCACCTGCAGATATCCGAAACGTTTTTGTATCTTCTTCAGGAATTCTTCCAGACGGAGACGCAATGCTGTTCCTTTCGGCAACCAAATTGGGAGTCCTTTACCAACCATGTCAGAGAACATGAAAAGTTCCATTTCCTTGCCTATTTTGCGGTGATCACGCTTCTTTGCTTCTTCCAGCAGAATCAGATAATCTTCCAGCATTTTCTTCTTTGGGAAGGTAATTCCGTAGATACGAGTCATTTGTTTGCGATCTTCATGACCTCTCCAATATGCTCCGGCCACAGACAGAATTTTAATAGCTTTGATTGGAGCTGTGGAAATCAAGTGAGGTCCGCGGCAAAGATCAGTGAACGCTCCTTGAGTATATGTCGTGATGTGACCGTCTTCCAATTCTGAAATCAATTCGCACTTGTAAGTCTCACCTCTGTTACCAAACATGTTCAAGGCATCGGTCTTTGAAATGCTTTCGCGGACAAGATTTTCTTTTTTTGCCGCCAGTTCCATCATTTTGGCCTCAATGGCCGCAAAATCTCCTTCTTTGATTACAGCTTCTCCCGGATCAACATCGTAATAGAAACCATTTTCAATGGCCGGACCTATTCCAAACTGTATTCCTGGATATAACTCTTGCAAAGCTTCTGCCAGTAAATGGGCACTTGTGTGCCAGAATGCATGCTTACCCTGCTCATCGTCCCATTTATACAAAACAAAATTCGCATCGCTGTTAATAGGACGGGATAAATCAATTGTTTCACCATTTACTCCACATGCCAGCACATCTTGTGCCAAGCGTGAACTAATACTTTCTGCTATCTGCAGACCTGTAACTCCTTCATTGTATTCACGAACGGAGCCATCCGGAAATGTAATCTTTATCATAATTTCAAATGAATTTTCAATAGAATGCAAAAATACAGAATTCTTTTCAGTTTTGGCCTATAATATGACAAAAAATGTTATTTCTTTACTTCTGTATAACGCTTGATTATGTTGTAAGCGGAAAAGATACCCTCTTCACCGGCCTTGCTCAAGTCGGATATTCCTTCTTTCACTTTACCGGTATAGATATATGTCAATCCTCTATTGTAGTAAGCTTCAGCCAATGACGGATCCAATTCTATAGCTTTCGTGTAATCGATAATGGCCGCGTGGAAATCTTTAAGCATTGACAACACATTGCCACGATTATAATATGCATAGGCAAAATCAGGTGCCAGTTCTATGACCTTGTCCAAATCCTTGCGAACAATTTCATAATCTACGTTCTTAACCGTTGCAGCCGGCGCTCCTTGATTATTACTTTCCGCGGATGATTCCTGTTCAGCTCTCTGGTATTCCAGCTGTTTGAATCTTGCTACAGCCCTATTGAAATATGCGGGGAAGAATTTCTCATCCAACACAGTGGCACGAGTGAAATCTTCTATAGCATTGGCAAAATCCTGTACCAGATAAAAATCCAGCCCTCTAGCATAGTGCAACTTTGCATTGTTGTCATCTTTTGTCAAGGCAAGACTATACTTATCGATAGACGCGAAGTGTTTCTTCACCTGTGTTTCCGTAAGAGGTGCCTCTTGATTGGTTATGTGAAGCGGCAACAAACAAATCTTGGACCTGTTCAGCACATCAATATATTTATAATACTTGATAGGACGCTTCACTTCAAGATTCTTTTCGTAATAAGTCAAATTGAAAAGCGGTTCCAACTCGATTTTTACAGTTTTGTCTTGTATCTTTCCACGATAGTCGCTTTGATATTTGTTGTCCGGTTCCGAATTATCAGCAACAACAATCTTACGGTAATCGTCAATATCCTTGTCGGATTTTTTTCGGGTTTTGCTCACAGAAGCAGTTTTCTTCCCACCATAACGGCGATCTAACTCTTCTTTGAGAATCTTGAATTCATCGGCATCTGCTCCTCTTACATCACCAATTTTTCTACGGGCCTTAGCTCGGAAAGAATAGCCGGTCCAGAAGTTTGGATAAGCCGAAATAACCTTTGTGTAATCCTTAATCGCAGCACGGTAATCACCCGTTCTATCCAGCAAAATTGCCCGATTGAAGATTGCCATGTAATTGTCGGGTTCCAACTTAATTACAAAGTTAAAATCTTCGATTGCTCGGTTATCATCACCCACTTGCGAGCGAAGAAGTCCACGGTTATAGTGTCCGATAAAATTCTTTGGTTCAACATCCAGGGCCATATCATAATCGCTCATGGCACCTCGAAGATTATTCTGGTGATAACGAGCCAAGGCTCTGTTTATATAATTCCCGGCATTCTTCGTTGCCAAAGGAATCGCTTTGTCATAATCGGCTTCAGCTTCCTTGAAATTCGATTTTGCCAATCGCAAACCTGCCCGAGATGACCATACATCACCATCATAAGGATCCATGGAAATTGCCTGATTGTAATCAGCTTCAGCCTTAAGAGTATCCTTCTGTTCAAGATAAATCTGTCCGCGCAGCAAGAAAGCCTTGGTATATTTAGGAGAAACCTTCAGCAGACTGCCCAAATCGGTAATGGCACCTTTCCAATCCTTCTGTTGCATCTTGCAGAGTGCAAGATTATGCCAGATACCCACATTTTCGGGATCATATTTCAAAGCCTTTTCATAATCGGAAATAGCTCCGGCATAGTCATCGAGGTTGATTCTTGCCAATCCTCTGACCTGATAACTGCTCACCACGAAAGGATTACGTTCGATGGACTGGGAACAGTCGGATTCCGCTCCCTGGAAATCATCCAAATTCAATTTGGCAAGTCCGCGAAAGAAATAGGGTTCATAAAGATAAGGTTTGGCATTGATAACCTGATTGAAATATTGGATGGAAAGAACATAATCCTCAAAATAAAGGGCATTTCTTCCAATCGCCATTACTCTCTCCGTATTTATCTGAGCGAACATGCTCATGGGAAACACGGCCAACATTATCAAAAGCTTAAAAAATTTCATCTTCCCTATTACAAAAATCACTTATCGTTTCTATTTCACTTGTTTCATTTTGTAAGAACTGCGAGCCTTGCCTTTCAGCATGGAATTCAATTTTCCCTTAATCATCGTCTTTCTTAAAGAAGAAATATGGTCGATGAAAAGTTTTCCGTCCAAATGATCAAACTCATGTTGCATTACACGAGCCAGATAACCTTCCACCCATTCGTCGTGAGGCTGCAGGTCGTCATCCAGATAAGTGACGTGGATTCGATTTCCTCTTTTCACATCTTCGTGAATACCCGGCAAACTCAAGCATCCCTCTTCCATACTAACCTCATCTCCGGAAACTTCAAGAATATGAGGGTTTATGAATGTATGAAGAAAACCTTTATATTCCGGCAAATCATCCGATAAAACATCCAAATCGATTACTACCACCCTTATTGGCAGTCCTATCTGAGGAGCAGCCAGCCCCACACCATCAGCACGCGACAAAGTTTCGAACATATTGTCGATTAATTCTTTCAAATTCGGGTAATCCGGGGTAATATCCTCGGCCACTTTTCTTAATACGGGTTGGCCGTATATGTAAATAGGTAATATCATATCTTTTATTTATTCATATTTATCTTCTTGATTCCATATAACTCTGAAGGATTATAGTTGCACTTATCTCATCGACCAAAGCCTTGTTCTGCCGTTCCTTTTTCTTTAATCCGCCATCTATCATAGCCCTGTGAGCCAAAACCGAAGTAAACCGTTCATCAAAAAATTCGAGCGGAAGTTCAGGGTAGCTTTTTTTCATACGATTCACAAATGGCACAATATTTTTCATGTTGTCAGAATCCTCGTTATTCATTTTTTTAGGCTGTCCGATGACGATCCTTTCTACCGGCTCTTTCTTCATATACTCCACAAGATAATCATACAATTTTCCCGTGGACACAGTAGTCAATCCGTTTGCAATAATCTGCAAAGAATCAGTCACCGCGAGTCCACAACGCTTTTGTCCGTAATCAATCGAAAGTATTCTGCTCATAATCGATTGCAAATGTACTCAATAAAGCCGAAAATGCCGAGCAATTAAATACAAAATAACATAAATAAACAAAGGCAGAGACTTCACAGACTCCGCCTTCGTTTAAGAGAACCTTTCAATAAAGTACTCTTGTCTTACCAAAAAGAAATTATCAATAAACTCTATACAATAACCACGCACCTTGGAAATCCGTACGGTTCGGATATCTTTGTTTGAAAGCATCGCGAGCTTGAGCAGCAGCTTCTTTTGTATCAAAAGTAGCTACAATAACGCGATACATCTGTCTCTCTTCATTATAAGCAATCTGAGAATTATATCCCTGACCGTCCAAATATTCTTTTAAGCCTTCGGCATTTGATTTCAAGCCGAAGCTTCCGCATACGATACTATAATCTTTCAGTCCTGCACCGCTTACAACCGTTACCTTTTCAGAACGAGTTGTTACACTAGCACTTGCCGCACCATTAGTCGGAGTTGTTGCTATCGGAGTTACCTGAACAGGTTCAGTTACCTTAGCCTCTGTAGTCTCTTGCTGTTTTGCTTTCTCATAAGCTTTTCTATAAGCACTTTCACTTGATTTACAGGAAGTAAATGCAACAACTGAGCATATACCCAAAACTAATACTAAAATCTTTTTCATTTTGTTTTTTATTAAATTAATATTCTATTTCTTGCTAATTCTAACAAAACTGCTTTTCTTCATCGATTCCTTCAATCTTACAGAAGGACGAAAATTCACATTCTTAACCTTTACGGATTGCCCATGAATTTTTTCGGGTTCTTCCACTGTTTTTGATTCTGCCGAAACAGAAAAGATACCTAAATCACCTATATTCACGTTATATCCGTCAAGTAGTTTTTTCTCTACTGTCTGTGTCAAAGCTTCTATTGCGGCTTTCATATCAGCCACGGTCAACGAACACCGATTGGCAATATCCTTGCATAATTCCTGAGTATCAACAGTACCTTTTGTTACAACCTGAGCATAAAATCCGGTCTTGGGATTTCTGCTGATATTGTCTTTCATCTTTGTCAAACGATATTGAATTGCCATATATTATTATCATTAAATACTAATCTGTACAGCTTTTAATAAAAGAATCTACAGATTATTTAAATATGCTGTACAAACTATTTTTAAAAGATGTACTGCAAAAATAATAAATAAGTACAGTATATTACTATTATTACAGTTAAAGAAAATTAAATCCCTTTGAATTTATTCTGTATTTGTCCTTACAGTCTCAAATATCAGGAAAACAGGCACAAAAAAAGGGGGTGTGTCAAAACGACGCGCCCTCTTTTCATATAAGTCAATACTCATTAA
>DAIRSI010000034.1:0-33726 GCA_036804505.1 Bacteroidaceae bacterium
CTTTATTCATTTTTGGCGTTTTACTTTGTGTATAGCTATTTCAGTATAAGACACTCTCGGGAAAAAATAAAAGAATAGTCTTTTTAATAAAAGTTAGAATGTAGTTAGAATGCTCTGAAAAGTTAGAATGTAAATTCGTAGCATTCTAACTTTTAAAATACTGATTGATAGTGTAATAAAGCAAAAAGTTAGAATGGTTGGAATGCTTTTACAAAAAAAAATCCCGGAGTGGTCTTTTCCGCTTGCAATCTCTGTAGTTGGCTATCGTACTTTCGTTAGTTAACAGTGTTAATCAACGTAGTTAGCTAGTGCAACTGACCTCTGTCTGGATTCGCTTCAAAACTCTCATCTTCGCATCTCAGCGAATTTATATCTTTTACGAAAAGAACAACAGAAATCAGGAAACTTTGAAAGGGCATAAGTTAAAGCCATAGAATGTTGGTTTATTTGATAAAAAGAAGTACTTTTGCAATGAAAACAAATAGAGACATTCGAGTCATATTATAATGAAATACGCACTTGTTACGGGAGGTTCTCGTGGAATAGGACGAGCAATATGTTTACAACTGGCTCAAGACGGGCTGGTTGTTCTTGTTAATTACCTGTCTAATAGCGAAGCTGCCCAGGAGACTTTGAAAATGATAGAAGAAAAGGGAGGAAAGGGAGAACTCCTGCCTTTTGACGTATCGAGTCCGGAAGCCATAAACAAAGCGCTGGACGAATGGAGCGGAAATCATCAGGACGAATACATTTCCGTTCTGGTTAACAATGCAGGCATCCGAAGTGATAATCTGCTGGTTTTCATGGAAGACGAGCAATGGAACAAAGTGCTGAACACCAGTCTGAACGGCTTTTTCTATACGACTCGCCATTTGTTGAAGAACATGATCACTCACCGTTATGGAAAAATCGTAAACATAGCATCCCTTTCCGGCATCAAAGGTCTGCCCGGACAAACCAATTATTCCGCAGCAAAAGCGGCCTTGATTGGTGCAACCAAATCATTGGCTCAGGAAGTTGCCCCCCGCAAGATAAACGTCAATGCCGTGGCTCCCGGTTTCATTGAATCGGACATGACAAAAGATCTGGACCAGGCAACTTTGAAAAATCTGATTCCATCGGGACGGTTCGGCAAACCGGAAGAAGTGGCCGACCTTGTGTCCTTTCTGGTTTCGGACAAATCAACCTATATCACGGGGGAAGTTATATCCATAAACGGAGGTCTATACACATAAGATGACAGCATGAAAAGAAGAGTAGTAATAACAGGAATGGGAATATGGTCGTGCATCGGAAAGAATGTGGAAGAAGTGCGCCAATCCTTATACGAGGGAAAATCCGGAATCGGTCTGGAACCTGAAAGACTGCAATACGGATATCGTTCGGCCCTGACGGGAATAGTAGAAAAGCCCAAACTCAAAGGCATCATTGACCGACGCTTGCGCGTAGGGCTATCCGAAGAAGGCGAATATGCCTATATGGCTTCAAAGCAGGCTTTCGATGATGCCAAAATAGATGAAGACTATCTTCTGAACAATGAAGTAGGCATTCTGTTTGGCAATGATTCATCGGCAAAACCGGTGATAGAAGCCGCCAACATCATGGACGAGAAGCACGACTCGGCTTTGCTGGGTTCTGCATTGATATTCCAATCCATGAATTCCACCGTAACAATGAACCTCAGTACCATATTCCACATCCAAGGTATCAACCTCACAGTGAGTGCTGCATGTGCCAGCGGCTCCCACTCCATCGGGCTGGGATATATGATGATCAAGCAAGGATTGCAGGATATGATTCTATGCGGAGGAGCTCAAGAAACCAATTATTTTTCGATGGCCACCTTTGATGCCCTCAGCGCATTCTCCGTCCGCATGGACGAACCGACCAAAGCCTCACGCCCATTCGACCGTGACCGCGACGGACTGATACCAAGTGGAGGAGCTGCCGCCTTGGTACTCGAGGACTATGATCATGCCGTGGAGAGAGGCGCCCATATCATTGCCGAAGTGTGCGGCTATGGCTTCTCTTCCAATGGGAAAGGCATTTCCCAAGCAAACGATAGCGGTTCGGTGAAAGCCATGACCCGCGCTATGGACGAAGCCGGAATGACTGCCGATGATATAGATTATATCAATGCACATGCCACTTCCACACCCCAAGGTGACATGTTCGAAGCAATAGCCCTGGAGCGGCTCTTTAAAGACAAACATGCCCTCATCAGTTCTACCAAATCAATGACAGGACATGAATGCTGGATGGCTGGAGCCAGTGAAATAGTATATTCCGCAATCATGATGCAGCATAACTTCGTGGCTCCCAACATCAATCTCGAACATCCCGATGAATATGCGGCACACATCAATCTGACGGCAAAGACGGTAGATACCGAAATTTATACGGTATTATCCAATTCCTTCGGTTTCGGAGGAACGAACAGTGCATTAGTCATAAAGAAATATAAATAGACATAGAAATGAATCTGTTTCCTGATTTAGACAAAACATACACCAGCGAACATCTGTCGGCTAGGCATGCGCAAAGATTGGCTGAATTCATTGCCTTTGGTCCGATAGTATTCCAAGTGTCGCGTCTGATGCTTAAATTCGGAATAATGGACCTCCTGCATGACAGCAACGAAGGCATGACACTGAAAGAAATTGCAGAAAAGACAAAATTGTCCGAATATGCAGTGAAAGTACTTCTGGAAGCCTCCCTGACAATAGGCACCGTTCTCGTCGACAAAAGCAGTGAACACTTCACACTTTCCAAGACCGGCTGGTTCCTTTTAAATGATCCTGCCACAAGAATCAACATCGATTTCAATCAAGATGTAAACTACGAAGGCTGGTTCCACCTGGAAGAAGCTTTAAGAGAAGGACGTCCTGCAGGACTCAAGCATTTCGGAAACTGGAAGACCATCTATGAAGGATTGGCACAACTGCCCGAAAAAGTGCAGAAGAGCTGGCTGGCATTCGATCATTTCTATTCTGACGAAGCCTTCGGGCTCGCCTTGCAAGATGTTTTTTCCCGCCCTACACGTACCCTTTTGGACGTAGGTGGCAACACGGGACGCTGGGCGCTGCGGTGCGTAAGCTATAATAAGGATGTGGAGGTAACCATCATGGATCTTCCCCAGCAATTGGAGATGATGCGCCGACAAGTGAATGGAAAGGACGGAGCAGAAAGAATAAGCGGATATGGCATCGACCTTTTAAGTCCTGAATCGGAATTTCCCGAAAAGAAATTCGATGCAGTGTGGATGAGTCAGTTTTTGGATTGCTTCAGTGAAAACGAAATTTCGAACATTCTCTCGAAGGCGACAAAATCCATGGACGCTCACAGCCGGCTTTACATTATGGAAACATTTTGGGACAGACAAAAATATGAAACGGCAGCTTTCTGCCTCACTCAGATAAGTCTATATTTTACAGCACTGGCCAACGGAAACAGCAAAATGTACCATTCGGAAGCCATGCAGAGACTTGTGGAAAAAGCAGGATTGCAAATAGAGACAATCCATGACTCACTGGGACAAGGTCACAGCCTGATGATATGTAAACTCAAACAGTAATAACAATTATATGGAAAGAAAAGAAATTGAAGAAATAGTAAAAAAGTTCTTGATTGAAGACTTGGAAATCGATGAAGAAAAAATTTTACCGGAAGCCCGCCTGAAAGAAGATATAGGAATAGACAGCTTGGACTTTGTTGACATTGTCGTTATCGTAGAAAAGAATTTCGGATTTAAAATAAACCCGAACGAAATGGCCGGCATTACTACTTTAAGTCAATTTTGTGATTACATTGAAAGCAAAGTAACAAAATAAACATCTATTTTGGAACAGACGGAGCAAACTACAGAAAGGAAATGGTCCGGCAGGACCGACGGAAATGCATGGATGCAAAAGAGCCTCATCAACATCTATCGTTTGATGGACTTGCGCTTCCTTTATTTCCCGATGGCACTCATTGTCCCTTTTTATATGCTGTTCAGTCGGAAAGGCTATCTCGCAATCTATCACTACTTCAGAAAGAGAATGCACGAAACACCCGCTAAAGCGTTCTTTCATGTTTACAGCAACCACTTCGCTTTCGGACAAGTGATTCTGGATCGCTTCGCTGCTTATGCAGGAAAGAAATTCGAGCTGGAACTGGACGGATATGACGTATACCAACAATATGCAAAAGGTGAAAAGGGTTTCATGATTCTGACCGCTCACACCGGCAATTACGAATTGGCAGGATACTCGCTTGTTTCGAAAGAAAAGCGTTTCAACACCTTGATATATTCCGGTGAAACAGATACCATTCTCGAAAACCGTAAAAAGATGTTGACAAAAAACAATATCAGACTGATTGGAGTAAAACCGGACCTATCACACCTCTTCATCATGAGCAGTGCACTTCGTGACGGAGAAATACTCAGCATGACTGCCGATCGTATTTTCGGTTCGCCTAAATACATAAATTGCACCTTCTTGGGGAAAGAAGCCAAATTTCCTCTCGGTCCGTTTGCACTGGCAGTGCAAAGAGAAGCTCCTATTCTGACAGTCTTTGTTATGAAAGAATCCGTAAAACGCTACCGTATCTATATCAGGCCGATAACGCTTTCCGATAAAGAGAAGGAACTTCCGGGAAAAGAAAAAGCCGCATGCCTGGCTAAAAAATATGTGGAACATCTGGAGAAAACAATACTCCGGTATCCGGCACAATGGTTTAACTATTTTGAATTTTGGGAATAAGGAAATTATGGATTTTTCTAGAATCGACATATTAGATATCTTACCTCAGCAGCAACCCTTTGTCATGATTGACAAGCTTCTGCTTTTTGACGAAAAGAAGACCGTCACCGAACTGGCTGTTCGTTCCGATAATCTGTTCTTTGACCAGGGACGCTTGTCGGAATCAGGATTGGTTGAAAACATAGCCCAGACATGTGCTGCACGAATAGGCTACTTCAATAAATATATTCTCAAGGAGAACGTCAAATTGGGTTATATCGGAGCGATCCGTAAACTGAATATCTATCGCACTCCATCGGAAGGCGAAGTGCTGACAACCGAGATTGAAGTATTGGAAGAAATATTCAAAATGACATTGGTCAGTGCCACGATAAAATCGGGATCGGAAATAATTGTAACAGCAGACATGAAAATTGCCTTGAGTGAAATAGATTCACATAACAGAACACCGAAATGAAAAAAAATAATACCGTACTATCAGTAAAAAAGGATTTCAGCATACGTTTCAATGAAGTCGATTCCATGAGCTTTGTGTGGCATGGCTCCTATTCGTCTTATTTTGAAGATGCCAGAGAAGCTTTTGGAGAGAAATACGGTTTGGGCTATCTGGTCATTTTCAACAGTGGGTTTTATGCACCTTTAGTGGAACTGACATTCAAATATAGAAAACCTATGACCTACGGCATGCATCCCAGAATAGAAATTACATACATTCCTTCTGATGCTGCAAAAATCATTTTCGACTATGCCATCTATGACAACGCCGACGACAGTCTGGTAGCAACCGGACATTCCGTGCAGGTATTTCTGGACAAGCAATACCAATTAGTATGGTATAATCCCGACTTCTATGCCGAATGGAAAAAAAGATGGGGTATATTATGATTGTAAAAATAGCAGATAACATCATTTCCCCTTTGGGCATGACTTCTGAAGAAAATTATAGAGAAGTCAAAAAGGGCCGAACGGCACTAAAAGTCTATAAGGAGCGATGGGGACTACCCGAGCCTTTCACGGCCTCTCTTTTCCAAGAGGATGCCATAGAAAATGCCTTTTCTTCTTTTCATTCTCATGCACAATACACGGAATTTGAAAAAGCTGCCATATTATCAATCCATCAGGCATTGCAGCAGACAGATGTAAATCCGTCATCAGATAGAGTCCAATTCATTCTATCAACGACTAAAGGAAACATCTCTCTTCTGGATGATAACCCTTATAAATTTCCGGAAGAACGAGTATTACTAGGTTCTTCTGCAAAGAGTATTGCAGGATTCTTTCATAATCCGAACCAACCTATCGTTATTTCCAATGCGTGCATATCCGGTGTCTGCGCCCAGATAACGGCAATGCGGTGTCTTCAGAACGGCAGTTGTGATATAGCAATCGTGACGGGAGCTGATATTCAATCACGTTTCATCGTCTCAGGATTCCAATCCTTCCAAGCCCTGTCACCGCTGCCCTGCAAGCCTTTCGACAGAGACCGATGCGGATTGAATCTGGGAGAAGCAGCAGCTACAGTCATCTATAGCAACAGCGCACCTCAAGACTCCGAGGAAAGATGGATGCCCGTTTCAGGTGCTATTAGAAATGATGCCAATCACATTTCCGGACCGTCAAGAACAGGAGAAGGAAGCTATAGAGCTCTCCGCTCCATACTCAAAGGACAGGATGTCAACAGCATCGCTTTTGTAAACAGTCATGGCACCTCCACCGCCTACAATGACGAGATGGAATCCATTGCCATTACCCGTGCCGGACTGCAGGATATTCCTGTCAACAGCCTTAAAGGATATTACGGACACACGATGGGAGCTGCCGGCATACTAGAGTCCGTTATTTCAATGCATGCGCTGGACGACAGCACCATTCTCGGGACAAAAGGATTCGAGAATGCGGGAGTATCACATCCCCTACACATTTCAAGCCAAAATGAGCAGACAGACAAAACAGCCTTTATCAAGCTATTGTCCGGTTTCGGAGGATGCAATGCCTCCATGTTTTTTAAGAAAGGAATCATCTTATGAAAATAACTCATTGGATACATATAAGACCTGATGTCATTATACTTGACGGAAAAGCACTTGTTTCCACAGGAAAGGGAATTGAAATGCTTACTTCCGTTTACAGAAACCGCATCAATGACTATCCCAAATATTTCAAGATGGATTCCCTGAGCAAATTGGGATTTATAGCATCCGAGTTGCTTCTTCAGGAAGAAAAAGAAAGACTTGTCAACGTGGAAAGCAGGGCAATTGTTTTCTTCAACAGAAGCAGTTCCCTGTGCGATGATAAAAATTACCAGGAGACAATCAGAGACAAAGACAACTATTTCCCCAGTCCCGCAATTTTTGTCTATACGCTACCCAATATCGTCACCGGAGAAATCGCCATTCGTAATAAATATTACGGGGAGACGTCTTTCTACGTTCTGGACTGTCTCAACACAGAAAAGATGAAGCAGATTATCGATGACGCTTTCCAAGATGAAGTGACAGAATCCGTTTTGGGCGGATGGCTTGAATGCTATGACAACAATAACTTTGAAGCATACTTGTTTATCATTAAGAAAAATGACAAAGAAGAATTTTTGCTTGACTGGAATATAGAAACAATTAACATATTAATAGATACAAACAAATGAAAGAAACGATTTTAAAGCTGAAACAAGAAATTATCGAGGCACTCAATCTGGAAGATATTCATCCGGAAGATATCGATGACAACGCACCCTTGTTCGGAAGCGGACTCGGTTTGGATTCCATCGATGCACTCGAACTGATTGTATTGATGGAAAAGAACTACGGCATTAAGCTGAAAGATCATGCCGAAGGAAAAGCTGTTTTTCAATCCATTGCCGTTATGGCCGATTATATCGAAAAAAACCGGAAGAAATAGTTCACGCATGAAAAGACCGATCTGCATAACTGGTTCAGGTATAGTTTCCGCAATCGGATTGAACAAAGCGGAAACACTGGATTCCTTGCGAAATGCCCGCACTGGAATAGGGAAATTACATTTTCTCCAGACAGTTCATGATGATTTACCTACCGGAGAAGTCAAGCATTCTAATGAAGATTTGAAAAGAACGCTTGGCATCAGTCCGAATCGCTTGCTTTCAAGGACTTCCATGTTAGGTATCCTTGCAGTGAGAGAAGCTTTGGAAGAAGCTGGTATCACTCCGTCACATGAACAAAGAATCGGTTTTATTTCAGGTACTACGGTCGGAGGCATGGATTTGACGGAAAAGCATTTTTTGGATATTGTGGAAGGTGACAGTTATAACGAAATCATCGGTCAACACAATTGTGGAGCCTGTACAGAAACCATAGCAGATTATTTTGGAGGTTTCACGTTCGTAACATCGGTCTCCACAGCATGCTCTTCGGCAGCCAATGCAATCTTGCTTGGCTCCGAGCTTATTGAGCAAGGAGATTTGGACATCGTTGTTGTCGGTGGCAGTGAATCACTTACCAAATATCACTTGAACGGTTTCAACGCACTCATGATTCTGGACAAAGAGCAATGCCGCCCCTTTGATGACACAAGATGTGGACTGAACCTTGGTGAAGGCGCTGCCTATTTGGTATTGGAAAACAGTTCTTCTGTTCAGCGAAGGGGAAAAAGTATCAAAGGAATCTTATCCGGATATGGCAATGCATGTGATGCCTTTCATCAGACTGCTTCTTCTCCGGACGGGGAAGGTGCTTTTCTGGCAATGAAAGAAGCGCTCCTTTCTTCCGGCCTAAAGCCTTCTGATATAGGATACATCAATGCCCATGGAACAGGAACAATCAATAATGATGAATCGGAAAGCCACGCCATCAAACGTCTCTTCGGCGAAAAGATTCCTCCTGTATCATCTACGAAATCTTTTACAGGACACACCACAAGTGCTTCAGGATCCATTGAAGCAGTCATTTGCCTGCTGGCATTACAGTATCAGTTTCTCCCAATCAATCTAAACTGGAAAGTTCCCATGAATGACGGGATTATACCCAACATGGAAGAAAGCCCTGCTCGGAAACTGAATCATGTTCTATGTAACGCCTTTGGATTCGGAGGAAACGATACATCACTTTTGTTTACAAATTCAGAAGAAAAATGAAGCGAAAGAGAATATATATAAAATCAGCCTCACAGATTTCAATGCAGAATCCTTTGAGCGAAGAATGGATGATATCCCCTATTGTTCATCAAAATGGACTTATCCGTTCCGTAGAACCCGACTTTCGTGATTATCTAACTCCTATGGAAGCACGACGCATGGGAAAGCTATTGAAGAGAGCATTGGTTACTTCACTACATGCCATCAATCAGGCGGGAATGGAGCATCCGGATGCTATTATTACCGGGACGGGACTTGGATGCATTGATGATACCGAACAGTTTCTTAATGCCATGTGCAAGGAAGGTGAACAATACCTGAAACCCACTCCTTTCATGCAGTCAACCCACAATACGATCAGTTCCCTGATAGGAGTCTACACAAAGAATCATGGATATAACAATACGTACTCACATAACGGAATCTCTTTTGAAAGTGCCTTGCTGGATGCTTGGCTGCAATTCGGGCTCAACAGGATTGATTCGGCATTGGTAGGAGCACATGATGAAGTGACTCCTCTCTGGTACTCACTTTTGAAAAAACAAGGGTACGTAACTGAGAATGATTTGGCAGGGGAATGTTCCGTTTCTTTCATACTTGATACTAACTCTTCAGGAAGCTTGTGTGAATTGTCTGGAATCAAAATTCTCCATGCTCCGACTCCTAATGAACTGGAAACAAATGTAGCAGCAATGCTCAGCGATGCTCTGACTGACATTTCGGATATCAGTGCTGTGATGACAAGCAAATGCGACAATCCTCAAAAAGATTCACTCATAACCAAAGTTACAGACAGTATATGCCCCGAAAAGCCCTTGCTTCATTACAAGCATCTGTTCGGAGAATCCTATACATCTGCCGGATTAGGAATGTATGCGGCAGCATGCTGTCTGAATCATAGTATAATTCCAACAATTCTTTATGAAACCGGTGGAATGCAACAGGTATCATCACCTCGAAACATTCTGCTACTCAATATATCAGAAGGAAAAGATTATTCACTCATATTACTAAAATCATCATGTGGCATATAATTCCTTTAGCATTAATTCAAAGCATACTCTTGTCAATGGGCCAAGTTTTGCTTAAATTTGCACTCAATAAAATGGGAAGGTTCGAATGGGAATGGCATTTCTTCGGAAAACTTCTAACCAATTGGTGGTTGCTGGGCTGTGGAGTATGTTATGGCTTTGCTACAATCCTTTGGCTGTACATTCTCAAGAAATTCCCATTCAGCATAGCCTACCCTATGATTAGTTTGAGTTACGTCTTCGGAATGCTTGCTGCCATAGTATTTTTTCATGAACAAGTCTCCATTACCAGATGGATGGGGGTCCTGCTTATTATAGGAGGATGTTTTTTAATCGCAAAATAAAAGAAAGGAAAGTATGAAAACATTTGCTATAATTGCTTTACTGGCTATCCTGTCAATGAATGCTTCGGCTCAGGCTCCGGTACAGGCAAGCGCTGCACAACAAAAGGCCATGATCGAAAAAATCATGAACACAGAAACCACTATAAAATCCATTCAATGCAGCTTTGTTCAAACAAAGAATCTCACTATGCTCAACGACAAGATGGTTTCAAAAGGCATCATGATCTACTTGAAGCCCAATATGCTTAGATGGGAATACATTTCGCCTTACAAATATCTGTTCATTATTAATGGTGCTAAAGTATTGATTAAAAGCGGAGATAAGAAGAGCTCGATCGATGTAAAATCAAGTAAAATGTTTCAGGAAATAACACGCATCATGATGAATAGCGTTACAGGAAAGAATTTACTTTCATCATCCGATTTCAATGTAAGAATGTTCACCCAAAAGAACTACTGGATTGCTGATCTGACTCCTAAAAAGAAACAGATGAGAAGTATGTTCAGTTCAATAAAAATATATTTTGACTCGTCAAACTCGACCGTATCACAGATTGATATGTTCGAGAAAAGCGGGGACAAAACAGAAATAAGACTCAAAAATCCTCAAATAAATAACCGTATCAATGAAAAGCTGTTTGATTTGGATTAATCTTCTGTTCGTATCTTTATTCGTGTGTGCACAACAGGATACATTGGCGACGGGCCATCGGCTGCTATTGTTCGATGAGGCCGGTTGCGCACGTTATCACATATCCATACAAACAAAGCAAGCGGAACTTACAGGCATTTGCATTCTTAAAAATATGCAGGAAGAAACACTCGGCAGTGTTTTCAATGAATTTGGCATAAAAGCTTTTGATATAGTTTATACCAGGCGGGACAGTGTGGTGCAACTGTCAAACACAATGGCTGCGCTTGACAAATGGTACATCAAGAACATTATAAAAGCAGACCTTCAATATCTGTTTCTTTCGGATGAAAGAGAAAATATGAAACAAGATGAGGACAGGGTTATTCAAATGCTCGAAGGTAATTCCTTTGAACAAAGAAACTTAAAATTCGGAATTACCTATACATACACACCGATAACAAAAAAGCAGGAGGAAGAAGACAATGAAACTTCTGAATAATTTTTTCGAAATAAAAGAGATGACAGATTCCGATTGCGGCTTTACATGCCGTATTCGTTTGAATCCCGAGCATATCATATACAAGGCTCATTTCCCGGAAAAGCCAATTACACCGGGAGTATGCATTTTACAAATAGTACAGGAACTGATGGAGCTGAAAACAGGCAGAAAAATGTACCTTTCCAAAGCTGCCAACATCAAATACCTGGCTGTGTTATCACCGACGGACAACCCGGAAGTAAGCTATGGTATTACTGTTCCTGCAAGTGGCGGCAATGAATGCAAAATACAGGTTATCGTTTCCAACGAACAACAGACGTTTGCGAAACTATCACTCACTTTTGTTTATGAACGAATCTAAAAAGGAAAAACATATTGCCCTATTTGCCGAAGACGACCTATGCATCGTCATACCGACTTACAATAATGACAAGACGATTGCGCATGTTATCCGAAGAGTACTTTGCTTTCCCTATCCCGTCATTGTTGTTAATGACGGATGTACGGATCATTCAATGGAACAACTCAATGAATTCAAGGGAAACATCACCGTCATCAGCCTTCTCCACAACAAAGGAAAAGGTTACGCGCTCAAGACAGGCCTTATGAAAGCACAATCACTTGGCTTCAGATATGCCATTACTCTTGATGCTGACGGGCAACATTATCCGGAAGACATTCCTTTGTTTATAAAAGCTGTTGAATCCCATACCGATTCCCTGATTATCGGAAGCAGAATACTTGAGGACAAAAACATGTCGAAAAACAGCACTTTTGCCAATCACTTTTCGAACTTCTGGTTCTACATCCAAACAGGGAAGAAACTGCCCGACACACAGACGGGATATCGTCTTTACCCTCTTAGGAGGATGAAGCACCTCAAGATGCTGACGGCAAAATATGAAGCAGAATTGGAACTCCTTGTATTTTCATCCTGGCATGGAATCAATTTGATTCCCATCTCAGTAAGAGTGTATTATCCGCCCAAAGAAGAAAGAGTGTCCCACTTCCGCCCTTTCACCGATTTTGCAAGAATCAGCCTGCTGAATACCTTTCTTTGCCTAGCCGCCATTATCTACGGCCTTCCTATGAGAATTAGAAATTGTATAAGGAGGATGCAGTCATGATTCATTTTTTTCTATACATTTATGACAAACTGAATACAAAGAAATGGCTTACTGCTTGTCTTCTTGTCATCTGTCTGATAGGTTCCTTCATCTTGATTTCGCGCCTTCATTATCAGGAAGATATATCCGACTTTCTTCCAAAAGACAAGAAAAATGAAGCCATCACCGAAATTTACCAGCACATAGGAGGACAAAACAAGATTCTGGTGATATTCAATTCGGACAAAGGAACCCAGGAAAATGCCGGCAAACTGGTAAGTGTCATGGATGAATTCATTCAGAATTGGCAAAAGACTGATACCGCAAATATCATCAAGGACATGAAAGCGAGAGTGGATGAAGAGACAGCTACAGATGTACTGAATTTCGTTCAATCGAATTATCCATATTTTCTTACTTCGGAAGATTATCAAAGAATGGATTCACTGCTGAAGACACCCGAATTCATTGACAAGCAATTGGAATATGACAAGCAGATGCTGATGCTCCCTGCAGGAAGCACCCTATCCAACAATATACAATATGACCCGCTCCATCTTTTCACTCCTATATTGAAGAGATTACAATCCTTCCAAATCAGTGATAAATACGGATTATACGATGGTTGCATTTTCACGGACAACTGGCACAAAGGGTTGATAAATTTCACTTCCCCATTCGGAATGAGCGAGTCGGAACAAAACGGTAAAATAGCCGATATGCTGGAAAGAGCCATCAATCTCACAAAACAAAATCATCCGGATATCAGAATTTCGGCCATCGGAGCACCCCTTATTGCCGTGACGAATGCCACACAAATCAAAAAAGACGGCATACTTGCGGTATCACTCTCGGTCATTTTCATATTTGCACTTCTTATGTTTGCCTTTCGTAGATTCAGTGATTTATTATGGATTATCATCTCCATCTCCTCCGGATGGTTGTTTGCTCTGGGAGGTATGGCCATTTATACTGATAACACTTCCATTATAGTTTTAGGAATAGGTTCTGTCATTATAGGCATAGCCGTGAATTATCCTCTGCATTTTCTGGATCATCTCAGACATGAAGCAGACAAGCGACAAGCTCTCAAGGAAATGATTCCGCCTCTTCTCATCGGAAATATCACTACCGTAGGTGCCTTTCTAAGTCTCGCCTGGATGAATGCTGCCGCTATGCGCGATTTAGGAGTTTTCGGTTCCCTCGTAATGATTGGTACTATTCTTTTCGTATTGGTATTTCTTCCTGTTTTCGCAAAAAGCCGGAAACATTTCGGCAATGCGGAGAAACTGACTTTCGGCAAATTGGCATCCTTCTCTCTGGAAAGCAAGAAATACCTGTTCTGGCCTATAGCTGTTCTTACTATTGTATTAGGGGTATTCAGTCTGAATACATCCTTCGATTCTAATCTGCAACACATCAATTACATGACTGAGCAACAACGCAACGATTTGAACCTTCTCTCGGATAATTTCCAAAAAGACGGAAACAAATGTGTTTATGCCATTGCAGAAGGGAAAGATATGCAAACGGCTCTACAAAAAAATGAATCCATGATGAGCCACATCAACCGATTAAAAGGAAAAGGTGACATATCTTCTGTAAGCGGAATCAGCAACTTTATCCCTTCAAAGCAAAAACAAAGCGAAGCAATCATCCGATGGAATGCTTTCCGAAGCAAGTACCGGCAACAAATTACATTACAACTGCAAGAGGCAGCAGTGAAACAAGGATTCTCCCAAACAGCTTTCGCACCGTTTGCCGAATTGTTGGAAAAAGACTTTCAGACTCAACCGGTCAGCTACTTTGCACCAATAGAAAATAATATCGGAAGTAATTATATCTTTCGTACCAAAAACAAGATACACATAATCAGTTTCGTACAAGTGCCCGACAAGCATCTTCTTCAGGTCAAGAAACAGCTGAACACTTCTTGCCTTGCATTTGATCAAGGTGATGTAGGGTCCAAGTATGTAGATGAATTGTCATTTGATTTCAACTATGTGGGTTATGCCTGCGGATTCATTGTTTTTTTCTTTCTTTGGCTGTCATTCGGGAGACTCGAACTCAGTCTGATTTCATTTCTTCCACTGGCTGTAAGCTGGGTATGGATATTGGGAATCATGCAGATATTCGATATCCGGTTCAATATTGTCAATATTGTGAAGTGATATATTTAAATGAAAGTAAATACCAATCAAGTATAGTGTAAGTAGCTGTATATCAGTATGTACTGATTGTTTTGTTATTCTGCTGTTGTTTCTCGTCTCTGCACTTGATTGTTCTTTGTTTGTGCGTATTTTGTTTCTTGTTTGTTTCTCGTTTTGGGGGATTTTTAGTACCTTTGCAATACAAAATCAATAAGAAGAAACGGCTATGGCAAGAAACAAGAAAACATCAAAGCTTAAAGAGCCAATCCGTCTTAGGATGAAAGACCTGAGCAACGGAAATAAGAGCCTGTATCTGGACATATACAGAGACGGCAAACGTTCGTATGAGTACTTGAAGATGTACATCATTCCAGAAACGGACGATGAAGCACGCAAGCGGAACCAAGCTACGCTGATTGCCGCCAATGCCATCAAGTCGCAACGCATCATTGCTATGACGAATGGTGAAGCTGGCATTAAGAAAGCTGACGACAAGCCAAAAGTGCTTCTTGCAGATTGGTTGCAGACATACAAGGAAAGACAGAAAAAGCGTGGACGAAAGGACGAAGCGCAAATAAACACATCCATCCGTATTCTCACAGAAATGGGATGCGAGAATATGACAATGGATGATGTGGATAAGAAATTCTGTCAGGACTTCATTGATTACTTGCGTGACGGATATAAAACCAGAAAAGGTGAGAAAATTTGCACCAACACAGCATGTAACTATTATCGAGGAATGAATGGTGCGCTTAATGCTGCTGTAAGAGAAGAGTTGCTAAAGATAAATCCATTTACAAGACTTGGCAGCTCGGACAAACTGAAAGTTCCTGAAAGCAAACGTGAATACATGACCATCGATGAAGTAAAGAAACTGATAGCAACACCTATGGAGAACGAAAATATAAAGGATGCGTATTTGTTTTCTTGTTTCTGCGGACTGCGTTTCAGTGACATAAAAGGATTGAAATGGGAAAATATTTTCTGTGACAGCGGACAATACCGCCTACAAGTCGTAATGCAGAAGACCAAAGCTCCTATATATCTTCCGTTATCATCAGAAGCATTGAAATGGTTACCTGTTCGAAATGGCAAAGGTGCGGACGAAAAAGTATTCTCGTTACCAAGTAACAATATGGTTAACCTATTGATAAAGCCGTGGGCGGAGGCAGCTGGTATAACCAAGCATTTCACCTTTCACACAGCCCGACACACGTTTGCCACAATGATGCTGACACTTGGAGCGGATTTGTACACAACGTCCAAGTTGTTAGGGCATGTAGACGTGAGAATGACGCAGGTATACGCCAAAATCGTTAACAAAAAGAAGGACGAGGCTGTTAATTTAGTTAACGGTCTATTCGATTAGGTAACTATGAGACATGACATAATACGGAATTTTACAATCAAACGCAAGACTCTGGCTACATCAGTGGTCAGAGTTTTTTGCGTTATTACATCACATCATAATTAATTGAACAATGACCACAAAAATTGGCGGTCATCTCTCTTTTTGAGAAATGGCAAACAGTACACAGACATTTCGTGAACGATAAGGACGAATTGCACGGATTATGGACTATTCTTCTGGCAGCAAGATTTGGCTATCGGAATGAAGTAACAAATGGCGTAAAGACACACCAACGCTTTGTAGAGGACTTTGCTTGCAGCCACAAGCATGTGAACTGCAACAAGGTGGGTTGCAAGAATGTGCACAGGAAAAATCACAACATTGCCAAGCGCATTCTAATGGAACGCCATGACCTTGCACAACATCTATTCAACAGTGACGCATTCACATTGGAGGACTGCATAAAAATGAAAAACGTCTTTGATACGACAGATGCCCCTCCACCAAACATCATGTCTCATGAGGACGTTTCAGAAACGAAGTGTCCGCTATCTTTCGATTGTCACCTGACCAAAGAACAGATGGTTCGCATTGCCCACTGCGCAAATACGAATCATCTGTTTTGTGTATCAGAGGTATCGATTGACGACATACAATCCCTGTTGGAATGTAAAAGTAATTTCAGCCTTAAAGTAGAGAACACCCGTAATGTCGCTGTGCTATTCAATGCCCTACTGGAAGGTAACCTCATTGGTTGGAACTGGAAGAAAGCAATGGAGAACGGTGGACATCTGTTGTCAAGGAAGACCGGTAAGCCAATAAGTGCAACAACCCTGTCGAGTGCGCTATCTGACATAAAAAGAAAACCTACGCCAACAAGTAAGCGCATAGAGGATGAGATAAGGGTAATAACAACGCTACGCCCCTCAATATAATAAGGTGTAAGTATGTATGGGACTTTCTGTGACAAAGAAAAGGGTATCCGTAGTTGGGTATACGTGTCATATTTATGAGAACGATCATAGCCAAACAGATGAAAAACGGCAGTAACGTATAGCAAGTGAAAGGAAGACCATGACAGGTACCATTACAATTGGCACTTGTCATGGTCTTTTTCTTTCATCGTCCTCTTAGCCACTATACCTTTGCACCCCGAAAGCATGCAGCTAACGGAAGGACGCTTCCACATTTACGAACAAAAAAATAAGAGCACAACGATGTTGAACAACCGAACAACATTTATGGAACGACTCAATGACAGAGTGACCGCCATAGAAACATTGCTCCAAAAGTTGGAGCCTATAGAGGGACTATTGGAACGTCTGACTCTATTAGAGGAGAATATCTACACAACCAAGAACGTATTGACCTTTATGGAGGCGTGTGTTTATCTCGGCATTTCGGAAAGTCTGCTGTATAAACTGACATCAAGTAAGGAAATACCGCACTACAAGCCACGAGGCAAGATGCTGTACTTTGACAAGACGGAACTGGATGCCTGGCTCAAACAGAACAACGTGCCTACATTGGGAAATATCATTGGTGATGAAGGCTGTGGCATGGGACGTGAAGAAGCCAATGTAGCATCAGAAGAACAGAAGAAGAACAAGCGTGTGCCTTATTTTGCGAGGATACGCTACTCCAAACGAAACAAGCAGTTAAGAGAACAGCTACATGATAATCAACGAAGAGCTACAGAATGTGCGTCTGTCACAGATTTTGAAGGACGCACTGATAAAGGCGACCGATACCTATAGTACGCCGCCGCAGATAATATGGATAGACAACTCAACAATAGCGACTTTGGGTAATTTCAGTGCTTCGACAGGTAAGGCGAAAGCGAAGAAGACTTTTAACGTCTCAGCATTGGTTGCAGCATCTTTGGCTAATGGTCAGGTATTGAACTATCATGCCAGTCTGCCAGAGGGCAAACGACGTATCCTCTATGTAGATACGGAACAGAGCCGCTATCATTGCCACAATGTATTGGAACGTATTCTGAAATTGGCGGGACTCTCAACAGCTACGGACAACGAGAACCTTGACTTCATCTGTCTGAGAGAGTACACACCTGCCGTAAGGATTGAGGTTATAGACTATGCACTGAGCCATAACGAAGGATATGGACTGGTAATCATTGATGGTATCAGAGACTTGCTGCTTGACATCAACAATGCAGCAGAATCGGTAGAAGTAATCAACAAGATGATGGAGTGGTCATCCAAGTACAACATCCATATTCACTGTGTTCTCCATTTGAACAAGGGGGACAATAATGTGCGTGGACACATCGGAACCGAAATGAACAACAAAGCAGAAACAGTGCTTGTTATCAGCAAGAATACCAATAACCCAAGCATCAGTGAGGTAAAGGCACTGCACATCAGAGAGAAAGAGTTCAAGCCGTTTGCGTTCACTGTAAACGAACAGGGATTGCCAGAACTGGCAACCGATTATGATAGTTCTGAGGACGAACATGGCAAAAGCGCACCGCTTAAATATACCGACCTGACCATAGAACAACATGAAGAGGCTTTGACGTCTGCCTTTGCAGGTAAGCCTATCAAGGGCTTTGAGAAAACCATTCAGGCAATGATACCTGCATACGAGGCTATAGGGTTCAAGCGAGGTCGAAGCGTGATGGTGAAAGTGTTGCAGTACTTAATGAACGACTTGAAGTTGGTGAAGCGATACGACAAGATGTTCTATTATGGAGAAGTTCCGACAAATGTGCAACTGTTTAAGGAGGACGAATAAAACACTTTAGCAAACACTTTACTTTACGGGTGTGCCTATAGAGAATGAAGTAAATGAAGTGTTTTTGAAGTCCCCAAAAGACCATATGTGACAAGACGCAATGGGCTTAAAAACACTTCGGTATATGGTTTACTTTATCGGGGTGCCTATAGAGGATAAAGCAAATAAAGTGAAATTGGAATATGAAGTCCATAGGATGGTGTTACAGAGTAATCTATCTGAAAACACTTCGGATTTTCGTTTACTTTATGGGCATGCCTATAGTAAATGAAGCAAACAAAGTGATTGACAAGTAGTAAATATGGAATAAAAAGCAAGTAATAGTAATGGATATTTCAGAAGCTAAGAAAATAAGCATAGTGGATTATCTTGAAAAAAAAGGATATACCCATGTCAAAATGCGAAGAGGGCAATATTGGTACCGCTCACCATTGCGTGAAGAGAAAACACCCTCGTTTGTAGTGAATAACAATCTCCATGAATGGTATGACTTTGGAATTGCAGAAGGCGGTGATTTGATAGAGCTGGGCAAACGTATGTATAACACCAATGACATACATACCGTTCTGACTATGATAGAACGTGATAGCAATGGACTGGTAAAAGAGAAAAAGACAGAGGTGCGTCCATCGTATACAAGCGTAGAAGATGATATGATTGATTTGCGAGTGATGCCACTAAGGAACTATGCCCTAACATCCTATCTCCAATCAAGAGGTGTTGATATTGGAATCGCCACAACTTTCTGCAAGGAGATTCACTATACATTGAGAAATAAGAAATATTTTGCTATCGCATTTCCAAACAAGTCTGGTGGTTTTGAGGTACGCAATCCCTATTACAAGGGATGTATCAAGAACAAGGATGTTTCTGTCTTTTATCATACCAACGGAATGACTCAGGAACATATATGTGTTTTTGAAGGCTTTATGGATTTTCTGTCGTATATGACATTGCGCAAGAAAGGCAATACGGAAATCTGTGTAGATAGCATGGTTGATGTGTTAGTGATGAACTCTGTTGCCAACCTGAGAAAGTCTATGGATTTTCTGGACCCATACAAAGAAATCCACTGTTATCTCGACAACGACATTGCCGGACAAAAGACAGTGGAGACATTTGTCGGACTGTTCGGGGGAAAGGTGAAGAATGAGTCGACAAGGTATCGTGAGTATAAGGATCTGAATGACTTGCTGCGAGGGAAAAAGCGGTAAGAACGTTTGGTGGTTGTTCAATGAAGGGTCTTTGTTCAATGGGATTGGACATTGAGCCCTCATTGAACATCGCTTTCTGATAAAAAAGTCATTATGAACAAAGAAATAAGACGACAAACTCTTGTATTTTCAAAAGAAAATGTGTATATTTGCAAAAATATTACATATTCAAAGGTTATCTTTATGATTGTACAGTTTTCAGTAGGCAACTATTTGTCATTTAAGGAACTGTCTACCCTCTCTTTGGTGACCACTAATTTGAAGGAGACAGCGATACCAGAAACAGACTCTATGACAGAAATGGGTGATGCTATCCCTGCAGTACTTCATGGAGCCGCCATTTATGGTGCAAATGCGTCAGGTAAATCCAATTTTGCAAAAGCGTTCTCAACATTCAAATGGCTTGTTATAAACTCGATGAAGGAGCTACAAGCTGGCGAGACCTTGAATGTAGAAAGTTTTATGCTCAATGCTGCGACTGCCAAAGAGCCGTCAGTGTTTGAAATCGTGTTTTGCAATACAGCGTATATCTTCCGATATGGCTTTGAGGTTGATAGCAACAAGGTGCATAAGGAGTGGCTGTATCGTAGAAACAACAAGAAGCGTGCAAAAGAAGTGGAGTTGTTGTATCGTGAGGAAGATACATACAATGTTCATCCTTCTTGTGCGATAGCGAAAAACCTTATCGCCAATAAGATGGTGCGCGACAATGCACTGCTTGTTTCTGTTGCGGCACAATTCAATGATGAGACTGCTGTCAGCATCGTGAACTGGCTGAACGACACGTCAATCATCACCAGTCATGATGATGAAATGATGTGGAAACGAGCTACTGTCAAGTTGGATGACCCCAAGATACGGAAGCGCATAGTCGATTTCTCACGATTTGCCGATTTGGGTATAGAGGATATATATAAGGTGAATGATGAAGTAGTCAGTAGTCACGTGCAATATGATGACGATGGAAGAGAGACGCAGACCGTTTCGTTTCCGTTTGAAAGCAACGAGTCAGAGGGAACGGTAAAGTATTTCCAGTTAGCCTATCCCATTATAGATGCCTTAGACAATGGCAAACGCCTGGTGATAGACGAGATTGATAGCAAGATGCATCCCAAGTTGACGAGTAAAATCATAGAGTTGTTCAACTCGAAGACAACCAATCCCCATCATGCCCAGCTGATATTCACCATCCACGATACCAATATTTTGAGTGCCAGAATATTGCGAAGAGATCAAGTGTGGTTTACACAAAAAGACACATACGGCGCTACCAAGCTGTATTCTCTTGCCGACTACAAAGTGCGAAACAATGCGTCTTTTGAGAAAGAATATCTTGAAGGCAAGTATGGAGGAACGCCCATTATAGGTGATTTTTCAAAGTTGTTTGTAAATGAGGAGGATTGACAATGGCAAGATATAATCCGAGACAGGAACGGAGTCTGAAACGTCATTCCAATTACAGAGACATCAAGCAATCGTTCTTGATTATCTGCGAAGGCGTGAATACAGAACCAGATTATTTCAACGCTTTTCGTTTGACATCAGCTTCAGTAAAGGCATTGGGAAAAGGACTAAATACCATCAAACTGGTTCAAGAAGCCGTAATTGTCAGAAACGAGGAACAGCGAAAAGGTCATAATTTCGATCAATATTGGGTAGTGTTTGACAAGGACGATTTCTCAAACCACGACTTCAATGAAGCTATACGCTTGGCAGAGTCCAATGGATTTCAGGTAGCATATAGCAATCAAGCATTTGAGTATTGGTTCTTGCTGCATTTCAACATGTATCGTGGCTACATCCATCGAAATGATTACGAGCAAATGCTTAGCCAACAGATGAAAGTAAAGTATAGCAAGAAGGACAACTTCACAACAAAAATCTATGGAATGTTGTTGCCATATCAGCCAGAAGCCATATCAAGAGCAAGAAAGATATTGGCAGAGTTCGGCAGTACACCGCCATCGCAAGCTGTATCTTCAACAACGGTATTCAAACTTGTTGAAGAGTTGAATAGATTTATATAAGAAAGGTTGGTGCAAGGATTATTCGTTTCTAAAATGAGTACCTTTGCACCATGAAAGAAGTGTGTACGAATGCACCTTTCGCTTCGATATGCACTATAAAAAGACAAAACGGGTTTCATCACTATTCGATGGGATCCGTCTTTTTGTTTATATCCGTATCGTCTATCCTTTTTCTTATTGAAAAGCACATTATAAGACATCTATAACCGACATGGACAATGTCATTATTCAAATAAGGCATTGTCACACTGACATACGTTTTCAAGTATGAAAATCAAGTTTGATTTTGTTTTTATCTACAATTGATGTTAAGAAACAGTCCTCGATGGGGCTGTTTTTCTTTTATCCCAATCTTTCGGAGTTTCTTTGCAACCGTTTTCGGAAGGGCGCACAACCAAACGGCATGGACAAAAGAGATATTTTATCTGTGGGCATGTGCTGCCTTTCCTAACCCTTCAAGCCAATTACATCATATATGAGAATTGCTTGTTGGGTAGTCAAAAAAAACGAAAAGAGACAATAGAAACAACAATGTATAATCAAACTTAAAAGAAATGAGTTCATACTTGATATTCGTACTTGTATTGACAGCGGTATATATCATCTACTACGCTGTTATAGTCACCAAAGACCTCTATGGCAAGAAGGATGATGCCAAGACAACGGAGGAAGTATTTGACGTTAGTAATATGGCTGATGCAGAGGAAAGCATCACCGTAGAAGAAAACAACGGAGGATTCAGTATTGGTGGAAACAGCTATGACACACAGGTGGATGCGGTGGCAGACTATGATGTGGGAGAAGCTGCGAATAAGCTGAATGGCTACAATGATAACATTGCCGAAGCAGGACAGGAAGAATCCGACAGAATGAATGGAGGTTATGTCGTCAATGAAGCAAATGCTTCATCGGGAGATTCTGGCGATACGGACAAAGAGAGTGCTTTTGAGAAATTGAAAGCAAAGATGGAGGAACAGTTGGAAGAAACGGAAACGTATATGTCCAACCCACTGACCGACAAAGAACTATACACGGCAATGATTATGCGAGATCCGAAGCTAAAATGGCAAATGGTGAAGAATGAACTATGAAAATGAAACGGTTTCATTGGGCTTTGTCCGCATTGGTGTTGGGCATCCCCATTCGGGCAAGTGCCAAGTGTGGCGGTGTGAACTATAGTTGGGGAGCGGACGCACTGGCAAGCATGCACGACTACGTGGTGACAATGATGCTGTATGTGCTCTATCTGCTCTATGCCATAGCAGCCATAGTAGCGGTCATATCAGCATTGCAGATATATATCAAGATAAACGCAGGAGAAGACGGAGTGACGAAATCCATTATGATGTTAGTAGGCGCATGTCTGTTCATCATTGGAGCTTCTATCGTGTTTCCGGCATTCTTCGGGTATCAGATATGGTAGGTGTTAGATTTAGGATAACGGTATCAGACAGGTAAATAGATTTTAGGATAACAACAGACTCAACTGCAGACGAGTATATAAAAAGTAACGATTAACAAACAAAAGGAAACAGAATGTTTAACAAGACAAAGAATTATTTGAAGAAGAAGGCAAAGAATGTGATGTCTTCTGGACGTTTAAAGGCAATGGCACTTATGCTCTTGGTGGGTTGTGGTGCAGCAATGGCGCAGAACTCGGCAGGTGACTACACAGCCGGCACGACAGCGTTGACGCAGGTAACGGAGGAAATCGCCAAATATGTGCCCATCGTGGTGAAATTGTGCTATGCCATCGCAGGTGTAGTAGCTGTAGTGGGTGCTATCTCGGTGTACATCAGCATGAACAACGAGGAGCAGGACGTGAAGAATATCTTAGTCCTCCAAAATTGGTTGGAAAGGATAAGAAAGGAAGTGACAAATAAAGTGCTTAGTATCAAGCGAATAAGCGATTTTTTGATTTTTCCGATTCTTGCTCAACCGACTCTTAAAAAGATATAATAAAATGATTTTTGTTTCTGATTTGTTTCTCATATATGGCTTGATTTTCATATCTTTGCACATGCTTTCAAAGGCATAATCACGATGCAGAAACGATATATCAGCATCCGAAAAGCCCAACCCTCGCAGACCCTCTGCAAAATTCATTTTCCCTTCTTTCGGGAGTAAATTACCAAAATAAAATATAAACAAGCATGGCAAGACCAAAGAAACAAGTCAAACTGAAGGAGCCGATTAAGATTCGTCTCAAACCTCTCGCAGATGGCAACAAGAGTATCTATCTTGACATCTACTGGAAGGGAGTCAGAAAGTATGAGTATCTGAAACTCTATATCATTCCTGAGGTCAATCCACTCTGCAAGGAGCAGAACAAGGAAACGATGGCACTCGCAGAACGTATCAAGGCAGAGCGCATCAAGGCTCTCCATGGTCACGGAGTGCAAGACTGGGAAACCGTCAAGCAGGGTTCACAACTCTTGACAGGATGGATCAAGAAGTATTGTGAAGGTGGAGTCAGCACCAAGAAGTCAACCCTCCATTGTCGTGTTGAAATGCTTCACACCGTGGAGAAATATCTTGAAGAGTCCAATCAGACCTTCATCACCCTTGAAGAGGTCAATGCTGATTTCTGCCGTGGGTATGTGAAGTTCCTTCGCACCTTCCCAAACTCACACTGCAAGTACATTGAGCCAAGACCTATCAGCCAGAACACGGCAAGCCGTTACCTCGGCATGTTCTCGACTACTCTCAACAATGCTGTCCGTCAAGGTATTATCCGAAACAATCCAATGAAGGAACTGGATGCCAAGGAGCGCATTCAGCCAAAGGATGGCAAGAAGGAATACCTTACCATTGAGGAACTTAAAGCCCTCATGGCAACCGACAGTTACCGCCCAGAGGTCAAGCAAGCCTTCATCTTTGCTTGTTTCACTGGATTGCGACTCAGTGATATGTACAAACTTGCACCGATTCACATTTTCAAGACTCCTGACGGCAAGGGCGAGTATATTGACATGGAAATGCAGAAGACGGAGAAGCCTGTCATCATCCCACTCTCTGAAGAGGCAAAGCGTTGGTTACCAAAACCAAAGGGAATAACAACTCCCTTCTTTGATATACCAACTACTCAGACCGTCATAGGCAGAGCCCTTCGCAAATGGGCAGAGGCAGCAGGTGTAGAGAAGCACATCAGTTTCCACTGTTCACGTCACACCTTCGGCACAATGATGCTGACACTTGGCGCAGACCTGTTCACCACAAGCAAGTTGATGGGTCACACCAACATTCAGACCACTGAAATCTATGCGAAAATCGTAGATAAGAAGAAGGAGGAAGCCATCAACCTCATTGATGGAATGTTCAAGTAAAGGATGTACTTTGAAAGTACCCCCCTTCAAAGAGTTAAGGGAGGTGACTTGAAATCACCCCCTTTGATAAACCAGGGTGGTGTTTCACCCCAGTGGTATAACCAATTATAACAATCATTGATATGACCATCACACTTCGACAAAAAGACCTTGAAAACGACAACAAGAGCCTGTATCTTGACATCTATGAGAATGGCAAGCGCAAGTTTGAGTTCCTTTCCCTCTACCTAATCCCTGAGATTAACCAAGAGACAAAGGAACGCAACGAGGCTACCTTGAAACGTGCGCAGGAGATTCGTGCCGAGCGCGTCCTTCATCCCGAGACCATTCCCGAGAAAGGTCACTTGATGGTTGTACCCGACATTCCCAACGATGACTCACCCGAAGTCATTGACTGGATCCAGACTTACATGGAGTGGATGGACGGCAATCCCGAATATTCCAAGAGGACTGTCGAGCAGACTCAATACCTTCAAGAACGCATGAAGGAGTTTCTGAAAGCCAAACGCAGACCGCACATCACTCTGATGAAGTTCGATAAGACATGGTTCAAGGCATTCTTTCTTTGGCTGAAGAATGACTATGTACCTCAGAAGTATGTGAGAGTCAAGGCAAAGCCGTTGAGTAATGCCAGTTTGCGGAACATGCAGCAACGCATTGTCGCAGTATTCAACAAGGCAGTCAAGACTGGCAAGTTGAAGGCAAACCCCTTCTATCAGTTGGAGAAGGAAGACACAATCTCCAAGCCAAAGTCTGGTCACAAGCTGTACCTTACACCCGATGAACTCAAACTCTTCATGGCATCCGAAGAGACTAACGGAGTCAGGGAAACCCAGTTGGCATTTGGCTTCGCTTGCCTTACAGGACTACGCATCAGCGACATAAGGGCTTTGCGATGGTCAAACATCATGAGGAACGAGGTAACGAACACACTTGTAATCGTCCAGAAGAAGACCAAGGAACTCAATGCCGTCCCAATCTGCTCAACCGCAGAAGCATGGATGCCACCCAAGAAGGATGACAAGGTTTTCCACCTTCCTGCCCATGCCAATGTGGATGCAGCTCTCAAACGAATAGCCAAGAAGGTAGGTATCACGAAGACAATCTCCTTCCATACCTCCCGACATACCTTTGGCACATTGATCCAAGCGGCTACTGGTGACATCGAGACCACCAAGAAACTCATGGGTCACAAGTCGCTCAAATCAACCGCAGTCTATGCAGACGTGCTGACTGAGGAAAAGGTCAAGGCTATCTCCAATACCAAGACGGTATTCAGGAGTCGCAAGCCACACACCGAGAACAAGAAGATTCCACGAACCAAGCGAACGGCAGCGACCAACACGCACCCTCGCAAGGTCATAGATATACAGGATAACGAATAACGGCTAACGAGCCGATTCAGGATAACAACCAGTTTCATTTCATCAAAAGCAGTGCCCTGATTCAAGGTAGTGGTTTCCGCTACCCTTAGGGGCTTGCTATCTCAAAACCAAGCATTCAGGATAACGTAAACAACTAAATATCAAGATTATGAATAAGACTATTGACAACGAGACTCTTCTTTTGAAGGTAGAGTCATTTGAGCATCGCATCGAGGTTCTGGAGAACACTCTCAGCGCAGCCAAGGAGGTATTGACACTTGAAGAAGCAGCCCTTTTCATGGGTATATCAAAGAGCAGTCTCTACAAGATGACCCATCGTCATGAGCTTCCTTTCTTCCGTCCAAACGGCAAACTCATCTACTTTGAGAAGGCTGAACTTCTGAAGTGGATGCGTCAGAACCGCAGCATGTCTGAGGCTGAGACCAAGGAGGCAGCAGCCCAGAAGCTGAATGAACTTGCCAACCACTAATCAATGAGTATTATGAATCAGGATTTCAATCAACAGCAGTACAACGACAAACTGGCTCAGGTAGCCAGCCTTGCCGTTACCTATGCCAAGGATGGCACAGGCTATCACAGTATGAAGGATGCCTTCAATGAACTGTGCGAGATTTCACATGCCAACAAGGGCATTGACCAAGAAAACACTATCGGCAGACGAACCCTGCTTGTGCAGAGTGTCTGCATCAAGGCTATCCATGCGCTCACTCCATACCAGAACGAGCGACTTGAACAGCAGCTGAAGGACATTGCTTCGGACTATCCCGAGCATCGTCACCTGCATTTCCGCAGATAGTTTCTTCTTTCCCTTTTGTCATATCATAGACATATCAATGAGAGTTACCGCTTACATACGTCAGAAAGATACATCGAAGAACGACCTTGACAGCCGTGCTTCGGTGTACTTCCGTGTCCGTGACAAAGGGCTTGATGTCAAGTGCGCAAGCGAACTTCAGATCAATCCCAATCACTGGAGCCAAGAACGACAGGGCTACAAGAGCCGTGTCAATCTTGTGGATGACGATACCAGAAACCTCTTTGACTCACAGGTCAAGGAGATTACAGGTATCATAACCAGGGAATACTATATCGGAGCAAACTCCGACTGGCTAAGACGACTGATATTTGCCTATCACCACCCCAATGCCTATTGCATGGGCAGTGGCATGGCGGTAAGCAAATCCTTTGTCATCTGGGCAGAGAGGTACCTTCAGAACAAGCATTTCGGCAAGCATCAGGAGTGTAACACCCGATGCCTGATTGACAAGGTTACTCGTTTTGAGGATGAACACAAACACCCGATGAACATTGACAGCATGACTGCCGATGATCTTCGTGTGTTTGCGGATTTCCTGTCTTCTGACTATGACATATCTATGAATACCATCGTCACTAACATGACCTTGATGCGTACCGTCTGCAACTGGGTACGAAAGCAGGGAGTCACAAACAATGACCCCTTCTTTGGCTATGACATGCCCAAGGCACTCTATGGCACTCCATATTTCCTGACCATTCAGGAGCGTGACCAAGTTCTGGATGCAGACCTAACGGATGATGCAGAACTTGCTGAGTATCGTGATATGTTCGTGTTTCAGTGTATGGTCGGATGCCGTCATAGTGATCTTGTGACCTTCACCCCCAAGAACATTATTGACGGTGTTCTGGAATATATCCCCATCAAGACCAAGGGCAAGTTAGGTGACGTTGTAAGGGTTCCTCTTATCCCCAAGGCTATGGCTATCCTTGATGGCCATG
This sequence comes from Bacteroidaceae bacterium, assembly GCA_036804505.1. Taxonomy (GTDB): domain Bacteria; phylum Bacteroidota; class Bacteroidia; order Bacteroidales; family Bacteroidaceae; genus Phocaeicola_A. Next base: position 28,439 of record DAIRSI010000034.1, read on the forward strand.
ACCATGGTGATGATGAACCAATCTTCCCCAAGCATTATAACTTCAAGTTCAACGATGCTATCCGTAGAATCTTGAAGCGTGCCAAGGTAAATCGTGTTGTCACTGTGATTAACCCTAAGACACGGCTTGAAGAGAAGAAGCCAATCTCAGATGTGGCTACCTCTCATCTTGCACGAAGGACTTTTATCGGTAATCTTTACCGCATGGTCAAAGACCCTGATTTGGTTGCTTCTATGTCTGGTCATGCCAAAGGCAGCGTTGCTTTTGCCCGATACCGAGTCATTGATGATGACATGAAGAAATCCCTGGTTGAACTTATCCAGTGATTCTCTTCTTTTTGATGGCATATTCCTTTTCCCTTTATTCGGTTACATTTCAATAATATCATAGACTATGGACGATAAAAAATTACATCGTTGCTTCACTTTCTCTGAAGAGCAGTTGAAGCATCTTCGAAGCAAGAAGTACAAGATTGACCGTATGGAATGCTTCATGTCGCTTGTGGATCTTGCCGAGCCAGTTCCAAAACTTGTGCAAATCAGCAAGACCAAGCAAGTAGAAATCTTGGCAGGTCAAGTTATGGTTGACAATACCCAACTTGCCAAACTCTGGGACAAAGACCGCAAGACGGTTCCAAAGCTGTTGGATGCTATGGAGGCTGTGGGCATTTTCTCTTCTCAGGAAGTGGAAGATAACCGCATCTACACCCTTCATTGTCTCTCAGGCTGGTATGTTGATGCCAAGTTCGTGTCGAATGCCTTTGCCTTAAAGCGCAATAACGACAGTACGGCAATCATCCATGCGGAAGTTCCTGCCTCCAAGGTCATCATCACTGAGGATCCTGATGACAAGAAGAAGGACAAGGAAGGTTCTGCTTCTGCCGATGACAAATCCAATGACTCTGCCGAGGGCAACAATCCTCAGACAACTGGCAATGTGTCGCACCAATCACCACAATCTAATGATAGTGGCAATGTGGGTAAGTCTGGAGCAGATGGCAACAAGTCACCATCACCTCCTGAAAACAATTCCCCTCAGTCTGCTGACAGCCCTTCTCCCCAAGGTGAAGCCGATGGCAAGCAGAATGAAGGGAAGCAGCATGAGCAGATACCTTCTCAGCAAGGAGGACAGCAGCCACAACAGCCTAACGGCAATCAAAGACCGCCTTTCAACGGCTATCAGAAGCCTAACGGCTACTACAACCAGAACGGCAACAAATAGCCGTCTGAGGACTCAGGAATGCGACCTGCACCGCCAAACCATCCCAAAGGACGTTTACCGATACAGGACAACACGGCAAGCCGAAACGACTTTCTAAGCCCTGACGGGAACTTAGCAGGTAAAAGGACCGATTTTTAAGAGGTACTTTTCGAGAAATCCTTTTGTACTACATTATTTGTGACCAAATTTATGCAGTCCTAAAAGTTTCTCGGGCTACTCGCAGGCTCGCAGACCTATGTCCTTCTTTTTTACTGATTTATATTCATCCCTTTAATCATATTCAAAGATATGGCTAAGAAAAAGAAGATTATCAAGAAGACACCCACAAGGGTGCATTCCTTCCGCTGTACCGATAAGGACTGGAAGGAACTGAAAAAACTCGCTAAGGAATGTGGTATGAGCATAGGCAAGTATCTCGTTGAGACTGGCAAGAAGCATCACCCACGTCAGCGACTCACTCCAGAGGAAAGCAAAGCCCTGAACTCTCTGACTGAGGCACGTACCGACTTGATAAAAGTCCGCAGTAAGTTGCACGATGCTTCACCCGAGGAAAAGCAGAAGATGTTCAGATCTCCAAAGTTCATGAAGTGGTGGATTGAAGCCGTTGAACGACTCATCAAACACTGGTATAGCATTGAAGACAACCTTACTTCTCCTGTACTGACCAAAGTTCAAGAAGACGAATGATTATACTCGCAAGACCAGTAGCCTATGGCGGCAATGCCGCAAGGTACGCAATGGAGAAGGAGGATGCAACCGTGGTCAAGGTGAACCACATGCCTGACTATCTCGATGCCACCGAAATCTGGTATCGGATGAAGCATCACTGCCAGTTGCATCAACAGGACAGGACTGTTGGGCGAAAGTTGGAACGCTTCATGACCACGTTTGTACTCTCCCCATCCAAGGAAGAGTCAGAGAACTATACCTTGGATGACTGGGCAAACCTCGCTGATGAAGGATTGGAAGCTTTGGATTCAGTCGGACTTTTACCCAAAGGCTTTAAGGAGAAGGTCAAGACCAATTTCCGCAATTCTATGAGTGTTGCTGCCTTGCATCGGGATTCCAAGTCTGGAACCCTTCACCTGCATCTTGACTGTTGCCGTGTGGATAATGACGGCAAGACCAACGATGTTCACGATGTTCACATCAGAGCAATAAGGGCTGCGGAAATTATCAACGCAAGGCATGGTTGGGAGCAACCTCAGGAGGTTCGTGAAATGCGCCAACAAGATATAGCGGAGTTTTGCGAATATACCCTTCAGAAGATGGATAGTTTCGACATTGACCGTTACTTTGATATGCTTCGCATGAGAGGCTATGAGGTCAATCCAAGGTATGACACTACTAACTGCAAACTTGTGGGCTACACCATCGGCAAGAATGCCTCAGTGTTCAAGGCTTCTGCCATCGGTCGAAAGTTCATGGTATCACAGCTTGAAGCCACATGGAAGAAGATGCATCCTAAGCCTACTCAGGTCAAGATGCGACCTGCTTCACCTTCCGTTTCACCGGCTCGCCCTGCTCGCCCTGTTGCTCAGACAACGAAACCTACCCAGTCCAATTCTAAGCCATTGCCAGTTGCTACCAAGACTGCCTTCAATGTCAATGTTAGCGGTGAAATGAAGAGAATCTATATTCCGAACACGGTCAAGGACATCTTCCTCAATGAGGTTCAGGTTCCTGATTCTGATATGACTGCATCAAGAGAGGACATTTCTCATGTAGGTATGCTTCTCTTCCTTGATATGATTGATGCAGCAACAACCGTGTCCGAATCTTGTGGCGGTGGTGGTTCTGCTCCTTCCTCTGGTTGGGGTAAGGATGATGACGAAGACGAGCGTGAGCGGGCTCGCCGTTGCCTCCAGATGGCTCATGCCATGTGCAAGCCACCGCAGAAAAGACGTTCATTCCACCGTTAGACAAATCCTACATATCAATGAGAAGAACAAAACATGTAGAAGAACTCATCGAAGATGACGAGCAGAAGCCTGACTTCGATGACATGATGAACGAAGTCCAGGAAGAGATTGAAGAGCATGATGCCGAGGATGCTGTTGTCAGTCGTGCGCCTGAACTCAGGCAGTTGAGTGAGAACATTGACAAAGCGACCAACACTTGGATCAATGCAACTCTTCAACTGGAGTCTGCCATCCGTAAGTACAATTCAGCTCAGACTGCTCTTGGCAATGCCGTTGACACTATCAGTGGTAAGGTTGACACCATCAATACCCACATTGACAATGTTCTGAAGGATGCCCCAACCAAGTTGAAGGTTTCAGTCAGAGTCGATGATGTTGACTGGAAGAAGATTCAGGACATGTTCGACAAACAACATGAATGGATGACCACTCAGATGCAGAAGCATATCCGTGAGGTCAATCAAATGTTTTATGAAGAACGTAGAAGGGTTCAGGAAAGGTACAAGGAGTACGACGGAACCTACCTCGGACACTATGTGCAGTATTTCTTCTGGTTCTTCTTTGTCCTTGGACTCGTTATTTTCGGCTTGGCTATCTTCCTGATGCTCGACAGTCACTACCACTGGACGAAGTAATCTAATGTTTATACCCTCCAAAATCCCTACGAAACTTGGCATAGTCTAAGTTTGTAGGGATATTTTTTTTCTTGAAAACGTCATTTTCTTGAAAATGTGCACTATTGCCCGTTGTGGGAGCCAGATAGCATGAGTAACTTTGCACCGTCAAAATAAACGAGTGTAAACCTAATTGTTATAAAGTAAGCATTCCGTAAACCACGTATAGATGGTTATGGAATACTTTTTATATAGTCCGCTAAATGGGAATTTACAATTCTGATATACTTCAGATGTAGGTTGCCGTTTCTAAAGCAATATAAAGTTTGTTTAAACTATGGTTGGCATTGTTCAAGCCTTTGGCTTCATATCCATTTGTATCCAAAATGTCACCTGTTTCAAAAAAAGCATACAACTTCAAATTGTAGAAGTCGCACACAGATTGAACTCCAGCCAATTCCATTTCTACAGCGATGCACCCTTCTTCCATACGTTTGCGTACAAGTCCTTTTGTTTCTCTGATCATCGAATCTGTCGTCCATATTTTACCTGTAATATATGGTACAGATAATTTGTCGAAAATTATGGAAAGTTCCTTGCTTGCGGCTATATCAATATAGTCGGATGGTGCTGCAAAATAATATGAACACCCGTCCCCTCTGTAACTTTGTGTCGGTATGATAAATCTACCTTGTGTGGTTGTACGGTCAAGACTGCCACAGGAACCGAACATAATGAACTTTGATGCTCCAGTTAGCCAGCTTGCAAGATGACATTGAGAGGATGCTACTGCTGAACCTATTCCTGACAGGTAGAAAGTTATCGTAACTCCTTTATAAGTTGTTTTATAGATATGCGTATCGCCATTGCAAGCCGGCATAGTTGCAATAATTTCAGATTCGTAGGAATCAAGTAAATGCCGATGAATCTCCTTCGAGAATATTATCAGGCATATATCTGCAAAATCTCCACGTCTGCCGTAGAAATCAAACAGATTGATCATTGGTTCAGTTTCAATATCATAACTATCAGTAATCATAGCATATTGAATCAGATGTGAGTTTTATATTGCTCCGGTATCTCAAGATTGAAAGTTCTGCATAATAACAGGACGTCGTGGACATCATTTTCATCGTATTCATATCCAAGATGGAACTGTACCTGTGCCTCCGGGTTTATGCATGTTACCTCAATATTCCCGATATTTCCTTTACCTGAGAAAGTTTCGCTTGGGAAAGTGTATCCGTCATATAGAATTCCATCTTCGACATATTCGAAACAATGCAGATCGATTATTCTTCCGTTGTCATCTTTCCAGACAGTATGGCTATCGGTCGTATAGTCCATTACAACTTCTCTGTATCCCTTCCAGGTAATCACGGATATGGCCTTACCATAGTCTTTCTTCTCTACGAACAGATCGATGTCGTTATGTATTCTTGTTTCTCTGCCTATAAGTGCATCGACACCCCAACCGCCGTCCAGAAACACCTTTACAGATGCTTCAGACAGCATTTCAAGAATCTCACAT
>DAIRSI010000035.1:0-33197 GCA_036804505.1 Bacteroidaceae bacterium
CGCATGATTCATAATCATGAGGTCCCCGGTTCAATCCCGGGTCCCGCTACAAAGATAAAGCAATTACGATTCTTGTCGTAATTGCTTTTTTCTTTGTTATCCGTCAGATTTCATCATTGTATTTGGTCCCTTTTTCTTGTCCTACGAGTTCCATATTGGCATAATCCACGTAAGTGATGGCAACGACCGCCTTGTAGATATTACTGTCATATTTCATTTCGACTTTGATGAGACCTGAATCGTTGGCATAAGAAGTGGAGCACTGCTTGCGTCCCATCCTCAGGGCCATTTCGGTGTCGGAATCTTCTATGGCAGATTCATTGCTTCCTATCATTGAATATTTGTCAGCGTAAATATCTTTTATTTCTTTGTAGTCATTATAGGCTTTTCCGAAATTCTTGTATTTGTTGAAATAAATGTTCAGCATGAATACGGTCTCTGTCTTTTTTGTACCTTCGATGAAGATATAGCAGTCGCGGTCGAGGAACATGCCTTGCATCAGATATTCGTGTTTTCCACCGTATGCACTTTTCAGAATTTTATATCCTTTTTTGTTCAGCTCAACTGCAAAATTTCCGATGTCGCCTTTCATTTCTATCCCTTTGAACTTGAGATGTTCTGTCTGATTCTGTTCTGCAGATATGGAATCCGTGCTTGTCTGTCCGTATGCCAGCATTCCGAACAATAGAAACAAAAGGAACAATAGTTTACCTTTCATGATAGAGGTCCTCCTTATAATGGTTTTTATCTTTCAAACTTAGAAAATATTCTTGACACAAGAAAAGAAAAAAGGATAAAATCTGCATTATGTGAATGGATTTCTGGATAAATACCCGATACATAAAAAATAATTTTAAGTCATAGTACTTATTTGTCGGAATTTTACTTTTTTCTCTGTTGATTGAGTTTCCTTCAACCATTCATCAAACAAGAAAGTAATCTACAAAATCAAGAAGAGTGTATTTAGTAAATAAAAATAAAATGTTTGTTTTTCTCGATAATTATGACGATTATTGCATACCAGTATCAAAATATTAATGAATAACACAATTAACCTAATAAATTTAAACACTATAGAACAACTGTTTAAACAGTATTATAATTATGATTTCCAAAATAGACTACAAATTCGTATCGGATATACTATCAATCTTATTCGCAAATACTATCTATTTTCGAGGTGATTCACTCATTCAAAAAACATAGGCATCGGTGCTGCCGGCTATGCTTACATTTTCCTCCACTTATGCTTACGTCTTTTTTGCTGCTTATGGTTTCTTCAAGTTATGTATCGAAAAATAGTACTATACAAGATTTGATGCCTTTCAGTGAAGAAAGAAACATCTCTATTTTTATATATTAAGGTGGGGTAAAGGCCACTTTTTTTGTATTAATTATAAAAAGGAATCATTAATTTTTTTAATTCAGATAAAATGAAACTTTCGATTATTATATTGTGTTTTTCGTTTTTTTTCATAGGTAATGTATCTGCTAAAATTACATTGCCGCATCTCGTTGGTGACAATATGGTTCTTCAACAGTCCATCCATGTAAATCTGTGGGGTAAAAGTACCGCAAAGAGAGTGGTTATTTCGCCATCGTGGACACATGAAAAGTTCATAGCCAATACAACTTCAGAAGGGAAATGGATAATCTCTGTCAAAACGCCTTCTGCAGGAGGTCCATATTCGATAACTCTTGATGATGGAGAACTTCTTACGATAAAAAATGTCATGATAGGAGAGGTCTGGATATGTTCAGGGCAGTCTAATATGGAAATACCTATTCACGGATATCCCACTCAGCCTATTGCAGAAACTTTGGATGCAATAACCAATGCCTTCAAATATGATAAAATAAGATTATTTACAGTTGAACGTACTTCCAAAAATACACCTCAAGAGGACTGTACTTCTCAAGGTTGGTTATGCTCCTCTCCGCAAACAGTAGGTGAATTCAGTGCTACTGCTTATTTTTTTGGACGTGCTCTTGCTCAGCAACTCAATGTGCCGATAGGTCTAGTATTGACTTGTTGGGGAGGATCATCTATCGAAGCTTGGATTGATCAAGCTAGTTTGGAAAATCTGAAGGGCGAAATCAATATGAATGTGGTCAGGGCCAGAATACAAACTCCCAAGAAAGCTTTGCTTTTGTTTAATGGAATGATTAATCCGATTATAAATTATACAGCAAAGGGGTTCATCTGGTATCAAGGAGAGACAAATACGAATGCCCCTCAGGATTATGATAAACTGATGATTTCGTTAGTCAATTTATGGCGAAACAAATGGAATAATCAGAATATGCCATTTTATTATGTTCAGTTAGCTCCATATAGATATTCTAATTCTCAGGATATTTCAATGCCCTTGACTGTAGAGGCTCAATACAAGGCTCTAAAGCAGATTCCTTTATCGGGTATTGCAGCTACAACAGATATCGGCAATGAGATATGTATTCATCCGGGCCGTAAAAAACAAGTTGGTGACCGACTAGCATTCATGGCACTGAGAAATGAATATGGAATCAAAGGATTACCTGCTGATGCTCCTACATTTAAATCAATGGAAATAGTTGATGGAAAAGCTTTGATTAAGTTCAATAATACGGATGATGCAGGTAATAGCATATCAAACTTCGACAGTTATTCATCTATTGATTTTACCGGTTTTGAAATAGCTGGTAAGGAAAAAGTCTTTTATTCCGCTTCAGCCTTATTCGATCGAGGTAGACAACAAATGAAAGTGTGGTCGGATAAGGTACAGAATCCTGTGGCAGTGAGATATGGTTTCCATAATTATATACCTTGCAATGTTCATACAAATTATGGACAACCTTTGGTCCCCTTTAGAACAGATAATTGGTGATTGGAAAAACAATTTATGGATTTAAATAATGGGAATTATTAATAACTATAATCAAAATATATTTTAATATGCACAGGCAATGTTATGCTCTATAATTTGTCGTTATGTATGATCAATCAATTTCGTTTTTATAAGGATTCTCTTTTCTTCCACTTTCTATTGCATTATACATCTGTATTTTTTAGGTTGGTTTCGATGCTCAATAGTAGTACTGTTAAACTTTTATTTTAGGCATTGTGGACTTATAGTAATATTTCCTTTAGAGGAAACTTTTAATATCTGAAAATTTTTTATTTCTTCTTCAAATATTTTGTAATAAATATCTGTAAGACAATAAATTTCTTTAACTTTGGACTCGGTAAGCATAGCGATATACGTTTGTTTGATTTATTTCTACGATAATTATGTTGATTATTGCATATCAGTTTTAAAAATATTAATGAATAACACACTTAACCTAATAAATTTAAATACCATAGAACAACTGTTTAAACAGTATTATAAAGTTCTTAAAATGTATTCATTCAGAATAACTTTGGATGAAGAACTGTCTGAAGATGTTGTTCAAGATGTTTTTTTCGAACTGTGGCAAAAACGGGAAACTTTGATTTTGAGAGATGAAACAATCAAGGCCTATCTTTTTAAAGCCGTATTCAATCAATCAATAAATATCATCAAAAGGGAAGAAAAATACGCAAGACTACAAGATGACAATGAAAGATGTAGTCTTTTAGATATATATGTAAGTACTAGTGTCCAAAGTTCTGAACAGTCTTTGTTGTTGAAAGAACTTGCTTCAGAGATAAAAGCATTTGTCCAGTCCTTGCCTCCTCAATGCAAAAAAGTGTTCATTTTGAGCCGCCGATATGGATTAAAGAATAAAGAGATTGCAGAACAGTTGGATATAAGTATAAAAGCGGTGGAAAAACATATTACTAAAGCGCTTTTTGGATTGAAAAAGTACCTTGTGGAGAAAGATCTTTTCCAGATAATACTGTGTCTTTTTCTGATAGGTTGAACACATTCCAATCCGATGGATTTCAGAGCAGAGAAATAATATTATTTTTTTGTGAGAGTAGAGGTAGGGTAAAGCCTCCTTTTTTTGTATTAACTATAAAAGGACGATTATGGAAAACGAACTTATTGATATCAGAGAAATTATGATTCATTATTTGGATGGATCAGCCACTTTGGAAGAAGAAATCATTCTTCTGAATTGGCTTAGAAGTTCTGATAACAATCGGAATGACTTTATTTCGACCAGAGACTTGTGGCTGAGTTGTGATGCAGTAGCCGACAACAAACTGGAAGTGGATATAGCACTGAAGAAATTCAGAAGACGGATATCTGATGAAGTAAAGAAAGAAGAGAAAAAAACAGTAGTAAGCAAACATAAGCTTATGCATCGGCCTTTTGTTTTTTGGGGAAGCATAGCAGCATCAATTATTATAGTTTTCTGTATCGGGTACGGATTTAATCCGAAGAGCCTGAATGTTTTCACCGCCACTAAAATACAAAAGCAACTGATAACCGCCATGGGGAGCAAAGGTAAATTTACTTTACCAGATGGAACGATTGTATGGTTGAACTCTGAATCTTCATTGACATATCCTGAACAATTTACCAACAAACAACGTGAAGTGATTTTGGACGGCGAAGCTTATTTTGAAGTAAAAAGGAACACACAGAAACCTTTTATTGTAAAAGCCGGCAACATGAATATAGAAGTGTTGGGAACAAAGTTCAATGTTCAGAATTACAAAGGAAGCAATTCTTTTAAAACTGCATTGCTAAAAGGAAGCGTGAAGATAACCGGGGATAAAATGAGTCGTTCGGTGGTATTGAAACCCGATGAATTATTCTGCATGACAAAAAATAATCTTGCTTACACTGTGTCGAAAACAAATGCAGAATTATATGCAAATTGGATAAAAGATAAACTGATATTTGATAATACAAGACTTTCGGATATCATTGTTAGTATGGAAGGACATTATCATACAACCATTACGTGCCCGCCACAATTTGCCAATGATACTCATTTGTCCTTGACAATCCGAAACGAATCTTTGGACGAAGTGTTAAAGTCAATTAGTTTTATTGCCCCAATTCATTATAAGATAATGGATAGCGAAGTTCAAATATTTCCATATAATAAACCTCATTATTAACCTTAAAATTTAAATGGAATGAAAACATAAAATAAGAAATAAATAGGTGAATGTTGGAGCATTCACCTATTCGAGAGTTTTAATTAAACCATCGTATCTCTGCCCGAGATCAATGATAAATCTAACTAAAAACACAGTAAAAATATGTATAATTTTATTGGCAAGGATATATTATATCTTTTCTTAACAAAAAAAAATATTCGGATTATGAAATTAGTCTTTATTATGCTCGCCTTTATTATAATAAAGATACCGGCTGCTGAAGCTCAAGGTGTGCGTGTAAATGTAAATATGGAAAACGCTGCCGTCAAAGAAGTCTTGAAAGTCATAGAAAAAAGTAGTAATTATACTTTTTATTATAATGATAAAGTCATAAACACCAACAATCGAGTCTCTATTCATGCAAGGAATGAAAGCGTATCTTCTATTCTGGCAAAAATATTGCCGGATTGTGACTTCAAAATTTATAATAATAAAATAATCATAACGGAAAAGTTAAATGGAGGTCCGACTGAGTCCGAAAAGAAAATATCCGGAATTGTGAAAGATTCGAAAGGAGAAGCAATCATTGGAGCAAACGTAATGGTTAAGGGAACGACCTTGGGAACTATTACCGATGTTGATGGCAATTTTTCATTGAATGTTCCTGGAAATGCAGTGCTACAGATTTCTTATATAGGATATATCACTCAAGAAGTATCTACAAAAAATAAAGGAACGGTGAATATTCTGTTGCAAGAAGATACAAAGACCTTGGACGAGGTGGTAGTAGTAGGTTACGGTACAATGAAAAAATCGGATTTGACAGGGTCCGTAGGTTCTGTTTCGTCCGATAAGCTTGCGGCCAGAGGTTCCACGCGCCTTGAAGATGCTCTTCAAGGTTCCGTTCCGGGTCTGAATGTAACTCAATCTAATAGTAGAGCAGGAGGAGGTTACAATATACAGATAAGAGGTCAGGTGTCCATCAATAATCAGTCTTCTCCTCTTTATGTAATAGATGGAGTTGTGTGCAATTCTATGGATTTTCTTAATCCTGAAGATATCGAACGTGTTGATGTCCTAAAGGATGCTTCATCTACTGCTATTTATGGTTCCAGAGCTTCTGCCGGTGTTATCATGATTACCACTAAAGGTGCTAAGGGGGCGGGGAAAGCCCAACGTGTATCTGTATCGTATGATGGTTATTATGGTATCAAATCTATTGCTAGAATGCCCGATTTTATGAATGCACAGGATTTTATAGATTATCGTTTTGCAAGATTTACTGAACTGACATCGGCTGCTTATGACGGGTCTTCCCGCCATGGAGTTGATTCTGAAGGAACACCACATTATACCATAACAAAATCCAATTTAGAAGTAGCTTTTTTAAAAAAAACAGGTGGAATCGATTACAGAAACTCAAAAATATATGACATGATGATGACAGGCACCGATGGTTATGATTGGACAGATTTGGTTACACGTTCCGGAATACAACAGAATCATTTTATCAGTGCCAATGGCTCATCAGATAAAGTTAATTTCCGTTTAGGCATTGGGTATCAAGGAGAAGAGAATGTATTTAAGAATAATAACTATTCCCGGTATAATATAAAAGGGTCTTTTGACGGAAAGATTTCTAAAGTGTTTGAGGCTGGTTTTTCAATAAATATGGCATATACTGTTCAAGATGATTTTAGCACTGATTCAAAATATTGTCCTTATGAAAATGCATTCAATTTCAATCCATTTGTATCACCTTATGATGAAAACGGCAATATTTTGAACAACCCGGGAACTCCCGCTGTCTTTGATAGTGCGGCAGGTGGATTCACTTCTACAATTAACCCACTTAATGATTTGAATGACAAAAACTATACCAATCAGACACGTAAGTACCAGATATTCGGTAACGTATATTTGCTGGCTAATATTGCTAAAGGGCTGAAGTTCACAACGACATTTTCCCCCAACTTTTATCATGGACGTCAAGGTATGTTTAATGCAACTGGGGTCAACAGTCACAATCCTTTGGGCTCAAACTATTACCAAATAAACGGGACTAATTCAGCGGAGGTTCTCACTACTGATAGGCTTGACTGGACATGGGATAATCAGTTCGATTATAGTAAAACGATTGGGGAGCATACGTTTGGCGCAATGGCCTTGTTTTCAATGTATCACTCAGATACTGAAATATACGACACAAAAGCATTTGGTATATCCGATGACTTATTGTCTTTCTATGCTATGGGTAAGGCTTCAGGCGATAAAGAATTGAGTTCCTCCTATAATGAATCTTCTTTAGTTTCAGGCGCTTTGAGGTTGAATTATTCTTATAAAGGTAAGTACATGGCTACTGCCACTGCACGTGCCGACGGCTCTTCTCGCTTTTCCAAAGGAAACCGTTGGGGATGGTTCCCATCTGTTGCTCTTGCATGGCGCATGTCAGAGGAAAACTTCCTGAAGAATGTCCATTGGCTCGACAATCTGAAATTGAGACTTTCCTATGGTATCACTGGCAACAACAATGTTGATGACTATGTTACAGTTGCTACTGCCACAGGGCCCAGCTATGTCGTTTTGGATGGTGTCGAAGTACAAGGCTATTACCCTAATGGTATTGTTAACAAGAATCTTATTTGGGAAAAGGTGAAGGAATTCGATGTGGGAGCAGATGTTAGCGTATTGAAGAATAGGATAAACTTGACTGCCGATTTCTACAGCCGTCTTTCCGACGGACAAATAATGGAACGATCTATTCCTGTGGAAACGGGAGAATCCACTGCTACATTTAATATTGGGTCCGTAAGGAATACTGGTATAGAACTAGGTCTTCAACTGGGAGTTATCCGTAATAAGAATTTCACATGGGATATGAGTGTTAACTTTTCACGAAACTGGAATAAGATACTGGAACTTAGTAATGGAAAAGTTGATGAGGTCGCGTCCAATCTTTTCATAGGCAAGTCTCTGAACGTGCTTCGTGACTACATACATACCGATGTCATCACTGATAAGGGAGTCACCATGCACACTAAAGACGGAACCATCCACTATACGCTGCCTGAACTCTACGCTAAATACGGTTCAAGTTACAAATGGTATGAAGGTCAGGTGGCAGTGAATGACTGGAACAATGACGGTAAGATTACAGACGATGATAAGCAGATTTATGGTTGCACAGATCCAAAATGGGTAGGAAACATCAGTTCTATCATGTATTATAAAGGCTTCGATTTTTCCGTCATGGTGTACACAAAACAGGGACAATGGTCGAGAAGTTATTTCCATGACAAATACATGAAATGGTCTGATCGCGGTAACCAACACATGTACATGGACTTCTACATTCCTAAGGGAACGCCTGTAATCGACCATAACACGGGAGATATTATTTATACAACTGAAACTCATTACGGCACGTATCCGTATCCGAACAATTCAGACACGTCTTTTGGCGGATATTATTCTGATAAAGGAAGTGCTAAAGGTGAAGGATACCAATATCAGAAGACCTCTTTCGTAAAAGTAAAGAATATTTGTCTGGGATATACACTCCCTAAAAAAATAATTGCAAAAGCAGGCATGCAGCAATTGCGTGTTTATGTAAATGTTCTTAATCCATTCTGCTTTACCAACTATAAGGGTTTTGATCCTGAATGGGCTAGTGCCACACTGACAAACGGAGGTCCGGCATCTGTTACATATCAATTGGGAGCAAATATAAAGTTTTAGAATTAAATAAATAATCAAATGATATGAAAAAGAATATATTCATTATTGTGGTTTTGATTTGTTCATTCTCGCTTATAAGTTGTGAGGACTTTCTGACGACTGACAACAAATCCAATGTAACCGATAAACAATATTTTTCTTCAGCTACGGGTTTTGAGTCATTAGTTTCAAACGCGTATGAGAAATTGAGAGACATTTATGCTTCTTCTAATTATCCGACATACTTTAATGCAGGAACGGACATGTACGCCAATGCACGCTTTTACATTAATGATGAATTGCATCAGTATGAAACGCTGAATCCTGAAAACACAACAATGAACACCTTGTACAAAACTTGTTATCAAGGTATCCGAGCTGCGTATGCCGTAAAATATTATTCAGAGCTAGCATCGGTTGATGATGCAGTAAAGAATAAACGTATAGATGAAGCTAGAGTGTTGGCAATCAATTTCTACTACATACTGGTAAATACGTTTGGAGGTGTGCCCCTTATCAAGGAATATGTATCAAATGTAGAAACAGGGTATTCCAGAGCTTCAGTATCGGATGTCTATGCTTATATGATTGGAGAACTTGAAGGAGTAGTGGCCGACAGTTTCCTTGAAAGCTCCACGGCAACCAATGGTGGTGGAAGGGTCAGCATGGAGGCTGCTAAGGCCTTGCTGGCGAAAACCTATTTGGCTGCAGCATGGGATTTGAATAATACAGAATATTTCACCAAGGCAGCACAGATGGCAGATGCCGTTATTGCTAACAGGAGTTTGACTACAGCTTATGATAAACTGTGGAAGGCTAATGGAAGCGGAGATGACAATGAGGAATTTTTATGGGATGTAGAGTATGATTATGCTACGGCAAGTAATACAGTAACCGGTGGGCATCCATGGAGTTCTTTTTATTGTAATTATATAGGAGGACAGGAGGATCATGGTAAGAGTTCGACTTCAACTTTTGTTGTTACACTTCATGCCTTGAAATGCTTTGAAAGGGGTGATATCAGATACGGAGTGACTTTTATGAAAGAATTGCCTGAATTGTCACATACGTTGAATTTTTGGTATTGGGATTGGTATAAAAAGGATTCATTCATAGGGACTCCTATTAAACGTTATTATCCAGCATGGTATGAGACTGATGAAGATATTGCAGCATGGAGGGCTCTCGATCCTGAGAATCGGAAAAGTACTTGGATTTTACCAATGTCGGATACTACACGTGATCCTCAGGAGTACACGGTAGGAACAATGAATTATGAGACTTTTGTGACTTATATTTATGGTGGAGCTCCTCCACGTAAATTTGATGATAGCAATACGGCCAGTTATTCGGCAAACACTGATTATCGTGATATACATATAATTACATTACCCGAAATATTTTTAGTGGCGGCTGAGGCTTATTATAAAGCTGGTGATAACACAAAGGCCTTAGCTCGTTTGAATGTTGTTCGTCATCGTGCTCAATTGGGTGACGCGACATCCATAGATATTGATGTTATTTTAAAAGAGCGTGTATGTGAATTGTTCGGTCAAGGTTCAAGATGGTTTGATTTGAGAAGAACACAAAAATTAGTTGAATACAACAATCTGTATAATCCTCAGATTAAAGGAAGAGCTGCTCAGGTGATAGGGCAAAAATTACTTCGTCCTATACCTCAGGCTGCTATTGATGCAAATGACCAAATGACGGATGCAGATCAAAATCCAGGTTATTAGTTAGCAATATATAATTTGTTGGATGGGGGTACTTTTTAAGTATCCCTGTCCTTTTATAAAATCTGTAATAATAGATATATGAATCCCATAGTTCCTAGAATTAAGTTTTTTATTATTATAATATTTTCATGTATTATAAAGAATTCTTTTTTATCTGCTTTTCCCAAAAGTCATAATGATTTTATTTGGTATGATCATAAGGGTGCGATGACTTTTTCCGTTTCTCGTAGCGTATCCCCAGTTGTACATATTGCCCTTGATATGTTTAAAAATGACATTATACAAGTTACGGGCAAGAGTCCTTTGGAGGAATCTTTTCCTTCTGCCGGCATTCACATTGTTCAGATGGATAAGGATAGTAACAAGATTGATATTCTTTATAAAATGGGTATACCAATAAAAAAGTTATTTGGTAGAAAAGAAGCATTTTATATAGGGATAAGCAATATCAATCAGCAAAAAAAAATGATGGTTGTTGGAAGTGATGCCCGAGGAACTGCCTATGGTATTCTTGAACTCTCTCGCCTTGCAGGTGTATCCCCGTGGGTGTGGTGGAACGATGTCACTCCCATTCATAAAGATACACTGTCGCTTCCTGAAGGGTTCTCCACCCTGCAGAGTCCTTCTGTGGAGTATAGGGGTATTTTCCTTAATGATGAAGATTGGAGTCTGCAACCTTGGAGTTGGAAGACTTTTGAACCTTCACCGATAATGGGTCGAATAGGAGCAAAGACCTACAAGGAAATATTCAAACTACTACTCCGCCTTAGAGCTAACATGATATGGCCCGGTATGCATGGTATTACAACATCCTTCTATCTTGTTCCTGGAGCTAAGGAGATGGCCGATAGCTGCGGCATCGTTATTGGTACCTCCCATTGCGAACCTCTCATGCGTAGCAATGTGGGCGAATGGAAAGTGGCGGAGCGAGGTCGTTACAACTATATTACTAATAAAGCATCTGTACAAAACTACTGGAAGGAACGCCTCCTCGAAGTGGGGAAATATGAAAACTTTTACACTATAGGCATGCGTGGCATACATGATAGCGGCATGGAAGGCGTAAAAACTCTCGATGAGCAGACAAATGCTCTGCAGGAGGTTATTTATGATCAAAGGGGAATGCTTTCACAGTACGTCAATAAGGATGTGAAAAAGATTCCGCAAGTGTTCATCCCCTACAAGGAAGTTCTTCAGATTATGGAGAATGGTCTCGATGTTCCCGATGATGTCACCCTCATGTGGTGCGACGATAACTATGGTTATATGACGCGATTGAGCGATGCTGAGCAACAGAGGCGTAGTGGAGGATCGGGAGTGTACTATCATTTGAGCTATTGGGGGCAACCTCATGACTTCCTTTGGTTGTCGACTGTGCAGCCGGGACTAGTTTACAGTGAGATGAAGCAGGCCTACGATTACAATGCGCGCAAGCTCTGGATAGTGAATGTTCACGATCCCAAAGTTGCCGCATATGATCTTGAACTGTTTCTCGACATGGCATGGAATATTAATTCGGTGACTCCTTCAAACCTGAATAGTCATCAGGAAAAATGGCTTTGTCGTGAATTCGGAGAGGATGCAGGTAGAAAGCTACTCCCTGCTATGCTTCGCTTCTATCATCTCTGCGGCATCCGCAAGCCAGAATTCATGGGATGGAACCAGACTGAACTTGACAAGGGAAAATACACTAGAGGATGGTCACCTGTGAAGAATTCCGATTTCAGTCTTACTGAATTTGGAGACGAGTTAGACAGATATTTGGCTTCATACGACAGCATCCGTCAAATAGTTGCGAATGTTGAATCAAAGATATCTCCTCAACGGAAGGATGCTTATTTTGCAGCAATAAAATATCCTGTATACTCAGCTGCGGCAATGGCAGTGAAAATGCTGGAAGCTCAGCGAGCGCGGACTATTGCCAAAGGAAATTGTGACACTCTTTTGTGGACTCGGGATATTGATTTAAAGGTGGCATGTGCAAAAAGCAAGGAGGCTTATAGGGAAATTCGTAAGTTGACGGATTATTATAATAATGAGATGGCACGTGGCAAATGGAAATGTTCTATGTGTAGCAATCCTAGGGATTTGTATGTATTCTATCCTCCTGTCATTCCTGTTGATTTGAATGAAGAGGAAAGTGTTAAATATAAGGATATGAGAAAAACTTATATGCCATCTCCTGTCGAAAATATAGGTGATAGCTGCATTGCTTATAATGCTTGTCGATATTCGAAAGCATCAGGAAAGGTTTATCCCATACAATCTCTCGGACATAGCATGAACGCTGTGTCTGTCACTAAAAATAGCACCATCTCATTTAATTTTGAAAATGTATGTGAAGGTCGTGCAGTCATACGAATTGCTTTAATTCCTACTCAACCTGTTGATAAAGGTGATATTCGCTTTAAAGTTTCCATTGATGATAAAAAGCCTTTTATCTTTTCCCTGAAAGAACCGTTTCGGTCGGAAACATGGAAGTCGAATGTTCTACGGGGACAATCGGTTAAGTCTTTTGAACAGGTGATGAAGAAGGGGCAGCATATTTTGTCTATAACAGCCTTAGATGATCATCTATTGGTAGACCAATGGATGATTGATTTTAAACCGGACCGTTCTTTTTATGTTTTCCCGGTTGAACCAGATTTTTAGAGAATCATCCTTTTCATGAATAGTTAATATGATGTGAATGTTTTGTAATATGCTTTTTGTGCTGAAGAATCTGAACTCTTATACTTTTGAGTTATAGTTATGATTAGAGGGTGTAAGTGACTTTAGATATGAACTAACAGTTTATCTTTTTTAATAAGAAACAAAAAACTTGTTCGTTTCGATAATTATGACGATTATTGCATTTTAAAATTTAGTTCATAAATCAAGGGAAAGTATTACAAAATCCGGGATATTAAATATGAAAAGTAAATTCGCAGGTCTCATTTTGACCTTAATTGGGGGAAGTTGTATCAACTTCCCCTTATATTCACAACAAGTGGATTATAAAGTAAACAGTATGACCGGTTCCATTGAGAGAATTGACATTAGGAACAGTCATCCGGGGATGAACTGGCTTCAGGAAACTGATGGAAGCCAATATTCATGGGTCGGAGAAAACTATGGATGGGGATTGGGATATTTTTCTGAAACGCAGAATGGCAAAACAGCAAAATACAAATGGGAAAAGCCTGATAAAATTTATGAGGCAGGCCATGTATCTTATTCGATAAGTAATATTTATATAGATGTCCAAAGAAAGGCTGTAGGGAATGACCTGTTTGAAAGATATTCGTTCTGCAACAAAGGGAAGTCAACAGTATCTATATCAGATATAGGCATATACACTCCTTTCAATGATAATTATCCGGACGCCAAGACCTGTACAACAGCACGGACTAATGTTCATATTTGGGACGGTGATAACGCCGGATATGTGAGTGCAACCCACATGAGTGGGACTGGACCGCATCTGGGCCTTGTATTAAAAGAGGGCTCTATCAAATCCTATCAGATTTCTGAGAGAGACTTGAAGAAGGGACTCTCGAACACGCGTGGCATCATATCGTTGAATGTTCCGGACATGAGGTTGAGGCCGGGAGAGAAGTATAATTTGTCATGGAAACTCTTTTCTTTTTCCAATCAGATGGAATTCAATGATAAAATCATTAATGAAAACAATGTATATGTTGACTGCAACAAATATGTTTTCGAGAAGGGTGAAACGGCTTCTCTGTCTTTGTATTCAAAACAGGTTTTGAAAGGATTGAAGATATTGAAGGATGGGAAAAATATTCCATTCGTTAGAAAGAATGGACGATATACTCTCGAAACGAAAATGGATAAACCGGGTGAAGTCAGATTTGACTTTTATTATAGCGGAGATAAAAAGACTCATGCCAATTGTCTTGTCGTGAGTAGTTACGATAATCTGATTCAAAAAAGATGCAATTTCATTATCGAAAAGCAACAGATGAATGATAGAGAAGATCCACGTTACGGTGCTTATATGGTTTATGATAATGAGTCGAACCGCATTTTTCTCAATGACAGACCATCGGTAAGTCCAAACGACAGAGATGAAGGAGCCGAAAGACTTGGAATGGGAGTGCTGCTTGCCAAGCAATATTTGCTTAAGCAAGAACCAGCGGTGAAAGCATCTCTGCTGAAATATACAGACTTTGTTCGAAACAAGTTGCAAGACAAAGATTATGCTACCTGGTCGACTATTGATCATAAAAGCAGAAACAGAGCGTATAATTATCCGTGGGTCGCTAACTTGTATTTCTATATGTACAAGATAACGAAGGATAAGAAGTATGCAAATGATGGATTCCAGACGCTTCAGGCCATGTTCCATCATTTCGGATATGGATTTTATGCTATCGATATTCCTGTCCACTTGGGCTTGAATTGCTTGAAAGAAGCCGGGTTGACTGATAGTTATGACAAACTCAAAAGTGATTTCATAAAGGCAGGTGACGTATATGTTCAGAACAGTCTCAATTATCCTAAACACGAAGTGAATTTCGAGCAAAGTATAGTGGCTCCGTCCGTTATTTTCCTTCTTCAGCTGTATATGGAGACCAAAGACGATAAGTATAAGAAGGAAGCCCAACGGCAGATGCCTGTGTTGGAATCATTCGGAGGATATCAGCCGAGTTTCCATTTGAATGAGATATCTAATCGGCATTGGGATGGATATTGGTTCGGAAAGCGTGAAATGTGGGGAGATGTTTTTCCCCATTATTGGAGCACACTGACGGCTGTTGCTTATTATTATCATTCTTTGTGTTTTCAGGATGCATCCTATCTTGAAAGGGCAAAGAACATAGTAAGGAATAATCTGTGTCTTTTCTTTGAAAATGGCAGTGCTTCCTGTGCATATTTATATCCGAGTAAAGTAGATGGAGTAAAGGCTCAATTTTATGATCCTTACGCCAATGATCAGGATTGGGCTTTGGTGTATTATTTGCTTGTGAATGATAAAATATAGACTAATCGTAGTTTAAGGCGATTTTCTTTGCCATGCTTCTGTCGGGTTTTCCGCTTCCTGTATAGGGAAGGGCATCGGCAAGGATGATTTCCTTAGGCTGCCAATAGTGGGGTAGAGCTTGGACGCATATATCTTTTATATTACTGATGTCTTGTCCTTTTGATTCAGCTAGTAATACGACGATTTCTCCAAATTTTTCATCCGGTTTGGAGGTTATCAGGAAAGGGCACGGCATGGATGGTTTCAGTAAAGCTTCCACTTGTTCTATTTGAATTTTGATTCCGCCGCTGTTGATAGTGTTGTCCAGTCTTCCGAGGATTCGGAATTGGTGCCCGGCACTTATTTCGGCAATGTCGTTTGTCTTCAGAATGGATTTGCACACTAAGGGAGCATCTATAACAAGGGTCCTTTCCGGGGAAAGAGAGACGGTTACGCCATCCAAAGGCGTGTACCAATCGGATCTGTCTTTGCCATTGAGTTTCCTCAAGGCTATATGTGAAAGAGTTTCAGTCATTCCGTAAGTTGACCATACGTTATGGGGAAAGCGTTCCAGCTCTGTCTCCAGATTATTGTCAATGGGACCGCCGCCTATGATGAGATGGCGGATGCCTTTGAGTATTTTTTTCTCCGTATCATTTTGCAGGGAGTTGTAAACCTGAAGAGGAATCATGGCGGCGAATGTTGGAGCAATTGTCAAATTTCTTAATGGATGTCCCGATGGCGGACTTGTGATGAGATTCAATTCTCCTGATAAAGCTCGAACCATCATCATTTTTCCGGCAATATAATCCAATGACATGCAGAGTAAAGCGGAATCGCCCTGGCGGATATCAAGAAAATAAAGTGTGGTCGCGGCGCTTGCCATCATTCTTTTCTTTTCTATAGCCATGTCCTTGGGCGTCCCGGTAGAGCCGGATGTGTGTACGAACATGGTATCCGAGTCACTCCACCATTCTGTCAGGAAATCATGGATGGCTTGGTAGAACTCATTCCCGTGTTTGTCCTGACTTGTCAGTTCCTCGAGATTGTCTTTGGCATAACGGACTCCGTCCAAAATGATGAAATTATCCATGATCCAGCCAATTCAAAATGTCAGTTTCTTTCTCCTGCGGATTGAACCACAGACTGTCTCCTTGTATGTGGAGAGGTAAATCGATGTTATCTGTGAAAAGGAGGCCTGTACCGAGTCCTTGCGGAAGTTTGTGCTCTCTGGTTGCACACCATTGGGCAATGGCATTCAATCCGATGTTCGATTCCAAAGCCGAAGTGACCCAATATCCGATGTGCCGCTCTTTTGCTAATTCCATCCATTCTTCGGAACCACTCAAACCGCCATGAAGCGATGGCTTGAGAATGATGTATTGGGGGCGGATCGTTTCCAATAGTTCGATTTTCCTGTCCCGGTTGTTAATGCCAATCAGTTCTTCGTCCAATGCAATGGGCAGAGGAGTCTCTTTGCACAGATTCTGCATGATGTCCCATTGTCCGGCCCTTATGGGTTGTTCTATGGAATGCAGTTCATATTGAGCCAACCGGTTCAGTTTTTCCATTGCTTCATCGGCATTGAAAGCACCGTTGGCATCCACTCTCAGTTCTATTTGCCGAGAGGGAAAGCGTTTGCGGATGAATTGAATGAGTTCTATTTCTCTGTCGAAATCGATAGCACCTATTTTCAGCTTGATGCAACGGAATCCTTTCTGCATTTTTTCTTCGATACGCCGGTACATTTCATCAAAGTTGCCCATCCAGATGAGTCCGTTAATAGGTATTCCTTCCTTTCCCTTACTGAAGGGCGTGTCCCATAATTTCAGGCTTCCGGCTTTCAGATGCTGCAGGGCGGTTTCCAGTCCGAAGAGGATGGAAGGGTAAGGACGAAGAAAGTCGAAGTTGAGCTTTCCGTCTTGTGCGAACTCTTCACAAGCTTGCTGCAACACTTGGGCGTAATCCGGAACATCATCACAGCTGAGTTGAGGCAGAGGAGCACATTCACCGACTCCTATAGTTTGGCTATCATTTCCACGCAGAATGATAAACCATACCTTGCGGGTAGTATATACTCCTCGTGAGGTCCCTGCCGGCTGCTTGAAATGCAATTCCTTTTTTACAATCCTGAACTCGTATTTCATCTTAAGGGAATTTCGGATAGTCCTTGAAACGGGGCTTGCGCTTTTCCAGAAAAGCTTTTCCACCTTCCTGAGCTTCGTCTGTCATGTAATAAAGCATGGTGGCATCACCTGCCAATTCCTGTATGCCGGCTTGTCCGTCGAGTTCGGCATTCAGCCCGGCTTTAATCATCCGGAGTGCGAGTGGACTGTGCTCCATCATCTTTTCGGCCCATGCAACGGTTTCGTCTTCCAGCTGTTCCAACGGCACAACAGTGTTTACCAACCCCATTTCAAGAGCTTCCTGAGCTGAGTACTGGCGGCAGAGAAACCAAATTTCGCGTGCTTTTTTCTGTCCTACAATCCGGGCTAGATAAGAAGAACCGAATCCGGCATCAAAACTTCCTACTTTGGGACCTGTTTGTCCGAAGATGGCATTGTCTGAGGCAATGGATAAATCACATACCACGTGGAGTACGTGTCCTCCGCCGATGGCATATCCGTTCACCATAGCTATGACAGGTTTGGGGAGCGAACGAATTTGTTTCTGGACATCAAGAACGTTCAAACGGGGAACGCCGTCGGTACCCACATATCCGCCATGACCTTTCACGTGCATGTCACCGCCACTACAGAAAGCCTTGTCTCCGGCACCGGTAAGAATCACTACATTGATATCCTGATTTTCACGGCAGATGTAGAAAGCATCACTCATTTCGCTTACCGTCGTAGGAGTAAAGGCATTTCGGTAACGTTCGCGGTTAATCGTGATTTTGGCTATGCCGTTATAATAGTCGAACAGGATTTCCTTATATTCCTTTATCTTTTTCCATTCTCTTTTTTCGCTCATTATTCTATTTGTTTTTTAGTGAATGATAATAATCTTTCAGTAGTTTGGTATCGTTTTCCAAGTCGGTAAATACTTCCATCAGAAGGGGGGATGTTCCTCTTTCCGGATTGACGAATTGTGGCAAAACGGCATTCAATTCGTCTTGTGACGTCACTTTCAAGTAAGTGAATCCTCTTTCTTCAGCCCATCCCTTTGCCGAAGTCTTGTGTTCTCCGGTGATGAAACTCTTGGACTGATCTTCATTTTTCAGTCCTGGCAGAGTATGGAAAATTTCTCCTCCGCCATTATTGAGAAGAAGGATGCGCAGATTGCTTCCTATCTTTCTGTTCCACAGTGCGTTCATGTCATAGAAGAAACTCAGGTCGCCAACGGCAACGAAATTGATTTTGTCCGAAGCCGCTGCATAACCTATGGCACTGGACAAGGTACCTTCTATGCCGTTGACTCCCCGATTACAGCATATTTCAATGGAAGGAGCAATCTTGAAGAGTTGTGCATAGCGCACGGTAGAACTGTTGGCCAGATGCAGAGCTGAAGGTTCCGGTAGCCGGTGAATGACTTCGCCTATTACGGAAGCTTCCGAATAAGGCAGGACGGGTTCCGGAATCTCTTTGCAGTAGTTTTCCCACAGAAGAGGAAAACTGGTGCTCTTGTTTTCAAGCATGAAAGCGATTTTCTCCAGAAATTCAAAGGGATCCATCTCGATGACAGTGTTCAGACAGCCGTACAGATCGGCCACCTTCCCATCAGGAGCGATATGCCAATGTTCGGCGGGAGGATTGTTTCGAAGATAGGTCTTGAGTCTCTTGGAAACTATATGTCCTCCGTAGGTGATGAGTAGCTGGGGTACCATTTCTGCTTGCTTTTCAGGAGTCATGCCGTAGAGGGCGGCATCGAAATTTTTGATAGGTATTCCCGGAATAGTCTGGTTGCCTAAATGTTCAGTGAGCCAGGCAAATTGCCGGTATAAAGGTTTTGAATACTTTTTCTCGAAAAGATAGATGAGATTCATCTGTCCTACGACAACCATTTTCTTGGCATAACCGTTGAGGCGGTCAATCAGTCCCTGATAATCTCTGTCGTACACGTTGAGACCTTGGTAGCGCGTAATGGTTCTTACTTTAGGAAGTTCTTCTGCAGTGAATTGGAATAGAGGTTCGGACAGCGGTATGTTGATATGTACAGGACCTTTACCATGATGTCCGGTTTCTATGATCGCTTCATTGATGAGTCTGTTGCAATACCATTCGTCTTCGTCGTTCTTAATCTCAGGCAGGTTCACCGATAACTTCACCAGCTTCCCGAAAACATCAGGTTGCGGTATGGTCTGTCCGTCCATCTGTCCGATCCACGCTGCCGGACGGTCAGCAGAAACCACAATCAAGGGTATTTGCTGATAATAGGCTTCTGCTATGGCAGGATGGAGATTCAGTAATGCCGATCCGGATGTGCAGCATATCACGACTGGTCCCCCTCCCTGTAAGGAAAGGCCGATGGCAAAGAATCCTGCACTGCGCTCATCAGTTACAGGATAGCAGGTGAATTCTTCAATCCCCGATAGTGTGTGCACAATGGGAGCATTTCTGCTTCCCGGACACAAAACCACCTTTTTTACTCCATGAGCCTTCAATAAGGCTGCGAGCTGAAGAATATTTCTCTTGTCTGAATACATGTTCGTATATTTTAGTTGTTATTTTCGTCATTAAGCACTTTTTTCATGGTTGCCAGTTTCCGATTTGTTTCTTCCCATTCCGACTCTATATCGGAGGATTCC
Source organism: Bacteroidaceae bacterium (assembly GCA_036804505.1). Taxonomy (GTDB): domain Bacteria; phylum Bacteroidota; class Bacteroidia; order Bacteroidales; family Bacteroidaceae; genus Phocaeicola_A. The sequence goes on from DAIRSI010000035.1 coordinate 20,190, forward strand.
AACAATCCGCTTCCTGCGTAAAGTCTGGCATGGTTATTCCCGACTTCCATACATCTGAGATTTACGAAGAGATTGGTCTCGTTCTCCACATCCAGCCAACCAATGATACCGCTGTAGTATCTTCGGTCGTATCCTTCATTTTCTGTGATGAACTTCCATGCCTTTTCTTTGGGTAGTCCGCATACGGCCGGAGTAGGGTGCAGGCTTTCAATAAGTTTGCCTAAGCATTCATCGTTTTCAAGTTTGAAAAGGAAATCTGTTTTTCTGTGCACCAACATACCGGCTCTTGCCGTATAGGGCCCTTTTTCTTCAATGTTTCCTTTCAATGGGAATCTCCGAAGTTTTTGCCTTACATAATCTGCTACGAACTTTTGCTCCTTGCAATTCTTTTCGTCCCAATCCGTAGGGATTTCCTCATCTCTTACGCACATGGTTCCTGCCAGTGCTACGGTATGCCATTGGAGAGTGTGCCCACTGAGAAAAATCTCTGGAGTACTTCCTAGCCAGGTACCGGCAATAGGAGTATGACATAAGTAAATGAACATTCGCGGATAACTGTTGCATGCATCAATAAAAGCTTCTGCAACGGAAAATTCTTTCTTAACGGGCTCAGTGATGTACCTCGATAGAACAAGTTTCCTGAATCTCCCCTCCTTGAGGGGCCCGATGAATCGTTCAAATATTTCTTTATAATCCTCTTTGCAGCTTTCTTGCCTTGGAGTTATATCTTCACTCTCTATCTTTTTAATCATTCTTGATTTGTGAAAGTCCGACAGAGTTTCCCCAATTTCATTCCATCCGCATGCTATAGCTTCAGGCTTTATTATCAGCACTTTCTTCTGGCTTGAAATGACAAATGGAGCCATCACAAATCCTTTTTCCTCTTTCAGGTTTGACAAATCATACAGCTCTTTAGGATATCCTTCTGTTTGCAGTACCAAATGACATGAATCAGTCTGAGGAAGGCGATATAGTGCAAAACTTATGTCGCTTAGAGCCAGTTTGTCGATTGAATCTATAATATATTTATCAGGATTGTTTCCCATTTTCTTTTATTTTCGTAATATCTTTTACCGGACAAGGAATCCATGCCCAAAATGTGCTTCCTTTTCCTTCTGCAGATTTGAACCCTATTTTCCCTTTATAGGTGTCGGTAATGGCTTTGCAGATAGAAAGTCCCAGTCCGGTACCTTGAGCAAAATCATTCAGCTTTTCGAACCTGTGAAAAATCCTCGGTTTGTCTTTTTCGGCAATGCCTATGCCCGAGTCCTCCACAAATAGTTTGATGCCTCCGTCTTCATAACCGTAACCCATTCTAACAAATCCTTTGGCAGTATACTTTAAGGCATTGGTCATAAAGTTTGTGATAATCTGACTCAGTCTGTTCTTGTCGGCACAGATGATGCATTTTTCGTAAGGCTGGTAGCTCAGAAATTCTATATTGGAGTTAGAACAACGCTGCTGCAAGGAAGTCGCGAGTTCTCGAAACGTTACAGCCAGATCAAAATCACTTTCTTTCATTTCCATGTATCCTGATTCTATTTTCGAGAGATCCAGAATATCATTGATGAGTTGGAGCAATAGTTCATTGTTTGATTGGATGATTTTAAAGAATTGATCCTTTTCCTCTTCATCATTAGTATCCTTCAGTAAATTGGAGAATCCTACGATGGCATTGAGCGGAGTTCTTATTTCATGACTCATGTTGGCAAGAAAAGCTGATTTCAGCTTGTCTGCCATTTGTGCTTTTTTCTTTTCTTCCTCCAGACGGTGCTGGATGTCGATGAAGTCGGTAATGTCTCGGCGTAAGCCAAAGTATGAAATGGTTTTCCGTTCTTTGTCTTGCAAACGTATTCCGTTGAATATGATGTATCGCAACTGGTCTTTTCCTAAAGGATGTAACAGTTTTCTCTGATTAGAGAAAGACTCTATTTCTCCTTTGTCCATTTTTGCATATAATTTTTCTACATCTTCCCGGTCCGATTCATCCAACCGTCTTATATACTCTTCATAAGATAGTTTTTCCAGTATTGTGTTGGAGGCCGAGAATATAGTAAGTTCGCGTAAACGAATATCGTATTCCCATATTTGAATATTACTGGCTTGCAGAATGTAGTTCATCTTCTGTGAAAAGATTCGTAAGTCTTCATTCAGTTGAATGGTTTTTGTGTCATCACGAAGAAAACCCACGTATTTGGTTACAGTTCCAGTGTCATCAACAGCGAATGGGGTTGCCGTCACGTTACAATAATGCCAGTTCTTGTCTTCGTCATACCATAATCTGGCGTCGGTCGATATGGATTCGTTTTTCCCTTGTTTCAGAACAGCAACTTTCGTCATGAAAAGATCCAAATCATCTGGGTAGATATATTTTTTGAGATAGGAAAAAGGTATTTTTCCTTGTTTATCCATATCTGTGAACGATTTGTTATAGAACTTGCATTCCATAGTGTTGCGTTCAATTTCCCATAGAATAAGTCTGGATGAATTAATGGCATATTGAGCTCTTCTAATACTTTCACGCAATTGTTCATTCTGCTGGTTGATAATTCGTTTGGCCGCGTTGACCTTGCGTTTCAGCAAATAGATGAAAGTGATGAAGACAAGGGAAAAAAATACAAGGCATAGTATAGAAATCAGAATGATTTGTCCTGCTTTTTTATTGTCGTAGCGGTTGAACCATTTATTGTAGAGTTTTTCGTAAGTCCCGTCTTTCTTTATTTCCATCATTGCATAGTCCATTTCCGAGAGGATGAGGCGGCTTTTACAGGCATAGCCGTAATCTTTGGGAATGAGTTTCAGGTCATTCATGTCGAGATTGCGTATTTTTTCCTTATTGATGATGTAAAGGGCTACTTCTCTATCGCATAGCATTACATCAGCCTTTCCTTTCGACAGCATCTGAATTCCATCCGTAGTATTGTTGATGAAAATCAGATTTTTGGAAAACCCGTTTTCCAGCAGAAGTTCCTCCAGCAAGTCTTCTTTTTCGATGATGATCCTTTTATTCTTGAGTTGCTCAAAAGTTCTGTAGGGACCTTGTCCTTGCCGATAAATAGCTTCATGGTATATAGATGCATAGCTCATCCCGAATTGATAAGTTTTTGCACGCTTTTCAGAGAATGACATGCCCATGATGACATCGGCTTTCCCTTTACGGTAGTCTTTGAGTACCTCATTCCATTTTTTCAGAGTAATAGTGTAAGGAGCATCCATTTTTTGCATCAAGGCATGCATGATGTCTGCGTTAAAGCCCGTAGCTTGTCCTTTGTCGCCTATGAATTCGTATGGAGGAAAGTCAAAACTGCCATAAATATGTATTGTATCTTCTTCTGTAAAAGAGTGCTCAGCTCTGGCGTTTGAAGGGACAAAGCTCATGAGCATTATGTAGAAGAGGCTTATGGAAGGATATAAGCCGAGAATACGTAATACAATTTTGGATGTCATCTCGTAATATTAATAATGTGGATGCAAATCTAGTAAAATATTCTTGGAATAGGTTTTTTCTTTCTTCATTTTTTGCTTGCATATAAAATCAATTTTGTATTTTTGTTCAATTTGAGACTAAAAAACTTATTGATATGCTAAGAAAAATTCTAATGCTGACGGGCTTTGCAGCCATATTTGTAAAAGGTACTTTTGCGCAAGGATACAATAACCCTGTCATGCCGGGATTCTATCCGGATCCAAGCATTTGCCGAGTGGAAAATGATTTCTATCTGGTGAACAGTACGTTTCAGTACTTTCCCGGAATTCCGATTCATCACAGTAAGGATCTCATCCATTGGGAGCAGATTGGAAATTGTATTGACAGATCCTCCCAGATGGATTTGAGCAAGACGGGTTTCGCCGGAGGGCTTTATGCGCCGACAATTCGTTATCATGAAGGAATTTTTTATATGATTAACACAAATGTGTCTCATGGGGGCAATTATTATGTGACTGCCACGAATCCGGCAGGGCCATGGTCAGACCCTATTTGGGTGGCTCAAGGTGGTATAGATCCTGAACTTTTTTTTGATGAGGACGGTAAATGCTATTTCATGTCGACAGACCAGCAAATCAAGTTGAGGGAAATCGATGTGAAGACAGGCAAATTCATAGGTGAGCAGAAACGCCTTTGGGAAGGGACCGGCGGACGTTATCCTGAAGGGCCACATTTGTATAAGAAAGACGGCTATTATTATTTGATGATAGCCGAGGGGGGAACGGAGTACGGACATAAGGTAACTATTGCAAGAAGTCGTTTCATAGATGGCCCTTATGAACCTAATCCTTCGAACCCGATCCTTACCCATCAGTGTGAAGCCGGTCAGTCGAGTCCGATTCAGGGTACCGGGCATGCTGATATGATTCAGGCGGCTGATGGTTCTTGGTGGATTGCTTTTCTGGCTTTTCGCCCGCAGTCGGCTTCGCATCATTTGTTGGGGAGAGAAACTTTCCTGGCTCCTGTAAGGTGGGATAAAAATGCATGGCCGGTAGTCAATGGCAATGGGATTGTTTCCCTGAAGATGGATTGTAATACTCTGCCTCAGGTAAATATGCCTGAGAAATCTTTGAAAAACGATTTTTCTGAAAAGAAGTTGGGAATGGAATGGTGTTATTTATGCAATCCGCATGATGGAAATTATTCTTTGACGGAGAGATCCGGTTTCTTGAGACTGAAGCCTTCAGCCGTCTCTATCAACGAGATGGATTCTCCTACCTTTGTAGGAAGACGGCAACAACACATAAACTTCCGGTCGACTGTGGCTTTGGATGCAGGGGGATTGAAGGATGGTGCAGAGGCAGGTCTGTCTGTTTATATGTCTTATAATTATCACTACGATTTGTCTGTGGCTTGCCGCAATGGAAGCAGATATCTGAATCTGAACTATTTCCTGGGTTCACTGAAACATCTGGAAAAGGAAGTTCGCTTGGAAAAAGATTTCATCTACTTGAGAGTGGTTGGCAGCCCTGATTACTATACATTTTATTATTCGGCTGATAATAAGTCGTATGAAAAGCTGGGAACTATCGATACCCGTTTCCTGAGTTCCGAAACAGCCGGCGGGTTTACGGGTGTATTTCTTGGTCTTTATGCCCAGGGAAAAACGACAAACAAATCAGTGGCTGATTTTGATTGGTTTGAATATATTCCTCAATAAAAATAATTGAAATGAAAAAAACATTTTTGCTCATCCTGGCTGTTCTTTGTACGGCAAGCTTATCCGCGCAGAACCTGCTGAAAACAGATACAGGAATTGAAGTGGAGGCTGGCGGACAGAAGCTATGCCTTCAGTTGTACTCTCCTTCGACTATAAGAGTATTGAAATCTCCTTTGAATCTCAAATTTGAGAAACAAAGTCTGTCAGTCATTCAAAAACCACAACAAGTGAAATACTCTGTAAAGTTAGCAAACGGTACTTTGATGTTGAAAACACAGAGATTGCAAGTGAATGTGGACCTGACTTCAGGTGTTTTGTCTTTTTCTTCTTTTGACGGAAAGCCCTTGTTAAAGGAGAAAAACTCCGCCACATTCGAAGATTTTGATGATGCCGGTATCAAAAGCTTTCACGTGACTCAGGCCTTTGTCCTCGATAAGGATGAGGCTGTCTATGGGCTGGGGCAGATTCCGAACGGCAAGATGAGCCAGCGAAATCAGACTACCTATATGATTCAGTCCAATCTGGAGGATTTCACCAATGTGCTCCAGTCGGTAAAAGGATATGGCATCTTTTGGGATAATTATTCTCCTACCACTTATAAGGATGATACGGAAGGAACTTCTTTTGCTTCGGAAGTGGGTGATTGCGTGGACTATTATTTCATGTATGGCGGCAATGCCGATGGAGTAGTTGCACAAATGAGGGCTCTGACCGGGCAGGTTCCTATGTTTCCTATGTGGACTTACGGATATTGGCAGAGCAAGGAAAAATATAACTCTCAAAACGAATTGACAGATGTCATCAATAAATACCGTGAACAGGGAGTACCTTTGGATGGTATTATTCAGGACTGGCAGTACTGGGGTAATAATTATTTGTGGAATGCCATGGATTTTTTGAATACCGGCTATCCGAATCCCAAGAAGATGGTGGACGATATCCATGCCCTCCATGCTCATCAGATTATTTCCATCTGGGCTTCTTTTGGGCCCCAGACAAAGCCTTTCAAAGAAATGGAGCCGAATCACATGCTGCTCAGTTTCAAAACGTGGCCTTCCAGTGGTTCCGAAATGTGGCCTCCCAAGGCTGATTATCCATCAGGAGTGCGTCCGTATGATGTCTATAATCCCGGAGCACGTGATATCTATTGGAAATATCTCAACAAAGGAATCTTCTCTTTAGGAATGGATGGCTGGTGGATGGATTCCACCGATCCGGACCATGTGGATTTCAAGGATTCTGATTTGAATGAAAAAACTTATTTGGGTTCTTTCCGTAAGGTGCGTAATGCATTCCCTTTGATGACAGTAGGTGGTGTGTATGACCATCAGCGGGCAACGAGTACAGACAAACGCGTGTTCATTCTCACTCGTTCCGCTTTCGCGGGCCAGCAGCGTTACGGAGCCAATACATGGTCGGGAGACACTCAGGCATCCTGGGAAACTCTTCTTAACCAAATATCCGAAGGGCTGAACTTTTCTTTGACGGGCATTCCTCACTGGAACTCCGATATAGGTGGTTTCTTCCTGGGCAAATATCCCAAGAAACTTGCTGATCCGGATTATCAGGAACTCTATGTCCGTTGGATTCAATTCGGGGCCTTCTGTCCGATGATGCGTTCGCATGGTACCGATGCGCCTCGCGAAATCTATCAGTTTGGCAAGGCGGGAGAACCGGTTTATGATGCAATCAAGAAGAACATAGAACTCAGATACAGCCTTCTACCTTATATATATAGTACTTCGTGGGATGTTACCGCCCATCAATCCACTTTCATGCGGGCATTGATGATGGATTTTGCTTCTGATAAGAAAACATGGAACATCAATGATGAGTATATGTTTGGCAAGTCATTTTTGGTTTGTCCAGTTACGAAACCTGTGGCACAGGAAAAACAAAGGACTCTTTATTTGCCGTCGGGCACAGAATGGTATGATTTCTACACGAACGCAAAAACAGAAGGAGGGAAAAATATCACCCAGGAATTTCCTTTGAGCGAGATTCCTCTGTATGTGAAAGCCGGTTCCATCGTAATTTTTGGCCCTGAGGTGCAATATGCCACTGAAAAACCCTGGAATCAGTTGACGGTAAGTATTTATCCGGGAAAAGATGCCGACTTTACCCTTTATGAAGATGAGTTCGACAATTACAATTACGAGAAAGGTGCATATACGGAAATACCGATGAAGTGGAATAACGCGACACGGACACTGACCATCGGAAAACGGAAAGGTTCTTACAAGGGAATGCTCGCTAACAGGACATTTTCAGTGAAAGCTATCGGAAGTAATGAGCAAAAATCGGTGCATTATATGGGTAAAGCAGTTCAGGTGCACTTTTAATTATTATTACGAGACGAATTAACATTTTGTGAGAACTAAAATCTTGTCGTAAGAGCAATATTTTGAATAAATGAACAAACATTATGATTGTACGGCCATGACCGTACAATCATCTGGTGCATAGCAGATAATTGTCTGGTATGCATCAGATGATTATCCGCTATGCACCAGATGACTTTCCCGTCAGATAACGTCCTGAAAATAATATAATTGAACTTGTTTTTTGAGGAAAGTTGGAATGTAGTTGGAATGCTCGGGAAAGTTAGAATGTGTTTTTAGTAGCATTCTAACTCATATTGCTTTGATTGATAGTAAGATATCCCAAAAAGTTAGAATGGTTGGAATGCTTTTACAAAAAAAATCCCGTGTAGCATTTTCTATTTGGATTGAAAAAGCATCTTTATAATAAAAAAGCAGGACAATCCTCACAGACTGTCCCGCTTTAGAGAAGAAATATCGAGAGAGAATTTTTATCTCAATAAGAAATATAAATTATCACCAACCTGCATTTTGCTCTGCAGCCAGCACTTCGTTGTAAGTAGTTTCGCTTACTGGTATCGGCCATAAGAATCTCTTGTCGGAATAAGGATATGCAGATAATCCTTTTGTCGGAATTGCTTTGCCATATCCGCAAACAGCATCCGCTGCGGCAGTCTTACTGATTGCTGTCCATTTCACTTTGGCCGGTATACCACCTGTCGGGCACAAATCATCTGCAGCCAAACGGTGAATATCTTCCCAACGGCGGCCTTCACCCAAGAATTCAATTCTTCTTTCGAATAAAATTGCCTCAACCAGTGCTTTCTTGTCAGCAAAATCCGAAGTTGCATACGCTTTTGAATCATCTGCCAGAGAGCGGTTTCGAACCATGTTCAGATATTTAAGAGCTGTCTCTGTATCTCCCAAACGTGCTGCTGCTTCAGCATAGTTCAACAGAACTTCTGCATATCTTATGATAGGAGCATAGTCTGAACGGGTGTCACTTCTGTATTTGTCACAGAAATATACATTGTATTTCTTGGTTACTGCATCACTGCTTTCTGAACTTAACAGCCATTCCGAACGTCTTTTGTCATCTTGGAGCCAGCGTGTATCATTTACTAGAATAGGCGACATGCTTACCAGGTAACGAGAACCATTTCTGCAACTGAACATGGAGAACATGGCACCGTTCACAGATCCGTTATCGTTTGCATTATTTTCAATGGAAAAAATTGATTCACTGTTGCTGTTGAAGCTTGTGAATGGAGTAATAGGATCTTTTTCCAAACTGTATGTACCAAGGTCAATGACTTTTTTGGCATATTCCTCAACTTTTGCCCAGTTTCTCATGTGGAGGTAAACGCGTGACAGGAATGCATAGGCAGCACCCTTTGTGGCACGCGTAATATTGTTATCGGAATTTGTCGTTGGAAGATTAGCTGCAGCTGTTTCCAAATCCTTGATTATTTGAGTGTAAGTCTCTTCAACTTTGGAACGATGGGTAGCAAGACCTTCACCAATACTCGATTCCGTAGTGTGAGGAGTCAGGTAAATAGGCAAGCCGTAATCATTGTTCAAACTAGAAAGATTGTATGGCTCTGCGAAGTGAATCATCAGATAGTGATAGATGATTCCTCTTAGAAATGCCAATTCACCATTATATTGTGTGTATACAGCGTCATTTATCACTCCACTTTCATGGGCTTTTTGCTCGCCTTCCATTACTACGTTGATTCTATTGATAGCCTCGAAAGAGCAGTTCCAGAATGCAATGTTATTTTGAGTAGAGGCCGCATTATATGTAGATTCATAGGTATATTGATAGAAGGAGGCACGATTTACCATGTCTTCCCCTCTCATTTCACCTTGCATTACGCTTGCAGAACCCAAAGGATAACCACGAGACCAACCTGCGGAGACTGAATATTGTCCGCATTGTGCTGCATCATAAGCACCCACCAAAGATAGTTTACAACGTTCAGCGGTGGAATAAGCCGTTTCGTCTGTCAACACATTAACAGGATCCAAATCGACCACGCTTCCTTCGCAAGAATATAGCATCAAGGAAAGGATTCCCATCACAATCCCAGAAATAGTTTTCAAATATTTATATAATCTGTTCATAATCATCTTTTTTAAGCGTTAATTAAAATGTTATGCTTGCACCGAAAGTGAAAGTACGCTGCTGAGGCATAGAGTTGTAGTCGACACCCATACGTTTTGTATTGCTTGAACGGCTTTCAGGGTCAAGGCCACTGTATCCTGTAATGGTGAAGAGGTTCTGAGCCTGAACATAGAAACGGATGTTTGTCATGTCAAGTTTCGATACCAAGGATTTCGGAAGTGTATATCCGATTGCCAGTTGGGCAAGTTTCAGATAATCACCCTTTTCCACAAAGTGGCTGTCGGTATAGTCAGTGTTGAACAACGCAGCGCCGTCACCATGACCTACGATAGGCATCTGACCGTCACCGGTATCGGTTGCGCTCTTCCAGCAGTTTAGAATTTCAGTTCCTTGGTTACAGAAGTTCAGATTCAGCAAAGTTTCTTGAGTAGTGGCGTTCATTATCTTGTTGCCACCAGAGTAACGAAGGAATATTGTAGCGTCCCAGTCTTTGTATCTAAAGGTATTTGTGATGCCGCCAAACCATGTAGGAAGCACGGACCCCAGTATTTTACGATCGGAGTTCGGATCCAAAGATGCCGATTTTGAAACGTCTGTCGGATTGGAAGAATCATATACTGCATAGTCATAGCTTCCAAGGAGGTCTAGCTGAACGAATGAACCGTCACCTTTCTTCCAGATAGGATAACCATTGGCCTTATTCACACCACAATATTCAAAACCATAAAGAGAGCGGAAAGATTCGCCTTCACGAATGATGGTATAATTGTCGGCAAGTACATCGGCATGGTTATTCAGCTCTTTTACTTCATTGTGCTGGGTGGAGAAGTTTACATCTGCATGCCATGTAAAGTCCTTAGAACGAGCAATATCACCGCCTACAGTAAATTCAAATCCCGAATTCCTGACCTTACCGTTATTTGCATAGTATGAGTTTGAAGGAATACCGATGGAGGCAGCAGTTGTTACCTGCATAACCAGGTCCTTGGAATCTTTCTGCCAGTATGCAGCTTCAAATGTCAGTCTATTTCCGAACATACCGCCATCGAAACCGATATCATAAGTGCCTGTAGATTCCCATTTCAAGTTTGAGTTACCCATATTGCTCCATCCTATACTGCTTTGGTCGCCATAGATACCGGAAGCATAAGTTCCCAGATAAGGGAAGTTGGAACCCAGCTCCGAATTACCTACTTTGGCATAGCTGGCACGGAATCTCAAGTCGTTTACAAGGAAGTTTTCTTTCCAGAATTTTTCGCGCGAGATTCGCCAAGCCAATGAAGTCCCCCAGAATGTACCCCAGCGGCAGTCCTTTGAAAGGCGTGACAAGCCGTCACGACGTACAGAAGCGCCTAGATAGTACTTGTTGTTGTAGTTATAGTTACCTCTTAACAGATAAGAAGCAATACCGTAGTAAGTCTTGTTACCATAAACGAATTGCTGCGAATAAGTGTTGGAGATAATGTGGTCGGAGAAGAATTTGTCTGATAGACCTTCAACTTCACCCTGTGTATAGTCGTACCCGGTATAGTTATACTCCTGAACAGCGGTAGCGCTCACATTATGCACACCATTGAAGGTATGGTTGAAATTTAGAATGTTCTGCCAGTTCCAAGAATTGTATTTTGCGTGTGAATCATCAATTACACCCTTGTAACTGTAGCCGTCGCCTGAATCAGGATTCCAGTAAGTGAAACCTTCAACCATTGAGTAGTCCACATTGGCCTGAGTTCTGAAAGTCAAGCCTGGAAGGAAAGTTATTTCACCATAACCACCTGCAAGAACACGTGTATTTGTGTTTTTATACTTATTGTTGTCGAGAACCCAAATGATGTTAGGCAAACTGTTATTGATTTCTTCCGTGTTGGAGCCTTTGCCCAATGCCTTACCGGTGATGTTGTAGCCAGTAGGGTTTGAAGAGTCGTACGGGGACACGTTTGGAAGCATTTGTATGGCAGCATACATGGCTCCTGACAAGGAGTTCTCCGAATTCAACTGTCCGTTGATGGAGTTTCTTGAAGCTTGTACATTGAATCCCACCTTAAGCCACTTGTTTACCTTGTGGTCAAGGGTAGCCTTTACGTTGTATCTCTCCATGCTGTTGGCTCTCACAATACCTTCTTGGTTGGAATAACCTAAAGAGAAATAATACTGGCTTTTGTCGTTGCCTCCGCTTGCGGCGAGAGTATGGCTGTGTTGAAAAGCAGTGCGCATCACATAGTCTTGCCAATCGGTGTCTGTGCCGTCGTTTACAGCGGGACTTGAATCACCCCATGTTCCGTAAAGCATATCTTGAACCGTTTTGAACTGGTCGGCATTGAGTAGGTCATATCTCTTTGTAGCTGATGACCATGACAATGAGCCGTCATATGTCAGCTTTGTCTTTCCTTGTGTACCTTTTTTTGTAGTGATCAAAACCACACCGTTGGCAGCACGTGAACCATAGATAGCCGTCGCGGCACCATCCTTGAGAATTTCGATGGATTCGATATCGTTAGGATTGATATCCGCCATGGAGTTGTAAGCCACACCAGTGGTGCCGGTCTCACTCATGTCGCCGGAAACGACAGGCATGCCGTCGACAACTACCAAGGGCTGGGTGCCCGAAGTCATGGAGCTTACGCCACGAACCTGATAAACAGGTACAGTACCCAAAGTAGCACTTGGAGTCGACACCTGAACACCGGCAGCACGTCCTGCCAGCTGGGTATCAAACGAACCTGCAGTCAGTTCCGAAATATCCTTACCTCCCACTTTTGATATGGAACTGGTAAGGTCTTTTTTACGCTGCACACCATAACCTACAACCACTACTTCATCCATTTGTTTGGAATCACTTTCCAAAACAATTTTCATCGTAGGGGAAATGGTAAGTTCCTGCGTTTTCATACCGATGTATGAAACTACCAATGTTTTTGAGGCATTTGGAACATTAGCTAAAACAAATTTTCCATCCATATCAGTAATTGTACCAAGGGTAGTACCTTTTACCAAAACGGACGCCCCGACAACCGGCTCGTTGTCCTCTGAAGAAATGACGACTCCTGTCACTCTCTTTTGAGCGGTTGCGAAACCTAACCCGATGAACAGGCAGGTAATAAACAGCATTAACTTTCTTTTCATAAATTCTCTCTTTTATAATTAAAATATGTTGCAAACGTAAAAAAGATTTTTGTAAAAAGAAATCAAATTGATTAAAAAATAGACAAAATGGGCTTTTTTATAGACGAATAAATGAAAAATTATTGAAATATGTATAAAATATACAATTACAATATGTGATATGGAAGTATAAAATTCGAAAATGATAATAAAGATTAATGGAATGTCTTAATGTATGCATTCTGATTGTTTAGTGTGAATTGAATATTAAGAATAAACAGGGACAGTATCCCAAAAGGGAAAGATTATA
>DAIRSI010000036.1:0-31568 GCA_036804505.1 Bacteroidaceae bacterium
CTATTATGAACAAGGGGGTGGCGTTGTGGATCCTTTGCCAGAGAATGCCCCTATATTCGTTAAGGACTATTATGATTACTATAAGACGTCTCGCGGTTATCACAAGCGTTCCGGTAATTCAAATGATGGATGGACTGTCACAGGTACCATGTCGTTCATGAATCAGCCGATATTGTCTTATACGAAAGAAATCCGTTCCGCCGTTCTTATGATTCAAGGAGAAAAAGCTCATTCCCGTTACATGAGTGAAGATGCCTATAGGGACATGACTTCCTATACAAACTATCGTGATAATAAAGAACTGCTGATTGTACCCGGGGCTTCGCATACTGATCTTTATGACGGAGGTGGAAAGAATCTTATACCGTTCGATAAGATAGAACAATTCTTTAAGAAAAATCTGAAATAGAGATTAAAAAAATTTGGGCAGGATAACAATCCTGCCCAAAAATTGTACATAGCTTATGCTTTCAGATTCTATTAGTAGTATTTGTATTTAGTTTATTTCGGTAAATTGAATGCTTTTGACAAGTCGGACATCCATTCGTCTTTCATGCCTTCAGGCTCAAAACCCATATTCTTGGCAGCTTCATAAATCAAGGCTGACTTTGTGAGAACATCCACTTGGTCGAATGCAGCCAGAATATCTACATCAACAGCGCATACACCGTGTTTCTCCCAAAGAACCACATCGTAATCTTCCAGTTCTTTCAATGTAGCATCTGCCAGTTCCACCGTACTCGGCATCTTGTATGGAATGATACCCAAACCGCGAGGACAGAATGCTTTTGTTTCAGGAATCATACTCCACAGAATATGAGTAAGAACATCTTTTTTCAGAAATTTAGGATTGTGACTCATGGCAATCAGTTCAATCGGATGTGTATGAAGGGAAGCTTTGTATGGACTTCCTATTCCAATCAGGTAGTTATGCATGGAAAGATGAGAACTTATTTCAGAAGTAGGCTTCACCGGGTTGTCTGCAATCATTTCATAATGTTCGCAGTCATCACATATTCTGATGATGGAACCGTTTTCCATAGGCCAACGGGCCAGATCACGCATACGTTTGTTTGTTCCTTTGCAGAAGAAAAAACCACCTTTGATATTTGGCAGTTTCACTCCGAAAGAAGTCTTCGGCCCAATAGCCGGAAGATCCTTTATTTCATCGTCAACCAAATCCGTGATATTTACTACAATGTTACCGCCGTTTCTTTCGGCCCAGCCTTTTTGCCATAGATATCCGGCAACTTCGGCTATTTTGTCAACTTCTTTTTTCAGAGCAGGACGTCCGTCTAATACTGATTTCATAATATTTTATATTTTAATAATAAATGGTTATTTCAATAATTGCGGAAGGAATGAGGATACTATAAGAATGACCAGTCCGACGATCAAAACGGTGATTGTCTTTTTGGTGCATCCTTTCCATTCTTTCAATATAATACCCCAGACATTTGAGAATGTTACGTTCAGTGACATCAGAATACACCAGGAGAATGTAAGCAGTACTGGTGATTCAGCCAGGAATCCTTTGCCTAGACTCAATCCGAAGAACTGACTGTACCAAAGAATACCTGCGAGTGCACAGAACAATATATTATTTGTGTAAAGAGAGGTCTTTCCGTAATCGGCCCAAGTCTTGTTCTTTTGATTTTGGTAGAAGCAGTAAACTGCATTAGTCACGAAACCTCCCAAAGTTACCATGAAAGTGGCAGGTAATGTCTTATAGATGTCTTGAGTTCCGTCGAAGCAAAGACTTTCGCCGAAACCGAGGCCCAGACTGAAGCACGCGCTCATGAATCCTGCCAGCAAGGCAACCAGAATACCTTTAGTGAAATTGAAGTCTTTTACGGCTTCCTTTTTTTCTTCATCGCTTAAACTTGCCGATTTCAGGCTCCCGGCAAAGCCGATAATTGCAATACCTATCAAGGTAACCACTACACCTACGATAACCGGGGTAGTGAGATCACCTGTCTTGCCGGTAAATATAGGAGTAAGGATAGTACCCAGTCCGGCGCAGGTTCCCAATGCGATGGATTGTCCCAGAGCTACGCCCAGATAACGCATTGAAAGGCCGAAAGTAAGTCCTCCTACACCCCAAAGAATTCCGAAGAAGATGGACCATAATGTAGCATCCGGATGGGATGTGTACACTTCCAACAGATTGTTTCCTGCCGGGACGGCAAGCAGTGCGCCAAGAAAAGGAAATACCAGCCAGGCAAATACTCCTTGAATCAACCAATAGGATTCCCAGCTCCATGACTTGATCTTGTTGATGGGCACGTAACAGCTTGACTGGCAGAACGCGCCTATGGCAATAATCAATAAACCTAATATTATATACATCTTCTTTTATCTGATAAGTGAAAGCCTGCAGCAGAATTTCTGCCGCGGGCTTTTACAGGTTATTTATCTTTTTGAAGTCACGTCGGCTTCGTATTTCTCAATGAATTTGATATATTCTTCACCTACAGGAACATTGTTCTTCAGGCAGAACATATCCCATACGGCACCGAATGGAAGAGATTTCATCTCTTCAAGCAAAGCCAGTTTCTGGAATCCCTTGTCTTCGATTTCCAGTTTGCTGAGGGTTGCTTTGGGTTCAAGCAATGCCTGCAGGAAGCATTTCTGTGTAGCGCGTGAACCGATTACGTAAGCTCCGATGCGGTTGATGGAAGCATCGAAATAGTCCAAACCGATATGAACTCGGTCCAATGCATCGGCACGTACAATTTCTTTTGCCAAATCCAGAATATCATCGTTCATAATGACTACATGGTCGGAATCCCAGCGAACAGGACGTGAAACGTGAAGCATAATTTCCGGAGTAAAGAGCAGCAGAGAAGAAATCTTGTCGGCAACGGATTCAGTCGGATGGAAGTGACCTGTATCCAATGTGACGATTTTCTTGTGTGTGGCTCCGTAGCCGATATAGAAGTCATTGGAACCGGCTGTAAATGATTCCAGACCGATACCGAATACTTTGGATTCGATGCAGTCTTTCATGTTCTTGTATTCCTTTTCGAAAATCTGATCCAAACTGTCTTTTAGCAGTGAGCGATATAATAATCTGTTCACTGTGATGTCTTTTTGTCCGTCGTGTACCCAAAGGTTCATGATACAAGGATCATTCTGAAATTTACCCATTTCTTCTGCAATGGCGCGACAGCGTTTTGTATGTTCAATCCAGAAGTCGCGGATGCTCTTGTCAGGGTTCGATAGAGACAGATTGCCGCTCTTGGGGTGAGAGAACGATGTGGAGTTGAAATCCAACTTCATGTTGTTTTCCTTTGCCCATTCCATCCAGCTTTGGAAATGTTTCGGTTCTACTTGGTCGCGGTCAACGAACTTGCCTCCGAAGTCTCCGTATATTTCATGAAGGTTCAGACGGTGTGTTCCCGGAATAAGAGACTTTGCCTCAATGATGTCGGCACGAAGTTCTTCCATATTGCGTGCTTTGCCCGGATAGTTTCCGGTTGCCTGAATACCGCCTGATAATGATCCTTTGGATTCGAATCCGGCTACGTCATCAGCCTGCCAGCAGTGTAGTGATAAGCTTATTTTTTGCAACTTGGCCAAAACGTCTTCCGTGTTGACGCCTACAGCCGCGTAACGTTCCTTTGCGATTTCATACGCTTTATTAATCAATTCGTTTTTCATGATTATTAATTTTTTAATTGTAAATATTCTTGTTTTTAAATATCTTCTCTGTAATTTTTCAGATAATCCTGATAAGCTTCATCCCATAATGTGCTGTCTTGCGGTTCGAAACGGTTAAGTTCGATGCTGTCACTGATGACGCTTCGCATCTCGGATATGTTTTGAACCATACCGGCAGCTTTGGCCTGGAGCATGATGTTGCCTATGGCTGTTCCTTCGGAAGGACCGGCTATGACCGGCATCCCTACAGCATTGCTGGTGAACTGGTTCAACAGGTTATTCTTGCTTCCTCCACCGATGACATGCAAGACTTCGATAGGGAATGGAGACATTTCTTTCAGATATCCCATTACTTGTTTATAGCGCAAAGCCAGTGAATCAAAAATGCAACGGGTTATTTCACCGTAGCTTTGTGGCTCAGGTTGCTTGGTTTCCTTGCAATAATGACGTATGGCACTAATCATGGAGTCAGGATTTGCAAAACAAGGCGCATCCGGATTGATGAGGCTGCGGAACGGCTGTACTGCCAAAGCTGCATCAATCAGTTCTGCATAAGAATAATTTGAAGTTGCTTCCCACTCTTTGCGGCAACGTTCCAAAAGCCACATTCCGCAAATATTTTTCAAGAAGCGGGTAGTGCCTTCGATACCGCCTTCATTGGTGAAGTTCTTATCGTAGCTTTCCTTGTTTATAATAGCATCTTTTACTTCAATACCCATGAGGCTCCATGTTCCGGAACTCAGATAAGCAAAATGAGATGTCTTGGCAGGAACTGCGGCAACGGCCGAAGCAGTGTCATGACCGGCTACAGAAATTACCGGTATGGCTCCAAGGCCTGTCATCTTCTGTACTTCCGGAGTAAGTGTACCCATCTGTGTTCCAGGGAAAACAAACTTTCCGAACTGATCTTCCCGTATGTCGGCAGCATCCAGCAGCGACTTTTCAAATTGCTTGGTGCGTGGGTTCAGAATCTGTGAAGTGGAGGCGATGGTATATTCGGTGACCATTTTACCTGTAAGCATATAGCCTAAGGCATCAGGCATGAATAGTATTTTGTCGGCACCGGCCAGGGCTGAGCAATGATTCCGTTGCAAAGTGTCCAGCTGGAACAGCGAGTTGAAATTCATGAATTGAATGCCCGTGATGCGGTAGACTTCCTCTTTAGGAACTTTTTTGAAGTATTTTTCCTGGGAGCCTTCCGTATGCGGGTCACGGTAACTGTATGGAGAACGGAGCAGAGCACCGTCTTTGCCGAAGAGAGCAAAATCCACTCCCCACGTATCGATACCTATACTTTGAATTTTGATTTTTTCCTGAGCCACCGTTTTTAAGCCCCGGATAATTTCGTTGTAAAGGGCAAGTATGTCCCAATAGAAATGTCCGCCTGTTTCAATGATATTGTTGGGGAAACGAGTCAACTCCTTTAGCTCCATCTTCCCGTTTTTTAATGTCCCGAGGATGGTTCTTCCGCTTGTTGCACCTAAGTCGACTGCAAAAAAATGAATACATTCCATAGTAAACAGAATTTAGTTTCTTTTATTTTTTGTCAAAGATAAGGTTATAAATTTATTCGATAGTTTCATTTTTGATTTTTTATCTGCTCATTTTGTTTTATTATGTTTTCAAACATACGGAAGTATAATTTTGCATAAAAATGAAATATTTTTGGAATATTATGCCCATCTTCCGAATATTATTACTAATTTTGCCCCGTAAACAAGAATAATTATACAATATGAAGAACAAAAACAGTCGTTTAGACTCTATCAAAATCATTATTTCGAGCAAGGAGATAGGTTCCCAGGAAGAACTTCTCAACGAACTTGCCAAAGAGGGTTTTGTTTTGACGCAAGCCACTCTTTCTCGCGATCTCAAGCAATTGAAAGTGGCGAAAGCTGCTTCAATGAATGGTAATTATGTATATGTGTTGCCAAACAACACCATGTACAAACGCTCTACTGAGGTTCGGAATGCCGGTGAAATGCTGATGACCAATGGTTTTGTCTCTATCCGTTTCAGTGGTAATCTGGCCGTGATAAGGACCCGTCCCGGATATGCCAGTAGTCTTGCTTATGACATTGATAATCAGGAATTATATCAGATAATCGGAACAATTGCCGGAGATGACACCATTATGTTGGTTATCCGCGAGGGGATCACCAAAACGGAAGTCATACAGGCGCTTTCTTCGGTGATTCCTAATATTAAATAAATAAATATTATAATTAAAAATGGAAGAAATTGAAGTAATGGTAGCCGACGCCTCTCACGAGGTTTATGTTGACGAGATTTTGGAAACTATTACAGCAGCAGCCAAGGTTCGCGGTACAGGAATAGCCAAACGTACCCATGAATATCTGGCGCAAAAGATGAAAGAGGGAAAGGCAATTATCGCTCTCAAGGGAGAGGAGTTTGCAGGTTTTTGTTACATCGAAAGTTGGGGGAACAAACAATATGTGGCCAATTCGGGCTTGATTGTCGTAGAGAGATTCCGAGGGCACGGTTTGGCCAAGAGAATCAAGAAGGCGGCTTTCACTTTGAGCCGGTTGCGTTGGCCTCATGCCAAACTGTTCGGATTGACCAGCGGTGGTGCGGTGATGAGAATCAATACGGAATTAGGATACGTTCCCGTTCCTTTTGCCGATTTAACTGATGATGAAGCTTTTTGGAAAGGATGTGAAGGGTGTGTGAATCATGATGTTCTGGTGCGTACGGAACGCCGTTATTGTATTTGCACTGCAATGCTTTATGATCCTGACAAGCATAAGGTCGAAGAAGACGGCCAGACGGAAGAAAATAAGTAATTGAAAAAACAGATTTTTATGGAACAGAAGAAAAAAGTAGTGGTTGCTTTCAGCGGAGGGTTGGATACTTCTTATACAGTGATGTATCTGGCTAAAGAGAAAGGTTATGAAGTGCATGCCGCTTGTGCCAATACAGGCGGTTTCAGTGAAGAGCAACTGAAGAAGAATGAAGAAAATGCCTACAAGTTGGGCGCAACGAAATATATCACACTGGATGTTACTCAGGAATATTATGACAAGAGTCTGAAGTTCATGGTCTATGGCAATGTCCTGCGCAACGGCACTTATCCTATATCGGTGAGTTCCGAACGTATTTTTCAGGCATTGGCCATTGCCCGTTATGCCAATGAGATTGGTGCGGATGCCATTGCTCATGGTTCAACCGGTGCCGGTAATGATCAGGTTCGCTTTGACATGACTTTTCTTGTAATGGCTCCCGGTGTGGAAATCATCACACTCACCCGTGACAAGGCTTTGAGTCGTCAGGAAGAAGTGGACTATCTGAATGCACATGGCTTCTTTGCAGATTTCACCAAACTGAAATATTCTTATAATGTAGGTTTATGGGGTACATCCATTTGTGGCGGTGAAATTCTTGACTCTGCCCAAGGATTGCCCGAATCGGCTTATCTGAAGAAAGTGACTAAGGAAGGCAGCGAACAGTTGCGTCTGGAATTCACGAAAGGCGAACTCACGGCAGTGAACGGCGAGAAGTTCGACGATAAGATTAAAGCCATTCAGAAGGTAGAAGAAATCGGTGCTGCCTACGGTATCGGCCGTGATATGCATGTGGGTGATACCATCATCGGCATCAAGGGCCGTGTCGGTTTCGAAGCGGCTGCTCCTATGCTTATTATCGGAGCGCATCGTTTCCTGGAAAAATATACATTGAGCAAATGGCAGCAATACTGGAAAGATCAGGTAGCCAACTGGTATGGCATGTTTTTGCACGAAAGCCAGTATCTGGAACCTGTCATGCGCGATATTGAAGCTATGCTCACCGAGAGCCAGCGGAATGTGAACGGAACAGCCATTCTGGAACTTCGCCCGTTGAGCTTCAGCACCGTCGGCGTGGAAAGCAAGGACGACCTGGTGAAGAACAAGTTTGGCGAATACGGCGAAATGCAGAAAGGCTGGACAGCCGAGGATGCCAAAGGCTTCATCAAAGTCAGCAGTACACCGCTCAGGGCTTATTATGCCACTCACAAGGATGAACTGAATCAAGCTGAGGAATAAAATGGTGAAAGCAGGTATAATAGGAGGTGCGGGATATACTGCCGGAGAGCTTTTGAGACTGTTGATAAACCATCCCGAGGTGGAAATCGGTTTTGTCAACAGCACGAGCAATGCCGGCAACAAGATTTCGGATGTTCATGAAGGACTGATTGGTGATACGGATTTGGTATTTACCGATCAGTTGCCACTGGATAGTGTGGATGTAGTTTTCTTTTGCACGGCACATGGTGATACCAGGAAGTTTATGGAAAGCCATGATTTTCCCGCCAAGGTGAAGATTGTGGACCTCTCCATGGATTACCGCTGGGAATCACCGGAACATGATTTCGTTTACGGCTTGCCGGAGCTGAACCGTGATGCTATCCGTAAGTGCAATCATTTGGCCAATCCCGGTTGCTTTGCCACTTGCATTCAGTTGGGTTTGCTACCATTGGCAAAACACGGCTTGCTCCCCGACGAGATAAATGTCAATGCCATCACAGGAAGTACCGGAGCCGGCGTGAAACCCGGTGCTACAAGTCACTTCAGTTGGAGAAACAATAACATGTCCATTTATAAGCCGTTTGCGCATCAGCATGTTACCGAAATCAAGCAATCCTTGCGCCAGTTGCAGAAAGGCTTTGACGGAGATGTGGCTTTCATTCCTTATCGCGGAGATTTTCCTAGAGGTATTTTTGCCACATCGGTTGTGAAGACATCCGTGTCGCAGGAAGAGGCTGAAAAAATCTATCAGGATTTCTATGCAGATGCACCCTTTGTTCATCTCACCGATAAGAATCTTGACTTGAAGCAAGTGGTCAATACCAATAAATGCCTCATTCATTTGGAAAAACATGAGAATCGTTTGCTCATAGTCAGCTGCATCGACAATCTTCTGAAAGGGGCGAGCGGGCAGGCTGTGGAAAATATGAATCTGATGTTCGGCTTGGATGAAACAACCGGTTTGAAATTGAAACCGGCAGCTTTTTAAGGACAACCCGTTTGCAGAGGCTTCGTTGATTGAAGCCATGAAAATGGCTTATTATATATTATATATATTAGTAGTAGTAATAGTAGTAGTTTTATAATAAATGAATTTATTTGATGTATATCCTCTTTTCCCTATATCCATTGTAAAAGGAAAAGGTTGCCATGTATGGGATGAAAAAGGCACGGAGTATTTGGATTTGTATGGCGGTCATGCCGTCATCAGTATAGGTCATGCCCATCCTCACTATGTGGAGATGATAAGCAAACAGGTTGCCACGCTTGGTTTTTATTCCAATTCAGTGGTAAATCCGCTTCAAAAGAAATTGGCAGAACGTTTGGGCAAGTTCTGCGGATATGATGATTATTCCCTGTTCTTGATTAATTCCGGGGCAGAGGCAAATGAGAATGCTCTGAAACTTTCGTCCTTCTATAACGGACGGACGCGCATTATCTCTTTCTCGAAAGCTTTCCATGGCAGAACATCTCTGGCGGTGGAGGTTACCAACAATCCTAAGATTATTGCACCTATCAACGATTGCGGACATGTGACGTACGTACCTTTGAATGATGCCGAAGCCTTCAAGGCCGAGATAGCCAAAGGTGATGTATGTGCCGTCATTATAGAAGGCATACAGGGAGTGGGAGGCATCAAGTTGCCTACACCCGAATTCTTTCAGTTGCTTCGCAGCGAATGTGACAAGTATAACACTGTCTTGATTCTCGATGAGATACAAAGCGGTTACGGCAGAAGCGGAAAGTTTTTTGCCCATCAGTATGCCGGTATCCGTCCTGATTTGATAACGGTGGCCAAAGGCATCGGCAACGGTTTCCCCATGGGAGCTGTCCTCATCAGTCCGAAGTTTACTCCCGTCTATGGTCAGTTGGGTACTACCTTCGGCGGAAATCATCTGGCATGTACGGCAGCTTTGGCTGTTTTGGACGTGATGGAAGAAGAACATCTGGTGGAAAATGCAGCCAAGGTCGGTTCATTCCTTTTGGAAGAATTGAAAAAACTGCCTCAGATAAAGGAGGTGAGAGGCGAAGGGTTGATGATAGGATTGGAATTTGAACAGCCTATCAAGGAACTTCGTTCCAAGTTGCTCTTTGAGCAAAAAGTATTCACAGGAGTGAGCGGTACCAATGTTATCCGCCTTCTTCCGCCATTATGTCTGAGTATGTCTGAAGCTGAAGATTTTCTGGAACGATTCAAAAAGATTTTATAAAAAAGAGGTATCATGAAAATAGCCATTATAGGAGCCGGCAACATGGGAGGTGCCATTGCCAGAGGCATGGCACAAGGTACTTTGGTTGCAACGGCAGACATTACGGTATCCAATCCCAGTCAGGGGAAACTGGATGCCTTGAAAAATGAATTTCCTTATGTTCAGGTAACCCATAGCAATCATGAAGCTGCCCAGAAAGCAGATTGTGTGATTGTTTGTGTGAAACCCTGGCTGATGCAGGAGGTCATCGAATCTTTGGATTTACATGAAGGGCAAACCCTTGTGAGTGTGGCAGCCGGTGTCAGTTTCGACAAACTGGAGGAATTTGCCGGAGTGAAGCTCACCATGTTTCGGGTGATACCCAATACAGCCATCAGTCAGCTGCAGAGCATGACATTGATAGCAAGCCGTAACGCCTCGTCCGAACAGGAGCAGCAGATGCTGGACATTTTCAACGAAATGGGATTGGCCATGCTTGTTCCCGAGCAAAAGCTGGCTGCAACCACGGCACTTACCAGTTGCGGAATAGCCTACGTATTGAAATACATACAGGCAGCCATGCAGGCAGGAATCGAGATGGGCGTCTATCCGAAAGATGCGCAGAAGATGATTGCTCAAAGTGTGAAAGGCGCTGCCGAACTCATTTTGAAGAACGATACCCATCCCAGTGTGGAAATCGATAAAGTCTGCACTCCGGGCGGCATCACCATCAAGGGAATCAATGAACTGGAACACGCCGGTTTCACTTCGGCAGTGATTCGTGCCATGAAGGCGAGCAAGTAGAAAAGATGCGCTAAAAATAATGCAAACGGTTTGCCCAAAGCTCCCGTCACCAGCGTTCCTTGATAATCAGCGGATTCTGGTGACAGGAGCTAAAGGCAAACCGTTTGTACTTGAAATAGGCAGGAAGCACAGTTGGCTTTTGGAACCTCCATGGTTAGCCATCGTAAGTGCCATAGTTAGCTATCGTAAGTGCCATAGTTAGCTAGTGCAACTGACCCCCTGCCGGGAATTTGCTTCGAATCCTACAAGGATTTTCAAAATAGACCATCCTTTCATATAAGATAGACTATCAATTCATGCAAGATAGACCATCAATCTTATCCGGAAAGACTATCTATTTGCAAGCGATGCAACCGTTCAGAAAAACATAACCAGCGTAGGCGGAACCGATGGCTATCGTTTTTTTTAAGACCTAAGGGATATTATTAAATGTTTTAATATATACTAACGTATCAAAATATGAACTAATGTGCTGAAAATGGATATTGCTATGATATTCAGCAGTATATATATCTTAGCTAAACCAATAAGGATTTTGACCCTATGGGAATGTCTGGGGCTTTTTTGACAAAATTGCATGCTTTGGCATTCAAAAAATTTATTGCTAAGTCTGGAATGTTTCCCTTAGTGCCTTATACAAAGGACTTTGGGAGAATTACCCATTTTTGAGGTAATGATTTGGCAACCGTACCTATTTCCGCGTTTTGCTGTGAGTTGCTTTCATTGTTACTCGTCTTGACACAAAAGTACGAAGATTTTTCTATTCACACACAATCTTCAAAGAAAAAAGAGTGAGAAGAGTGTTACTTACAAATCAATATAAGGTATTTATTTTTATATCTGAATTTATTTGCTCGTATCTTGTTATATAGTAGCATTATTGATTAGCTAATGATTTTTATTGTTTACATACCATTTAACAGTTTCATTTAATCCTTCTTGAAAAGAAACCAATGGGGAATAACCCAATAACTGCTTTGCCTTATCTATTGAAGCAAAAGAGTGGGGTATATCACCAAGTCTATATGCCCCATAAATAGGATTTATATCGGAAATTGAAAAATCGTATTGAACCAAACATGATTTTATTTCATTTGCTAACTTGTTGATGCTTGTTCGCCCTCCACCCGCAGTATTGTAGATTTGGTTTACCGCTTGAGTGTTTGTTGTATTTAATGCAAGCATGTTCATATGAAGCACATTGTCAATGTAAGTAAAATCTCTAGTATTCAATCCATCACCATTTATCTTTGGCTGCTTGTGATTTAGAAATTGCTTTATAAACAATGGTATTACAGCTGCATACATACTGTTTGGATCTTGTCTTCTTCCAAACACATTAAAATATCGCAGTCCTATATATTCTATTCCATAGGTTTTAGCAAATACGTCAGCATATAACTCATCAACATATTTAGTCAATGCATATGGGGATAAAGGTCTTCCGATGTTATCTTCCTTTTTGGGCAAATCAGTATTATCACCATAGGTGGAGCTACTAGCTGCAAATATGAATCTTCTTATATTGCTGTCTCGGGCTGCTACTAACATATTTAGGAATCCACCAATATTTACATCATTGGTAGTTATTGGGTCATTGATACTTCTTGGTATGCTTCCAAGTGCTGCTTCATGAAGAACATATTGAACTCCGTTGACAGCTCTTACGCAAGTCTCGAAATTACGTATATCGCCTTCTATTAGCTTAAAATTTAGTGGATAACCATCAATTAGGTGCTGAATATTACTCATGTGCCCAGTTGAAAAATTATCAAGGCATACAACATCATATCCATTGAGAACTAGATGTTCACAGAGATTTGATCCAATAAAACCAGCGCCACCAGTTACTAATATCTTTTCCATAAAATCTCAATTTCAAAACCACTCACTAATATCTCTCTTAGAAACGCCCCAAGGAATTTTTTCCTCTTGATTAGGCAAACAATACCTACAACAAGGGATGGGACGATTTAGAAACTCAACAATTTCTTTAATATTTTTTGCTTTGAAAATGTCGATTGAATTTTTATCAGATGTATCAAACGCATCAGATTTGTAATATTGTTGAAAATATTTTGCTTTAAACGGTACAACGCACGATGATAGTCTGCCATTTTCAAGCACTATACAACGAGCTTTCCAGAAGCAGTTTTTGAAATTTTCTTCAACGTCCTGACTTCCGCTCAAGTCTCTTCTGTTCTTGAACCAGTTTTTATTTTCCTCTCCCTGAGATTTAATTAAATATAACTTCGTGCCGAACAACTTGACTTTGCGATTGATTTCATCCCAATTCAAGTCAATAGGATACATAGTGATACTTATTATCGTATCTGTTTCAGCGCATAATTGATAGAACTTATCAGGCATTGAACTTAAAAGCACTCCATTAGTACATAAGTATTTTTCTCCAGTCACATATTTTGCTGTTAAGCGGACAATATCATATAGGCGAGGGTGTAAAAGTGATTCACCACCCATTAGCTCAAAACAATGAATATGACCCTGAAGCAATTCATGAAGACGTTTCAAGTCTCTCTCAAAAGTATTTATATCCAAAAATCCTTTTGGAGCCAATGGGGAGAAATGGCCACAGCATTTACAGTTTAGATTGCAATGGTCAACTATATCTACGATAAATCGAATTTTATCTTTCTCTATAATCATGTTCGTTACAATTGTTTAATAAATGACTTTGTCAAATATAGATTTTAACTTAGGCATCGATTGGATATTTAATATCTGTTCGGGCGGTATATGAGCTTCCTCAGCTATTTTTATTGCATTATTGATATTTTTAAAGCTATTCAATGTATGCGTGTCTGAATCTAACGAAAAGATAATCCCCTTTTTGACAGCATATTCTATATGCTCAGGCGATAAATCCAACCTATCGGGATCTCCGTTAATTTCAATTACAACTGAATTCTCTTTACAGGCATCTATTATCATTTGAATATCCACATAGAGGCCAACCTTTTTTTGATAAATTCGTTGTTGTGGGTGAGCTAAAATATTGGAATTAGGATTTTCGATGGCTTTAATCAAACGTCTTGTCGCTTCCTTTTTACTCATAATTTCATTCCTATGAGCACCAATAATTAAATAATCAAGTTCCTTGAAAATTCCATAATCCATATCTAAAGTTCCGTCAGCAAGTATTTCACATTCAAGACTTTTTAGTATTGTGAAATTTTCATCCTTAGATAATGAATTTATAATAGAAATCTGCCTCATGATTTTCTCCGCGTCAACGCCACCGACACTTGATGAATGATCGGATATTCCGATAAACTTCCGGTTGTGCAACTTAGCTAAATTGGCTATCGCTTCTATTGACAATCTTCCATCACTAAAAGTAGTATGGTTATGGAAATTACCCAATATAATTTCATTACAAAATAATTCAATTAGCTGAGTTTGTTCACTGGGTATTGAACGATATTGCAATGGAAAATTCTTTGAATCTTGATTTTCCACAAAATAACAGTATAAATTGGCATAATCCTCTCCATATCTATTCGCAGCCGCATCAGACTGGAAATAATCTATGAGTTTATTCCTTGACGATATTTGATATTTATTAAAGATAAACTTTAACTCTTCGATTGGGATATACTCAGGCATAATCAGCAACCAAACCCATTTGGGTAAAGATACAATTTTATCCTCAATAAATTGTATTTGTCCGGTTGCTATGTATTCATCAATAAATGGTTTTTCCTTATCTGTAAAAATTGATTTTTTTGTATCATATAACTCTACATCAAAGTTTTCATCACTTATGTTTTTGATTTTATTTAGTACGGAAATTGCGAAATCACATAAGCCTACCTCTCCAGTAAAGCGACTAAGCCTTTGAAGATCTAAAAATTTATAGTAGAGTTTTTTCTTTAGTATATTCATTCCTATATCCTGATGGTTTTTATAAATATAGAGTCTTGGGAAAACACTAAAACATTAAAGCCCTCCAATCCATGTGCAATCTCAAATTTAGGCAATTCGGGTGAAAAAGCGAATCCCACAGAAAAAGGCGATGAATAAACTACATTGTCAATCTGTTTATACATTCCAAAGTGAGTATGACCATATAATATCACCTTAACCTTTTCGCTATTTTTAATTATAGCGTTAAACTCTGACCTGTTCTCTAACAACTTCCTACTTAGCCAGCCATCTTGATCAACCGGAGGATGGTGAAGGACTATGGCCACAGGACCATTGCTGGATTTTAGCAGCCTCATAAGGACATCAGGATTGAAATAGCCTCTTGACATATCTGGCACTGCTGAATTGAGCATTATAAAATTCCATCCACAGAGCTCAAACTTTTCGCAAATTTTGTAGTAAGATGGTTTATATCCTTGATAAAACATCTCTAAATTATCGTGATTCCCTGGGCAACAATATGTCGGAACACCGGTTTCTTCAAAAGCTCTATCAATATATTCATAAGTCCATTTACTGCCATCGTTAGACAAATCTCCACTGACTATAATGCCATCAAGACCATCCAATTCCTTTATCTTTTGGATGGCTTTCTGAAAATGTTCATGGGTATTAACGCCCCATATTTCGGTGCCATTTTCAGTAAGGTGAATATCACTAATATGCACTATCTTCATAATTTTAAGCATTAGCTAATAAATCATCCATAGTTAGTGCACTAACATCAAACTTCTCAAGATCTGCAATCTTAGAAAATAGCATTATTCTCTCAACAAGATGGTCATAGTCTTCCGTGAACTCAGGATATTTCAATCTTGCCTCATGCTCTATGGCGTCAAATATTCGTTCTCTATTATTTAGAAGATGCAATGTGGCATATTTCTCCTCGTCCTTAACTAAAGGAGGAATTGAAGCGAGTTCTAATCTCGTCCCTTTCGGTATATATACATCTATGACATCTGTGCACGCAAGGGCAAAAGAGTATTGTATCTTACTTTTTAGGATTACTGATTCCAGAGATGTTACAGCTAACGAAACATTTTGAGGAGTTACATAATCATTGAATAGATAAATAATATCACGTAATTCATTGGGTAATTTGCTAAAAGTTTCGGATATAATATTTTGAGGTATTTTTTTATAAAAAGAGGCGGCTATTGCACCCGCTATACTTGCCTGCGTATCTGCATCACCACCTAAAGAGACAGCAAGCCTTACTGCATCCTCAAAATTGTCGGAATGCAAGAAAGCTATAATTGCCTCAGGAACACTTCCTTGGCAACTCGAATCAAATGAATATATTTTACGTATTTGATTTAAGTCTCGACTTAAATCATAATTAAAAGTTTTTTCTATATATGCTTTAATATTCTGTTTAGAAAAGCCTCTGTACGCTAAAAACACAGCAACTGCAACAGCCTGTGCTCCTTTAATCCCTTCGAGGTGATTGTGTGTAATGGATGCAGATTGTTCTGCCAGGTTGAGAACATCATGTAAATATTCACATGCCACGCCTATACTGCTAACTCTCATTGCAGCTCCATTGCCCCAACTGTTATAAGGTTGAGGATTTTCACTTCTAAGCCAGCACTTGAAAGCATGTCCAAATCCTACATCGATATACTTATTTCCCAAAATATGTAATATCGAAGTTAAGTTTTCATTATTATTCATAACCCATTGTGCAACGCCTAATGTCATTACAGTATCGTCTGTATATGTACTCTGTTGACTAAATAATGGGAACTCTTTAGTTTTTATTCGAGAGCCATTTAGCTCGTATGGTGAACCTATTATATCTCCGGCAATAGCGCCAATTATAGGTAGTAGGTGATTGTTGATCTTTTTTATCATAACTAAATTTCTCATTAACCTTTTCTCAGATTACTTTAAGAATGCTTTCAATAGCTTCATCATTTCCGGGAAGCATAGTTTCACCTTTCTTTACCTGCATCAATTTATGACAAAGGTCGGCAAAGGCAACCGGACTAATAGACATACAGGCTGGCACAATGGTAGGTATATTCAAATCGTTGATATTGTTAGTTTGTTCAACTTTTCTATATGAACAGCCGGAAACGAATGATATAGCCGGGATGCCAAGATATGCAAGTTCACTTAAAGTGTTACGCCCTGACCGTGTAATTACAAGTCCAGCGTTACAGTAATACTGTACGGCAGGTATAATTTCGTCGTGAAGCACAACATTTTCGGAGCTGTTATTTCGATTCAAGACATTGAATATGTTTTGGCTTGAACAAACTATATGCATCGTATATTGCGGAAGTAATGAGGCAACTTTTTGACAAAGTTGTCCGATTGTAATTGTTGAATCAACAAACTGTTGTTCCACATTAACCGTACCTCCGCCAAGTACACAGTATATGTTATTGGTAGGAACATTCTTGACTCCGATTATTTCAGGACGAATAATTGTGTTTATTGAAAGGAACTCATTGTATCTCGAATCCTTATCGATACGTCTTAATCCATGGACTATTGCCAAGTCGCTCAATGAATAAAATTCATTAAAAAAGTCCATAGCCTCTTTGTAATTATTAGGATTAACAACATCGGCAGGATTAAGCAATGTTACAACCTTTATGCTCGGATGTGAAATCTTGATTGACTTTATCATCAAGGGCTCGCCAT
The DNA here is from genome assembly GCA_036804505.1 of Bacteroidaceae bacterium. Taxonomy (GTDB): domain Bacteria; phylum Bacteroidota; class Bacteroidia; order Bacteroidales; family Bacteroidaceae; genus Phocaeicola_A. The sequence continues at coordinate 17,279 of DAIRSI010000036.1, forward strand.
CAACAACAATTAAATCCGGGGTGAACTCTCTAATGCAATTATGGATATATACACCCATTTTATTTGTAGGCAATAAGCCTATTGAACAATAGTCCATAGGAGTTACCTCATTCAAATTATTATAGCTGCGAGAATACAAATACTTGTTGCCTTGTAGATAGCTAATTATTTTAACATCATATCCGTAGCTGTCTCGTAATGTTTCTAAGATAGAAACGCCCGACACAACCCGTCCAAGTCCCGGAAAACCTCTAAGTATGCCTAATATCTTTTTCATGATTCTACAGTTAAAATCTTATAGATTTCCGAGATTGAGTACCTTCTTAGTTGATGAGCATCGGCAGACAAAGACGTTCCTCCTTGATTAACTGCAAAAGCATATTTGTAATAAGGTGAAACACATTGTTGAATGTAGGCATTGTTTGCTCCATAAGGATAAGCCAAACAGTCAGACGAGCCAAATAGACTATCTATCTGTTCTTTAGATTTTTTAATTTCATTTCCCAATTCAATGTCTGTCAATTTCAAGAAGTTATAATGATGCACCCCATGTGAGGCAATCTCCCATCCTTGATTATTCAAGATTGAAAGCTCATCCATGTTGAGATGTCTTCTCATCTTGGAGTCTTTATTATTCCATTTATTGTCATGGCCGATTAAAGATGTGCATACAAAAACAGTTGCGCTAAAACCATACTTGGACAATATTGGTAAAGCGTGATTATATAATCCGACATATCCGTCATCAAATGTACAGACAATCCGAGATTGTCGTTCCTTTGGAGGAATCGACAAGTAATACCTCATCGAGCACAACCCCATACCATGATCATATATGAAATCCACGAACTGCCTGAATACATCTATCGGTGTAGTGATACTGTCATGCACCTCTCCTTGAACATCATGTAGACCAACTGAAAGGATATTATCGCCATCAAAAGCACAATGCACTTCTTTCGATGGTGACTCAAGCAATTTATACCATAAATTTTTAATGGTATTGGAATCAGACGATTTCAGAAGGTTATCTCGAAGCTGCTCGCTTCTGAGCGCAAGTTTTTTATCGTTTAGTAAGGCTAGGACACCTTTTAGCATAGAAGCCGGGGTATTATCATCAAAGAAGTACTCGGGGAAATCGCAATGCAACTTCTCAAAGATATAGCCAGTTCTGGTACTAATAAAGCTTATGCCATTCTCTAATGACTCTATGACGGAATTAGGATGGCCTTCACAAACAGATGCTTGGACGTACAAATCCCAATCCCTCATTAACAATGAAAGCTCAGGTCTGCTGACACGCCCATGAAAAGTTATATGGTCTGAGATTTTAAAGTTGTTTACAATCTTTACATACGACTCATATAAATCCGCATCAACCTCACCGACTAATTCTAAATTGATATCAATACCACCTTCCTTTGCAAGTTTCACCAATGAAAGAAGGTTTGCGACTCCTTTCTTTTCATTTAAATGAGTAGATGCAGTTCCAATTACAATGGTCGAATTTTGTTTCTCCATAAATGTTACGTCCCCACCACCAACAATAGAGTTAGGAATCAACACGCATTTAATGCAAAAAGATTTATCAATCAAACGTAAGTTTTCTATCATTTCTCTGGATAGACAAACTACTTTATGGGAATGGATTGTCGACTCTCTTAAATAGAATGTTTCAATGGGTGACCATTTTGCCAGATTTACATCAGTGCCCCGTAGGCAAAGAATGAAAGATGAATTTATTCTTTGAGCCAGAATAGAGGCATAATAACCGTTAAAACCTCCTCCAAAAGCGATAACATAGTCAATATCCTTATCTTGATATTGATAAGCATCAATCTTCAAATCATTTTCATGTCTAATCGCACTTGCCAATTCCTGATTATATCCACCATCAGCTACTAACACCTGTGGATTCTTTGGGTTGACAATTTGTACTGAATACCTTTCGCTTAAGTAATTAAATACGCGCTCAGAAGAAAGCGAGAGCCCCCCTCCATTACTTCCAAATTCCGATGTAACGAACAAGATTTTCATACTTTCTCAATCAAATATAATGTTTTGCTCTTTTTGTTGATGGGATATTTATACGTTTCCCATGATGAAATCTTATATCCTGGGAACATAGACTCTACATCTTCTTTGGATAGACGTATATGTTTCGGGAATTGAGCATTATCCTGTGTGTATGACGAGTCAATAACCTCCATAATGAAATACTGCGGCTTTCCTGCATGATTATAATAATCAAACATTAAAGCCATATACTCATTTTTTGAATCTGCGAGATCAGCGTATGCGCAGTTTACCATTAAAAGTAAATCACTCTCATAGAAAGCAACCCCAGGATAATCTTGATTATTGACAATATTGCCACGATTAAAAAGGTCGTCAAGACGACGAACAGCCCTTTTGCTTATTTCAGGATTTTTCTCAAAAGATATGACTTTGTCAAAGCCCAAATAGCATGGGATTGTGGTTACATCTCCAAGTCCACATCCAATTTCGATAATACGTAGCTTTCTATTCAACTTTTCTAAAATTGAATAGACTACCTGCCAATATCGAGGGAACTCAACCTCGCAGTATTGCATACTCCAAGGCGCAACTTCCATGTCATCTAAATGGCTCAAATTATAATTTCTCAGCAATGATTGAAGTTCTTCCATAAGTTGTTGAGTTGAGATATTATTACGTCCTTTGAGTTGGCTAAGTCGATGGTATCTGTTGGCGAACCTAAAATGCAAGCTTGAACTTCCATATTTGGCTGTATTCGTAATTCACCATAATTACGGCATCGATTTATATCTTTAGTAAAACACGGGGCATCAATATAAAGCACCGTGGTTATCTTTCCGTTCTTTTCGATATACCATTTGAGCGCACCATTATTTTTGTCAATGCTTTTAACAGCAATGGCATCAAGCATCGGCCGGATATGGTTTAGGAACTGTTTACTGCCACTTAAGCCGATTTGCGGCAATAACTTTAATGGCAATCCACGTTCTAAAGCAAAGTCAATCAATGTGGGAATTGAGCTAAAATCATCTGACTGTACGACAGTATTAAGCCCCACTTGAATATTTTCGGCACGCAACAGATCTATATTGGTAAGTATTCTATCAAGATTACCGGTAACTGTACTCCGTTTGAATGCCTCGGCTGTTGCAAAAGGGAATTGAATGTTGAATTTTATTCTTGTTCCGCTTAACGCGCTTATATGCTCAGGTTTAATGAGCGATAAATTGGTGGCACAACTTATGTCGCAATCCAGATTATCATTGATATATAAAATCATATCTACAATATCTTCGTTCAAGAACGGCTCTCCACCGCTAATGTTAAACTCAGATATGGGTTGGTTAGAAAGAATATCTACCAATCTCTTAAAAGATTGCAGCGACATCCGTTCTTTAGTCGTTATCTTGTCTTGCCCCTCATTGTGACAAAAGGGGCATTTATAGTTGCAATAGTTAGCAATCAAGACTCTTACTTTGTCCCATTGAAGCTTTTCCATATTATCCTAAAATGATTTTAGCATTATAATAAGTTTCTAACTGAGTCTTATGCTCTCCTAAAAGATCAAGCCCATCAACATTATACATCTCTTCCGGCACTATCATTACATCATTTCTACCAGGATTAAACTGAGCACGTATATCCTGATGATTTAATAGACCGGCAACAGAGACTGAGCCTCCATACAAATGATTCTCGATAAGATTCGTTTTTACATTAGGCATTCCCATAAACGCCTTTGTAAAATAGTCATATCCCGAGAGTGGGCATATAAGATTTACAAATGTTCCTTCCGGCAAAGATGAAATAATATCTCTTTGTCGAGCTATTCGTTGATCAGCATCAATAAAGTATTCATTGTTGCCGCCCCTAAAAACATCTTTAAGGATAGGGACAGTAAATACGACATCAGGATAGTTTTGTTTTACCCAAGAGATACATTCTTCATATTTGTCAATGCAAGCCTGTGACAATTCTTTCAGACAAGGTTGTGAAGTTGCAGTGTGCTCCATCCGTCTCACCAAAATTTGGCGGACACGTTTGTTTACTTCAAGTTTATGAAGCAGTTCCAAATCCCTCTTTACCTCGTCAAGATTCCCAGTGAACATAAGTGTACATTTGTTCAGCGGAGCATATTTCAGTAGATACATTGTCCGTTCCCGTTCTGAACGTGGAATTATTTTCTCGCGTTGCTCTTGCATAGTTATTAACGACAAGTCAATACCAAAATTCGGAATAGAGTTCAGAAAATCCATTTTATCCTCTCTGATGTATGCTCCGGTTGTCACTGTCGTAATCTTTTTTGTCGGAAAATGTTCGGAAGCTATCTTTATGAAATCATAAATCTTCGGATGTAGAAATGGGTCTGTATGTGGAGCGACCAAAACGCCTGCTCCAAGACGGACATAGTTGACATTTGGATTGATGTATTCAAACCCTTTTAGCAAGTCCTCTCGGTCAATAGGCGGTATCTTTGGATAGTGCCCAAGATAAGAGTCTGTATGTACTTTACAGAACACACATCCAATTCCACAATATTGACTTAGAATCGGAATGTTACCGAATGTGGCTATTTCCATGCGAAACGCATCAAATTGTCCTTGATTTAGTACCATAATTATTTCTTTTTGCAAATATACAAATCTTCTAATGGATTTAAACCATTTTTATTATACCGTGCCGAAATGTTATAGACCTCAACTACAAATCCAACACTTGTAAGAAGCGTGACATATTCTTTGTCATTATAGATTCTTTCATGGTAACCATACCCATAAGCAACTTCTCGTTCTTCTTTTGTATAAACATTTGGATATTCTACAGTTTTAGATATTTTTGTAATAGGAACCTGTAATATAGCTTTGCCTCCGTTTTTTAAAATGCGTAAAATCTCCATCAATGCTATTTTGTCCTCTTTAATGTCACATATCACATGATTACAAATTATATAATCGAATTGATTGTTGCAGAACTCTGTTTGTCTTATATCTACAAATTGAACTTTACCTATAAATTTCTGGTTTTGTAAGAACGCATCTCCAGCAATGTACTTATCAGAAATGGATTGAAGCCATATTTGCAGATTACTCTCAGGAGCAATGTGCAATATACTTAGACCTTTTGTTTTTTCTATTTTTTCTACTTCTTTCAAATAAGTATATACAAGTCTTTCTTTATCTGAGGACTTACATTTAGGACATCTTGCCGCTCTTCTTCCCGCGCCAATAACTTTAAGAGTCCGAAGCACTGGAAATCTATCTGCACCCATTAAATCCAATGAACCATTGTAGCCACAAAAAGGACAACTAAAAGGTGAAATATTTCCAGATTCAATGACATTACCCAATAATAAGTTCTCCATATCTAAAATGTGTTATAATCTTGAAAATCATTGCACCGCTCACATAATCCTATACGTTTGTTGTCAAGCAGCGATAGTCTTATAGTATTTAGTTCTGGATTGTTCCAGCAATCTATAAGGTCGTCTGTCATAACATTTCCAAAACTTGTTTTGTACATGAAATCGTCACAGCACAGCAACACATCGCCATTGTAAGCAATGGTTAGTTTACGGAAAGGATAGTTGCAGAAACCTAAATTTTCCTTACTGAAAGTCTGCGGAATATTCCCTGCATAATTTGGCAATGATTCATCAAATCTCCTGCGTTTGAAACTCACTTTTGGATTGTTCCAGTATGCAGCATATATAGGTTCAAGACAAGCAGACCACTTTTGGGGATATTGATCCCTATCTCCCCGATAGTCATTGATGTTTATATTATCCAATCCCAATCTAAAAAGCCTGTCAACCAATTCAACAGTCAACAACCTGCCATTAGTTGTTATGTCGAGGAACAAACGCTGTGATTTTGCTTTGACATAGACAATCATGTCTTCCAGCCTGTCATCTAATAAAGGTTCGTTGGAAAGCATTAGAGCGACACGACCATTATAGTTTATTTCACATAGTTGGTCTATGATGGTCGTATAGCATATCCATTCCATAATACCCAATGTTTTTTTGTTGAAAGCATGTGGGCAAAACGGACAATGATTATTGCAATCAGTTCTTGTCTCTATTAGGACTTGCTGAAACACTGGAAAATGACTGTGCTCTACATAGAATTTTCTCAAGAAGTCTATGTCTGATTCATGCATTTCTGTGCCTCTAATGGAGTTGTTGTTTATCTGTTGAATCATAACAAGTCTTTTAGTTTAATAAATATTGCATCGGCGAATCCCATTTCGTTAAAAACATTGTGGTTCACCAGTTGCACTACTAAATTGTAATCTGTCTGCACTTCTTCTTTGGAATGAATAATCGATATTCCATAATCTTTGCTTACTTTCTTTGTGTCCACCAGCGGGTCGAAACAATTAACAACTAGACAGTGTCGTTTGAGTTCATTGTAAACATCTGCCACTTTTGTATTTCTGCAATCCGGAGTGTTTGCTTTATAAGAAAAACCTAACAACAAAATACGCTGTGCGTTTATAGACACAGCATAGTCCTTAATTCGAGTGGCAACCTTTTTAGGCTCTGCTTCATTTATATGCCGAGCTGTCTGTACCAAATTCAACGATTGCTTTTTGTCTTTTGCACGTTTCATAAGATAATAGGTATCAACACCAATGCAATGACCACCCACCAATCCAGGATTGACCTTTGCAAAGTTCCATTTACTTGCAGCACATTCTGTGACTTCATTGATATTTATCCCCTCTGATTTACAGAAATCCGCATATTCATTTGCCAATGCAATTAAGACATCACGTTGCACATTTTCATACATTTTTGCCGTTTCAGCTATTTTTATACTTGATGCCTCTATTACAGGCGCATCAAGAATAGTTGAGTAAATATCTCTCATAACATTCAAAGATTCTATATTTGATGCAGAAATGATTTTGGGAGTGGATGCTATCCTATGACATTCATCCCCCACGTTAATTCGTTCAGGTGAATATCCGACTGAAAAATCCTCATTAACTTTCATCATAGAATATTTTTCCAAAATAGGTATACATAATTCTTCAGTTGATCCGGGAAATACTGTTGATTCAAAAATCACAATATCACCACGTTTTAAAATTTTACCAAGCGACTTACAGACGTTCTTCAATGGTTCCAATTCTGGAAGTTTATTTTCATCAATACCCGTTGGAATACAAACAAAGAATACATTGCATTCCGTCAAATCTGAATATGTGGAAGTTAATAAACTTCGTTGTAATGCCATTTTTATGTTATGCTGATTTTCACATTCCCGATAATCAACTCCATCTTTCAATTGAGTAACACGAACCGTATCCTTGTCTATACCAATACAAGGGAAGTACTTGGATAAAAGACAAAATAAGGGCAACCCAACGTATCCTAATCCAATAACGGCTATATTTATTTCCTTTTTCATTCCAATGCTTTTGCCTTATGATTGATATTCATTTAATATTGTCCATATTTTATAAGAGTTTCACGCAATGTCTTTAAACACTAAAAACATTTAGTCTAAGTGTAAAACACAAAGCGTGAACTGTTTTGCCACACTTAACTTGAAGGTCGTAGGAAACCTTGGATACAGATGTAACAATAGCAACCCACGCTATAGCGTGAGAACCACTATGCTATCCTTGTATCCAATTTGAAAATTTCCTACGTTTTCAAGCACAAGATGAGCATAACGCTTCTTTCTTTTCTAATATGTCTTGGAAAGAGTTGCCTCAATCCAATTGCAAAATTACAAAAAAGCCGCAATAAATAACTCAATATAGGCGAATTATTAGGACCTTTTCATTGAAATAGAGTATCCAGACTTTATAGTCTTAATCTTTTTTTTCGCTTCTTCTTCCTGCGTAATATTTCTGCCATCTCCAGATTGGCTTCTGTATCGGCAACGTTATAGGACGAGCCACTACCATTCAGCAATCCTAATGAACCGCTGAAAAGCTCACCTCTTGCAGTGTCGGATGTTACATTGGGCGCATCTATTCCATAACCTTTAGGCATCAGGCTCATGCGTTCCTCGTTCCTGTTGCGCTGCAAGGCAGCATCAATTTTGGAATAACTGAAACGCCTGTCCACCTTGGAGCCGTTGAAGTGGTAGCCATTCATGGAAAAGACCACTCCCTGCACCTCGTCCGTCTGCCCCTTATGCTTGAAGCGGACTTCCACGCCCTGACGGTTCAGGTTGGCGACAAGCACATTCCAGTTGCCGCACCTACTTACTTCCGTTTTCAGTATATCATACAGCCTGTACTTTGTCCAGTCCGGCTCTTTCAGTCGGTTGCGCTTGACATTCTCCTTGCCGCCAGCCATGTGCAGACCATATTTCAAGGTAAGCTCCTTGCAGATACGGGTGCTGCGCAGCCGCTCGTTCCTGTCCGATATTGTCCTGCCGTCATTGCCGATACGGTTAAAGGCGATATGCACGTGCGGATGCTCCTTATCGAAGTGACGGGCGATGAAGAACTGCGTGTCACGGATGCCCATCCTCTCCATGTATTCGAGTGTTATTCCTGCCATGACACGGTTGGTCAGCCGTGGTTCATCTTCTTTGGAGAAACCAAGGGCGATGTGTCCGACAGGCTTTGATACCTTGCCGTTCATCTGAGACTGGATGTTGAAGCCCATTGCGATGGTGTCCTTGTTTTCCATGAACAATCCTTCGTGCGCCACTAACTGCACTCCCTTGTTCGTGTCAAGAATGTAGTCCACCACACCCTTGAAATTGCTGCCGTGTACGATTTTCGCCATCATATCCCTATCTTGTTTAGAAGTTCATGGATTCTTGCCACCGCCACCTTGTAGTCGTCACGTTCACCATAGAAGCCCCCGACATTCGCCCTGCGTGCAAGCTGGTTCAGGTTGTTCGCCATGCCGCAGAGACTTCGCACATGGGCTGCTTGTTCCTCCGACAACCGTCCTTTCACATGTCCGTTTCGGAAACACTCCCTCATGTATTCGCTTGATGATATTCCGGCATTATACGCCTGTGTCATTAGACGGAAATAGTCGCCAGCCGCCAGCTTCACGGCGACACGGTATGTCAGTTTCTCGGCAGTCCCTTTCTTCGGGCGACCGCCTTTGTTACGTTTCTTATCTTCCTTATGTTCCATTTTCAAGTATTGTCAGTATAATTAATGTATAGACCAACGGGATGCCGCCCCTGCAATTCGGGGGACGGGTGGCAAGCGGTTTCGGGTGTCCCGAAACACAAACTTGCTACCCCACGATTCTAACCAAAATCAATTTCGAGCAACTTCCGTTTTTTCTCATTTGATGCGTTATAATCCCAGTCCTTTTTCTTCGGTTTAACGATGGTTCGGAGCGGTGGATTGACGGTTAGATTCTGCCGCTTGCCACACAGAAAATCGTTCAGGTCTTTATGCCCGTGATAGTTGTGGGAGAAGTCCCGGATGCGTCCGTCAAACTCGACAGTCAGCTCTTGGTACGCTTTTCTTCCTGCCTCGTCATTGTCAAGCAGGCTGTGGATGCGTTCATAATCGTGTAATATGTCAATAGCTTTAGATACGTTGGAAGTGGAATTGAGAATGACATAATCCTGCCCGTCAAGGTTGGGCATAGTCGGGCTGTTCTTTGTACGGAGTGTGAGGAAAGAAAGATAGTCCATAAACCCCTCGAATACCAAACACTTCTCTCTCGGCTCTCCCTGCTGCCGTATATGGATGATGTCCTTTGGGGAGATGCAGCCCTTGAAGAACTGGTTGCGCACTTCATACCCTCCTGCCACATTCGGGAATCCGATGGCGAAATAGGGATTGCCGTTGTGGGTGAAGTGCAGTTCCTTGCACTCCGGCTTCGCCAGTACGGTATCTATCCCACGCTCCTGCAAGTAGCGGAACAATGCCGGATGCGTGAGCTCCCCGACCTCCAACTGTTGGAAGGACGGTTCGGATGCCTGTTGGCGGAAAGAGAAAGAAACGGGACGGACGCGTGGAGCCTGTTCCGCTATCTTATGGGTACATGGTCGGAGAAATAGAGTTCCTGCGCCAGTGCGATGATGTTGCCGCCTTTGCCGATACCGAAGTCGTACCATTGGTTCAGTTCGGTGTTCACCTTGAACGAGGCTTCGGCTTCCTCTCTCAACGGTGATTTGTACCAAAGGATTTCGCCTTGTTGCTTGATGGGGGTGTAGCCCAAACTTTGCAGATAGTCTGCAATCCTGATTTGTTTTGCTTCTTGAATGTTCATAATGTATATTTCTACGGATTTGATGATGGTTGATAAAACGATGTTTTGATGATTTATATATTTAGTATGTTGATATATAGTATTATACACTCTCATCATACATTCATCAAATTGCTTGCGAAAAGAGAAAATCATCATTTGTAATGTCGGGCATGGTCTGTCCGTACTGTTTTCTCTTTTCATCAGCATCTTATTCTTGATTATGATTTGATGATAGTATATTCTGCTGATATTCAATGCTGTTATATTCTTATTCATCAATTCATCAAAAAGGAATCATAGTGTTTCCAAAAACACTTTCGTTACGGTGTAAAAACGTCCGGTTTTCCGAACCGGGGAGTAACGGCATTCTCGGTTGTAGTCCACTTGGTAGGTGGTATATGTAAGGGTGTTGTGGGCTGGTTTCAGCTTCCAGCACTCCTGCAATACCCTCCGCACTTGGTGTTTCTCCGCCTTGACGTATGTATTTGCCAGTAAATGAAGAATGTCTTCGGGGCAGAACGAGAACGTATCAACGCCCATATTTGCCATGATGTCAAGTATGAGCTCATACATTTCGGTTTCAAATCTGTTGCGGTTGCTGCGGATGATGCGCTGCAAGGCTTCGGTATGTAGCAGTGAGGGAGCGAACCACATACGACTTTTCCTTTCGGTGGATAGCTGCCTGTGCTGCAAATAGTAGAGAAAGGCAGGTATCTCCGCTTTCAGCTTTTGCAGGAAGTCGGTATCATCCGACTGCAAGCGGTTTACCTTGCGCACCCAATAGCGGGTTTCACCCACGTCTATGATGACAGGCAGATACTCGTTGTTGGAGCACAGCACGAACTTGGCGAAAAAGGCTATCTCGTCACGGTCTTTGCCTTTGGCTTCCACCTTATAAGAGAGTGTAGTGCTTAGGTTCTTCAACCGCTCGCTGTCCTCCCTGCGGCTCAGCAGCACTTCATCCACGACAATAAGGAGTTTCCCTGCCCAGTCGGAATTGAACTGGCTGCGGAAATCCTCGTTGGTGTTGAATGTCACGTTGTTCTGAAACAGGGCTTTCAAGAAATTGAGGAATGTGCTTTTGCCCGTGTTGCGTTCTTCCGATACTAACAGCAGGATGGGCAATTTTTGTATGGGTTGCAGGTAGAGCAGTTGCAGATAGTCCATTCCCAACTCATATTGCTCCCCGAAGATGTGTTCCACCAACGAGCGGATAGAGGGGAAATCACCCTCTTTTGGTTGGTGGTCTATCGGTTCGTAGAGGTTCAGGAACTTGCCGATTACGGGCTGATAGCTGACGTGTTCGGGTACGGTGCAGAAGCCGTCATACTTCGGCACGGTGGCAAGAAAGTGTTTGCCGTAATCCTGCCGGAGCGTCTCGTTGTTCCACACGAGGCGTTTCTTCACATAGCCACCGTTCAAACGTGGCTGGTCCACCAACTTGTAGAGGGTTGTACCCACTCGGATAAACTCTTCCTTTGCCATGCCGCTATCCGTAGGCGGTCTGTGGCTGTCTTTCGATTCTTTAGCTGTCATTTTCATTTGATTTTAGTTTGATAAAATGTCAGCTACAAAAGTATAGGCATTTATCGGATAGGTTGATACGCAAATCGTAGCAGAACGCTGCAAAAAATACCTTGCGACCAAAAAGTGAGTGGTTCGAGAGTAAAAAACGTATGAGATAGCTCAAACAAGCCCGAAGAAATGCCATTCCAATGGCTGTTTCTTCGGGCTTTGATGTTAGTACGTATAATGGTAATACGATAAAACGTCTGTTCAACTTATCACTAACACGTTTTATCAGCAATACGTCTTACTGACAAAACGCTTTATCGGCAATAGACTGGCATATAAATTTTTGACTGTTTCACGGCTGCAATTACAGTATATAGTCATGCCTGATACCATGATGCAGTCATGCCATTGACACCAGCGAAAAGAAGATGCTTGTTTTCTCTTTTCGCAAGCACACCCTTTCAAGAATGGCATTGCGCACTTGTCCCGCACCAAAAGTATTGATACGGAAAGCAAGTGCGACAACCATCGGGAAGCTGAACACATCGGTATGATAACCGTTCTCCAATCGGATATACCTTTGCACCTCGTATTCTTTCAAAACACCGCTTTTATACACGGCTTGGATGGATGCTCGAAGTGTCGGTGCTATCACCCCGAAAAGTTCCACCAATTCCGGTTCGCTCATCCAAATATTGGTGACATTATTCGACATGGTGATATTGCCGGATTCGCTTATTGTTATGATACCTCTTTTCATGCTCATCCCATTGATATGTTGTTAAACGACTGGTTTAGTTTGTTCCCGAATTTCGTGAGGTCATCATCTATCTTCTGTATGGTAATCTTTGCGTAGAGCTGGGTCGTGACTATATTCGTATGCCCCAATACACGGCTTACGCTTTCAATGGGCATACCCTTACTCAAAGCCAGCGTTGCGAAGCCATGTCTTGAGCAATGGAAGCTAATCGACTTGTTTATACCGCATTCCTTTATCATCTTTTTCAGCGGTTTGCATATTGACCAATAGTTAAGATTGGGAAACACAAGGTTGTTTTCCTGCTGCGCTCTGTAACGCTCAATAATCTGTAATGGAATATCCAATAGTTTCACTTGGAACGGCACTTTGGTCTTGTGCCGTTTGGATAATATCCACTTCTCACCGTTCACCTCCACAATATCATCACAGGTCAGCTCTTGAATATCCACGAACGAAAGGGCTGTGAAACTGGCAAAGACAAAAATGTCACGGATGTATGCGAGCTTGCTGTTTGCAAACTCGTGTGTCATTACCGTTTTTAATTCATCTTCCGTGAGATATTCACGTTCCTTTATATTCGGGCTGATATGGAACTGGGCGAAAGGGTTGCGTGGTATCAATCCGTTGTAATGAGCTTTCATGACCACGCCTTTCAGCCATGTGCAGTTTGCCCATATCGAACCGTTCTTTAATCCTGCTTCCGTTGAGAGGTATGCGGCAAACTCCTTGATGAAATCGGGTGTAAGTTCCAACATTGACATATCGTTGCGCTTGTAGAACGACTTGATAAAGGCAGCTACATGGTTTCTTGCCCGTACCCTCGTCCTATAGGTTCCCAACACCCTGTCTTTGCCCACGCGCTTTTTGAAAATCTCATTCTCTTTGTCAAATGCATTCAGCAGGGTTTCATACTCGTTGCCGATACCTTGATAAGCGTTGCGCACCATTTCAGCCGTAACGTATGCCTCACGGTCTGATATGCGCTGGTAGTGTTTGATGATTTGCGCCTTGATGTTGTCCAAAGCGTGGTTGATGTCCCGTGCCTCTACGCTCTTGCCTTTGGCTCGGTTACCTTTCGCATCCCAAAGTGTTTTCGGGATGCTCCGTTTACAACTGAACTGCGCCACAGTCCCGTTGATTGTCACTCGTCCCATGATGGGGACAATGCCGTCTTTCTCCTTGCTGCCGTTCACGTAGAACAGCACTTTAAATGTGCTTCTTGTCATACTCGTTTTTTTGTTTGCAAAGTTATATATCAACGAGTTAGACCTTGTAAGCCAATCAAAGCCATACGAAGTAAATATCAGTGCCATGTGTTAAAAATCACCTTTCGGCGGGTAATGATTTGCAAACCGTTCTCCTGCTTAGTTCTGCTTTTCTTTGCTTTTTAGCATTTTCGGCTTGGCATCATCTGACACCGTAACGGCATTGACATTAAGCCATTTAGTGCCATTTCTTCCGTTTTTCGAGGTTATTCCAGAGATTATAAATATATTTGTCTCTTGATTGCCAATTCTGAAAGTTGGCATAAATAATAAATGATTAACATAAAATGAAATTAAAATGAGATGGATGGATGCTGACTGGAAAATGATGGTTGCGGGTGTGATTGTCACAGTGATAATCTTTAAGTTCTATGGTTCCGAAATAATAGAAATTTTCAAAAACGATAAGCGTAAATAATAAAGAGAGACGAGGTGTGATTGTATCATCATCACATTCCTAATCCGATTCACCCCTAATAAAAGGTAAATACTGCAACTAAAAACAAATATTTTGATTACATTTGCAACGTTTATATA
>DAIRSI010000037.1:0-30376 GCA_036804505.1 Bacteroidaceae bacterium
TATATTATTTACAAAATCAAATGAAAACTATAAATATAGGTATTCTTGCACATATTGATGCAGGAAAAACCTCCATTACTGAGAACTTGCTATTTGCTAGTGGAGCAACTGAGGTACGTGGAAGTGTGGACAAAGGTAATACCACAACCGATTCGATGGATATTGAAAAACGAAGAGGTATCACCGTTAGAGCTTCTACAACGTCTATTCAATGGAACGATACAAAGATTAATATTATCGACACTCCTGGACACATGGACTTTCTAGCAGAAGTGGAACGCACTTTTAGAATGCTAGATGGTGCTATTCTTGTGGTGTCTGCTAAAGAGGGTATTCAAGCTCAAACGAGATTGTTGTTCAATGTCTTGCAACAACTAGAAATTCCAGCCATTCTATTTATCAACAAAATAGATAGAGAGGGAGTAAATCTAAATCAGCTTTATTTCGAAATACAAAATAGCCTTTCAAAAGATATTCTTCTTATGCAATCCGTTGATGGCAAGATTTTAACTTCTAGCTGTACAATACACAACATATCAGAAAAGGACAGAGAAACAATTTTGGAGAAAGATGATTCTTTGCTTGAAAAATACTTAAGCGATACGCAACTCTCAAATTCAGACTATTGGAGTTCAATGATTCATCTTGTTCAATTCGCTAAACTACATCCTATCTACCATGGCTCAGCAATGTATGGCATTGGTATCGAAGATTTGCTAAACTCAATCACTACTTTTATTGAAACATCTCTACCTCAAGAGAACGATTTATCTGCCTATGTCTATAAAATTGAGCATAATAAGAAGGAACAGAAACGAGCCTATCTAAAGATTATAGGGGGAAGCCTTAGAACAAGAAAATCATACAACCTCAATGGCTCAGATGAGAATCTGAAAATAAGAAGTTTAAAGACCTTTTACGCTGGAAACGAAATAGATGTAGATGAAGTTTCTACAAACGATATTGCAATTTTAGACCATGCCGAAAGTCTGATGGTAGGTGATTATTTAGGAACAATGCCAAGTTTATTTGATAAATTGAATATTCCTAGTCCTGCTCTCAAATCATCTATACATCCTGCCAAAGTAGAGGATAGGAGTAAATTAATTTCTGCTATGAATGTATTATCGGTAGAAGATCCATCTTTAACGTTTGGTATCAATGCTGATAATAATGAGCTAGAAGTTTCTCTTTATGGAGCAACTCAACGGGAAGTTATTTTGACTTTGTTGGAGGAGCGATTTTCGGTAGATGCTTACTTTGAAGAGGTGAAAACGATTTATAAGGAACGTCTGAAAACGAAATCGGAATACACCATTCATATCGAAGTGCCACCTAATCCTTATTGGGCATCTATTGGCTTGATTATAGAACCTTTGCCAATCGGTGCGGGACTTACGATAGAGAGCGATATTTCATTGGGCTACTTGAATCAATCTTTTCAGAATGCAGTATTCGATGGAGTCAAGAAAGCCTGTGAATCGGGTTTGTATGGCTGGGAAGTAACCGACCTTAAAGTCACTTTTTCTCACGGAATCTATTATAGTCCAGTGAGCACACCTGCCGACTTTAGAAGTTTAGCTCCCTATGTTTTTCGATTGGCTTTACAACAAGCTGATGTTGAGTTGTTGGAGCCAATCTTAGATTTTAAATTGCAAATTCCAATAGCTGTGAATGCTAGGGCTATTACAGACATCAACAAGATGCAAGGCGAAATATCTACTATTACTTCAGATGGTGATTGGACTACTATTTTGGGTGAAATTCCTTTAGATACTAGTAAAGAATACTCAGCAGAAGTCAGCTCCTACACTCAAGGCTTGGGCATTTTTGTTACTCGATTTTCGGGCTATCAAATCACCAATAAAAAGGTAAGCAGAAGTGTAGAACTGAATGAAAAAGATAAATTGATGTATATGTTTGAGAAGGAATTAGGATAAGAGAATGATAAGCAAAATAATCAAAGAATGCATTCTCGCACTATTTTTGTATCTTGTTCCTACAAATTAACTATACAATTATGTCTGAAAGAAAAATCCCTATATATCTAGAATGTGGTTATAGCATTGCTATGCAGGTGCTTGGCGGAAAGTGGAAAATTTGCATCATAGAAGCACTTCGAGATAAGCCACTACGCCCAAGTCTGATATTCAAGGAGGTGCCTGATGCAACAGAACGTGTAATAAATCAACAACTTAAAGAATTGTTGGAGTATAAGATTATAGATAGAAAAATTTATGCAGAACAACCACCTCGTACTGAGTATTTTCTGACTGATTTAGGTCGTTCCGCATTTCCTATTCTAGACGCATTGGACCAATGGGGCGAGGAAAATAGAAAGTTCTATGAGGAGTTGTTTAATGCTGAAGATGAAGACTAAATGGACTTTAAATAAAAAACAGTGCTTATATATCCAAAGAATATATAGGCACTATTTCTATCGATAATATAATTTAGCTGAGTTGTTTTGTGGCAGCTATTACAATTTCTCGGATACATACATTGTGAATCAAATAGAAGATTGGGCTAAAAAATATAATGTAACATTAAATGATGGTTGGAAAGTTGAGATTGCTCGTGCAATCCAAAATCGTTTTGAAAAAACGATGGAATCTATACCCACAGACTTAAAAGACAAGTGGATTAAATTATTTGAAACTATAACGACAGAATAGTTTTTTATACAGCATAATTGTCAATCCGAAACCTACCAAAAGTTTCGGATTGTTTATTTAATAGGCTTTTTGTTACTTTTTCTCCCTGTCCGTTTAGTTAGTCATGGAAAAAGTAACGGCGGAAAAATCCGCCGTCTGTTATATAAAGGGTTAATATACCCTATCAACACGGTTATTTTTGCTCTCCTTTTTCTTGATGGAAGAGGAAATGCTTCCGGAGAATGGCGGGTCTTGAGATTCACAACAAGGATTTGAAAAGAAAATGGGACATATCATTTTGTTTTATTAATAGATTTTGTATATTTGTGTCGTATTACTAGACATGAGATGAATCTTGTAAATAAGTTATTCGGATTTTTACTTTTGCTTTTACTGACGGCTTGTTCCGGTAGGCAACACCCTGTGGAGTATGTCCCTTTCAAGAAAGCAATGAGTGACAGGTGGGGATTTATGAATCTTGAAGGTAAAGTAGCTCAAGTGAATAAGTACGTTACTTGTCCCTCTGCCGTCGTGAACGATTGTTTTAATGTTCAAAATAAAGACGGGTTTTGGCAACTCTATTCCTTTTCGGAGCAACGTCTCCTGAGTGATCGGCTCTTTCGTTCCATTGGCTATTTTTTTGATGATGTCACCATAGCTGTGGAGGATAATAATTTGGAAATAATCAATAAAGACGGCGGTCTGGTGGCAGTTCTGGAACCGGAGATAGTAAAAGCCCGTAACTACAGCGAGGGGAAGGCCTGGGTACAATTCAAGAACGGAACTTGCGGCTATATTGACAAGGAGGGGAATGAATATCCTTGGACATTCAATTATGCGTCCGATTTTTCTGATGGTGTGGCCATTGTGGGCAATTATGACAAGAACAAAATACTGCATTTTTCCGTCATAAACGATTCAGGTAAGGTTCTTTCCCGGCTTTCCGTTGACAGAATTAGAATACTGGAGCATTATCATGATGGTTTGCTTTTGTATAAAGACCTCTCTACAAACAATTTCGGTTTTATTGATAAAGAAGGACGGAGGATGACTCTGACTTCGGAACGAATGGAGAAAATTGAACAGATTCAATCGGGGCATACAGCCTTTTGGATGGAAGGACCAACCGTTTCTAGAATGGGTTCGTCTTTCGTTTTGACAGATCGGAACGGAAAACTTCTGTCTGAAGAACGATATGCAGCACTCGTGTATGACAAGTATATGGAAAGAGTGCTGATTCAAAGCTTTTCGGCGACGCTTCCTACAGCAGAGGTGCCTGAGTTAAAGCCGAAGACCTCTGAGTCGGCAAATGCCAAAGGCTTGTTATGTCAGGATTCTCTTAAAGTGAAAGACGAAATAAAATCCCGGTTGGATGCTGCTCTGAAAAACATGGCAGCCAGTGTTCAGCAAGCTTCCGTGGATGCTACCGATCCGGCTTTCCGTAAAGTAATCCGAAGTTATGTGGAATGCGTGAGAAAGGCTTATGAAGATAAAAATATAGGCTTTCTGAAGCAGGTATTTAGTGAAGATGCCTTGATAATAGTGGGAAAGGTAGTGAAAAAGGAAAATTCCATTGGAGGATTCCTTTCGCAAAAAGAGATTCAGTATAATGTTCGCACCAAACAGGAATACCTTCGTAAATTGGGTTCTGTGTTCAAAGCCAACCATAGCATCAAACTTTCGTTCAGTCAAGTAAAGATAGCTCGACATCCTACTAAGGATGGCTTCTATGGAGTTACTCTCAGGCAAGGGTATCATTCGGATAAGTATTCCGATGAAGGCTATTTGTTCATGTTGTGGGATTTCCGCAATCCGAAACTTCCGCAGATTCATGTACGCACATGGCAACCCTCAATGCTCGATTCGACTCATCCGTTACCCGAGAAGGATATTTTCAAATTAAGTAATTTTACGTTGGAATGAAAAAGGTGTCAGCTTTGGTTTTGGTTTTGCTCTGGTCGTGTCTCTTTCTGGTTCAAGCGCAAAATTTCAAAGTATCGTCTTTTCGTTTGCTCGAAACGGATTTGACTGCCCGAGTGCAGCCGGTGATGGATTTGAATAATGACCCCTGTGCACTAATCAAAGTGGTAATGGATAAAAACTTCGAGTTCTCCGGACCTTTGGGTATTGTGAAAAGAATAGACAAAACTGCCGAAATATGGATTTATGTGCCTACAGGAACGGAATCCCTCACTATCTCACATCCCCAATGGGGAATGATAAGAGATTATCGTTTGCCCATGGAACTTGTGGGCAAGAGTACATACGAGATGAGGCTGGAAGCCATCAAGCAGGAAGAATCTCTTCATGTTATTTCCATAGCTGAAGTGAGGAGTCGGGATTTAGGTCCCCCAATACCATCCCAGCCTTCTTCAGAAAACAAATCTCCGATAAAAATTAAAAAGGGAATGGCCTTGATGCCTGTGGCAAACATATCATCTGTATCATCCTATGGAGTCATGATAACTTATCTTGCAAGATTAGGAGGATACGTAAAATATGAGAGCAACTGGAAGGCAGTGAAGGACGACGGTCTATCGTGTAATTCTTCCGGTGTGCTTTCTGATGGTTCCGGTACTCCTTATTATAGTGGAAAAGTATATGAAAAACGATATGACCTCTGTGCCGGTATGGTCTATGGTTTCAATCAACATATTTTTATGAATCTGGGTTTTGGATATGGCAACCAGTCCAAGTATTGGGAAACCATAGAAGGGAAGAAAGTGCTTGTAACGGATATCTCTTACAAAGGTTTGACTGTTGAGTCGGGATTGATTGTTCGCTTCAATTTTTTTTCAGCCACATTGGGCGTTCAAAGTCTCCAATTGAAAAAAACGGGCTTGATATTGGGTGCCGGTATTGCATTTTAAAGGAAAAGGTATGAAAAAAACAATTTATCTGATATTTATCCTTGCAATGACTGCTTGCAGTGAAAAGGACTTGGACCAGCCGATGGCACCCAATCTGATTTTAGGGGAAGCTACCGACATAACAAGCACTACAGCGAATTTACATGGGACGGTTACTCTTCATGGGGAGAAAAAGTCTCAATGCATTTTTTTGCTGTCAACTTCTTCGGCTTTTGATACCAATGTCATCAAACAGAAGGCAACTAAAAATGAAGGGATGATAGATCAGCAGGTTTCATCCTTGTCTCCACAAACCACTTATTATTATAAAATGGCTGTAACCAGTGGCTACAGCACAGTTGATTCCGAATCCAAAAAATTCACTACAGCAATAGAAACCTCTTCGGGCACGGGCGGAACATCTGATTATACGGATGGCGGATCCCTCAATGGAAATGATGGCGAATCCGGAGGAGGAAATACTGGTGGGTCCGGAAGAGGAAGCGATTCTTCTGGAAGCATCAGCAGTTCCACTAACTTTGATTGCATAGCTACACTAGTCAAGGCCGGAACTTTGCAAAGTTTAATCCCTGAAGCAAACAAATATAAGATTAAGTCTCTGAAGATAATAGGACCGATAAACGGGTCAGATGTGGTATTCTTTAGAGATATGGCAGGAATCGCTAATAATAAAACAACAGATACCTATACTACCGGAGGACTGGAAATCCTTGATTTGTCTGAAGTCTTAATTCAAGATGGGGGAGAGGCTATTAAATATCAAGGTGAAGAAAGATATACAGAAATGAATTATTTCTTTTCACTTTTTATTCAAGGAACTACTACTTTAAAGAAATTTGTCTTTCCCAAAATTATGACTAGAATATCATTTTCAGGATATGATAATACTCATCTTGAATATTTTGAGGCACCACAAGGAGAAATACCTTATACGAGTTCTAATGGAATCGTGTTCGAGAATTTTGGTAAATGGTTGGCAATATATCCTCCATATATGGCAAAAGATTCTTATGAAATCCCTGCAGAAGTTACGTCGATACAGATAAATGCTTTTAAAGGGGTCCGTAAATTAAAAGAGATTATCATACCCAATACATTGAAGTCAATTCGTTCCGCTGCATTCCAGAACTTCCAATGCATGGATGGTTCGTCTTACGCTATTACAATTCCTTCTTCAGTTACCTCTTTAGATATGAACCTTTTTACATTCTCAACATTCAAAACGATAAATATCTATGCGCAGGTTTCAACATTAGAACAATACCTTTTTCGAGGATGTGAAAATCTGGAAAAAGTCATTTTAAGCAGTTCCATTCAAACCATTAATGAACATGCTTTTGAAGATTGTCCGAACTTAAAGGAAATACATCTGCTCTCTACGAAACCACCTACAGTCAATAACACTTTGAACTCACAATTCTCAAATGCCAATAAGGCTAACTGTGTCCTTTATGTTCCGAAAGGTTCTTTATCGGCATATAAGGCAGCTACGATATGGGGCGATTTTACTCACATTGTGGAAGAATGAAGTTCTTCCTCAGTAATGATTTCAGGAGGTGTCTTTTGTCCTTGTATGGAGTCTTCAATTGCCGGTCTGTTAGGTACAGTAGGATTGCCGGAACGTCTTTCATTATATAGAAAAGCAATTACGATACATATTGTTATAAAAATGGCGATGTATAGGAATGCTCTGGTATAGTCCTTCTTGTCTATATCTTCTACAATATTTGTAACTGATGGGTAACGCTTCTCTCTATTGAATTTGGTGCAGCACTTTGCTATTTTGTTGAGTCCTCTGTTATGAAGATTGTTGTTCATTTCTCCAATGATTATACCTAGTGAGTAGATATCTGCACGGCTGTCCAAAGCAACCTCTTTCCTTAATTGTTCAGGAGCGATATATATTCTTGTTCCTGCCGGAATTTTAAGTATGTCATAGTCATCGCGATAGGAAAGCCCAAAATCGATTAGTTTGACATTGTGCCCATTGTGTGTAATTAAAATATTTTCAGGCTTCAGATCTCGATGTATGATTTGCTTGCTGTGTATATAATTTAGCGCCTGGCAAATCATTATTATGATTTGTCGGGTTTCCTGAAGTGAAATCTTCTGAGTCTGAATAAAATCTTTTAAAGTTACTCCGTCAATGTACTCCATGAGTATGCTGGGTCCTACACCTGTAATTTCCTCCCATCCTATTACTTTACATATATTGGGATGATCCAGAGAATATCCTATTTCGAACTCTTTTCTGAGCAATTGTTTATAGAGTTCATTATCCTTGAATTCTTCTTTCAGTGCTTTGATGATATGAAGTTTGCCTTCTTTACGGCAAATGAAAAGCTGTGAAAACCCATTCGGCGATGAAAAATAAGGTTTAAGATTTGTATAGAGTTGTTCTACTTGAGGAATGTCTTCCCCAATAAACCCGGAAGATAAAGCTTCGTTGTTTTCCATCTCAAATCTTCTTTAAAAGGGTGAGACCGCTATTCCTTCCGGCAATGAATGCTGGTAATCTTTCTTCTCCACGCTTCACGTATGGCAGATATAAAGGCTGGCCCATCAGGAAACTTACTGCTTCGAATTGATCGCTAACTCTTAGCTTTGAATTTTCGGATTCCAATACAGAGAATAAAGCTTCTCCTTCATATCGCAAAAGAAGACGTCGATTGGGTGACCATCCGATTTCTATTTGGTCTAGGGGTTTTAAATCACGCAAGAGAATCTGAGGAGTTGAAAAGAAAGATGAATTATAGTATGGACTGGTTTTCAAGTATTTGCAAAACGATACAAAACGCGGGTGCCCGATGTAACGTGACAAGACATCGAGGGTGCAAGTACGTGGCGTATGGCTGTCACCGACATAGCCCCACAGTCTTTTGAGGGTGGAAGGGGATATGGTCATGCCTTCTTCTTGACTTAATAGTAAAGAAAACTCTTCAAAGTCAGTCGTGGTTTTTAAATTTCTGGCGTACTTATTCTCTACAAGAATCAATAGCTCTGCAATTTCAGGAGTCTGTGGATTCATACTCTAATTTCTTAGTTTTTCAATATGCAAAGATAAGTAAACTTTTTATAATGTGTATCGTATGAACCATTATGGACTTAATAAAACTCATAATTGATTCGGGAAGGTTCTTATCCGAAAAGAATACGAAAGGCTTCTTCTACTTTTCTGACGGGAATAAGTTCTATCTTTATTTTTTTTGAGTTAATACTTTGTAGGTTATGTTTAGGTAGAATGATGCTTTTGAAACCCAATTTTTCTGCTTCGCTGATTCTTTGTTCTATTCTGTTGACAGGGCGAATTTCACCACTTAATCCAACTTCGCCTGTTACACAGATGGAACGATCTATCTCAGAATCCATATTGGAAGACAATATCGCACTGATAACAGCAAGGTCTATGCCCGGATCGTTTACTCTCAGGCCTCCTGCAATATTCAAAAAGACATCTTTTTGAGCTAATTTGAAACCGACACGCTTTTCCAGAACAGCCAACAGCATGTTCATTCTTCTCAGATCGAATCCGGTGGCCGATCTTTGCGGATTGCCATAAACAGCACTGCTCACTAATGCTTGAACTTCTATAAGGAAAGGACGTATTCCCTCCACGGTAGATGCGATAGCCACTCCACTCATCCCTTCATGGTCTTGCGAAAGTAACAGTTCCGAAGGATTACTTACCTGCCGAAGCCCGTCTTGTCTCATTTCGTAAATGCCTAATTCAGCAGTACTTCCAAAACGATTCTTTATTGAACGCAGAATGCGGTACATATAATGTTGGTCACCTTCGAATTGAAGGACCGTATCTACTATGTGTTCCAATATCTTAGGTCCTGCAATAGTTCCTTCTTTGTTGATATGTCCTATGAGAATGACGGGAGTATTTGTCTCTTTCGCAAATTTTAGCAAAGACGCAGCACATTCACGGATTTGAGTGATGTTTCCCGGCGAAGAATCAACAGTTTCAGTACTTATTGTCTGAATAGAATCAATGATAACCAGATTCGGCTGGACATTCTTGATTTGGGTATATATTTGTTCAAGAGATGTTTCGCATAATATCAATAAGTCTATGGAATTATGAGGTATTCTGTCAGCGCGTAATTTTAATTGTCTGGCACTTTCTTCTCCACTGACATATAGAACTTTGATTTCCGGCAAGTGGAGAACAGTTTGCAATACAAGTGTGGATTTGCCTATACCCGGTTCTCCGCCCAGCAGCACGAGTGATCCTGGAACCAATCCTCCTCCCAATACTCTGTTTAACTCGTCATCATGCAAATTAATGCGTGGATCGTTCTGTGATTCTATTTCGGATAAAGCTTGCGGTTCGTTTTTCCTTTCAGGATTGTTGCTTGCCAGATGATGAGATGCTCCGCTTGGCTCCTGTCTGATTATTTGCTCCTTCATTGTGTTCCATGAACCGCAAGAAGGACATTTTCCAACCCATTTAAGAGAATCGTATCCGCAGTTGGAACAAACGTAGACTGTCTTTTCTTTTGTTCCCATGTTTTTCAGAAAGCATTTAAAGAATATAAGTAGACGACGGCTGCAGGTATCGCCATAATGGCACTGTCGAAACGATCTAACATACCGCCATGACCGGGAAGAATGTGTCCGGAATCCTTAATTCCAAGATGACGTTTCAGCAAGGATTCCACTAAATCGCCCCAAGTCCCGAAAACAACTACTGTCAACCCCAATCCCAACCATTCCAAAGAGCTCATGAATGAAAAGTAATGGGCAAAAACAAGCGCGACGACAAGAACAAGAAGACCACCTCCTATGGATCCTTCCCACGATTTCTTTGGAGATATTCTTTCAAAAAGCCGATGCTTTCCAATCATAGAACCGACACAATATGCTCCCGTGTCATTTGCCCAAATGAAGACAAAAACAGAAAGTGGAAGTATCGGATTATATTCAATGACTAGTCCTTCAGTACCTTGAAAGGCCAAAACATTCAATAAAGAAAGAGGAAAAGCAATATATATTTGAGAGAGAACCGAATATGCCCAGTTATCAATGGGCCTTTCTTTCTTGAGATATAGTTCGCTTATGAAAAAATAAATCAATACAATAAGATAGGGGATGAATATGGAAGTCGCCGGATTGGCTATCCCTTCACAATATCCCCAAAATGCAAAAAACAAAAAGACACCTCCGGTTGTGGTAATCAAGGGATTGACTTTTATGCCATCGGTTTTATTTACCAAACTGGAAAACTCATATACTGATAATCCGGTAACGATAGCAAATAATACTCCAAACGTTATAGGATGGAATAAAATACACCCTACAATGACTGCTACAAACAGGATTCCTGTAATTGTTCTTTGTATAAGATTATTCACGATTTATTTATTGTTGGTTCTCTTCTTTTTCAGCGTTTTCCTGATTTATATCAGATTCTTTGGGCTGTTCCTTTTCTTTTTCTTGTTCAACCTGATTCTTCTTTTCTATATCTTCTTCATCTTTCAGAATTTCTTCCGAACGAGATGTCCAAGGACGTTTGCCGAATATATTTTCTACATCTTCTGCAAAAATTACTTCTCTTTCCATTAAAAGGTTGGCCAGACGATTGTGTCCTTCTTTATGTTCTGTCAGGATCTTCTTTGCCCGTTCATACTGTTCTCCAATCATTTTCTTTACCTCTTCATCAATAAGTTGAGCCGTGTTTTCGCTGTAAGGCTTATTGAAGGAGTACTCATCATTGTTGTAATAGCAAAGATTCGGGAGTCTGTCGCTCATGCCTGCATAGGCAATCATTCCGTAAGCTTGTTTGGTTACGCGTTCCAAATCGTTCATTGCTCCGGTTGAAATATGGCCGACAAAGGCATCTTCGGCAGCACGGCCACCAAGCGTTGCACACATTTCATCGAGCATCTGTTCTTTCGTTGTTATCTGTCTTTCTTCAGGAAGATACCAGGCCGCACCTAATGCACGACCACGAGGAACTATGGTTACCTTAATCAGCGGATTCGCATGTTCCAGGAACCAAGATAAGGTCGCATGACCTGCTTCGTGGAGAGCTATAGTATGTTTCTCTTCTTGAGTCATGACTTTTGTCTTTTTCTCCAAACCGCCTACGATACGGTCAACCGCATCAAGAAAATCTTGTTTGCTTACGCAACTTTTTCCATGTCTTGCTGCAATAAGAGCAGCTTCGTTACAAACATTGGCGATATCAGCTCCTGAGAATCCGGGAGTCTGTCTTGCCAATAGATCAACGTCAAGACTCTTATCTGTTTTTAAGGGACGCAAGTGAACATTGAAAACGGCTTTTCTTTCATTCAGATCAGGTAAATCAACATGAATCTGTCTGTCGAAACGTCCTGCACGTAGTAGGGCTTTATCCAATATATCTGCACGGTTTGTAGCTGCCATTATAATGACTCCGCTATTGGTGTCAAAACCATCCATTTCGGTAAGAAGTTGATTCAATGTGCTTTCTCTTTCGTCATTACCTCCCATGGCAGGGTTTTTCCCACGAGCACGACCTATGGCGTCAATTTCATCTATAAAGATAATGCAAGGTGCTTTTTCTTTGGCTTGACGGAACAAGTCACGAACACGTGAAGCTCCTACGCCAACAAACATTTCCACGAAATCAGAACCTGATAGTGAGAAGAAAGGAACATCGGCTTCGCCTGCAACAGCTTTGGCCAAAAGAGTTTTTCCGGTTCCCGGAGGGCCTACTAAAAGGGCTCCTTTAGGAATTTTACCTCCTAATTCAGTATATTTCTGTGGCTTTTTCAGAAATTCCACAATTTCTTCCACTTCTTGTTTGGCTTCAGCCTGTCCTGCCACATCCTTGAATGTCACTTTTACGGTCTTTCCATTTGTCTTGTCAAAAAGCTGGGCCTTGGATTTTCCAACATTGAATACTCCACCGCCACCTACACCTCCACTCATTCTGCGCATCAGGAAAAGCCAGAGGAAAATCAAAAGGCCAATGGATACAATATTCCAGAACAGAGCTCCGAAGAAATCATTTTTCTTTTCATAGTTGACTGTACCTGTGAAATGCTTTTGTTGTTGCTGTTCATCCAAAAATTTTTCCAAGGCATCGATAGAACCGAATTCTACCGTAATGAACGGGCTGCGACCCAATTGATTCAAATTTGTCTTGAAAACTTCTTTTGCATATTCTGGCTTGACATACATCTGCAGAGTCAGTTCATCTTTATTTGCAACAATTTTAGTAGCGTATCCCATGGATACGTATTTTTTGAACTCTGTATAAGATGCCGTTTTGCTGACATCAGTGCCCTGATTCATGAACATCAGAGCTACCAATGCTGTAACGATAATGATATAAAGCCAGTTCAAATTAGGCTTGGGCATGTTCATGCGTGGCCTGTTATTGCTGTTGGTGTTATTATTAGATCCGTCCATATTATTAATCTATATCAGGTATTGATGTGAGAGCTGCATCAGCCCATAATGTTTCTAATTTGTAGTAATCTCGCTTTTCCGGTAAGAAGATATGGACCAACACATCGGAATAATCCATTGCGACCCATTCTGCATTGCGGAATCCATCAATGGCAATAGGCTTGTTGCCCGTCTTTTCCCTTACGTTCTCAGTGATTGATTCAACAATGGCCGATACTTGGCTCGGCGTGTTTCCTTGGCAAATGACAAAATAATTACATATAGTATCTCCAATTTTCGAGAGGTCGGCAACAACAATGCCTTTCCCTTTTTTATTTTGTATCCCTTCCGTAATCTCTTTGATTAAGTTTTTTGTTTCGTTCATTTATTGTTTGAAATTATGTCTGTTAGTAAGTATCCAAATAAATTTGTCTACTATTACATTTTATTGCAAATATAGTGCTATTTATCAAACCAATTTGTGACTTCACTTTGTTTTTTTGTTTTTTTAGATAATTATGTTGTAAATGGGATACTTGGATTTTTTTTTAGGAAAAAATGTTAGGAAAAATATTGCCAGTTATAAAAAATGTAGTACATTTGCAGCGCAAAAGAAAAATTGCTGTAATTGGGCTATGGTGTAATGGTAACACTACAGATTCTGGTCCTGTCATTCTTGGTTCGAATCCGAGTAGCCCAACCGCAAAGTCTTCAAGTCATGATGATTTGAAGACTTTTTTTATAGTATCTCCTAAAATATTATTTTCTGTTTTTTTAAAATAATGGTCCTTTTTTTATGAAATAACGTAATTATTTCTTTAATTTGCAAACTAAAGTGATTTGATAATATCATCCTAAACCAATTTAAACAAGTAAGAAAATGGATTCTCTCGAGACTAATCAAAATTTGGAGCCTGCAGAAGTTAATTACCAGCCTAAGGCTACAAAAGAAGAGGTAATTGAGCGTTTAAAGGAAATTGCTCAAGATGCAGATAACGCGGATAAACAAGAATTGGATTCGTTGAAACAGAATTTCTACAAAATATACAAATCTGAGCAGGAAGCTGCAAAAAAAGATTTTGTAGAAAAAGGTGGAGACGCAGCTGATTTTGTTCCAGAGGCAAATACAGCCGAAGCGGATTATAAAGCGGTAATGAATGTGATAAAGGAGAAAAGGAATGAAATTCTGCAAGAGCAAGAACGTGAAAAAGAGCAGAATCTGATTCTTAAACAACATATCATAGACCGTATGAGGGCTTTAGTGGCTAATCCGGAGGAAGCTAACAAGTCTTATAGTGAAGTAAAACAATTGCAGCAGCAATGGAAGGACATTAAACTGGTCCCTGCTACGATGGTAAATGAATTGTGGAAGAATTATCAGCATTATATTGAACAGTATTACGATATTCTCAAATTGAATAATGAGTTTCGCGAATACGATTTCAAAAAGAATTTAGAAATTAAAACCAAGCTTTGCGAAGCTGCAGAAAAGCTTGCCGATGAAAATGACGTCGTTTCGGCTTTCCATCAATTGCAGAAATTGCATCAGGAATTCAGAGAGGCAGGACCTGTGGCTAAAGATTTGAGAGATGAAATATGGAATCGTTTTAAAGCGGCTTCTACAACAGTAAACCGACGCCATCAACAGCATTTTGAAGATATCAAACAGGCCGAGCAGAAGAATCTTGATGAAAAAACAGTTATCTGTGAGATCGTGGAATCCATGGACTTGAGCGAATTGAAGAAATTTGCTGATTGGGAGGCTAAGACGAAGGAGGTTCTGGCTTTACAAGCAAAGTGGAAGACTATAGGATTTGCGCCTCAGAAAATGAATGTGAAGATCTTTGAACGTTTCCGTCAGGCTTGTGATAATTTCTTTTCTAAGAAAGCGGAATTCTATAAGTCAGTCAAGGAGGAGTTTACAGACAATCTGGAAAAGAAAAAGGCATTGTGTGAGCAGGCTGAGGCTTTGAAAGAGAGTACTGATTGGAAGGAAACAGCCAAGCAGTTGGTTAAAATCCAACAGGAATGGAAGAATATTGGACCGGTTCCTAAAAAGTATTCAGAATCTTTATGGAAACGATTTATTGAAGCCTGTGATTATTTCTTTGAACAAAAGGGTAAGGCAACTTCTTCGCAAAGAAGTGAAGAATCTGTCAATTTGGAAAAGAAACAGGATATTATATCTCGTTTGACAGCAATTGATGTGGAGACTGATTCTGAAGAAGCTTCAAAAACAGTTCGTGAATTAATGAATGAATGGAATACTGTGGGTCACGTTCCTTTTAAAGAGAAGGATAAAATTTTCAAACAGTACCATACCTTGATAGACAAGCTTTTTGACGCTCTCAATATGACTGCTTCCAAACAGAGATTGAATAATTTCAAATCCAATCTTAATAAAGATAGCAATCTGAATAGAGAAAGGGAGAAATTGGTTCGTCAGTACGAAACGATGAAAAATGACATCAAAACTTATGAGAATAATTTGGGATTTCTGTCGGCTTCATCAAAGAAGGGGAATAGCCTCGTTACAGAGATGCAGCGTAAAGTAGAAAAACTGAAGAGCGAATTGGAACTGGTCTCAAAGAAAATTGATATGATTGACAGTGAAAATGAAAAGTAATCGATAAATATTTCATATATAAAGCCGCAAAGGGAAATCCGATGCGGCTTTTTTTGTCTGCAAATATTAAGTTTTTTGTTATTACAACTGCGGCGGATAGTCTTTCAAAGCTTTTTCCACCAAGTTTGTCAAATCGACGAATTGCTGGACCGACAGCTGTTCCGGACGCTTGTTGAATATTGTTTCTTCGTATACGGGACATTGTTGGCCTAATATGGGTTTTATGGAATTGCGGAGGGTTTTTCTCCTCTGATTGAATGTCGTTTTTACGACCCGTTTGAAAAGAATTTCATCACAACCAAGATCCATCGTTTCGTTGCGAGTCATTCTAATGACGGCACTTTTCACTTTTGGGGGAGGATTGAAAACATTCTCATGTACTGTGAAAAGGTATTCTACGTGATACCATGCCTGGATGAGGACACTGAGAATTCCGTAGGTCTTGTTTCCGGGTGAACCTGCGATTCGTTCAGCAACTTCCTTTTGTATCATTCCGGTGCAACAGGGTATCAGCTCTTTATAATCGAGCATTTTGAAAAAGATTTGGCTTGATATGTTATATGGGTAATTTCCTGTCAGCAAAAAAGGCTGACCATCAAAAGTGTGTTCCAGTTTCATTTTCAGAAAATCGTCTTCGATGATGCTGTCTTCTAGCTGGGGATAGTTCTTCCTTAGGTACTCGACTGATTCGTCATCTATTTCGACAACTTTCAGCTGACGATTTTTCTGCATCAGAAACTGAGTCATAACTCCCATGCCGGGACCAACTTCCAGCAATGGTATGTCGGGATATGCATCGACCGTATCGGCAATGGCTTTTGCTATATCCAGATCCTTCAGAAAATGTTGTCCCAGGAATTTTTTAGGTTTGACGAGTCTCATTCTTTCTCCTTTTTTTATTTAAAATTATAAATACATTGTTATCTTTGCCATCAAATAGCAAAGTTAAGCTGTGTCTTGGCATAAAAATAAGTAAACTTGTTTGTTCTGCACTCGACTTACATTATCTTTGCATTTATAGCGAAGACAAGCTGCGCCTCGGTATAAAAAATGAACAGGTTCATTTTATTCTACTCTTGGTTTGCATTATCTTTGCAAAGATAAAACAATTATCAAATATAAATTTTATTATTTGAAAAAGATTATAGGCAACATATTGAAGGTTACAGTTCCATTTCTGTTTGGAGGTGGAATATTGTTCTATACTTATCGTGATTTTGATTTCACCAAGGCATGGTCTGTCTTGTCGGACGGAATGAATTATTGGTGGATGGCTCTGACTCTGGTTTTCGGGGTGTTGAGCCATGTGATTCGAGGATTGAGATGGAAGCTGACGTTGGCTCCTTTGGGTGAGAATCCAAAAATGAGTAATTGTGTGTATGCTGTCTTTATTTCGTATGCGGCGAATATCGTTATTCCGCGGATTGGAGAGATTTCCAGGTGCGGTATCTTGAAGAAATATGACGGCGTGTCTTTTTCTAAATCTTTGGGAACTGTTGTGACGGAGAGATTGGTGGATACGCTGTGTGTCGGATTGATTACCGGGATGACGTTGCTGATGCAAGCCAATGTGTTCGGAGTGTTTTTTGACAAGACGGGGACAAACCTTTCTGTGTTTGCCGCCAGATTTACATCGGTTGAAACGTATATTTTCCTAGCCAGCATATTGGGTATTCTGGTTTTGGTGGTGTTGCTGCTTCGCAAATTGGCTGTTTTCGGCAAGGTGGCGGGCATTATGAAAAACATTTGGCTGGGAATCATGTCTTTGAAAAGTGTGAAGCATAAATGGCTGTTTGTCTTATCGACGGCAGGGATTTGGCTGTGCTATTTCCTGCAGTTTTATCTGGCTTTCTTCTGTTTCGGTTTTTCCCAGCATTTGGGTATTTTATCGGGGCTGGTTTTGTTTGTGGTGGGCAGTATTGCTGTGGTTGTGCCAACTCCTAATGGTGCGGGTCCGTGGCATTTTGCCGTTATCACGATGATGACGCTGTATGGCGTGTCGAGGGTGGATGCGGGGATTTTTGCCTTGCTGGTTCACGGTATACAGACGTTCTTGATTATTGTGTTAGGAATATATGGATTGGCGGTTTTGCCGTTCACTAATAAAAATAAACGCGTATGAGTACAATTTTAGATTTGACTCCACAGAATGTTTGGAGAAATTTTCATTTGTTGACACAGGTGCCTCGTCCTTCCGGACATTTAAAGGCGGTGCAAGAGTTTTTGTTGCAGTTTGGGAAAAAGGCTGGAGTAGAAGCTTTCCAGGATGAAGTGGGAAACATTATATACCGTAAGCCTGCAACCCCAGGTATGGAAAATAGAAAAACCTGCATTTTGCAGGCTCACATGGATATGGTTCCTCAGAAGGAAAAAGACGTGAAGCATGATTTCGAGAAAGATCCGATTGAGACGGTGGTTGATGGAGATTGGCTGAAGGCAAAAGGAACGACGCTGGGCTCGGATGACGGAATGGGAGTTGCTGCCATCATGTCGGTGATGGAGTCCAAGGATTTGAAGCACGGTCCGCTGGAGGCACTTATTACGGCTGACGAGGAAACGGGCATGTATGGTGCTTTCGGATTGAAGAAGGGTACGCTGCACGGTGATATTCTGCTGAATCTGGATTCTGAGGATGAAGGCGTTCTTTTCATCGGTTGTGCCGGGGGTATGGATGTCGTTGCCACTTTGGGTTACAAGGAGGTGGATACCGATCCTGAGGATATTGCTCTCAAGATTACCTTGAAGGGTTTGCGTGGAGGCCATTCCGGTTTGGAAATCGCCGAAGGCAGAGCTAATGCCAATAAGCTGATGGTTCGTTTCGTGCGTGAAGCTATTGCACGGGATGAGGCCCGACTGGCGAGCTGGAACGGCGGTAATATGCGTAATGCCATTCCTCGTGAATGCGAAGTGGTTATTACCATTCCGAAAGAGAATGAGGCTGACGTGATGGACGCTGTGAAATATTGCGAGAAACTTTTCAATGAAGAATATCAGGCAATTGAAAATCCGTTTACCTTTACTGCAGAACGTGTGGATTTGCCTAAAGGCGAGGTGCCGGAAGAAATTCAGGACAATCTGGTCGATGCTATTTTTGCTTGTCAGAATGGCGTTACCCGCTTCATCCCGACGATTCCCGATACGGTTGAGACTTCTTCCAACCTGGCTATCATCATCATTGGCGGCGGAGAGGCTTCCATTCAGATTCTTGCCCGCAGTTCGAGCGATTCCATGAAGGAATATCTTACTACTTCTCTGGAATGCTGTTTCTCGATGGCTGGAATGAAGGTGGAATTGAGCGGCGGCTACAGCGGATGGAATCCGAATGTGAATTCGCCTATCCTCCATGCCATGAAGGGCAGTTATGAGAAACAGTTTGGCAAGGCTCCCGAAGTTCGCGTGGTTCATGCAGGACTGGAATGCGCCGTGATTGCCGATGCAGTGCCGGGCTTGGACATGGTTTCGTTTGGACCTACACTTCGTTCTCCGCACACTCCGAATGAAAAGTGCAACATTCCTTCAGTCACCAAATTCTGGGAATTCCTCGTTGCAAGTTTGGAACAGGCTCCGGTGAAGGAATAAGAAAATACTATTTGTGAACATACGGCCTGCCGTTTCTTTTTTATTATAAAGGAGAAACGGCAGGCTTTTTTACTCCTCCGCGGGAAAATCGGCGCGATAATCTCGGATTCTTGAACCTCCGCGGAAAAATCGGTGCAATAATCTCGGATTCTTGAACCTCCGCGGAAAAATCGGTGCAATAATCTCGGATTCTTGGACCCCCGTGGAAAAAGCGGTGCAATAATCTCGGATTCTTGGACCTCCGTGGAAAAATCGGTGCAATAATCTCGGATTCTTGGACCCTCGTGGAAAAATCGGCGCAATAATCTCGGATTCTTGGACCCTCGTGGAAAAATCGGCGCAATAATCTTAGATTCTTGGATCCCTGCGGAAAAATCGGTGCAATAATCTCGGATTTTTGAACCCCTGTGGAAAAATCGGCGCAATAATCTTAGATTCTTGAACCTTCACGGAAAAAATGGTGCAATAATCTCGGATTTTTGGACTCCTACGGAAAAAAAGATGCAAGAAGTGCCACTTCTTCCTTTTCACCGAAAAATATATCCCAAGATTTTTTCTATCTGATTCGTTTTGAGTATATTTGCTCAATTTAATTTATGTTTCGTTTCATGAGTCGAGGAAAAAAATACTTACGGAGAATTCTCTTTCTGAGTCTGAGTTTGATTCTGGTATTCCTGATATCAATCCCTGTAGAGGGGAAAAAAAGACCTGATCCGACAGAAATCCGCCAACCGGTCATCATCAAAGGAGACTGGTCATTCCCGCCTTATGAATATCTGGATGAAAACAACTGTCCGACAGGTTTCAATGTGGATCTCACCAAGGCAATCATGAAAGATCTGAATCTTTCCTATACCATCGAACTCGATCAATGGGACAATGTGATGAAGTCCATGCAGAAAGGCAATGCAGACCTTCTGATGGGAATGAACTACACCAATGCCCGGGCACGCATATACAGATTCGGAGGAAATCACGGATACATTTACATCGAAGCAATATACCGGTCCAAAAGCCGTCCCATTCATTCTTTCGAAGAATTGAAAGGAAAGAAAGTGCTACTCGAGAAGAACTCCATCTCGCATGATTTGCTCCGCAATGCCGGTTATGACAGTCTGGTCGTGAGTACCGACGATATTGAAAAAGGGCTGAAGGAACTCTCCGAAGGGAAATATGATGTAGCCATGTGCGAGCACGAAACGGCAGTCAATATCATCAACAGTCTGCATCTCGACAATCTGGAAATGTCCGACCTCGGACTTCCGCCTCAGGAATATCGCTTTGTGGGCCGGACTGAGGCGCTGCTCGAAAAGGTGGATCGCTCACTCTATCGCATGAAACAGAACGGCACTTACGATAAACTTCACGATAAATGGTTCAGCCGTTACAAGCCGTCGCGGCTGTCTGCTGTCATTTATATCTCCCTGGCCGTCCTTTTCGTCGGAATTTTCACACTCTACTTCTTCAATTTCATGCTCCGCAAGAAGGTTAAGAAAGCCAGACTCCTGATGGAACGGAACTCGAAGAAGCTATCCATGGTGCTGCATGCAACGGGAATTTATGTCTGGATATACGACGTCGAAACCCATATTTTCAACAATGTGGAGGGCGATTTGTTTCCGCCGGAAGGAATGCCTTACGAGCAGGAACGCATGCGCCTGCGCAATTCTGATGAAAGAGATTTGTTCGACAGTCTTTTCCAGGGCCTCGTGAAAGGCATCACGCCGCAAAAAACGCTCTTCTTCCGCAGGTTGGATTTAGGAGCCAATGTATATCTGGACCTCAACAAGGAATTTGTCTTTATAAGAGACGATGAAGGCAACGTGAAAAGCATCATCGGCACCTTGAAAAATGTCACAGATGAAGTCCGCAACAAGAAAAGAATAGAGGAACTGCTCGTGAAATACGAAACTTTGTTCAATTCCACTTTCGTCGGCATGGAGTACTATGATTCTCAAGGCCTGCTCATCAATATGAACGACAAAGCCTGCTCCATCTTCGGAATTACCGATAAACAGCAATTCCTTGACTATCATCCGCACATCACCAATAGTCCTGTCTTAAAGGATTATTTTGATATAGAGAACCCCCGGAATTTTCATGGCATCATAAATGTTTCGGAAGAAGGAAGACGGGCTCTTGATAACCTCCGCTTGCTTCACCGCAAGGGCAATTTCTATCTGGAAGTGGATATACTGCCCATATTTGACAAGCACAACCGCCTCGATTGCATCATTGTGACGGAAAGCGATGTCACCGAAATGCAGAACATCCAGATAAGGCTAGAGGAGGAAAAGGAAAAAGCCCAGCAAGCCGACAAACTAAAATCGGCTTTCCTTGCCAACATGAGCCATGAAATCCGTACTCCGCTGAATGCCATCGTCGGTTTTTCCAACCTCTTGCCCGATGCAAACGATGAGGACGAAAAGAGAGAATTCATCGACATCATCAATTCCAACAGCGACCAGCTGCTGAATCTGATTAACGACATTCTGGATCTTTCCAAACTAGAGTCCGGCGTGTTGGAACTCCGTTTCGAGCCGTTCGATATGTCGGTATTTTTCGATAATCTGATGGTTACCCTCCGTCAGCGCCTCACCAATCCAGATGTTGAGTTCATCACCGAGAATCCCTATAAAAAATGCATGGTGAAAGCCGATAAGATGAGAATGGCACAGATTCTCACCAATTATATCACCAATGCTATAAAGTACACCCCGTCGGGTTTCATCAAGGCCGGATACGTCTGTGAGAACGGCGGAATCCGTCTCTACACCGAAGACTCCGGCATAGGCATCGCCCGTGAAAAACAGCATCTCATGTTCCAGCGTTTCGAGAAACTCGATGATTTTGCTCAAGGAACGGGTCTGGGACTGTCCATCTGCAAGGCAATAGCCGATGCCTGCGACGGTAGGGTGGGGTTCACTTCGGAAAAAGACAAAGGCAGCATCTTCTGGGCTTGGATTCCAAGCCTTGCTGACATCATTATTGATAAAAAATAACGAAAAATTATGACAAGAAAAACTCCTCTCATTTTATTTATGTTGATTAGTATATTAATACTTAACAGCCCAGTTATGAAGGCCCAACAGAAATATGACAAACTTTGGAAACAGGTGGAAGTCTTTAGCGTAAAGGATTTGCCGCAGTCGGCAATCAAGCAGACGAGACTCATTTATGACACGGCGCGAAAAGAGAAAAACTTCTCCCAGATGCTCCGGGCATCGCTTGTGCGCATGTCCTTGCGCGGAGATGTTGCTCCCGACAGTTTCCGTATAGACATCAACGAAATGGAAACTTGGCTCAAGCAAACGGCCAACCCAGTCGATGCCGCCATCCTCCATGCTCTCATAGGTCAAAGTTATATGGATAGAGGTTATGAAACCGATTATCGCGATAAAGAAACCAATGAATCCTATCCGGAAATGGCATTGGAGCATTTCCGCACCTCGCTGAAGAATAAGGATGCCTTGGCCCAAGTGACGGTGGACAGCTATCTCCCCCTGATTGACAAGAAAAAGGACAGTGCTCTCTTCGGTCATGATTTGCTATCCATGCTTGCTGCCTTTGTGGCAAGAAACATGGAGTCTCTCGAGAACGTCCCAAAGTCGGAAGTCGTGGCTTTGTATTCCGGTCTTGCTACCTACTATGAACAGCGTGGCAACAAAGATGCCGCCATTCTGGAACGTCTGAACGAATTGCAGGTCCGCCAAGAATACGACGGCATGGACAAGAGTCTGAAGAGAATGTCGCCCAAGGAATATAAGGCGGCATTGCTCGATATGATATCCCGAAACGAAGGCAACTCCGTCTGTGCTGATGTTTACAGTCGGCTTTTGGATGCGGATATGGCTCCCAAGGAAAAGCTGGAATATGCCCGCATAGCCATGAAGAAATATCCCCAATCGGAATTCTTCAACAGATTTAAGTCCGTCGAAGCCGAAGTCCTATCCCCGCAACTGAACGTGCGCATGGAATCGAGAATACTATGTGGAAAGCCCATCGGGACAACGGTCAGTTTCAAGAACTGTTCTTCTGTGACTTTCATAATACGAGGACGGAATGTACCTGCCAAAGCCAAAGTGCAGACTTTCGAGCTTCATCCTGCTTCCGACTATACAGTTTGTGAAGACAAACTGGCTCTTTCTTCACTCCCTGCCGGCAATTATAGAATCATAGCCGAGGCCGACGGAGCCAAGGACTCATGTGCTCTGCATCTCACCACTCTTAAACTGGTATCCATGC
The DNA here is from genome assembly GCA_036804505.1 of Bacteroidaceae bacterium. Classification (GTDB taxonomy): domain Bacteria; phylum Bacteroidota; class Bacteroidia; order Bacteroidales; family Bacteroidaceae; genus Phocaeicola_A. Next base: position 23,358 of record DAIRSI010000037.1, read on the forward strand.
CTTTGCCCGACAAGCGAATCCGGATGGCCGTGGTGAATGAACAGACCGGCCGCCCCATTGCCGATTGTAAAATCATTTTTTACGAATCGAACGATTGGCGTTCGAAAGAAAGATACAGGGAGACGGTTCGGACAAAGACCGATGCTTCCGGTGAAGTGATTATCAAGGCACTCCAAGGCTCCTACGCCAAAGCTGTTCTGAATGAATCTGATGAAACAGAGATTCAGTCTGTAAGGGAATCTTATGGAATGCCCGGCGAAAGGAATTCGGAAACTGTCATCAGATTATACACCGACCGCTCTATTTATCGCCCGGGCCAGACGGTCCATGTTGCCGGACTGGTTTATCATCGCGAGGGCGATGAAGTGAAAGTAGCCTCGGAAGGTAAATATACCATCAATCTGATAGATGCCAATTACAAGACCATCGCATCCAAGGATGTACAAGTGAACGAGATGGGTTCGGTAGATGCCGACTTCTCCTTACCTTCGTCTTGTCTGAACGGTAGATTCCAGATGGAGATGAATTCCGGTCGGGTATCTTTCAGGGTAGAGGAATATAAGCGGCCTACTTATCAGGTTACCTTTCTCCCGGTCAAGGAAAACTTTTCCATTGGCGACAGCGTGACACTTGTTGGGGAAGCCAAGGCTTTCTCCGGAGCACCTGTACAAACAGCCAAAGTTCGGTATAGCGTCAGGCGTACTCAAGGCTTCTGGTTCCGCTTCTTCACCCATCGGGATGAAGACAAAGACTTGTCGGAAGGTGAAATCATCACGGATAATGAAGGTCGTTTCAGTATTCCTGTCTTTCTGGATAAAGAAGATTTGGACTTGGGCAGCTGGTTCTGGAATGTAAACTATGTTGTATCTGCCGAAGTTACCGATGTGGCAGGTGAAACCCAACAGGCGGAATACACCTTGCCGCTGGCAAAAGTTTCTTACCGTCTCGAGGCGGAAATCCCGTCACAAATGAAGAAAGATGCCATAAAGGACATCACCGTAAAAGCTTTCAATTTGAAGAACGAACCTGTTCAAGTGAAAGGCAGTTATAGCATATTCAAGAGCCGCTCGGATGTCAAGACCGAAAAGCCGTTACTTACGGGAACTTTTTCTTCCGGTGTGCCTTTCAAAATAAATGCCTTTTCTTCACTACCATCAGGAGATTATCGATGTTTTTTTACTTCCATCGACGAGAAGGGCGATACGGTAGAGACGCAAAAGACCGTGGTCCTGTTTACTGATGCCAAGGAATCTATCGACATGGATGAAGAATGGATATATCTGACTTCAGAAGATTTCAATCCAAAGAAGTCAGCCGATCTATATTCTGTTCCGAAGGGAGTTGCTGACGCCTTTGTCTTTTATGATGTCTTTAGCGGCACTCGGCAACTGGAGAGTAAACGTATCGTGACGGACAAGGGATTGCAGCATTTTCATTATGACTATAAACCTGAATACAAGGATGGCATCAGCATCATTCTGATGTACGTCAGGGATGGAGTCTGCCACCAGTTCAGGAAAAATATAATCCTGTCTTATCCTGAAAAAAAACTGACACTGAAGTGGGAAACCTTCCGTGACAAGCTGCATCCCGGTCAGTCCGAAGAATGGCGCCTTTCCATCAAGGACTCCGAAGGAAAGAGCGTGAAGTCGGAACTTCTGGCAACTTTGTATGATGCCTCTTTGGATAAACTCTACGGACATGAATGGAATCTTGGGTTGGGTTTCGACAGGAACCTTCCTTATACTCAATGGAATTTCTCCAACTCTTATGGTAATGCAAGTCTGTGGCTGAACTTCCGTACCCCATCTTTTAGTTGGAAAGAAAGGGAATTCGATACATTCAAGGATTTTACAGGTTTCCATCCACACAGAATCTTGTTTGAATCGGCCGTGATGGGAACCCGGTCATTAGGTGCTAAAAATTATGCTGTTCAGATGGATGCAGCTCCGGCGGCAAGTATGAAAATGGCTTCTGTTGCCAGTGTGGAAGAATCGCCAAAGCCTGCTACAATAAGAGAGAACTTTGCCGAAACGGCTTTCTTCTATCCCCATTTACTTACTGACAAGAACGGCATAGTCACCATTTCGTTCACTCTTCCCGAAAGCCTTACTGAATGGAAGTTTATGGGATTGGCACATACCCAAGTTATGGACTACGGACAGATAGAAGCCCGTGCCAAGGCTTCCAAGGATTTCATGGTGCAACCCAACATGCCACGCTTTGTGAGAGCTGGAGACGAAGCTTCCATTTCAACCCGTCTGATGAATTTGGCCGACAAGGATATTTCAGGTATTGTAAAGATGGAGCTGGTAGATCCTGAAACAGAAAAGATAATAGAGTCTCGTGAAAACAAGTTTGCCGTAGCAAAAGGACAAACGGAAGTTTCTACATTCAGCTTCACCGTTAGAGAAGATTATCCTTTGTTGATATGTCGCATCGTGGCGGACGGGCAGTCATTCAGCGATGGCGAGCAGAACTACTTGCCCGTTTTGTCCAACAAACAGTGGATTACCGAATCTGTCCCCTTGACCTTGCGTGACAAGGGTAACCGCAGTTTTGATTTGACTTCCTTGTTCAATCATGACAGCAAGACAGCAACTCAAAGAAGATTGACAATCGAATTCAGTCAGACACCTGCCTGGATGCTTCTTCAGTCACTTTCCTTGTTGTCCACTCCGCAGGATGAAGATGCCGCATCGTGGTCTTCGGCCTACTATGTCAACGTGATGGCTGGTTACTTGACAGAGCATTTGCCTAAACTGAAAAGTGTTGTAGAAAGTTGGAAAAACGAAGATAAGGAAAAACACACGCTGTCCAGTTATCTGGAAAAGAATGAGGAATTGAAAGAGATAGTACTGGAAGAATCTCCTTGGTTGGCAGATGCCATGCGTGAAACGCAACGCATGCAGCAACTGGAGAGCCTGTTTGATAAAAACAATTTATCATCCAAACGCGAATTGGCCGTACGCAAGTTACAGTCCCTCCAATGTGCCGACGGTTCATGGAGTTGGTATAAAGGAATGCCGGGAAGCTTTTACATTACGGAATCTGTGGTAGAGCAACTAGTCAGATTAAAGCATCAGATGGGAAACCTTGATGGAAGGATAGAGGCTCTCTTGGACAACGCTTTTGGATTCTTGGATCATTTTGCCTTGAAAGAATATCAGGAAATGCTGAAGAATAAGGATAAAGGATTGCCGTCCGAGTCAGCACTTCATTATCTGTATGCATCAGTTCTGGCCGAACGGGAACTCACTCCCGAAGTCAAGACCATGCAGAACTTCTATGTGGAGCGTTTGTCGAAGTCCACACTGAAACTGACCATTTACGGGAAATCACTTTCTTCTTATATTCTGAATGCTTTTGGGAAACATAACATAGCAAAGACTTTTGTACAGTCATTGCGGGAATATTCAGTATCCGCCCCGGATATGGGCAGATATTATGATACGAATATTGCCTATTATTCCTGGATGGATTACCGGATACCTACTCAGGTAGCTGCCATGACTGCCATGGCAGCCATGAAAGCGGACTTTCCGGATACTGATTCCTATTTGAACGATATGTCCTTGTGGCTCATACGTCAGAAACAGGTTCAGATGTGGGATAATCCTTTAAATACTGTTCAGGTGCTGTTTGCACTTTTGCCCAAGAAGGATGAACTTTGGATTACATCTCATGAACCTGTCAGCATAACGCTGGATGGTAGTTCTGTAGATTTTGGCAAGGCATCGGCAGGAATAGGCTACGTCAAGAAGTCCATGTCTTTGAGTGATAACTCCGTTCATTCTGTAGAAGTGTCCAAATCCTTTAATGGAATAAGCTGGGGTGCTGTGTATGGTCAGTGCTATGAATTGTTGGATCACCTGCATGCTCAGAAGAATAATGTTTCGGTTGTCCGCCGTTTGTTTGTGGAAAGAACAGAGAATGGAAAGAAACAATGGATGGAAGTGAGACCTGGCGATGTGTTGCATGTGGGAGAGAAAGTAAAAACCCGCTTGAACGTTACATCCGATCGTGATATAGATTTTCTTGAAATGAAGAGCGAGCGGGCTGCCTGCATGGAACCCGAATCAGTCCTGTCGGGTTACAGATGGCAAAACGGACAAGGTTATTACCAATCTGTGAAAGATGCATCGACCATCTATTTCTTTGATACATTCCGAAAAGGGACATGTACGATAGAAGATTATTCGTTTGTGAATCGGACAGGTAGATACCAGATGGGATTGACTTCTGTGAGATGTGCCTATTCTGCCGAATTCGGAGGGCATTCAGAAGGTTGTAAAGTGACGGTGGAATGAAAGGACGGGATGAAAAGAAAAAGGCGGGAACTTATTGTTCTCGCCTCATGTAGAATGGTTGTCCGTTTCCGTATTGTAAATCGGACCAACTGTTGTACCATGTACCCGAGAATCTGTAGTCTCCTGCAATGGCACCGTCAATATAGGCCGTTGAGCCGTCGGTAAACAACAGCTCCATAGTAGCATACCCGTAGTCTATCCATCTCCACTGGAAGACAATGTAGTCTCCGCTTGCCGTTGTTCCTATTGTACCTTGGTAGTTGTCATTAAACGTCATGACGGTACCGCGACCTAAAGTATAGCTGCCATAGTTGATTTCCTGTTCCGTATACCAGGTACCCGGTAAGTAGAATTCTGTGTCGTCTCTGTCGTCACAGGAATAGATGCTTAGAATAGTAATCAATGAAAAAGCAAATAAAAATAATTTCTGCATTCTTTTCATAATCGTACATCGTTTTAAATTCAAAAGACAGTTCTTTGTTTTGCAAATATAATATAAAATTACCAATATGAGGGGAAAAATCTTTATCTTTGTGTTCAAAATCATGAAAACGAATAATATGAAAAGAAAAATATGGATATTATGTGTCTTAATGGCATTTGGAATATCACTTAAAGCTCAGCCTAAAGCAGACTTTGACAAGACTTTGCATGAGTTTGGTCCTATATTGTGGAAGAAACCGGTATCGGTTGATTTTACTGTGGCCAATAAAGGAGACCAACCTTTGGTGATAAGCAATGTAACCGTCTCTTGCGGATGCACGGCTGTCGATTGGACAAAGCAACCGATTCTTGCAGGTCAGAAGGGAACTATCAAGGCAACATTCGATGCCAAGATGCTGGGACATTTCAGAAAAACTGTAGGCGTTTATTGCAATGCATCATCCAAACCCATCTATCTTGTCTTGCAGGGAGAGGTGGCAACATCCATAAAGAACTATTCCAATGATTTTCCTTTCAAGGTAGGTGCTATCAGAATGAACAAGAACAACCTTGAATTCTCAGATGCAAATAAGGGAGAGAAGCCCACGGCGGAACTGGAAATAGTCAATACTTCTAAAAGCGTTTATCAACCACTCATTATGCACTTGCCGCACTATATGAGTATGAAGGCTGTGCCGGCAACATTATCTTCAGGCAGAACCGGAAAAATTATTTTTACATTGGATTCCAACGAACTGCATAATCTGGGATTAACTCAGACTACCGTATATCTGGCCAGATTCCTTGGTGATAAGGTCGGTGAGGAAAACTCCATTACGGTATCAGCCGTCCTGCTTCCTGATTTTTCCAAGATGACTCCTACCCAGAAGGCAAATGCTCCGATCATTAAGCTTTCGGATGATAATTTGGATTTGAGCGGATTAAATAATAAAGATAAAATCAGTCAGACTATATTGGTTACCAATGAGGGTAAATCTAAATTGGAAATCAATTATGTGCAGGTGTTCAATCCCGTTTTGAATGTTGAGCTTAGCAAGCGCTCTCTCAATCCAGGGGAAACTGCCAAAATGAAGATTACAGCGATAGCGGAACAATTAAAGAAGGCAAGGAGTAACCCCCGCGTTCTGGTAATTACAAATGATCCCGTGCATCCTAAAGTAATAATTTCTACGAAAACGAATTGATCATGATTATGGAACATCCGGAAAACAATAAAGAATACAAAGGCTTGACCGTAAATGAGGGGATTGACCAGCCATCAATCATTAATCCTTATCTGAATTTACACAGACCTCCCAAAAGAAGAGAGCTTACTGTAGATGATTACGTATCAGGTATCGTGAAAGGTGACGTTACTATCCTTAGCCGAGCTGTAACATTGGTGGAAAGCGTTCGTCCCGAGCATCAGTCTATTGCTCAGGAAGTCATAGAAAAGTGTCTGCCTTTTTCTGGAAATTCTGTACGCATAGGTATCAGCGGGGTTCCAGGTGCTGGGAAGAGTACTTCAATCGATGAATTTGGAATTTATGTTCTGAAGGAATATGGAGGAAAGCTGGCGGTGCTTGCAATCGATCCCAGCAGTGAAATCAGTAAGGGAAGTATCTTGGGCGATAAAACGAGGATGGAGAAACTGGCAGTTCATCCCAATTCATTCATAAGACCTAGTCCAACAGCAGGGTCTTTGGGAGGGGTAGCCAGAAAGACTAGAGAGACCATCGTATTGTGTGAAGCTGCCGGATTTGATAAAATTTTCGTAGAAACCGTGGGAGTAGGGCAAAGCGAAACATCCGTGCATTCTATGGTCGATTTTTTCCTATTGATTCAATTGGCTGGAACGGGCGATGAACTTCAAGGGATAAAAAGGGGTATCATGGAAATGGCTGATGGAATTATTATCAATAAGGCCGACGGCAATAATATTGATAAAGCTAAGTTGGCTGCCACTCATTTCAGGAATGCACTGCATCTTTTCCCGATGCCAGAGAGCGGATGGACGCCTCAGGTACTTACCTATTCGGGCTTTTACGCAATAGGCATAAAGGAAGTTTGGGATATGGTTTATTCCTATATTGATTTCGTGAAGAAAAACGGATACTTTGCACATAGGAGGAATGAACAGTCCAAATACTGGATGTACGAAACGATTAACGAACATTTGCGTGACAGTTTCTACAATAATGAGACAGTGGACCATTTACTGAAGACAAAGGAACAGCAAGTACTGGATGGGGAAATGACATCTTTTGCAGCAGCCCGCCAGTTACT
>DAIRSI010000038.1:0-29470 GCA_036804505.1 Bacteroidaceae bacterium
AGATATGCAATGTAATTGCCTGAAATACAACTATTTAATTTTTAGAACTCCCCTTCATTTGATATTCTCATCTCTTATCATTTTACGCAAAATAACGAATATTCAGTGCATCCTAAAAGATTTAAAATAGCAATTTAATGTCCAAATTCTCCATAATTTCTATTCAATGATACGCATAACCATGATTTTCTCGATTTTTTTATTCTGATTTTATTTTTGAATGAAAAAATAGTTATATATTTGCGAATGAAAAATTTTTGACAGATGAAGAATTATTTACTAAAAGTATTTCAAATAGGAGGGAGGCCCATCCTTCTGTTAATAATATTCTTTTGTGGAGTTATGCCACTATATGTCAATGCTCAAAACAATCCATATAAAATCAATGACAAGTTATATCAATATTGGACTCTTATAAACAAACATATAGGAAGCAGCAAATCCATCAATATGGCCGATACACTCTTTCGCATGGCAGCAAAGAAACACGATGTGAAAGCACAATGCCTTGCCCTAATCATGAAGCCTTTACATTATTATTATATGAATGATTTACAGATGCTGATAAAGAGCAAAAAAGAAGTATCTGATTTCATCGTCAAAACGCCTTACATTCAATACTATTTCGAACCGTGGAACAGACTTATCAACTACTATGCAAATAATCAGATGTTTTCCAAAGCTCTGGAGGAAGTCAAAGCCTATCAAAAAGAGGCTATCAGATTAAACAGCGATTACGGAATATCCCACGGATTAAGAAAAATGGGTGACATGTACATGATTCTCAACGATTACAAAATGGCTAAAGAACAATACATGAAAGCCATAGATTATTCAGAAAAGGGTCATGACACAAAAGATATTGACGATGTATACATCAGTTTGGCTAAATGCTACGGCAATTTAAAAGACTACGATGCCGCCAAGAATCAAATAAAATTATATATAAAAAGGACTCGATCGAGATCTACTGTCAATGCATATATTTTGTTACTCAACAATTACATGGAAGAAGGCACAAAACCAGATTCCATTGAATACTACGCCAACTATATCTTAAGCACAGTCAATCCGCGAACTCTATCAGGAGCCATTGCCAGTGATTATCAAAGTGTATTCAGCGATTATTACTTTCGCAAGAAGAATTATGCAAAAGCATTGGAATATGCCAATACCAACCGAAGGAAAAGCGAAATATACGAAGCTATGGGCGACTATAAAAACGCATTGCTGAATAAAAAACTCGACCAACAGAAACAAATTGAGAACAATGCCATTTCCAATCGTGAAATGGCTATAGCCTTGGCTACAGAATCCAATCTGAGTTTGCTGGAAAAAGAAAGGCAACAATTGGAATTAAAAAATACTCAAATGCAAGTGCAACAGTTGCAGGCCCATGAAAAGATGCTTAAAATGTCAGAAGAACATAACAGACTGGAACTTCGAAACAAGCAGCTGGCATTGGAACGGCAAAAGGCTGTGACCGAAAAAGCCATGGCAGCAGCAGATAACGAAAGAGCTCAGTCTCTCCGACAAAAGGACCGTACCTTGCTATTGGAAAAGGAAAATGAATACAGAACCACCATGCTTTACACAGCCTATTTCATCATCGTTCTGATTGTTTTTGTCAGCGGATATTTCCATTATCGCAGAAAGCAATACAACAAACGATTGAAGAAAGAGAAAGAAATAGCCGAAAGAGCACGCAAAATAGCTGTCGATGCATTGAACGAAGCCAAGGAAGAAAAGAAAAGAGCAGAAAATGCCGACAAACTCAAATCTCTATTCCTGCAAAACATGAGTCATGAAATTCGCACCCCATTGAACGCCATTGTCGGATTCAATGATGTTCTCAACGGAAATATGAAACATGCCCTTTCGGACAAAGAGAAAAATGACTTTCTTTCAATCATCCATACGAATTCGGACTTACTCATCACACTGGTAAATGACATACTGGATTTGTCGAAGTTCGAAAGTGGAACATATACGCTGAACATTACCCAAGTATCAGTAAGGGAACTTTGCGAGTTTTCCCTTCGAAGCGTTCAAACCCGAGTTCCGGAAGGGGTAGTTACAGAACTAGTATCACCCAAAGATGAAAAAAAAGATATGCTTTTATCAACAGATGGACAGCGCTTGCAACAATTACTCTTTAATTTTTTGACCAACGCTTGCAAATATACAGAAAAAGGCTGTATCAAATTGGAATATAAATATTTGCAAAAAGGCGAAAATGAATATACCCGGGAATACCCCGCTGTTGAATTTTCGGTAACAGACACAGGTTGCGGAATACCTTCGGAAATGGCCGATCGAATTTTCCAGCGTTTTGAAAAGCTCGATAGTTTTAAACAAGGCACCGGTCTTGGCCTGAATATATGCGAGCACATAGCTACTTTGTTGTCGGGCATCATATACTTGGATCAATCGTACACAAATGGTGCAAGATTTGTATTTATACATCCTATGAAATAAAAAAGCAGAAATATATGGGATAAATAAGAAAAAGCATTACTTTTGCTATTATACCAATAAAAATATTATACATTATGAAAAAGATAAAATTATTCTACCAAGAAAGATGTCCGTTCTGTAAAAAAGCTTTCAAATACATCGATGAATTAAAACAGGAAAATCCTAAATTCAAAGAAATAGAAATCGAAACGATTGAAGAAACCGTTCACGCTGATATTGCTGACCAATATGATTATTACTATGTCCCCACATTCTATCTGGATGGAGAAAAAGTACATGAAGGAGGCATTTTCAAACCTGAAGTTGAAGCCATACTAAACAAAGCGTTGGAATAATACAATTTCACCCGAAAAGCAACTGTTTTGTCAAATTCGGGAAATTCTGCTAAAATACTTGGTTAAATTGCTATTGTGTTCGCGTGTAAAACAGTGTTTCTTTGCAATATAAAAATAACAAAGAATAAATACTTAAAACCAAAGTCCATGAAAACAATTAGCTGTATTTTTTATTCCCTGCTTGACAAAGCAGTTTCCTTGCGAAAAGTGAGTCTTAATCTTATCCGTGTGGCCATCTTGATTATCTTTGTATGGATTGGCGGATTAAAATTCTGGAACTACGAAGCAGAAGGTATTGTACCTTTTGTTGCAAACAGTCCATTTATGAGTTTCTTTTATACTCACAAGGCTCCGGAATATAAGGAGTACAAACTCAAAGAAGGAGAGTTCGATGCAAAGAAATATGAATGGCATAAGGAAAATAACACTTATGGATTTTCTCACGGTCTTGGAATTCTCATTATGAGTATCGGCATTCTCGTTTTTCTTGGAATGTTTTTCCCGAAAGTAGGGTTGGTAGGTGAAGTGTTATGTGTCATCATGACTATTGGTACCTTATCCTTCCTAGTTACCACTCCTGAAGTATGGGTTCCCGATATGGGAAGTGGAGAACACGGCTTTCCTTTACTGACAGGAGCTGGTCGACTGGTTATCAAAGATACCGCTATTTTGGCCGGAGCACTTGTATTGCTGTCACACACAGCTGAAAAAATTCTAAAAGCAAGAAAAAAATAAAATTCATTACATTATATGAATAGTATTTTGTCAACTCCCCTGAAAGGAAAAATGGTCCTTACAGACGAACTTCATAATCATTCGGAAATGATTAAGGACCGTTCCCTTTATAAATTCATTTCGGTGGATTCCGGAGAACTGACCATAGAAGTAGATTATGTGGAAATAAATATGAAGGAAGGAGAAGCTATCACACTTTCGCCGCTTCACCACCTGACTTTTTCTGAAATAAAAGGTCAATACAAGTCACTTCTCTTCAATAGCAATTTCTATTGTATCTACGAGCACGATAAAGAAGTTTCATGTAATGGTTTCTTGTTCAACGGAACCTCACAAATCATGAAGCTGAACCTTGACGAAGAGAAGCGAAGCGACTTGAGCGGTATCTTTGGATGTATGAACAAAGAGTATGAGCATAAAGACAGCTTACAGGAAGAAATGCTGAGATTACTGCTGAAGCAGTTCATCATAACCTATACAAGATGGGCTCGTGAAAAATATAACGTGACATCCAACAATGAAAATAGTTTTGATATCGTCAGACAATTTTTTGTTTTGGTTGACAGTCATTATCGCGAGAAAAAACAAGTCCAGGACTATGCTGACCTGTTGCACAGATCACCAAAGACATTGACCAATCTGTTCATGATATACGGATTACCTTCTCCTCTGAAAGTGATTCAGTCCAGAACAGAAGCCGAAAGCAAAAGATTGCTTCTTTATACCACCAAGAGCGTGAAGGAAATTGCAGGAATAGTGGGTTTTGAAGATCCCGCATCTTTCAGCCGTTTCTTCAAGAACCTGACGGGAGAAAGCATCTCAGATTTTAGAAAACGAGAGAAAAAATAAATAATAAACAAAATGAGCTCAAAAATCAAATTGGCAATATTAGTTGCCGGAGTTATGCTTACCAGTTGCGCCAATGCAACAAGCAAAAAAGAAAATTCAGTAAATAATCAAAGTAACGAACCTAAAACAGAAAAAAAGATGGAAGCTACACAATTAAACAAAGATCAATTTTTAAAGAAAGTATATAACTACGAAGCCAATCCTAAAGAATGGAAATTCGAAGGCGACAAGCCATGTATCGTTGACTTCTTTGCAACATGGTGCGGACCTTGCAAAGCTTTGGCACCTGTGCTTGAAGAACTTGCAGGAGAATATGCAGGAAAAGTAGATTTCTACAAAGTAGATGTAGACCAGGCAGAAGATTTGGCAGGGGCATTCGGAATTCGCAGTATTCCTACCTTGTTGTTTATCCCGCTTAAGGGTCAGCCACAAATAACCCAAGGCGCTCTTCCGAAACAACAACTTAAGGAAATTATCGAAAAAGAATTGCTTAAATAAATAAAAAGAAGAAAAAATGATCCCGTTCTATTGTAAAAAGATAGGACGGGATTTCTTTTTATATACTTCTTCCAATAAAAAAACATTCAAATCAAAAGATTGTGTGCGCAAACAATTGCTATATGAAAAAAAAGAAGTAATTTAGCTGCGATTTAAATTTTAATACCAAATATAATACACAAATTTGATTAACTGCTTATGGAAGAGGTTTTTAAGTATATCATTGGATTAGGGGCATCGGTCATGATGCCTGTTATCTTTACGATTCTGGGCGTATGTATCGGAATCAAGTTAAGCAAGGCACTTAAAAGCGGCTTGCTGGTAGGTGTAGGTTTTGTAGGTCTATCCGTCATAACGGCTTTGCTGACAGAAAGCATGGGACCGGTCTTGAACAAGATGGTAGAAATATATGGTCTTCAGCTGGGAATCTTCGATATGGGATGGCCATCTGCTGCTTCTGTTGCCTACAACACGGCTGTCGGAGCTTTCATTATTCCTATTTGTCTTGGCATAAATCTTATCATGCTGTTTACACGCACCACAAGAACCGTCAATATTGATTTATGGAACTACTGGCATTTTGCATTCATCGGTGCTATCGTATATTTTGCCAGCGGAAATATCTGGTGGGGATTCTTTGCTGCCATTATCTGTTATATCATTACATTGGTTATGGCGGACCTCACAACACCGTCTTTCCAAAAATTTTATGACAATATGGAAGGTATCTCCATTCCCCAGCCATTCTGTCAGAGTTTTGTTCCGTTTGCTATTGTAATAAATAAATTGCTGGACATGATTCCTGGTTTCGACAAGCTGAATATTGATGCAGACGGGATGAAAAAGAAATTCGGTCTTTTGGGCGAACCTCTATTTCTAGGTGTGATCATCGGATGTGTAATCGGATGTCTGGCTTGCGACAGTTGGAGCTCCATTATTGATAGTATTCCTAATATTCTTGGATTGGGAATCAAGATGGGGGCAGTTATGGAACTGATACCTCGAATCACAAGTCTTTTTATTGAAGGACTGAAACCTATATCTGATGCAACCCGCGAACTCATTGCAAAGAAATTCAAAAATGCTGAAGGACTGAGTATTGGTATGAGTCCGGCCTTGGTCATAGGTCATCCTACTACTCTGGTAGTCTCTCTGCTGCTCATCCCTGTAACTATATTTCTCGCGGTAATTCTCCCGGGTAACCAATTCCTGCCATTGGCTTCATTGGCCGGCATGTTTTATTTGTTCCCCGTTGTATTGCCCATCACAAAAGGAAACGTACTGAAAACATTTATTGTAGGTCTCGTAGCATTAGTTATCGGATTGTATTTTGTAACAGATCTGGCTCCATCATTCACTTCTGCCGCCAACGATGTATATCAGGCAACAGTGGCTAAAGGAAGTCCAGATAAAGCAGTAAAGATTCCTGACGGTTTTTCCGGAGGTGCTCTTGACTTTGCTTCAAGTCTTTTCTGCTGGGTTATATTCCATCTCACTCATTCCATCAAAATCATCGGCCCAGCCATTCTTGTGATACTAGCCGGAGGTATGATGTACTTTAACCGCAAACGCATTTGTAAAAAATAAAAATGAACATAATATTTAGTCTCATGAAAAAAACAGTTTTAGCAATGATGATGGGGCTGGCAGGCCTGACGGCTACAGCCCAAGTGAATTACACGATGCAGACTGCCTGCAATCCTAAAGATGTGAAGACATATGACACACAAAGACTACGTTCTTCTTTTGTCATGGAAAAAGTAATGGCAGCTGATGAAATCAATGTAACATACTCCATGTATGACCGTTTTATCTTCGGTGGAGCAATGCCAGTAAACAAGGTCTTGAAACTAGAGACCATTGACCCTCTGAAAGCTCAGAACTTTCTGGACCGCCGTGAACTAGGAGTAATCAATATCGGCGGTGACGGAGTTGTAACAGTTGATGGAAAAGAATATAACATGAAATTCAAGGAAGCCCTATACGTAGGATGCGGAAAAAAGGATGTCACCTTTGCCAGCAAAGATCCATCTCAACCTGCCAAATTCTATATCAATTCGGCTCCTGCTTATAAAGAATTTATCACACAGCTTGTAACTCCAGACCAAGGTATGAAATCAAAGGATTATGTGAAATGTAACGTACTGAAAGCCGGAAAAATGGAAGAAAGCAATGATCGTGTCATAAATCAGCTGCTCATCAACCCTGTACTATCGCGTGTAAAGGGCGGAGGTACCAACCAACTTCAAATGGGTTTGACAGAACTGAAACCCGGAAGTGTATGGAACACCATGCCGGCTCATACTCACAGTCGTCGTATAGAAGCATACTTCTACTTCAATGTTCCGGCCGGTAATGCTATTTGCCATCTGATGGGAGAGCCACAGGAAGAACGCCTTATCTGGCTGCATAACGAACAAGCTGTCATGTCACCGGAATGGAGCATCCATGCTGCAGCAGGAACAAGCAACTATATGTTCATCTGGGGTATGGCCGGAGAAAACCTGGAATATGGTGATATGGACAAGATCACTTACTTGGATATGAAATAAAAAGATAAAAGATAATTATCCAACTTATCGAATTCTGGACCGCAGTACTTTTCCGTACTGCGGTTTTTTTTAGAATGATGCGACTCACAAATTCAAAGCACAAAACAAATTTTCAAGGGATTGTTATTTGTAATTTTGTTACAATCTTCCAATAACTGGAACGAAGAAAACTTCAAATAATCTTTTTCAAGCGGTCAAACGCCAAAATCATTCAACTAATTCAAATTCATCAGAATAAAAGTAATTCTGATTTTTTCTTTTTACAAGCATAAAAAACCATGTTTTTTATCTATATTTGGAAAATAAAAAAGGAAAAAGATAATGCAAGAAAAGATATTTCATACAATCATCATGGAATGCAGATTAGGAAGTCTGCTCATCCGTTGTAATGAAAAAGAAGATGCCATAACTGAAATAAGTTACATGACCCACCGGAACGTTCCGGAACAAGACGCCTTAAGAATCCATTCCTCCGATGATATGTCGGATGCACACAACATTGCAAGAATATTGAAACAGACAGTTTCGGAACTAAGAGAATATTTTGACGGAAAAAGAAAAATCTTCAACGTGGCAATATCTCCTGAAACAGGAACCGAATTCCAACACAAGGTATGGAATGCCCTTAAGACCATTCCTTATGGCGAGGTGAGAAGTTACAAACAGATTGCAGAACAGATAGGCTGTCCTAAAGGTTTTAGAGCTGTAGGAAATGCCAATAATAAAAATCCCATCAGCATCATTGTTCCATGCCACAGAGTAATAGGTGCAAATAAGAAGCTGGTAGGATATGCTGGAGGATTGGACAAAAAGAAAATTCTGCTGGAAATGGAACAGAATGAGAAAAATATTTTTCAGTTAAAGGAATGACCTTATCACTCATTTAAAACAGTTTCCAACTCGTCCCGTAAAGCATCGTAACCCGGATAACCGACATGGCTGAAGTAAATTTTTCCTTCCTTGTTGATAACCAGATAGGCTGGAATACCTTGAAAGCCAAAATTAGTCATTAATACATTCCATTGTTCATTGGAAAGCCGGTAATGGTACCCCATAATTTCCGACGCCGAGTCTATCCAAAAATCATAAGGTGAAGTCTCATTAGTAATATACAGGAAAACGATATTCTTATCTTTCAGTTCCAACTTCAACGGTCTCATGGCTTTAATACCTCTTACACAAGGACCACACCATGTTGCCCAAAAGTCAATCAGCACAGCTTTTCCTCTATATTTAGCAACAATGGAATCCAAAAGGACTTCTTGAGGAACATTAGGAACCGGACAAACCACACTCGACATAACCAAAGAGTCATTTTTCTGCAGTAAAGAATCTTTCCGCATAGCCAATGAATCTTCTTGCCAAACAGTTTGCGATAGTGCAGAACTCATAACAAAACATGAAAAAACAATCAAAAGCAAATATCTATTCATTATTCTTATTTTGAGGCAAAATCACCATCTTCTTTATTATCACATTGGAAAGAGGCCGGTCATTCTTATCAGTTTTCTGATGTTGTATTTTATCGACCACATCCCAACCCGAAACAAGTTCGCCAAATACTGTATATCCGCCATCCAAATGGGGAACACCACCAATGGTGGTATATGCTCTCTTTTGTTCTGGAGACAAATCAAACGGGACTTCTTTGCAGAGTATTTGGTCTCTTTCATTCTCAATTTTATCCTGAAGCTGCATAAGTGCAACTTTATCACCAGATTTTTTCAGCTTATCAAAATCCTTCAACAAAGTATTCTTAATAGAATCATAAACTGCCTGATATCGTTCTTCATTTTTTTCTCTTACAATATCAAAAAGTTTCTCAGATGTGAAAACCTTACCCGTCACAATATAGAATTGTGATCCGTCCGATTCTCTCTTCGGATTTTCTTCATCCCCTTGGCGTGCAGCAGCCAAAGCTCCACGTTTATGATAGTATTTAGGAACTATTTCAGCAGAAATTCTATATCCAACGCTACCATTCCCTAAAAAAGCCGTATCAGAGGCGTGTTTGGAATCCGGATCACCGGCTTGAATCATAAAATCACTAATGACTCTGTGAAACAAAACTCCATTGTATGTTCCATTTTTCACCAGTTTCAGGAAATTAGTCCTGTGACGGGGCGTTTCATTATACAGCTTCACAGTAATATTACCCATATTCGTCTCTATCAAGACCTGTGTTTCCGGAGGTCCGGATGGTTTCTTTTTAGCCGGTCCACCACATGCGTAAACCAGAAGACAAACAATGGAAAGCAGGAATATCTTTTTCATAAGCCCGTCTTTTTTTGTTCCTCAGGCATACTCAATATCAACGTAGTGGCACCAATTGTGATAATTGCTCCATCTTCCATTCTTACCCGATCCTTGTCACCCAAAATGGAATTCATGTAAAATGTACCGGTTATACTGGGAGCATCACGTAAAGTATAACTAAGACTTCCGTTCTTGTCTTTCTTTACATGAATGATGCAATGAATTCTGTCCATACTGGGATCGGACGTCTCAATGGGACAATTTATTACAGTTCCTTTACTCTTTCGGCCGATAATATTATCACCTTCCTGTAAAGTAATAACCTGCTTATAGCCGAATACATTCTCCACAACGACTATATTTCCAAAATCACTTTGATTCATATCGGCTTCCGGATTCTCATTCTTCCTGAGTTCCCTCAAGGGAGATTTTCCTATACGGATACGAAACTGTTTCTGGCATTTATCACAAACAAAGACCAATGACTGGCCTTCACTATATTTTGTCTCGTCAAAAGTGATGAAATTATCACATTTAGGACACATGACTCTTTTCATGATTCAATAAAGATTTAATTTTCAGGACTGAGAACCCAAGCATCCATAAATGCTGAATCCTTATGAAGACGGTTAATCTTATTATAAGCCTCCGTCAGAGTAGAATGCGCACTGATTGCAACCCTGAAATGTTTCTTTCCCTCCAGGATGAAAGCCCCACTATAACCTTTGGCTGTTGCTTGCGAAACCATATATTCAGCCATTTTTCTGGAATCAACGCTTGCTATAATGACTTTATACTTTCCTTGAGCACTTTCTACCACTTCTTTTGCTACCGGTTTTGATTTTGCTATTGCAACCGGTTCCTGTTTTATTGCAGGTATTGCTTTATTCTCTTTTTCCGCAGTCGGATTTTCGGCATTTTCCTTAACCTCAACATTCGTTTCAGCCTTGGTTTCAGCAATTTTATCAGGCACATGTGATGATGTTTCGGCCACCACTGTTGCAGGTTTTACCGCAACTTTATCCAAATTTCCCGATTTTATTACATTCAAGACAAGAGATTTATTCTTAATATCATTGAACAAGGAAGAATAAGAAAGAGAAGCATAGTTCTCCATATTCACGTAAGTATTCTTCACAGGTATGGACAAAGCAAAAAACAAAGCAATGGAAGCTGCAATAGCTATAGAATAATCCAGAACCTTTCTGTTTATTTTGATAGTCAAATTCCGCTTATCCTTCTCCTCAAACTCTTTCTCCTCCAGTTCTTCATGCACCTCGGATTTTTTTCCTTTCGTTTTTATTACAGGCGCCTCATTCACAGCTGCGATATCAACGGATTTTCCACTCGCCAACTCGGATATGGAAAAAGAATTCAAGCCATAAAGGGCAGGAGAGAGAATGCCGCATTCACATGGTTTGAAATTATAAGATCCTTCCATTGTATAATGCAAAAGACCAATACCGCTGAAATCCACACAGCCTTCATTTTGCAACAAATCCTTTACGTCATCAATATCGGACTCCAAAATTCTTAAAGCTTCCGGATAACTGACATCGTTATATTGCATATAGGATTGAACAAGCAGTCCGTCATTCAACACCAATTGTGCATTGAAACCAATCGTACGCATCGGGGGCAAATAAAGATTTTCCTCCCTCACATATCTTGCGGATACATTATAAGAGATAAAGCCTCCCAAGCCGGGAACAATCACACAATCATTGTCCAGCAATAAACGTTCTATATGTCTGCTTAAATCATTCACACTGCAAAAATAGCATTATTCTAATTATATATCGCAAATTCATCATAAAAATTACCCAATTTTTTATCAACAGGTTGTTCATTATTATTATTTTTTTGTACATTTGTCCACGTTATGAAAAGGTTAAGATTATTTCTACTATTGACCATCACGATCTTTGTTGCTGTAAGTTGTAATAATAACAAAAACAAAGAAGACAACGAACAGGCCGAAGACTTGCAAGCAAAGAAATCCCTGCAAGGTATTTGGTTGGATGAAGATACAGAAACTGTTCTATTCAAAATTCAGGGAGATAGCATATTTTATCCTGACAGTACAGCTATACCTTTAAAGATAAAAGTAGTAAAGGACTCCATCTATCTCATCGGTAACGAAACTACGGCATACAAAATAGACAAAAGAACCAATGATGTCTTTTGGTTCCATTCCATGACAGACGATATGGTGAAAGCCTATAAATCTGAAGATCCGGCAGACAGTCTATACTTCACAAGAAAGAGCCAACCAATTTCAGGTTCCGGAGAAATAATCAGAAAAGATTCCATTATCTTTTATCAGGGGAAGAGATATCACGGTTATGTTTATGTGAATCCTACTAAAGTGAAAGTCACAAAGACCAGCTACACGGATGAAGGAATAAGCAGCGAAAGCATTTACTATGACAATTACATCCACATTTGTGTATACGACCAGACGAATTGTCTTTTTTCCAAGGATGTGAAAAAGCGAGATTTCAAAGGTGCCATCCCGGCGCAGTTCCTTAACTCGGCCATTCTCAAAAACATGGACTTTACCAAAGTAAGTTCAGACGGATATCATTTCGAAGCAAGCTTGTGCATACCTGATGAAGCAAGCTGTTACCTCATTGAAATGGTTATCAATAAAGATGGTAAAATCACTTACAAGGATACGGATGATTAATTGCTTCCTTCTTTAGGAGGAAGAGGTTTCTTATTGTTGTTGTGGTAATTATTCCGTTTTTTACTTCTATTCTGATTTCCTTTGTTGTTGGATGAAGATGATTTTTTACCGGAAAAGCCATGACCTGACTTACCGTACTTCTTTCCCGCTTCTTTAGGTTCATAAGTAGGTGCAGCACCCAATTCGGCAGGGACTGGTAATTTGTAGACATCGGAACCAATGAATCTCTCAATGGCATGAAACTTACCCTGTTCCTTTTCACTTATGAAAGTGATGGCACAACCGTCATGATTGGCACGGGCCGTTCGTCCAATTCTGTGAACATAATCTTCACAGTCATGAGGAACATCATAGTTAATGACAAGACGAATATCATCAATGTCTATTCCACGGGCAACAATATCAGTTGCTACCAGGATATTGATATGACCATTTTTGAATTTATACATGATATCATCTCTCTGCGCCTGATCCAGGTCCGAATGCATCTCGCCAACATTCAGTTTAAATCTCTGTAAAGCCCTGGCTACTTCCTTTACCTTCAGTTTGGAAGAAGCAAATATAAGGACCCTTTCCGATTTAACGTCATCCTTGAACAAAGAGCAGATAATACCAAGCTTCTGATTTTCATAGCAGACGTATGCCGTCTGAATGATTTTATCGGCCGGTTTGGAAACAGCAATCTTGATTTCTACAGGATTATTCAGAATGGTATTTGCCAATTGTTGGATTTTGGCAGGCATAGTTGCCGAAAACATAATGGTTTGTCTGTTCTTTGGCAAGTTCTTCACAATTTGCATGATGTCATCATAAAATCCCATGTCCAGCATTCGGTCTGCTTCATCCAATATAAAGAAAGAAACATGGGAGAGATCCACATTCTCCAGACTCATGTGGCTGATGAAACGTCCCGGGGTAGCTATAACCACATCTGCGCCTAACGCCAATCCTTTTCGTTCCTGCTCATAACGTATACCATCATTTCCACCATACACAGCTACGCTACTCACATCCATATAATAAGAAAAGCCTTCCATTTGCTGATCAATCTGTTGAGCAAGTTCACGAGTAGGGGACATGATAAGACAGTTGATAGCATCCTTAGGATAACCTCCCTGACACAATTTATCGAGTACAGGCAAAAGATAAGCGGCCGTTTTGCCGGTTCCTGTTTGTGCTACACCAATCAGATCCTTTCCTTCCAACAAGATAGGTATCGTTTGTTCCTGTATGGGCGTACAAGTGCTAAAATTCATTGCGTCCAAGGCATCTAATACCTCATCTCCCAAATCCAATTCGTAAAAATCCATTATAAATTCTTCATTTCTTTATATTCGGCACAAAAGTAGCAATATTCCAGCGAAACACCTATCTTTTAAGGAGAAAAGAATAATTTATATAAAAAAAAAGCCTCGAAACACTTTTATATTTATGTTATAAAACACAAATATTAGGAAGAATATTTGGATGGAAAGGTTTAAATGACTTACCTTTGCAACAGATTTCATCACTGATGTTTTTGAATTCCGGGTAACCGGAGTAGAAAAATAAGTAATGTTCCGAGTGGAAATCTCTGTTTAGGACAGTCTCGGATAGTAATAACCAAAACCGCATTACATGAAGAATGTAAAATGGATTTTTGTTGTATTATTAATGAGTTCCTTGATATCATTCGTTGACAAAGACACACCGACTTCAGGTTTAAATGTTGGTGACAAGGCTCCGTCCTTTGTCGTCAAACCTTTCGGCAGTAACAGAACGGTCAAACTTAAAGACATGAAAAGCAAATACTTGCTGCTTAGTTTTTGGGCCGCCTACGATGCCAAATCCAGAATGGACAATGCCTGTCTCAATCATGCAGTCAGCACATTGGACATCCCGGTGAAAATGATTTCGGTTTCTTTCGACGAATACTTGTCGGTATTGGATGAAACGGTCAAAGAAGACTGTATCAATACCAAAAACTGTTATGTGGAAACCACGGGTGAAAACTCGGATTTGTTTCGGACATATCGTCTCAACAAAGGTTTCAATAATTATCTGCTGAATGATAAAGGCGTAATCATTGCCAAGAATATCACAGCTTCCGACCTTCGGATATATGTAAAATAGTTGTCGAAGGTTGCTTCCTTAACAGGACAGATACAACAAAAAAATAAAATGCAGGACATTGACTTTTGTCCTGCATTTTTTATTTTATAGCTCTCAAATATAGGAAGATGGCAATTATTGCATATAGCACGTTGGGCACCCACACAGCTATTATGGGCGGAGTATTGCCATTGATGGCAAAAGTCGCCGATATGGATTGGAAAAGAATGTAGGAAAAGCTCAACGCCATACCGATTCCCAAATACAGACCCATTCCGCCCTTTCGCTTTCGGGATGACAGAGACACTCCGATTGTGGTAAGGATAAATGAAGCAAATGACATGGCTATTCGCTTATGATATTCAATCTCAAATTCCTTAATATTGGCAAATCCCCTTTGCTTCTGCTTATTGATATATTGGTTCAAGCCAGGTGTAGTCAAAGTCTCCTGCTGGCCTTTTGAAATCAGGAAGTCGGATGGTTCCATAATAATGGTAGTATCCAGACGTTCACCTTTCGTGATTTTTTCCCTTCGTCCCTTCAGTTCCCTGATCATATAATCCTTCACGGTCCATCTGTATTTGGTATCAGCAAGAGAGTCATACACGATTGTGGTTGCAGTAAGGTGTGATACCAGTTTTTTCTTACTGAATTTATCCAAAGAAAAATGATACCCAGTCTTGTCGAAATCCTCATATCGCTCAATGTAGGCAATCACACCCGTATCCACTTCCAGTTGGACATTCTGAACATAATCCACCTTTCTCTTCTTTTTGTATTTGTTTTCGAAATTCAGTCGGGTAGCATTTCCTTTCGGTATCACATAGCCGCCAAGAGAGAATGTCAGCACAGAAATAAGTGCAGCCGAAATCATATAAGGCCGCATCATTCTTTTGAAACTGATTCCCGAAGAGAGGATTGCTATAATCTCAGAATTCTCGGCAAGTTTTGATGTAAAGAAAATAACGGCGATGAACACGAACAACGGACTGAACAAATTTGAAAAATATGGGATGAAGTTCATGTAGTAATCAAAGATAATAGCATGGGCAGGAGCCTTATTCTGCATGAACTTATCAATATTCTCATTGAAGTCGAACACAACGGCTATTGAGATAATCAGTGCGATAGAGAAGAAATACGTGCCAAGAAACTTGACAATAATATACCTGTCAAGCCTTTTTATAGGTTTGTATCTGAAGATTTTCAAGCCAAAGAATCGTTTGAAGATATTCTTCTTTTTCTTTGGTTCCGCCGCTTCAGCATCAATCTTCTTCTTTTTTCTGAACAATCTTATCTTAAATAGTTTTTTCATTTTCTACAATCAAAGTCTTGTTGTCACTTGCTCCACCATCTTTGGTTTCCATATAGAGAAATCACCGGCAATAATATGTTTGCGCGCTTCACCCACCAGCCAAAGATAGAAAGCCAGATTATGCAGCGAGCCTATCTCCAGTGCCAGCAGTTCATTGGCATGAAACAAATGACGTAAGTAGGCTTTCGAATACACCGTATCGACGAAAGACTCACCGTCTTCCTCAATAGGAGAGAAATCGTTTTCCCACTTCTTGTTACGCATATTCATAATACCCTGTTTAGTGAAAAGCATGGCATTTCGTCCATTGCGGGTCGGCATCACACAGTCGAACATATCAACTCCACGTTCTATGCCTTCCAATATATTGGCCGGCGTACCTACACCCATCAGATAACGGGGTTTTTCCTTAGGCAATATTTCATTTACCACCTCAATCATCTCATACATTATCTCTGTAGGTTCGCCTACAGCCAATCCGCCGATGGCATTGCCATCGCAATTCTTCGAAGCAACGAATTCGGCCGACTCACGACGCAAATCAGGATACACGCATCCTTGAACTATGGGAAACAAAGATTGGTTATATCCGTATTTGGGTTCTGTTTCATTAAAACGCGTCAGACACCTGTCGAGCCACTTGTGGGTAAGCTTCAAAGATTTTCTGGCATATTCATAATCGGATGTTCCAGAAGGACATTCATCCAATGCCATCATGATATCGGCACCTATTGTTCTTTCCACATCCATTACTTTTTCCGGAGAAAAAAAGTGCTTGGAACCATCTATATGTGAACGAAATTCCACACCATCTTCACGCAGTTTTCGGATACCCGACAAAGAAAAGACCTGAAACCCTCCGCTATCAGTCAAGATAGGGCGGTCCCAGCTGTTGAACTTATGCAGTCCGCCGGCAGCTTCCAGAATTTCCAATCCGGGACGCAAATACAAATGATAAGTATTTCCTAAAATAATTTGAGCTTTTATATCCTCCTTTAAATCACGCACATGAACACCTTTTACTGAACCAACAGTTCCAACAGGCATAAAGATGGGTGTCTCTATTTGCCCGTGATCTGTAGTAATCAGTCCGGCACGTGCATTCGACTTGGAATCGGTATACTGAAGTTCGAATTTCATTTGGTTTCCTCTTTAATTGCAAAATCTATAGCCCCATCCACTTTTTCATTCGTCAAAGCCAAAGAAAAGACTTCCTTTACATCTTTCACGAAATGGAATGCCACACCCTTGATATACAACTCGGGTATCTCGCCAATATCCTTTCTGTTCTCATCGCTCAAAATGATTTCCTTGATACCGGCACGTTTAGCTGCCAATATTTTTTCTCTAATGCCACCTACAGGAAGCACCTTGCCTCGCAATGTAATCTCTCCCGTCATGGCAACGTTCCGTTTTACCTTACGTTGAGTAAGCGCGGAAGCCAATGAAGTTGCTATCGTAATTCCTGCAGATGGTCCATCCTTAGGCACGGCACCTTCGGGCACATGAATATGAATATTCCAGTTGTCAAAAAGATCCGAATCGATACCCAACAGATTGGTATGGGCCTTGATATACTCCAAAGCCAGCATAGCCGATTCTTTCATCACATCGCCAAGGTTTCCGGTAAGCGTAAGTTTACCTCCCTTGCCTTTACTCAGACTCGTTTCTATAAACAGAATTTCACCTCCAACCGCTGTCCAGGCCAAACCTGTCACAACACCAGCGTAATCATTTCCCTGATACTTGTCACGGGAGAATTCCTGAACCCCAAGCAAATCCTTCAAATCTGCAGGCTTGATGGAAGAGGGGATAGCTCCTTCACCGTCTGTGGCATATTTGCGGGCAAGACGACGAAACATCTTTCCTATTTTCTTTTCCAACTCTCGAACTCCTGATTCGCGGGTATAGTCCTCAATAATAGCCGTTATGGTTTCTTTTGGTATTTTTATTTTCTTGTTAAAGTCCTTCATACCGTTTGCATCGAATTCCTTAGGAATCAAATGCCGACGGGCAATCTCTATCTTTTCTTCCGTGACATAGCCGCTTACTTCAATCAATTCCATACGATCCAGCAACGGTGCAGGAATGGTATTCAAATTATTGGCTGTTGCGATAAAGAGCACTTTCGACAAATCATAATCCACATCAAGATAATTGTCGTGGAATGTATTGTTCTGCTCAGGATCAAGAACTTCGAGCAAAGCCGAAGCCGGATCACCATTAATGGTTTCCTGAGTCACCTTGTCAATTTCATCAAGAATAAACACCGGATTGGAAGAACCAGCCTTGGCAATATTCTTGATTATCTGTCCGGGCATAGCACCGATATAAGTACGGCGATGACCGCGAATTTCGGATTCATCATGCAATCCGCCTAAAGATACACGCACATACTTGCGGTTCAAGGCTGCAGCCACAGATTTTCCCAAAGAAGTTTTTCCCACTCCCGGAGGTCCGTAAAGACAAATAATAGGAGACTTTAAATCACCTCTCAGCTTCAATACCGACAAATATTCCAGAATTCTTTCCTTCACTTTCTCCAATCCATAATGGTCCTTGTCCAGCACCTTCTGGGCATTCTGAAGATTCAGATTGTCTTTAGTATATGAATTCCATGGCAGACTCAACATTGTCTGCAAGTAATTCAGCTGAACGTTATAATCAGGCGACTGTGTATTCGTACGTTCCAATTTGGACAGTTCCTTATTGAATACATTCTTTATATTGTCATTCCAGTTCTTTTTCTTGCCCTGCTCTTCCAATTCATCAAAATCCTGATCGGCAGAATTTCCAAGTTCATCCTGTATGTTCTTGATTTGCTGCTGAAGGAAATACTCCCTCTGCTGCTGGTCAATTTCCTCACGCGTACGCATCTGTATATTCATCTTGATATCCTGCAACTGCACTTCCCGGCTCAATACGGTAAGCAGTTTCAAGGCACGTTTGTGAAGATTTCCCTCCTTCAGCAAATCCTGCTTTTCCTCGATAGGGAAGGGAAGATTGGAACATATAAAATTTATCAGGAACATATCGTTGTTGATGTTCTTGAGAGCAAACGAAGATTCGTTTCTCATCATGTCCGATTTCTGGACATATTGGATAGCCAGGTCTTTGCAAGAATCCACTAAAGCTTCAAACTCCTTGTTTTTCTTACGCGGAAAAGCTTCTTCGAGTTTCGATACTTTTGCTGTAAGATAAGGATCTGTAGCAGTAATTTCGCCCAATTCAAAACGGGAACTGCCTTGAAGTATCACGGAAATTGTAGAATCCGGCATTTCCAGAATTCTCACCACCCGTGCTACTGTACCAACTTTATATAAATCGGATGCGGCAGGACGTTCCACATTCGGGTCCTTCTGACACACCACACCTATACTTTTATGTTTGGATTCGGCTTTCTTAACCAAAATCAAAGAAGATTCCCGCCCTACAGAAACAGGCAGAAGCACTCCTGGAAACAAAACCATATTCCGGAGTGGCAGAATGGCCATTTCATCATCTAATTCGGTCTCAAAAAGACTTTCTTCATTTCCAGAGAAATCAGCGACCATAGAGATTCCTCCATCACCCAATCTTATGCTATCATCAAAATCAAACTTCTTCATATTCGAATTCTTTCTTTTCTTTTATTCAACGTAAAATAAGCGGTTGCAAAATTAATCATTCTCGGGCAAATAAAGAAATATGAACTGATATTTATGACCTTTATTATTTTTATTTATCTTTGCAGTAAATGCAATGATAACTAATAGTTCATATATTGATTCGAAAAAATGTCGAACCCGTATTTTTCTTTCAAACAGTTCACCGTATGGCACGACCAATGTGCCATGAAAGTAGGTACTGACGGAGTATTGCTCGGTACATGGGCAAATGTTTCCGATGCTAAAACCATACTCGACATCGGTACCGGAACAGGTCTGATGGCCTTGATAGCCGCACAAAGAAATTCCGAAGCAAACATAACGGGTATAGACATTGATTTTGCAGCAACGGAACAGGCTGCAGAGAATGTAAAAAAGTCACCATGGAAAGACCGGATAAAAATAGAGCTGGCCGATGTAAGGAAATTCCGTCCCGAAAAAAGTTTTGATGCCATATTATGCAATCCTCCTTATTTCCAAAACAGTTTGAAATGTCCGGACCAACAACGTGCCATAGCGCGCCACACTGATGCTCTTTCATTGGACGAACTGCTTGGTTGTGTCCGGAAACTGATAAAAGATAATGGTGAATTCTCAGTAATCCTTCCATGTATTGAAGGAAAAGAACTGGAGAATCTGGCTTTTATCCATTCCTTGTACACAGCCAGAAGAACATACGTACACACCACGTCCGAATCTGCTCCCAAGCGTATCCTTCTTTCATTCAAAAAAACTCAGGTTCCCGTTGTGGAAAAACATCTCACCATAGGACGAGACAAAAGCAGTTACAGCGAAGAATTCAAAAATATGGTTGCAGAGTTCTATCTGTAGGACCATGCATTGCCGACTGGAAAAACGATAAGATACTTTTATTTTTTTTGAGAATTGAAGTGCATCTATCTAATGAAAATAATATTACATTTGCACGATGTTGACAAAAGCAATACAAGAAATGAATCGTAAGTCCTATATTTCAATAGTTTTTATCCTTTTGGCCTTTGCATCTGCAAAAGCCCAGAAAGCCGATACTCTGGCTTTACTGCAGAATAAAATCTGG
The DNA here is from genome assembly GCA_036804505.1 of Bacteroidaceae bacterium. GTDB lineage: Bacteria > Bacteroidota > Bacteroidia > Bacteroidales > Bacteroidaceae > Phocaeicola_A. The sequence goes on from DAIRSI010000038.1 coordinate 20,503, forward strand.
ACTATAGAAATCCCGACGAAGAAAGTTGACATTTCACAAAAGCACCATTCTAACAAACATTTAGCAGAAGATTTTATCTTTGAAGAAAACCATAAAGACTCCAAAGGCACTTATTATCTGTCTGATACCCCGGAATCATTTTTCAACATCCATAAAGTGGGGAAAAAGACATGCGGAAAATACATCATAGTGAACAGCAAAAAGAAAGATACTGACGGGAAAACATTCAATGAAGTGAGCAATTACAAAATTCTCAAGCTTACTCAAGATACTCTCAAAATTCAATATTTTCCTACCAGCATGATACTCGACGATTAAATATTTAGCGTTTTGTCAGCTTGCGAAGCAGTTCGCGATTAAGCACCAGAATCCTTTTGTTACTCATGGAGAGATTATTCATAGACATCTTTCCCGGAATGGAATTCAACTCATTGAAATAATCGGCAAATGTCTGAAGGAAATTTGTCTCACGGCCTTCTGCCGTATTGTTCACCACGATGTTCACACCCTTCCCGAACAGTTCCACATCAATTTCTTTGCCTGTCATGATAGGATCGCCGTCATAATGAATCACACCTTCATGCTCCCTGCGAATATGAATCTTTTTGCAACGGATGGTTTTAATGAGGCTGCTCTTGTCGATATTCTTTGTAAAAAGCTGCAAAGCCAGGGCAGGAACATCCAGAACAGTGAACGGTTGCAGAATGATTACATCCATCAACCCGTCACACATGGAAGCTTGCGGGGCAATATAAACGTTATTTCCATATTGAGAGGCATTGGCACAGGCAATCAGAAAAGCCTTGTACTGCAACATACCGTTTTCATCTTCTATTTCGTACGTATCGGGTTTGTACTTCAATGATTCCCGCAAAGTATTCTCCAGATAAGTGAGGATACCTCTTTTCCGGGAAGAAGCAAATTTCAAGCTCACAAAGGCATCGAACCCTACACCACAAGTGCAAAAGAAAGGGATATCATTGATTTTCCCAAAATCCACACATTCCGTGACGCCCTTATTTATGACTTCCACAGCCCCCTTCACATCCATAGGAATCTGAAGATGCCTTGCCAGACCATTGCCCGAACCGCAAGGGATAATACCCAAAGCCGTATTGGAATGAATCAGTGAACGTCCCACTTCATTAACGGTGCCGTCTCCACCAATGGCAACAACGATATCTACACCTTCAGCCACAGCATCAGCAGCAATCTTAACAGCATGACCCGCGTATTCGGTATATTTGATAATCGTATTATATTTTTCTTTGTCAATACCTTCTTCTATATGCCTGACAATCGACTTCTTGTTGGTTGTCCCCGATATCGGATTAACAATAAAAACGATATTTTTCTTTTTTACCATCAGCTACTCTTTATTTGGATTGCAAAAATAATACTTTTTGAACGTCTTTCGGGTCTTTTTTAAAACAAAATCATCAAACAAAGAATTTTTAGCCAAAAAAAGTACAACAAATAGCATAATTTGTTATCTTTGCAGCCTGTTTTGAAAGCAATTACGTTTTAATATTTGATTAAACCTTTAAAACATAGAGGGTTAAAACAGCCTCTTAAAATAGAAATATGGGATTATTACAAGAAAAGTTAAAAAAATACGACCTTCCGCAGCAATTCATGGCTAAGGGCGTATATCCTTACTTTCGCACTATTGACAGTCCACAAGACACAGAGGTGGATATGGACGGACACAAAGTCCTGATGTTCGGGTCAAATTCATACATGGGATTGACTTACAACGAACAAATCATCAATGCAGCCATCGAAGCAACGAAAAAGTATGGTACAGGTTGTGCAGGTTCAAGATTCTTGAACGGAACCCTCGACATTCATGTTGAATTGGAAAAAGAGTTAGCCCAATTCGTAGGCAAAGACGAATCTCTGGTCTTTTCCACCGGTTTCACAGTCAATTCAGGGGTAATAGCCTGTATAGTCGGACGTGACGATTATCTGATTTGTGACGAACGTGACCACGCATCCATCGTAGATGGCCGTCGCTTGTCATTCGCCACACAACTCAAGTTCAAACACAATGACATGGAGGATCTGGAAAAGCAACTGCAGAAGTGCCGTCCGGAAGCCATCAAACTGATTGTGGTTGACGGAGTATTCTCTATGGAAGGAGATGTTGCCCCTTTGAAGGAAATTGTCGCCTTGAAAAAGAAATACAATGCAAGCATCATGGTCGATGAAGCCCATGGGCTCGGAGTATTCGGAAAGCAGGGCAGGGGTGTCTGTGATTATTTCGGTGTTACGGACGATATCGACATCATCATGGGGACTTTCAGCAAGTCTCTGGCATCCATCGGCGGTTTCGTAGCATCAGACAAGGCAACTATCAACTGGCTGCGTCACAATGCCCGCACATACATATTCAGTGCCAGCATCACACCGGCGTCAACAGCTGCTGCCCGCGAAGCCCTTCACATCATTGAGAATCACCCGGAACGTCAGGAGCATTTGTGGGATATCACCCATTATGCATTGGACAAATTCCGCAAAGCAGGATTTGAAATCGGTAATACCCAGTCACCAATCATTCCACTTTATGTCCGCGATATGGAAAAGACATTTACCGTTACGAAACTAGCTTTTGACAACGGCGTATTCATCAATCCTGTTATTCCGCCTGCTTGCGCACCACAAGACACACTGGTCCGTTTTGCCTTGATGGCCACCCATAGCAAAGAACAGATTGACAAAGCTGTTGATATCCTAATCAAATGTTTCAAGCAATTGGATATTCTCTAACAAAAAATACACACAACAAAAAAGGCAACTCATTGAGAGTTGCCTTTTTTCGTTTATTTTATTTCAATTTCTTCCTTCATGTCGATTTCTTCACCTTTGGAATCGTAGAATACGTATTCCAAAAAGGCTAGTTTCTGACTCGGAATAATCTTGATACCAAACCCGTATTTCATCTGCCACTTCAGTTTCAAGGATACAAGCCCCTTGCAAATGTAGGCATAAATATACGGATGGACGTTCAGCTTGAACTTTTTGACTCCTAACTTATTGACCAGATAGTCGATTTTACTCTCTAAAGTGTCTGTAAACAGAATAGAGGATTTTATAGTACCCGATCCGAAGCACGTAGGACACGTTTCTTCGGTTTTTACATCCATTGCAGGACGTACTCTCTGACGGGTGATTTGCATCAGTCCGAACTTGCTTAGCGGCAGGATGTTATGCTTTGCTCTGTCTTTCTGCATGTTTTGGCACATGCGTTCATAGAGTTTCTGCCTGTCTTCGGCAAGATTCATATCAATGAAATCCACCACGATAATTCCGCCCATATCCCGCAATCTCAATTGGCGTGCCAACTCATCGGCAGCACCAAGATTCACATCCAGAGCATTTGCTTCCTGACCATTTTCGGATCTGGAGCGGTTTCCGCTATTTACGTCCACCACATGCAGAGCCTCCGTATGTTCTATAATCAGATAAGCGCCTCTTTTGTAGGAAACAGTTTTTCCGAAAGAGGATTTCAGCTGTTTCGTTATTGCGAAATTATCGAAGATGGGAAGCTGGCCTTTGTAAAGTTTTACAATCTCCGCCCGGTCAGGAGCGATGAGAGTCACATAATCCTTCACTTCCTGGAATATTGATTCGTCATTCACGAATATATTCTCATAGGAAGGATTGAACAGGTCACGTAACATAGCTACAGTGCGACTGGTTTCTTCGTATACCAACTGAGGCATCACCGTCGCCTTTTGCACTTTCGTTATACTGTCTTCCCAATGTTTAAGCAGGACTTTCAGCTCAGCATCCAGCTCAGCAACCCTTTTTCCTTCCGCAACCGTCCTCACAATCACTCCGAAATTCTTGGGAGTGATGCTCTGCAACAATTGTTTCAGCCGGGCTCTTTCAGCAGCTGATTTAATTTTTGTTGAAACGGAAACCTTGTTATCGAATGGTATAAGGACCAGAAAACGCCCTGCGAATGACAATTCACAAGTGAGTCGAGGACCTTTTGTCGAAATAGGTTCCTTTACAATTTGCACCATTACTTCCTGACCTTGCTGGAGAACGGAAGAAATGGTTCCTTCCTTTTCCTGTTCAGGGAGCAGAGATGCCTTTGTAATCGGATAAAGTTTTTTTCTGTCGCTGATTACCTGCTTAAGGTACTTTTGATAAGAGTTAAATCGAGGACCCAGATCCAAATAATGAAGAAAGGCATCACGTTCGAAGCCGACGTCGACAAAACATGCATTCAGACCCGGCATCAGCTTTCTGATCCGTCCTACATACAAGTTACCCACATTGAACGAAGCCGACCGGGTTTCATTCTGATACTCCACGAGGTTCTTGTCTTCAAGAAGAGCGATAGAGATATCTTTGGGTTGTACGTCAACAACTAATTCGCTGGTCATTCTCTAATAATTGGTTCTTACTAATCAAAAACAAAGAACAAACCTTTACAAGACATATCGGCCTTTTCGAGTTTGTTCTTTATTCAGTCACAATAGACTAGAAAAGATTATTTACTTTTATGTCTATTCTTTCTTAGTCTTTTTTTACGTTTGTGAGTAGACATTTTATGTCTTTTTTTCTTCTTTCCGCTTGGCATAGCTTCAAAATTTTAAATGGTTAATAACTTATAATAATATCGAGATATTATTTTTCTAAGGCATTTGTAAAAGCCTTAGCAGGTTTGAAGGCCGGGATGTTATGTTCCGGAATAATGATCGTAGTATTTCTAGAAATGTTACGGGCAGTTTTTTGAGCTCTTTTCTTAACAACAAAACTTCCGAAACCACGAAGATATACATTTTCTTCCTTGGACAAAGAATCCTTTACAGTATCCATCAATGCTTCAACTGTCTTCAAGACCGTCTGTTTATCCACGCCTGTTTTCTTGGCAATCTCATTTACAATGTCTGCTTTTGTCATCTTAATGTGATTTTATTCGTTATACTTTTTTCTAATTTTTTGGAATGCAAATATATAGCTTTTCTTGCAGTGAAAAAAATATATTTCAAACAAAATGAAAAAAAACATCTTAATCCGCACATCTTTCCCTATTTTTGCACGGTGAGTGAAATATGAAACAAGAAATATGTTCGAAAAAGCAATTATACAATGGTATTCCGACAACAAGAGAGAACTTCCGTGGCGTGACACGAAAGACCCTTACCGCATCTGGATTTCGGAAATAATTCTGCAGCAGACACGCATTGCCCAAGGATATGATTATTATGTCCGTTTCTTGGAGAGATTTCCCGATGTGAAGTCTCTTGCCGAGGCGCCCGAGGACGAAGTGATGAAGATGTGGCAGGGACTGGGATATTATTCCAGGGCAAGAAACCTCCACGAAGCCGCGAAACAAATCGTTTCGGCCGGGAGATTCCCCGAAAACCATGAAGAAGTGCGAAAACTCAAAGGGGTTGGAGACTATACGGCTGCTGCCATTTGTTCCTTTGCCTACGGACAGCCTTATGCAGTGGTTGACGGCAATGTATATCGGGTCCTCGCACGCTATCTGGGCATAGAGACGCCCATTGACAGCAGTCTTGGGAAAAAGGAATTCCAGGCAGTTGCCCAGGAACTTCTAGACAAGAGCCGACCGGCTCTGTACAATCAGGCCATCATGGATTTCGGTGCCATCCAGTGCACTCCCCAAAATCCGAAATGCGAAAGTTGCACGCTTTCCGATACCTGTTCCGCTTTACGGGAGAACAGGGTAGAGGTTCTGCCGGTGAAAAGCCACAAGACAAAAACCAGCAACCGGTATTTCAATTACATATATGTTCGCGCGGGCGAACATACTTATATTAACAAAAGGACATCCGATGACATCTGGAAAAATCTATATGAACTGCCTCTCATCGAAAGTGACCATGCCCTTGAATTCGATGAATTCATTCGGCAGCTGTCGGAAAAAGCATGGATACAACCGTTCGGGAATCCTTCCGTGAGATGCGTTTGCAGGAATATCCGGCACGTACTTTCCCACAGAATCATCTTTGCCACACTCTACGAAATGACAGTTGAAGACGGAACCTGTCCCGATTCGGGACCTTTCATGTGCATACCGGCAGCCGAAATGGATCGGTATGCCGTACCGGCACTCATCAGTCTGCTCCTCCAAAAACTTTAAAACATATTTATCCCAATGTTTGCTGAAAATGATAAAATCCTTTATCTTTGCTTCGATAAACAACACTAAATCAAATTTATGTCAGTAAATAAAGTTATTTTAATAGGAAATGTCGGGAAAGATCCCGAAGTGAGATATTTGGACAATCATGTAGCCGTTGCAACCGTCACACTGGCTACGTCCGACCGTGCATACACCTTGCAGAACGGTACCCAGGTACCCGAACGCACTGAATGGCACAATCTGGTTCTTTGGAGAGGCCTGGCAGAAACTGCCGAGAAGTTCGTTCACAAGGGAGACAAACTCTATGTAGAAGGAAAAATCCGTACCCGCAACTACGATGACCAGAACGGAATAAAGCGCTATGTTACCGAAATCGTTGTGGACAGCATGGAAATGCTGACACCGAGAAGCGGCAATGCATCTGCCCAACCGGCAATTCCCGAAATGGCACCGCAAGCACAACCGGCAGCACCTGCTGCTCCTGCGCAAACGGACAACGACCTGCCATTCTAAAATTAAAACAGATGTCGGCCTTCCGCTGCATAAAGAACGGAAGGTCGGCATTCATTGTATAACTTAATCACACTTCATTGGACCTGGAATCTTTTTTTACCCAACTAGCGGACAGTTTCGACCACGTAACCATCACGGAGCCTTCTTTAGGCGCTGTTGTTGCCATCCTTTTAGCCGGATTGCTGCTCATGGCATCCGGATTTGTTTCCGCATCGGAAATTGCTTTCTTCTCTCTATCACCCAATGACTTGAACACAATTGCCAAGGAGGGAAATCCATCCGACAAAAAAATCAGACTTCTTCTCGACGATCAGGAACGTCTGCTTGCCACCGTGCTCATTTCCAATAACTTCGTGAATGTCACCATCATCATGCTCTGCAACTATTTCTTTGCCGCAGTGGTGAATTTCGGTAATTCGCACATTCTGGAGTTTATCTGTATCACCATTGTCCTTACTTTTCTCTTGTTGCTTTTCGGTGAAATCATGCCGAAGATCTATTCCGCCCAGCACACCCTTTCGTTTGCACGGAAAGCGGCTCCTGCCATCTTTGTCTTAAGGAAAATATTCAGACCGCTGTCCAATCTTCTGGTCCATTCCTCTTATATTGCCAACAAAGTCATCAGCAAGGAAAACCAGTCCATTACCGTCGACGATTTGGAACAAGCTCTGGAACTCACAGACAAGAAAGAAATATCCGACCAGCAGAATATGCTTCAAGGCATCATCCGCTTCGGAGGAGAAACGGCCAAGGAAATCATGACTTCGCGCATGGACATGATGACTCTGGAGGTGAAAGCCTCTTTCAGCGAAGTGCTGAAGTTCATCGTGGACAACAACTATTCCCGCATACCGGTCTATTCGGACAACATAGATAACATAAAAGGAATTCTCTATATCAAAGACCTGCTCCCGCATCTTAACAAGGGAGCCGCCTTCCGCTGGCAGACCCTCATCCGCTCGGCCTATTTCGTACCCGAAACCAAGATGATCGACGACCTTCTGCGGGAGTTCCAGACCAACAAGATACACATCGCCATCGTGGTGGATGAGTTTGGCGGCACAAGCGGCATCGTCACTATGGAAGACATCATCGAAGAAATCGTGGGAGAAATAAACGATGAATACGATGACGACGAAAAGCAATATGTGAAAATCGACGACCACACTTACATCATGGAGGCGAAAATCCTGCTTACGGACTTCTGCAAACTTCTGAGACTTGATGATGAAGAGTTCGAAAAGGTACAAGGCGATGCCGATACGTTGGCAGGACTGCTTCTGGAACTGAAAGGCGAATTTCCCAAGTTGCATGAAAAAATCACATACAACCGTTTCACTTTCGAAGTGTTGGAACTGGACAACCGCCGTATCCTCAAGGTAAAGGTTACCATTCATCCCGACGAACCTTCAGAAAACCAGAAATCCTGATGCCTTACCATTCACTGCCATCGGGCGAAAGCGGGTTGCCGGGACTTTGGAAAGTCACCGAGAGCATTGATGAACTGGCAGCTCTGATACCAAGCGGAAAAGACTTGGCGGAAGACAGCAGCCGCTTGTTTCATTCAGAAAGCCGGCGCAAAGAATGGCTTGCCACAAGAGTCCTGCTCCATGCCATGCTGGGAGTGGAGAAGGAGATAGGTCATCTGGAAAACGGAAAGCCCTTCCTCAAGAACGACTGCCGTCACATCAGCATTTCACATACGAAGGGCTACGTGGCCATCATTTTAGGCACTCAAGCCGAAGTGGGAGTGGACATAGAATACCGAAGCCCCCGGGTGATGAAAGTGAAGGAACGCTTTGTATCACAGCAAGAGGAGCAAAACATCCGTCCCGAGCATGAGCTCGACAGCCTGCTGCTGCACTGGTGTGCCAAGGAAACTGCATTCAAAATGATGAATACCGACGGTGTGGACTTCGTGGAGCATCTGCACATAACGGAATTTGATTATCCGGATAAAGATATCTTTATGCTTCAGGAAACGCGTACCGCTCTTCGGAATACTTTCGAAATTCATTACTGCGTGCAGTCGGATTTCGTATTGACGTGGAGTGAAAAGATAGTCTTTCCATATAAGATAGATAATCTTTTTGGTACCGATTGATAGTCTATTTTGCAAGGATTTGAAACGGATGCAGGCAGGGGGGTCACTTACACCACCTAACTACGTGGATTAACATAGTTAATTACGGTAAGTACGATAGCCAATCATGGCAGTTTCAAGTTTAATCTTCGTTACTTACATTTTATATGTTTGGTCATAGCCATACAATGGGGGTGTGTCAAAACGACGCGCCCTCTTTTCATATAAGTCAATACTCATTAATC
>DAIRSI010000039.1:0-28199 GCA_036804505.1 Bacteroidaceae bacterium
ATGAGTATTGACTTATATGAAAAGAGGGCGAGTCGTTTTGACACACCCCCTTTTTTATGGTATATCTTCTTCAAATGTAGGGTATCCGTGAAAATATGAAAATCAAAAACGATATAATAAAAATCAAAAAGTGTATTTTATTGCATGTTAAATATTCGTTACTAAAAAACAAAAAAACGTACTTTTGCTCGTTGACATTAAACATCGTAATAGATCAAGTCTAGAAAATAAGAGATTTTTTATTTTATATATAACTAATAACAAATTGTATGAAAGACTATGAAAAAAAATCCAGTGTAGGATCGTTGTTCCAACGATTCTTTTTCCTAGCTCTCTTTTCTGTATTAGCCTTTGCGGCTTCTGCTCAGAATAAGTCTGTGTCTGGAACAGTCGTCGACTCTAATGGCGATAGTGTTATCGGAGCCAGTGTTTTGGTAAAAGGTACTACCAATGGTACAATTACCGATGTTGACGGTAAGTTTAATTTGACTGGGGTACCAGGCAATGGAACTTTAGTCATCAGCTACGTTGGATATGTATCTCAAAGTATCTCTGTATCCGGAAGAACTTCTTTCAAAGTCGTTTTGAAAGAGGATACCAAGACTTTGGATGAAGTGGTTGTCGTAGGTTATGGAACCATGAAGAAAAGTGATTTGACAGGTGCCATGGCCAGAATGACCAGCAAACAGATTGAAGACCGTCCTGTACAGAACGCTCTTCAGGCTATGCAGGGTAAGGCAGCCGGTGTCGATATCACCACCAATAACCGTCCGGGTGAGTTGGGTGATATCCGTATTCGAGGTAACCGTTCTTTGCTTGCCGACAACGCGCCATTGTATGTAATCGATGGAATTCCTATGACGGCAGGTTCTATGGCAGATGTCAATCCTAATGACATTGAATCCATGGAAATTTTGAAGGATGCTTCCGCAACGGCCATCTACGGTTCCCGTGGTGCCAATGGTGTCATTCTTATTACAACCAAGAAAGGAAAAGAAGGCAAGACGTCAATCAATTATGACGGATCATTTACCTGGAGCAAACTGCATTCCATGACGGATTATATGGATGCAGGTCAGTTGTTGGACTATGATCGTCAGGCAGCCATTACGGGTGGAACCTATCAGGGTTCTTACGGAACGGCTCCGGATCCCAATCGTGACCGTTCAATGTGGTTGGGTACCCAGTCTTATATGGATAGGGTAGTCAAATCGGCTTATCAATATGACAGCAACGGCAATATTGTTCTGCGTGCGGCAACAGCAGAAGAAAAAGCAGCAGGCTATGCCGATCAGGTTCCTGTCTATGATTCATCAAAAATGTTGAGTACGGATTGGGGCAAACTAGCCACTCGTACAGCCTTTACACAGAACCATCAGATTTCATTATCTGCAGGTACGGACAAATCGAAACTCTATTTTTCACTTGCCTACCTTGATCAGCAGGTGCCGATGAAGGATCAGGATTACAAGCGCTATTCTGCCAATATCAATGGAGAGATTACTCCGTTGAACTGGTTGAAGGTCGGAATGGGATTGAATGCCAGCCATTCCATTAAGAATTATGGTGTAACAAAGAATAATGATAATAGTGTAGCCAAGGACTCTTACGGTTTGGCGATGAGTCTGATGCCTTGGACTCCTGCCTACAATGAAGATGGTACTATATTGATTAGTAATGATGGTGATGCCCATCACAATATTTTGAGGGATATTAATGAATCTACTAATGAATACCGTTACACCAGCATTATGTACAGTTCATTTGCTGAACTGGACTTTGGCAAGTTATGGCAGCCATTGGAAGGATTCAAATGGAGGACCAATTTAGGAGCACAATATCGTAATTCACGATATGGAAGTTATTATGGTGAGAATTGGACCAATCCATTCGGATTTGCTTTCGCTGAACCTAAGACAGGTTACAATGAACAATCTACTGATTTATCCTGGACTTTGGAGAATATGCTTTATATCAACAAGACGTTCAATAAGATTCATACGTTCAACGTAACCTTAATGCAGTCAGCAGAACGTTACCGTACGGAAGGTATCAATATTCGTGCTTATGAAATCGTTTATCCTACTTCCATGTGGTATGATTTAGGTGATTCCAATAAGGATAAAACTTCCTATGGAAGTAATTATTCCACATGGTCACGTGCATCCTATATGGCCCGTTTAAACTATTCTTTGATGGACCGTTACCTGTTGACCATGACAGGACGTTATGATGGTGCTTCCGTTTTGGCTTCAGGTCACAAATGGGATTTCTTCCCATCCGCAGCATTAGCATGGAAGGTCAATGAGGAAAGTTTCATGAAAGATATTAATTGGTTGAACCAGTTGAAACTTCGTGTCGGTTATGGTGTTACAGGTAATGCAGCGATATCTCCTTATCTGACATCAGGTTCTGTCACTTCCATTTATGCAAACATTCCATTTGGTATTGGTAAGACATCCAATGTTGTAGGAACAAAGACAGATGCCATGCCTAATTCCAATTTAAGTTGGGAAAAGACAGCATCTACAAACTTCGGTATTGATTTCGGAGTGTTTAATAACCGCATTTCAGGTAGCGTGGAGTACTATATTGCCAAGACTTCCGATTTGCTGATGAACCGTTCTTTGCCTGCTATTACCGGTTACGGTCAGGTTAAGGACAATGTAGGAAAAACCCAGAACAAAGGTTTTGAAGTAACCTTGACCACTCGCAATATCCAGAACAAGGATTTCACTTGGACAACAGACTGGAGTTTCTCTACCAACAAAGAGAAAATTACAGAATTGGCTGGAGGAGCTTTATACAATTCGTCCGGTCCATGGTGGGTTGGAAGTCCAATCAATATCTTCTATGATTACAAGTACGACAGAATCTGGCAGAATACAGATGACGATAAATTATTGATGGCAGCATACAAAGCCAATGGTTTGACTTTCTTGCCCGGTCAATATAAGGTTCGCGATCAGGAATTTATTCAGGATGCCTCCATGAAAGGGCAGGATGGATGGATTACCAAGACTGTCACCGTTGATGGACAAAGCAAGGAAATAACATATAAGAACAACGGATTCGGCGTATTTAATGATAATGACAAGGTTATTTACAACAAGTCGCCGAAATGGTCGGGAGGTATTAACAATACATTCACTTATAAAAACTTTACATTTAACTTCTTTACTTATTTCCGCTTTGGAAATTACTATTACGGCTTGACTCAGACTATGGGTCGTCGTATTGAGAATGACACATGGAGTGAAACAAATACTGGAGCCAAATTTGCACAGCCTACGACTAAGACGAGAACAACAACTTATGATGGTGTGCGCAATTATACGAAAGGTGATATGGTCTTGGTTCGCAATATAGCTTTATCCTATCAGGTTCCCCAATCCTGGCTGAAGAAAGTCAATGCACAGAGTGCTCAGATTTATGCTCAGGTATTGAATCCGTTTATTTTCGGTGGTGAACTGGTGAAAGCCGGAATCAACCCTGATGATGTCACAGGATGGGATAAATCCAATCACATTGGCGGTCAGACGAACAATACCTGTATAACCCGCAGTTTCGTGTTAGGTGTAAGACTTGGTTTCTAATTTAAAAACAGATATTAATTATGAAGAAATATATATTGATGGGTATCGCCGCAATGACAGCTGTAGCATGTTCGGACAGCTTTTTGGACGAGAAGATGGTTTCCACCATTACCCAGGATTATTTGACCACAGCACAAGGTTTGGATCAGTTGGTCATCAGTTCTTATAATGCAGAACGTGTTCGCTATGGATATTGTGAGGGTGCATATATGTTTGAGATAGGTCATGATTGTTCTTTCATTTCAGGGAATAATGACCTGATACAATATTCTCCTTCCCAATGGAGTGCTACCGGCAATGTCGGTTCAAACTGGGCAAACTGGTTTTGGGGATTTCAATCAAAACAACAATCAGGATTCAATATCAACTGTTATCCTATTATAGATAATTGCAACAAGGCTATCAATGCAATTCGTGGCGGTAAGGCAGGTGGTACTTACGCAAGTGATGCAGATTATGCAGCACGTCGTTTGTCCGAATTATTGTTTAACCGGGATTACTTGTTCTATAGCTTGGGAACTTTGTTTGGTGATATTCCAATGACGTCAGAAAGTCTGACTTCAATCCCAAGTACATTCTATTATCCTCGTGTACCAGCCGAAAAAATGTATAAGATGATAATTGGCGACTTACGCTATGCAGTAGAGCACTTGCCCGCATCCTATGGCGATTCAGAATTTGGCCGTGTTACTAAATATGCAGCTGCTAATTTCTTGTCAAAGTTATATTTACAGCGCGCTCAAGGAGCCGACTACGGCACTTCTACTTATGGTCGCGGTTCCGATGGCTCTATAGACAACAGCAATGCCAATTCATATTTAGGAATGCTTTATAAGGGTAAAGGAACAGCAGATTTGGATTCCTGTATTTATTATTCGAGTATGGTTATCAACAGTGGAAAATATCAATTGGAAACTAATTATGATAATTTGTTCAAATGCGGAGTAGCTGATTACGGTAATGAAGGTAGTAAAGAAGTAATTCTTCCTGGTTTGTTTGCTAATGGATCTGATAATTATCGTTACGGAATGCGTGCTATTGTAATGTATGGGGAAGATTATCCAGATTCAAAGAAAGGAATTCCAGATTATACTTGGGAAAATGAATCTAAATCAGGTTTCCATTTTCACAATAATGATTGGGGATATGATGTTTTTACAGATAAGGTGAACGATTCTCGCTATCAAGGTACATTCCATTTGGAATATAAGACAGCTTTAAGGGGTGGGACAACATCAACTCCAGCAAATGATCTTGATTATTATGCTTATGATAATGCAAGCAATACAACCTATAAGTGGACAGATACTCAAGCAGCCTATTTTAATAATAATATTCTGCCAAACTATAACCGTACTTCTTGGGGCGGTCGAAAAGCCGTTGCCGGACAGCATAAGATGGGGGCAGGTGATCTTTCTTTTGCTTTTTTGGAGAATACGAAGGAAACAGCAATTGAAGTGGATGAAGCAGATGCACAACCATTTATTTTGTTTGCAAGATGGATGAAAAAGAATGGAAAGTATTATTATCGGCCTCAGATTGTTGCTCAAGGAGATACTTATTCTTTCGTCAAATCAGATGGTACATCTTCTACCTTCTATGGATTGGAAAATGGATATTATTTAAAGAATAATACCTATTATGATGCATCCCCGACAAATAAGAAATGGAATGATCCTAACCGTGCAAGTTTTAATAGCGAATACGGAACTCGTGATGCTATTGTGATGCGTTTGGCTGAAACATATCTGATACGTGCTGAGGCTTATGGTCGTAAAGGTGATTATGCTTCTGCTATCAATGATATCAATGTATTACGTGCTCGTGCAGCATTTAAATCAGGTGATAAACGTGCCGAAGTCATTGCACGTCTTTATCCTGGACATGAGGATTTGTCTTCAATAGAGCAGCAATATCCTTATACGGTATTGACCGATGCCTTTTCTAAAATTAAGGTTGATGCCACATATTGGGATGGCTCGTCAGCTAAATCAAAATTAGAGGATTATCCATCTTCTGCAACAACAGCTCAACAGAGATTTCTTCATTTTATTTGCAATGAATATGCCCGTGAATTCAATGAAGAAAATGGACCTTACTATGAGGAAGTACACCATTCAGGTTTACAGGCTGTTAGAATACAATGGCACAATCAGATGGGTTCATCTTCTACATCGCATTCTTCTTTGTGGGGAGAGGCTGCTGATAATGTGGTTGGTTCTACCGGACAGACCGGTCAGAATAAGGGTAGTTTCCAGAATTATATGACATTGAAACCATTCCCGAAGACTCAGTTCCTGGATTTGTTGACAGATGAAAAGGGAGTACTTCTGACGGATGATGCAAAGGCTACTTATCAGAATTACGGATATTAATCTTTGTACTAAAATAAATAAAAGCCCCAGCCGAAAGGCCGAGGCTTTTATTGCCTAATAAAAAGTGAGTTCAATTTTAAACAATCAGATCATGAAAAAACTATTATTTATTTTTTGTTTATTGATCCCGGTATCCATTTCCGCTCAGTTGGGAACACGATTTCCATCGGAGAGAAAAGTGATTAAAGATCCGGTTACGGGGGTTGAACTGGAATTTCTTACTACGCGACCAATGGGTGATCATAAGACATATCAAACACATACCCAATGGACAGCCGATGGTAAATGGTGCGTTTTCAATTCACGTGATAGGGCTAAAGGCAATGCAATAGCAGTCAATGAAGAAACCGGAGAAATGGTCCAAGTTACTGAAAACGGTTATATGGGAAAAATTTTGCTGTCTCGCAAAGAAATGAAAATGTATTTTTTAAGGGCAGATAAAGATTCACAAAAGAAATTGAAGGCAATGGCCGGAAAACCCATGGATTTCAATAATTGTCCTAAGTTGGATTATGAAATAATTGAAACCGATTTAGCCAAACTTTTTGCTGATAGTGAATCAGGAAAGATGAAAAAGGCTTCTGCTTATGAACGCGTTTGTGGAAAATTACCTTATAATTTAGGAGTTGAGGGCGGAGATATTGCTTTAGATGCTAATGAAGACAATATCTATTTCCGGATTGGGAAGGATTATGCTGCTTCTAAGATTGATCCGAAAATCAAAATATACGAGAATTATGGACCCAGACACATGGGGGCGGGTCCTTCCGGTATCGCCGGAATCAATCTAAAGACTGGTGAAATAAAGGATATTGTTTTTGTTCCATTTCAAGTAGGACATGTACAGACTAATCCTTGGAAACCCGGAGAGATTATTTTTTGTTGGGAAACCGGAGGAAAGGCACCGCAGAGAACCTGGATGGTTGAAGCCGACGGATCTGGATTACAACCTATCTATAAGGAAACTGAATATGATTGGGTTACACATGAAGCCGTTATCTCAAAAGATGAAGTGGCTATTGCTATTCTGGGACATCGTCCCATTAAGAATGCCAATGATACAGTCAGTACGCATGATCCTGCCAATCCGGGACAAGAAGCCGAATGGGGACCTTCCGGAACCAGAGAGAAGGCAACCGGACTTGCCATTATCAATTTACGTACCCATGAATTCACTTTAGCGGGGCAGATACCATACGGAAGTGGCTTCTGGCATGTCAATGGAAGCAGTGATGGAAATTGGGCTGTAGGTGATGATTTCGCAAGAGACATATTTCTTATTGACCGCCACACTGGAGAACGCATTCTTCTGTCTACCGGACATAAAGTAACAGCTGAGGATCATCCGCATCCTACATTTTCTGCAGATGGGACCAAGATACATATTCAATCGGCAATGCTTTCTCAAGACGGAAAGTCATTGAATATGTGTGTTATTAAAATCCCAGACTATTTATTGAATAGGTATAAAAAATAAAATATCGAGACTGTAAAGTCAAAGATATGATTTGTTGATAATCTATGTTTACAAGGGGATTCTCTTGATAGGAGGGTCCCCTTTTTATTCAAATTGAGTTCTTTACTAACTAACAAAATTATTTTACCAATGAAAACACAATTGATTTTTGCATTATTGTTTTGTTTCGGTTGTTCGCTTTTTGCAAGACAAGAGGGTAT
The DNA here is from genome assembly GCA_036804505.1 of Bacteroidaceae bacterium. Classification (GTDB taxonomy): domain Bacteria; phylum Bacteroidota; class Bacteroidia; order Bacteroidales; family Bacteroidaceae; genus Phocaeicola_A. The sequence continues at coordinate 7,649 of DAIRSI010000039.1, forward strand.
AAACCCGAATGAACAAGGGATTAGTAAGATGAATTTCTTTTATGCAGGTGAGAGTAGGGCTTTGAGAATGTATATTGTCAAGAAGGGCAAAATTGTATGGAAATACGAGAATATGGAACCCAATCAAGGTGAGATTAGCGACGCTACTCTCATGAAAGACGGTAACATATTGGTTGCTCATCAATATGGTATTTTTGAAATAAACATGCAACATCAGATTCTATGGAAGATGCATGTTCCAGAGAATACTGAAATACATACTATCCAGCCTATTGGAAAGAATAAAGTGGTATATGTACAAAATGGAGTACCTGCAAAGGTCGTTATAATGGAAATACCGAGCTTGAAGAAATTGGGTGAGTTTCCGATTGAGACAAAGGATTTTGTTCATGGGCAGGTAAGAAACGCCAGATTGACTTCAAGAGGGACCTTATTAATATCTCATATGGATGGTAATATGGTTCGTGAATATGATTGTGAAGGGCATGTATTACGTCAAGTTGATTTACAAAAGAGTCCATGGTCTGCTTTTGAATTGAAAAATGGAAATCTTTTGGTTACCGGTAGTCAGTTCATTAAGGAACTTGATCGGAATTCCAAAGAAGTGTGGTCCATCGATTTTTCTCAGAATCAAAAGTATTATGGTATTACTTCCGCCCAGACATCGCGAAGATTTAAAAATGGAAATACTTTGATAAACAATTGGTTTAATCAATGGAACGGAGCAAAAGTCGATCAGAAGAATCCTCCTGTTCAAGCCATTATGGTGTCACCATCTAAGGATATCTTATATAAGTTATGTTCCTGGAGCAATCCTGATTTGGGACCTTCCACAATCATACAACCTCTAAATGAGAAAGTCGACAGAAACAAGTGCTTTTTTGGAAAGTTCAAATAGGAACTTTCCAAAAAAGATTATTGCTTTACATAAATCAAATCAAGTTTTTTGTATTTTCTTTCAATGGGATTGTTCCAATGTTCCATGAGTCCCAGTGGAGCGGTAATGCTTGTACCATCCCGCTCGGGATCATAGGTAGTGCCGCTCACGGGATGCGGGAGGGTCGCAGCTTCACGTAAATATTCGTCGCAATAGCTGAAACTCCCGAATTCCGGCCATTCGCCTGTGAGCATGTCCATCCCGACCGCATCAATGGCAACTTCATCCTGAGATGCAAGAATAGAACAGCACCAATCGTGATTGAATGGAGCGTTTTCCCATTTAGGGAAAGGCTTGCCATTTACATCTCTTGAACCGTATGTCCCGTCGATTAAGAAAAGCAGACATTTCTGACCCAAATCTTTATGGGCAATGAAGTCTACGAAAGTTTTGTATCCCGGTTTCCCGTGTTTTTTGTCGGCCATGAAATTACTGTGAGAATTCTTGTGCCAATCTATATTGATATCAGTAGTTCCATACCAGTTCTTTGTTGTGAGAGTAACACCGGGACCAACATGTGTCTTCAACAAGGCGCTATCAATGAGATAGTCTGCATCGACAATGCATTTGGCCAATCCTTTGGCGAGGTTTCCATTGTCTGCAGAATACAGTATTTGGTCGGGATAGTATTCACAGCGAATGCGACCGTCTCCGCCAATATTGTCATAGAAAGAAATTTCAGGAAATTCACGGTGTATTTTGTTGTATATACTGTCTGTGATGGCTCGGCTCGGTTCGCATACATAAATATCTTGCTGGGCAATACCTCCGTCATGCACCAGGCTTCGTACTAAAGCCAATGTAACAAAAGGAGAAGAGTTGAGATCGATTGTATCATGATGTGTTATTACATTATTCATGTTTAGTTTGATGGCTATTTTTTCTCCTTTATTGTAGCCCTTGTTACCTTTGTGATGCATTTGATTGAAATAAATGAAAAGAGCGTTCCATCCCTCAGAAATATTCTTTTTTCCGGTGAGTAAAATTATTGCAGCTTTAATCATTTTGTCTGCTTTGTCTTGATTGTTCCATCTGTTTTCTACCCATAATCCTGTTTCTCCATCCCATTTTGCAACTCCGGGATTGTGTATCCAGACTACTCTTCCGGGATGAATTCCTTTGCCTTTGCCCAAGGGTTGGTTCGGTTCAACAAATAATTTGGGCCTATGTTTGAACCAAGCTTCTATCAGTGAATCTTTCTGTTGGGGATTAACTTGGAATTTGCCTTGTGCTGAAATACAATAAGGTTTCAGGATGGATAAGGCAAGAATGCTTAGAAAAAAAAGTGCTTTTCTCATGATTGTCATTAACATTTTAATTATTCAAAAGTACACATATTATTCTGCATCGGAAAATATTTCAGGATCTTTATACATGACGATTGTACTAAATCATATAAAAATGTTCAATTCATCAGGTTATATTTTGTCTATTGTGTGATTCTCTTTAAATTTACACAAAAATATACTGGAAGACATTGCTATGAATAAAATTTACAAAATTATTTTGTGTGTTATTATGGGATATTCTATTCCATTATTTTCACAAACAACTCAGAGAGTGTATTTGTCCGGAACGGACAAGGATCATACGGTAGATTGGTTATTCCGTTGTACGAAAGGTCGCAGAGCCGGCATTACAGGAAAGATCGCTGTTCCTTCCTGTTGGGAAACCAAAGGATTCGGATCCTATCATTATGGTCGTGGCGAGGTAGAACCGGAAGGTGAAAATGGGTTCTACAGTTATCGTTTTCCTATAAAAAAAGAATGGAAAGGACAGAATGTCCGTCTGGTCTTTGAAGGAAGTATGACTGATACCCACGTAAAGATGAATGGAATCTCGGCCGGTGAAGTCCATCAAGGTTCATTCTATCGTTTTTCATATGATGTTACGAATCTTCTGAAGTATGGAGCAAAGAATATTTTAGAAGTGGAAGTGGACAAGCGTTCTTCGAATGCTTCTGTCAACAATGCAGAAAGGGCTGCTGATTTCTGGATATTCGGAGGTATTTATCGACCTGTTTATCTGGAAATATCTCCTATGGAGCATATTTCTTCTATTGCTCTAAATGCGGATATGCAAGGACATCTGAGAATACGTACTTTCACAGAAGGCTTGAACGCTTTATCTAACTACAGGGTATTGTTGTCCGTCAAAGATAGGATCGGGAATGAAGTTCCAGTTAAAGGGAACTCGGAGGCTGCTATCGGGAAAGATATTGATGTAAACGTGGAAAATCCCCATTTATGGAATCAGGAGAAGCCTTATTTATATACAGCTGAAATATCTCTTCTGAAAAATGGAAAAACAATCCAGACCAAAACGGAGAAATTCGGATTCCGGACAATGGAATTCCGTGAGCACGACGGCTTTTATCTCAATGGCGCCCGTGTAATATTCAAAGGAGCCAATCGTCATTGCTTCTGGCCGGAAAGCGGACGAACTTTATCACATGCAATCAATTTGAACGATGCCTTATTGATGAAAAGCATGAATATGAATGCAGTGCGTTGTTCTCATTATCCACCTGACGTGGATTTCCTGAATGTCTGTGATTCTCTTGGATTATTGGTCCTTGATGAATTATGCGGATGGCAGTCCGCTTATGATACACAGGTCGCACGCAAGCTGGTCAAAGAGATGGTGGAAAGGGACCGTAACCATCCGTCGGTTGTTATTTGGGATAATGGCAATGAAGGAGGGTGGAACCGTGCTGTTGATGATGATTTCTCTCTGTACGATCTTCAGCATCGGTTTGTGATTCATCCTTGGGAAAAATTCAGAGGGACGGATACCAAGCATTATCCTATATTCAATTATACAGTGAATTCCACTCTCTACGGACAGGAAGTGAGGTTTCCGACCGAATTTATGCATGGATTGTATGACGGGGGATGCGCTGCAGGCTTACAGGATTTTTGGAACACGATGATGAAACATCGTCATCCGGCAGGTGGTTTTATTTGGGCGTTGGTTGATGAAGGGGTAGTTCGTGATGATTTGGGCGGAAAGGTTGATGCTTGTGGTGACGAGGCTCCTGATGGCATTTTGGGACCTCATAGGGAGAAGGAAGGAAGTTTTGATGCTATAAGAAAAATATGGAGTCCTGTCATAATAAATAATCTGACGATTCCGGAAGTCTTTGACGGTCGTTTGAGTATTGAAAATAATTATATGTTTACCGATTTGAAAGATTGTAAAATTGCTTATTCATTGGATAATGTTTCTTGCAATGCCAGTAAAATGTCGGTGACTCATGGTGCTTGGAAGGAAGTTCCATCCATTTCGCTATCTCCCGGGGAGCGCAGGTATCTTTCACTGCCGAAAGAAGATTGGAAATCCTATGAGATATTGAATGTACGTATTTATAATCCTGAAGGAATGGAAATTTATACATGGCAATGGCCGTTGGGCAATGCCGGCAGAATTTTTTCCTTATTTAAAAACAATTCGGTTTCTATAAAAAATGAAAAGGCTGTTGTTACTGAGTCGGGAGACAGATTGCTTGTGAAATTTGGCAATGCAGATTATGAATTCAACAAACAGAATGGATTGCTGGCTGGAGTATCTACATCCCTCCATCATTATCCTTTGACGGACGGACCTGTTGTGTTGAATCATGAAAATAAATTCAAATCTCTGCAATGTAGTTGGCAAGCCGATACACTAGTTGTGGAGCCGCTGTATGAGGACAGTCAATGGATAAAATGGCTTTTTATTCCCGGGAATCCTGTATGTTTGTCTTATTCATACAATCTCAAGGAAGACGTGGACTATATGGGCATAGGATTCAATTATCCGGAAAAACAAGTGCGTTCCATGGAATGGCTGGGCAATGGTCCTTTCAGAGTATGGAAGAATCGCTTGCAAGGCGTGGAGTTCGGCTTATGGAAAAAGTCTTATAATAATACGATTACTGGCGAAAGTTGGGATTATCCGGAGTTCAAAGGTTATCATTCGGATTGTAGAATAGTTTCCGTTGCAGATGACGGCGGACGAATGACATTTGCCTTTGATGAAGCCGGAAAGTTCTTTCAGATGCTGAAAGCACCTCATCCTGCAGGGACGAAAAATGGCAATACCACACCGGCCTTTCCTCAAACAAATATTGGATTTCTGGAAGGTATATCACCCATAGGAGCGAAGTTTCAGCCGGCTTCTCAGATGGGACCGTCCAGTCAGAAAAATATGCAATTGAATAAAGCACCCGTAGAAGGTAGAGTATGGATGGATTTTGAATGATTCTTTAAATAAATAACAAATATGAAAAACAAATTTTTGAAGATTAATTTTCTATGTGCGACCATGTTGGTATCGGTTATCATACAGGCCTCGAATACGATTCCACCTATAGTAGCCAACAGACCTGATTCATTAATTCAGAAAGACGAGATGACAAGAGTTTATCTTTCGCCCGTAAAGATTGTCTGGATAAATGACGGAGGCGGGCAACTGATACAAAACAGTCACCGACTTTTGTGTAAAGGTGACGGGCAAGCCGAAATGGGCAAGCGCGATATGATGGAGGTGAAGCATTCGGGTACGGATATTCCTTCTGTTTTACTCGATTTCGGATTTGAACTCCATGGAGGCCTTCAAATTGTTTTAGGGGGAAGTAGCAGAAGAAAGCCTCAGCAGATTCGAATTAGGTTTGGAGAGTCTGTCGGCGAATGCAACAGCGCGACTCTTGAAGATGATTGGAAAGTGAATTATTCTACCAATGATCATGTATCACGTGATGTAACTTTGCGCGTATCCCGTAACGGTTCCAGCGAATATGGAAATACGGGGTTCAGATTTGTGCGTCTGGATTTTCTGGAGCCTAATGTCACTACTTATGTAAAGGAAATAAGAGCTATTCTTCGTTATCGTGACATACCTTATCTGGGATCTTTCCAGTCAAGCGATGAGCGGTTGAACAAAATATGGATGACTGGTGCCTATACGGTGCATCTCAACATGCAGGAGTATCTTTGGGACGGTATCAAGCGCGACCGTCTTATCTGGTTAGGTGACATGCATCCCGAAATTTCCACCTTGATGTGTGTCTTTGGCAATCATCAAATTGTGGAAAAAACATTGGACAAAGCATGTGAACAATATCCTTTGCCTGGTTGGATGAATGGGATGAGTGCCTATTCCATGTGGTATCTCATCATTCATTATGAGTGGTACATGTATGGAGGTGATATGAATTTTCTTCAAAAGCATAAGGCCTATATTCAGGGACTTGTTGATTTGATAGCAAGTAAGATTCATCAGGATGGCAATGAGGACTTGTCGCCTGCACGTTTTCTGGATTGGCCTTCTTCTCCGAATCCCAAGGGGGTGGAATCGGGCTATCGGGCTTTGTTGAGTTGGGCTTTAGATGATGCCGCAAAACTGGCTGGTTTTCTGGATTTGCCTCAAATGGCACAGACAGCTTCTGATGCCCAAAAACGATTGAACAAAAGGATTCTTCCTCCTAATAACTTGAAGCAAGCAGCGGCTTTGATGGCTATTGCCGGAACGATGAAGGCCGAAAAGGCTTGTAAAGAAGTTGTATCCGTGGGTGGTCCGAAAGGCTTTTCCACATTCTACGGTTATTATATGTTACAGGCTTTGGCCAAAGCCGGAAAATATCAGGAAGCTATGGATATTATCCGCCAATATTGGGGAGGAATGCTCGATATGGGTGCCACTACATTCTGGGAGGATTTCAATCTTGATTGGAAGGATAATGCGGCGCGTTTGGACGAACTGACACCTGTCGGGAAAAAAGATATTCATGGGGATTTTGGCGCCTATTGCTATCCAGGTTATCGGCATAGTTTGTGCCATGCATGGTCTTCCGGCCCTACTGCTTGGATGACTCACCAGGTGATGGGGGTGGAATTTCTGGAACCGGGATGCAGGAAAATTCTTGTCAATCCCCATTTGGGTGACTTAAAGTGGGTGAAAGGAACGTTTCCTACTCCTTATGGAATTGTAAATATAAACATAGATAAAGATGAAGTCACAGGAAAGGCTAATATCCGATTTGAGAAGCCTGCTGAGGTAACGATAGTAACCAATGAAAACAAATAAAGAACAATGAAAAGAATTCTCATTTTAACACTTGTTTTTTGTCTGGGTTCTATTCTTTATGCCCGGGATAAAAACATGGATGTTTACCTGCTTATCGGTCAGTCCAATATGGCAGGTAGGGGATATATGACGGCCAAGGATTCCATTCCGATGGATGGCGTTTGGTTGCTTGATAAAAATAATAAACCTGAGATCGCTGCCGGTCCCCTTAACAAGTATTCCACTATTCGCAAAGAGTTGGTCATGCAGCAGGTGGGCCCGGGAGAGTCTTTTGGTGAGACCATTCATCAGATGACAGGAAGACAAGTTCTTCTGGTTGTAAATGCCCGTGGGGGTTCTTCTATAAAGGAATGGCAAAAAGGATTACCCTCCCATTATTATGCAGATGCTTTGACACGAGCCAAAGCTGCTATGAAATACGGTAAATTGAAAGCTGTTATCTGGCATCAGGGAGAGTCAGATGTAAAGGACCTGAAGGCTTATCCTTCGCTGTTTTCGACCATGATTGATAATTTGAGAAAGGATTTGGGCATATCGGATTTACCGGTTATTGTAGGACAGATAGGTCAATGGAACTGGGGAGATTCTACGAGCATCAATAGTTTCAATACGAAAGTATTACCCATGATATGTAAGAATGTCAAGAACTGTCACATGGTTTCTTCCAATGGATTGACAAGAAGAGCCGAAATGAAGGATCCACATTTCAGCCGTGATTCACAGATAGTTCTTGGGAAACGTTATGCTGATTGCCTACTTTCGACACTTTATCCTTCTACATTAAAATATAAGGTTTTTCAGTTTGCAGATGATAAAATTCCTTCTATTGATGGAAATGTCGAGGATTGGAATTGTGTTCCTGAAAGTTATGCCCTTACAGAGCAGGACATGAAGGAAGATGAGGGTAAGCACAAACATCCTGATGCCTCAACCTTGAAAATGAAGGTAAAGGTGGGATGGAGTGAAAAGACTCAACGTCTTTATTTTCTTTATGAGGCAACGGATAATTACTGGCGCTTTTCAGAGAATTCATTAAGTACTGATATTTTTGAAGTTGTGGTCGACGGAGATTGTTCCGGAGGACCGTTTATTGACCGTTTTCATCCTACGGCTTCCAAGGATGTTTGGCAAACATGGTTCAATTTCCAGGGATGCCATGCGCAGAACTATCATATTTTCACTCCGTCTCATGGGAAAGACTGGTGTATGTATTGGGGCCCTCAGGTATGGCTTAAGAAAAAACCTTATGCTGATTATGCCTACAATTATTCCTTCAAGGAGGGTGAAAGCGGCAAGCTGATTTTTGAATTCTATATTACTCCATATGATTTTGCCGCTGCTGACGGACCGGAATTATCCCGGCAGACGGTATTGCGAGAGGGCAATGATATCGGTCTTTGTTGGGCTGTTATCGATTGGGATGCCAATCTTACCTCAAAGGATGGCTTTTGGAACTTGTCCGATCAACATACCATGTATGGGAATGCCGATTATCTGAGACATTTTGTACTTATGCCTATTGAAAAATAATACAGAAAAGTTATGAAACACATAAATTATATGAAGAGAATGAATAGACTTCTTTTAATGACATTGCCACTGGTACTATCTCTTCCTCTTCAGGCGCAGATAAAGAATTCTCCTTCGGGATTGAATTCACGTGAGTTTTCAAAATATTGGAAAATAGAATCGGAATCACCTGATTTTCGAAAGATATTTTCCGGTGATACGTTGGAACTGATGGCTCCAAAAGGGATTACACTTTGGCGTACAGAAAAGATGGACGGCAGTGTCACCATAGAATACGATGCCTGTATTGTGAAGAAAACGGCGACCGATAGATTGAGTGACTTGAACTGTTTTTGGATGGCTTCCGATCCTCTGGCTCCCAATGATATTATGAAAAGAAGTCAGTGGAGAAGCGGCATCTTCAACCGCTGTTACTCATTGCAAACATATTATCTGGGTTATGGAGGAAATAATAATACTACAACAAGATTTCGTAAATATGACGGTGATTATGTCTCTTTTGAAAAGAATCAGAAACGGCCAAGTGTCTTGAAGGAATACACAGATGCCGAGCATCTGCTTAAGGCTAATCATTGGTATCACGTAAAAATCCATAATGAAGGGAATCGAGTGCTTTATTACATAGATGGAGAGCTCCTTGTAGATTTCAGAGACGCGAATCCTCTTTCCATGGGTTGGTTTGGTTTTCGTACGACAGAGTCACATGTACGGATTACCGGATTCCATTATTCTAGTGTCAATCCTGATTTTCAGACAGTGCCTTTGCATTGGATAGGAAATGTTCCTAGTGCTGATACTCCCTCTACCTGGGGTGTTCCTTTTGAGAAAGGTTTGGTAAAAGCTAATACGGATTTTTCTTTGTTCACGGATAAGAATGCAGAAGTACCAATTGAACATTGGAAACTGGCCTCATGGCCTGATGGTTCCGTCAAGTGGATGGGTGTTTCAGCTAATATTCCTCAAAATACCTCATCTTTGAAACTGAAGGTAGGACTTGTCTCAAAAGGAAAAAACAAGCAGAAAGGCAATGCCCAGATCTCAATAGAAGAAACTGAAACGCAGTTGCTTGTCAACACCGGGGTAATGAAAGCCTATCTTTCCAAACAGGGACAGCATCTATTTGATAGCTTGCGGTTTCAAGGACACACCATTGCCGGTGCTGCTTCTTTGGTTTGCAATACGACTACGGATTCGTATACCAGCGAACTTACCAAAGTTTCGATAGAAAGAAGCGGAAGAATTGCCACTGTTGTAAAAGTGGAAGGTTTTCATGGCAATGCCAGTCGCAAATGGCTCCCGTTTACTGTCCGGCTTTATTTCTCTGCAGGAAGCGAGCACATCAAACTGATACATTCCCTGGTTTTTGATGGTGATCAGGATAAGGACTTTATCAAGGGATTGGGCATTGTCTTTGATGTCCCTTTGCGTGAAGAACTTTATAACCGTCACATTGCTTTCAGCAATGAGGAAGGTGGAGTGTGGAGTGAGCCCGTTCAACCGTTGGTTGGACGCCGAATCTTGATGAAAGATAAAAACCGTGATTTCCAGGCGATGCAGATGAGAGGAGAGAAGGTTCCTGATAAAAGTGAGTTTGATGAATACAATCAAGGTTTACTGCATAATTGGGCATCTTGGAATGACTATAGGCTCTCTCAATTGTCTCCTCGAGCTTTCAGCATTCGTAAGAGAACACACGATGACCGCCCCTGGATTGGAACTATTGAAGGCAATCAATCTGATGGCACAGCTTTTCTAGGTGATGTTTCAGGCGGACTGTCTGTTTGTCTGGAAGATTTTTGGGAAAGCTATCCTACAACACTTGAAGTAACGGACGCCTGCAAAAAGACTGCCCATCTCACAGTTTGGCTCTGGAGTCCCGAAAGCGAACCAATGGATCTGCGTCATTACGACCATGTGGCTCATGATTTGAATGCAAGTTATGAAGATGTCCAGCCGGGCATGAGTACTCCCTATGGAATAGGCCGTACCCATGTGCTTCAGTTGAAGGCTGAGTCCGGATACAAGGGAAAGGAAAACTTTGAGAAGACCGCATTGAATCTGGCTTCTTCTCCTCAGATATTGCCTGCTCCGGAATACCTGCATCAGGTCAGGGCTTTCGGCGTATGGAGTTTGCCGGATAGCTCAAATTCATTTCGTGCAGATATTGAGAACAAGCTGAATCAATATATTGACTATTACAAGACTTCCGTGAAACAAAACGGATGGTATGGATTTTGGAATTATGGAGATTTCATGCATGCCTACGATCCTATCCGTCATGAGTGGAGATACGATATTGGCGGGTTTGCCTGGGATAATACCGAACTGGGTACAGATATGTGGTTGTGGTATAGTTTTCTTCGGAGCGGACGCAGTGATATTTGGACTCTCGCCAAGGCTATGGCAAGGCATACTTGCGAAGTAGATGTTTATCATATCGGCGAATATGCCGGTCTGGGAAGCCGTCACAACGTAAGTCATTGGGGATGTGGTGCCAAGGAGGCTAGAATAAGTCAGGCCGCTTGGAATCGGTTTTTATATTATCTCACCGCCGATGAACGGAGTGGGGACTTGATGACGGAAGTGAAAGATGCTGATCAGAAACTTTACAAACTTGATCCTATGCGTTTGGCACAGCCTCGAGACAAATACCCTTGCACGGCACCGGCCCGTCTTCGTATCGGACCTGATTGGCTGGCTTATGCGGGAAACTGGATGACGGAATGGGAACGTACCGGAAATACTAAATACAGAGATAAAATCATAGCAGGTATGAAAAGTATAGTCGCATTGCCACACAGAATCTTTACCGGTCCTACTGCTTTGGGATATGACCCGGCTACAGGAATCATCACCAGTGAATGCGATACGACTCTGCAAAGTACGAATCACTTGATGACTATCATGGGAGGTTTTGAAATCATGAACGAAATGCTTGAAATGATTCAGCTTCCCGAATGGCAGAGTGCGTGGACAGATCATGCGGCACGATACATGGAAATGGCAAAGAAAATCAGTCACAACGGATTCCGCATTCCGCGTCTCACGGCTTACGGTGCTTATATGAAATCGGATGCCCGATTGGCAAAGCAGGCTTGGATGGAGTTCCAGTCAACGTGGATAAGGCCTGAAACACAGGTTATTCAGAAACCGGAAGTCCTGGAACCTTATGTGGAAAACAAAACCATGTCTACTAACGATGCTGCGACTTGGGGCCTTGATGCCATCTATCTGATGGAAGTATTGCCGGATGCCGGTATGCTTGGGCCTGAAGCACAGACAGATAAACAATCTGTGCATTAGAATATAGAAACGGGTTGCGTCCTTTTACAATTTGGAAGCAACCCGTTTTCTTATGATATTTTTTTTGTAATGGGATTGGCATAGATGTTTAGAAAAATCTTTTTCAAGACTTCCGGCTTTTCTACCGAATATTCTTCCAAACGTTTCATATTGCTTAGAAATGCTTCTTTCTGCTCCGTCGTGTAGAATTTACTATACTTGTTTTCACCATGAAGAAGATCGAGAGCAATGTAGTTGTTGCAACTGAGCCTGTAATGTCTTTTTATACGCTCGTCTATGAGGTTTGCAACCTTCCTGTGATACTCATTGTCATTGACGTCGGCCAAAGAATCCAGATCTTCTTGTGTAACCGGTTCACATATCGATATATGTACTTTCCCTTTTTTCTGAAAGATTCCGGTGAGAATGCTGTTCAGGTCCTCTCCGGGTTTTTTGATATATCGGGTGCCGATACTGTTGTAAAGTTCCAACGCTTTCAATATATCGCACGGTTCCCATTCATAGGATACGGCAACAGGTACTATGCCGAGTTCGGCCAGTGATGTCACTTTCTTGTCGGGACAACTCATGCAGAACATCTTGATGACGCCTTGGTCGGTAAGGTCATTACCATCCTTTGTTCGTCCGTTACGTTGAGCAATCCATATAGATTGGCGTTTCACTGTGATGGTATGGCGGATGTATTCAGAAAGATGCAGCAGGCTTTTGTAGAAGTCTTTCATGTTTCCGCCTCTTTCCACCTTGAACATCTTGTTTGATTTACCGATATCAATGATGAGAGGAGTACTCATAAGATTGGCACCGAAGGTGATTTCTGTGGTGTCCATATCATTCTTGAAAAGAATGTATTGTAACAGACTTGAGTCCAGAACAATGTCGCGGTGATTGGAAACGAAGAGATATTTTTTATCAGAGTCTATCAAAGATATTCCTTCATAGGAAAATTCGGAAATACTCCGTGTGATGACCTGCTCGTCGAAGTTCTTCATGACTTCCTGCTGGAAGCCTTTGATTGTCCTTATATTCTGAACCAATTGGCGCACTTCTGTTATCGGGCGTGAAGGATACACGTACGATGAGAGAAGCGGAAACAAATGGTCGCCGGCTATTCGTTGCATAGCTGCAGGGATTTCTGCCTCGTAGTAAGGGCGAATGTCATCGAACTGAGCACTATTTATCTTCATATTTTTTCCTGTTGTCAATAAACTTTATGGGTTTACGGCTTTTTGCGGGGAAATTTATTCTTTGTATTTCTTCTGCCGGAAGGATTTCTATCAATGGCGTTACGCGGATTCGTGAGCGAAATCTGTCTTTCAAATCTTTTACGGCATCGAACTTAGGCTGAAATTTCAGTCCCAGTTTCACGATTACTTCGTCTGTTCCTGCATCACTGTCTTCCACAAAGATGACGTAGTTTTCTACATAATCTGTATTGTCGAGAACATCATTGATTGCAGGCGGATAAAGTGTGGTTCCCTTCAGCTTAATCATATTGTTTTTTCTTCCCACCAAAGGGGTAAGGCGAAATGAGTTTCTGCCACATTTGCATTGTTCCACTCTTTTGGCAGCCATGTCACCTGTGCGGAAGCGGAGCAGCGGCATTCCTTCCACTCCTAATGTTGTCACTACTATTTCGCCAATCTCTCCATCAGGTACAGGCAGATTGTCTTCGCCGATGATTTCCACGATAATCAGTTCCGGATGGAGATGTCCTCCGCAACCGTATTTACATTCTGAAAAGGTGGCTCCCATTTCGGTAGATGAATAGGTGGCAAACAATTCTACATCCCATTTTTCCTTGATTCGTTTGCCCAGGAGATTCAGATTAAAATTCTGGTCGCGCAATCCTTCTCCAATACCGATAATTCTTTTCACGCTGCTGTTCTTGTAGTCGATGTCATGGTCTTCGGCATATTGGATAAGGCGCAGAATAAAGGACGGAACGCACATGATGGTATCCGGGAGGATTCTTTTTATAGTATCCCATTGCAATTCAGGGATACCATTACCCACGCGTATGATACTTGCACCCATTTTGCGGATACCCAGGAAATAGGCCAATCCTGCCATGAATCTTTTGTCGATAGTGGTCATGAGCTGTAAAATGTTTCCAGGCTTCAGTCCCGCGCAAGAAAAAGATTTTTCCTCATTGAAGGCCAGTCTGTCCAGATCTTTGTCGGTGCAGGCAAATGTTACCGGGTCGCCCAAGGTGCCCGATGTAGTGATATAATCGATGATTTTTTCTTTAGGACAGCAAAGGAAGTCATCGTTGAACAGTTGTAAATCCTTTTTCTCAGTGAACGGTATCTTTATCAAATCTTCCAGATGGACGATCTTGTCAATATCTATTTCATATTTGCTGAACATTCTTTGATAATATGCTGAATGTTCCTGTAAGTAGTGCAATGCTTTATGCAGTAGGTTCTCCTGAAAGATCTTTATATCTTCGGAAGATTGAAATTCTATGTCTTTTTCCATTATCTTGAAATATATTGTAATTACAAATATACGCCAAAATCTGATATGAAAGGGACATATTCCCAATTTTTATCTCCTTTTTGACTGTAAGGAGCTGCATTGCTGATATGTTTATGCGTTTGCACGTGAGTTATAAAAATAAGCAGTAGCTCTTTTTTTATTTTAATGTACAGTTAAAAAATATAAGCAGTAGAGCTTTTATAATTTACCTTTACAGCATATTGAAATGGGAAGCCTTTCAGAGAGTAAAAATGGATTGATTAGTAGCCGATTTTATGAATCCATTCAAGGAAATCGGATTTCCAGGTGGCGGCATCCGTTTCCGGTTTTGGATTGGAGCCGAATCCGTGTCCTCCGGTTTTATACTGATGGTAGATATGGGGAATTCTTTTGATTGTCAATGCAGAATCCATTATCACGGAATTTCTGTATTTTACGGTAGGGTCGTCTTGGCAATTTGCGAGGAAAACAGGGGGCATGTCGTCGGGAATATGCTTTTCTAAAGAAAGAGAATCTTGCATAATGGATTTGTTTTTTTTCCATTCACCCAGAATGCCGCGACGGGATCTGCGGTGAGTAAGGCTTTTATCTGAAAAAGTAACTACAGGATATATGGCGGCAATGAAGTCGGGACGCAAGGATGTTTCGGTCTTTATCTTGAGCATGGAGAGAAAGTCGGTGTGAGAAAAAGTTCCGGACATGAGGACAAGATGGCCACCGGCTGAGAATCCCATCACGCCTACCTTATGGGCATCAATATGGTATTCCGAAGCGTGCATTCTTATCCATTGTATGGCTCTTTGCAGGTCTTGTATCATATTGGGATGCTGATGTCTGGGAGCCAGTAAACGGTAATGCGTGGCATAAGCCGGAATACCGGCGGTACGATATTTCAGTACGAATGCGGCAAAGCCTTCTTTTTGCAGCCATTTACCTACTGTGGAGTTTTCATTTTTAGTATCGAGCCAGCAATAGCTTCCTCCCGGACAGATGATTACTGCTGTTTTTCTGTTTGTCGCCTCGGATGGGAGATAGGGGGTCAGCGTAACAAAGGGGCAGCCTCCTTTCATTCCTTTCCAAAGGGAAATGACATCTTGTGCAGCGAGCTGATTTATGCAGGTAACCGCTATTACAATCCATATGAATGCAAATCTGATTTTCATTTCAGTCTTCCCTGCATTGGTTGATTTTATCTATTATCACGTTTTCACCAACGATGGCTTCGGCAGTGTTGATTGCAGTGAGCGGTACTCCGCAGATTCCGTGCAGGTTGATGTTCTGACCGGTAAGAAGCAGATTGCGTACTTTGGTATAGATGGAAACTTGTGATAAAGCCATGTCGCGGCAATCTTTCCGGAATCCGTAGAGAGAGCCGTCTTTGACATTATAGTAGTCTCTTATTGTAAGAGGAGATGATGCAAAACTGTTTTCGATATTCTTCTTGAAGCCGGGATAGATTTGCTCCATTCTGTTCAGCACTTTTTCCATTTGCTGCTGTTTCCATTCCAGATAATCGTTGCCACGATGGCCGATAGTCGTGTTTTCCCACTTCCTTACTCTTTCAAAACTCATGATGCTGTTGATAATCATTTTGGAGGCGTATGGTCCTTGTTCCTTTTCGGCAGGAGTGAAGTACATAAAGCCGCGAGGCCAGTTTTCTCCGTTATAGTCTCCGTGACCCCATACTAGTCCATAGTCTTCCTGAAAATAACAGGTATGGTTGACGAAAGGAAAAGATTCTTTCTTAAAGACAATATAAACCGTAAAGGCTGAGTAAACATTGGGTATTTCGTTCAATCTGTTGCGGTAGGATTTCGGGAAAGCGTTTTCGTCAATCACTTTGAGCAGAGCGCATGGATGGATGGCAGAGATGTACTTGTCTGCTGTATATTCACATCCGTCGCCGGTTATGACTTTGCTGATGGCGTGATCCTCCACATGGATAGCTGTAACGGTTTTGCATGGAAGAACTTGTCCGCCGCCATTCTTTATAATCCCTTCCAATGCTTTGACCAGTTGTTGGCTTCCTCCGTTGAAATGGCTCGATCCATCTATATAGAGTACATTGATGAGAGCATGGATGTAAGCGGGAGTATGATGGGCAACGCCTCCATACATGGGATTCATGAAACCAAGCACGTCTTTCAGCCTTTCGTCCTTAATGTATTGTGCAATCAATTCGTCGGCAGCCCAAAAAAAACGATCGGAATGTGTGAACAGGCGGTCGCATCCTTTTCTCAGATAGAAAAGGTCCACTTCTTCAGCCAAAGAATAGAGCTCGTTGATATATGATGCGATATTTTCCTTTTCATTTGGAAATTCGTCTGAGAGTTTTTTGATGAAGTTTTCCTTTCCGCTTCCCATGCGGTAGGTTTTGTGATCGGACAAATAAGTGATGGAGGCGAAACAGTCTTTGTCTTCTTCACGAATGTCCAGTTTGTCCCATATATCCAGATACCGGCATATTTTATAAAGAGTGCCACCTTTCTGAAAACCTCCGAGAACATGCATGCCCGTTTCAAAGATTTCCCCTTTGTAACGGAATGTCTGTAGACCTCCTCCAACGATGGGATTCTTTTCAAGAATCGTGACTTTGTAACCTTCCTTAGAAAGAATGGCTCCCGTGAACAAGCCTCCTGTTCCGCCACCGATAATTAATATGGACTCTTTCATTTGTTTGCTTCAATAATCTGTTCATAAATGCGTTTTGAAGTCAGCAGCTCCGAGCAAGTTACAATAGTTCCAACCAGGACACCCAAAGCACCGTGTGAATTTATGTTTTGGCCGGTAAGAAATAAATTAGGTACTTTAGTCTTGTGAGAAACCCTGTAGGCGGCTCCGTTATTGATATCTTTGACGACACCATACATGGAACCGTTCTCTGTACCCGTAAAGTCCCGATAGGTTAGGGGCGTAGAGGTATAGTAGTGTTCAATGCCGTTTTCAAGATCAGGAAATTCTTTTTTGACTATACCGAGTAATTTCTCAGCTTTGGACTTCTTGAATGCTTCATATTCATCTCCTCTTTGTTCCACGGAGTTTCCGTTCCATTTTTCCACATCTTTGGCGGTCATGTACGACAAGATGACTCCGCTTTCTGCAAAAGACGGGTTATGCTTGTGACAGAGGTGCATGTACAAATATCCTTTCGGCCATGACTCTTCATCATAATTTTCACATTCCCAAGGTGAATTCTGATTATATGAATAGAAATTGGAATTGATATAAGGAACAGTATCCGGCTTGAATTTCAGATAAACTGTGAAACTTCCAATTGTATTGGGAATACTCCTGACACGCTCACGATAGAAAGGCCTGATCATTTTTGTATCCAGCATTTCCAGCGTGCGTATGGGGTGAGTGTCAGATATGACGATATCGGCAGGAAAGAAAGAACCGTCGTCGGTTTGTACGCCTTTGGCTTGTTTTTCATCACAGAGAATGGATGTCGCTTTCTTTCTCGTCAGCACAACCCCGCCCAAATTCTGTATAGTAGCGGCCAAGGAATGTGCTATATTGTCACTGCCGTGGATGATGCGGAAAGCACTTTGGTTATAGAAATCCATGATGAATGCGTGTGATGAAAAGGGTGTCCTGTTCTTTTGTGCTGCATAGAGAGGGATGTTTCCGACCAAGACGTCACGTAAGGTAGGATCTTCTATAAGATTGTTCAATACTTCATTGATGCTCAACGTTTGATATTCGGTACTTATGGCTATATCCGATTCCGCATAGCGAAGGGAATGGAGAGAAGATGCTCCGGCTATCCGTTTTACCAAATCGAAATATTTAGCCAAATGGTCTTTCTCTTTCGGGAAATAAGCCGACATCTGCTCTATGAAAGGTTCCTTGCCATTGGCAAACCTAAAGCGTTCTCCGCCTAATGATATAATATCGTATCCTGATGTATCTAGGCGATTGAGCTCGATATCCTTGTCTATTCCTAAATATTTGAACAGGTATGACAGTGTCTGTCCCTGGTCTGCACTACCAATGAAGTGCATGCCTGTTTCGAATTTGGATTTTCCCCGATAAAAGCATTGCATGCAGCCTCCAATTTGGTTGTCTTGTTCCAATACAGTAACATCGTAGCCGTTCTTAGCTAGTATGGTGCCACACGAAAGACCTCCCAGTCCACTTCCTATGATAACGCATTTCTTGTTCATTCAACAGATATCCATTCAGGGTGTAATTCTTCAAAGCTGTTGTTTTCTTTCCGGCTTTTCGAATGCAAAGCTAAGCATTTATCTGCTTTCGGATACTCAGACAGGCAGTTTTTTTCTTTTAAAAGGCAGAAATGTAGGTTGGAAGGAATCCTGGACCCGTTAGCCGACAGCAAATATTGTTCTTCATCGGCTTCGAATGCATAGACTTCTACGTTTTTGTTCACAAGAGCAAAAAGCCAGGCGAACGTGCCTTGACCGCTGTTTATAATCCAAATGGTCCTCGAATTGTTATAATCGGCTTCTATATATTGTTTGAAAGAAGGGCTTTGTTTGAGTATTTTCCTGCAATGGGATTCTATAGAGGCACCTTTATACATGTATTTATAATTCACATAAGGAAGATAGTAGGCAGTATTTTCTTTTAGTCTGCAAATCTTTTCGTATTGTCCCTGATAGAACTTATGAAAACCTGAAGTCTTTTGTTTGAAGTCATTGCCGAAATTTATGTCATCAGGTAATACCCGGTGGCCTATCTGCATGAAAATGCTTCCTTTTCTCAGCATGAAATCTTTTTTGGGCAAGATATGACCCACCCCATGAATGAAGATAGGCAGTATGTCGAGTTGCAGTTTTTCAGCCAGATAAAAAGCTCCGCGGTGGAACCTCTGTATGGAGCAGTCTTCCGAGCGGGTGCCCTCAGGGAATACAACGACAGAATAACCTCGGTCAGTCAAATCTTTCAGTCGCATCAGATTTGCATCAATGCCATCGGAAACGGGATAAAATTCGGCATGTTTGATAATCATTCCGTAGAAAGGATTGTTCCATACCCAGTCATTGGTCAGTATCACCATCCGGGGTGTAAGCATCATGAGGCACATCAAGTCGAGATGTGATTGATGGTTGCAAATGATGACTGCAGGTTTTTCAAACTTTTCTCCACTAAGATTCTCGTAGGCAAACTTTACTCCCGGAACATGATATATGATAAACTTTGATACATTGCATAGCAGTTTATGGTAATGCATTCTTTTCTTTTCAGTCGTCTTTCCAAGGTGAAAATAGATGAAAGTATATGGAATCCAGATGAGATAAATGCTGAACAGGAAGAACAGTAAGGAAAACAAGGAATAGGCTATTCTTTGCAAAGTAAGCGGAACATCCCGAAGCTCTCCGTTAGAGGTGGTTATCCATCTGTAAATCAACGGCGGAAAATAATAAGCCATGAATACGACCGTAAACATTCCGATAATGGTAACTTCTCCTAAGGAGCGCATTGCCGGATGACGGGCAAAAATTAGGGTCCCCATACCGACAAACATGATGAGAGCAGACAATGCCACACTGTTTTTGTATGAAGCCAGCATCTTTTTCCGATAGGCATATTCCGAAATCAGTCCGTCTGTAATAAAAATAGTATAGTCATCTCCTTGTCCGAAGATAAACGTTGCCAGAATGATATTGACAATCTCACTTCTTGCTGTTGTTCGGATTATGTGTCATTATCCGATACCGAAGAACAGAGGTAATGCCTGGGCTGCTGCAATCAGGAAGATACATGCGCCAACGACCATCATAATCTTCTTCTTGAGAATCTGCTTCCGAATTGTAAAGTGCTGAATATCAACACTCCCAAAAAGCAAAAAGTACCAAAAGAAACAAACTGGAAACAAAAATTTCAAAAACCCCAAAATGAAAACATCTGCTTAACATATCTTAACACGGAAATGAACGGAAATTTTCATTTTCTATCATTTTGTGCTGCGTTCCTGAAGGTGCAAAATCAGGTATTGTGAACCTTATTGTCGTTTCAGCAATCAGGTTGAAAAAATGGCTTTAGTTGGAAAAATGTGCACGAAAAGTGGGCTTTTCAGGTGGCATTTTATAGTATTTTCTGCGAAAATACAGTTGTATGTTTAACTTTCTACGTATAAGTCTCTTTAGTCTCACGGAATTTTATTAACTTTGCACCAAAGTTTATTTTAATTGCAATTTTATGGTCACTTATTTTGATGCATGTGAGATTCTTGAAATGCTGTCTGAAGCATCTGTAAAGGTGTTTCTGGACGGC
>DAIRSI010000040.1:0-26894 GCA_036804505.1 Bacteroidaceae bacterium
TAACAAACCCATTGGACAAATTAAATATGCACTAATTTAATTCCGCCAACGGGTATATATATTAATGAGTTTCACCTGCAATATTGCAAGTGAAACTCAAAATAAATGTAGCTGAATAATTAATATCCAGGATTATTCTTACCCAGATTAGGATTCTTTACAAATTCAGCATCAGGAATTTTGAACAAAACATGATTAGGCTTGATGTTTGCTGCAGCCTTTGGATTCTCTACTTTATTAGATTGAACTGCATTATAAAGATAGTCATATCCCCAATGATTCAAATACCAACGGCGAACACCTTCACCAGCCAATTCCCATTTGTTTTCATTGACAATAGCCTTCTTAATTTCAGCTTTTCCTAGAGTTGTAGGATAATTATGAAGCTGATCTCCAAAAGCTCTTTCTCTGATAGTATTCAAAGCACTAATGGCTTCGGCAGTTTTTCCAAGTTCATTAGCGGCTTCAGCAAGAATAATATAAATCTCACCCAATCGAAGCTGATGAAGATCACGTCCGCCATTATTTGCCGATTCATCAAATGCAATCCATTTCAGAGTATAATGACCAGAACCTCCACCATCACCGCCACTAAAGCTGATAAAAGTACCGTCACTCATTTTCAATCCACTCCAATCCATAATTTCCTTTCTCTTGTCTCCGTTTTCATATGAAGCCAACAGTCCTTTTGACGTACTATACATACCCCATCCTTGAAACAACTGAGTTGTAGAAGTCACCTCAGTTCCATCCGGACGAATAGCTTTTTTACCTGCTGCCAAGGCTGCAGTAAATTTACTGGCTTCATCTCTTCCTCTTGGATTTGTAAAAGAATGAATCAAACTGCCACTTACATCCTTTAAACAAGGAATGACAAAGATCAATTCAGCATTGAACTTATTTTTCCAATAGAATACATCATTATAGTTTGCCAATAATTTATGTGGTGAATTTTTAATTACATCTGAAGCATTGTCATATGCTTTCTGCCATTGATCGTTCAAAATGCAAACACGAGCCAAAAGAGCTTTGGCTGCCCATGATGTTGCACGACCTTTACTAGAAGAATCCCAAGTTGCAGGAAGATTTGCAGATGCAAATTCCAAATCATTAATTACTTGAGCGATTACATCTGCTTTAGAAGTACGTGGTAATGCAGACACTTCATTGACATCCAACTCTTTTGTCCACATTGGAACATCTCCCCATATCAGAGTTAAACTATAATACAAGAATGCACGCACAAAACGTGCCTCACCCATAATTTTATTTTTAAATGCATCACTAAGGCTGGATGCATTTGTTCTGTCTATAACCATATTAGCAGATCCAATTGCAGTATAATAACTTTCCCACATACCCGAATAATCAACGGTTGGTGCTTCCATGGTATAATACTGATACACATCAATTCGAGGCTGTTGGCGTGTAATCATTTCGTCCACACCAATATCTGCAAGAAAAATTCTCTGATAATCTCCTATATTCATATCGTGCAATTTTCCATACACACCATAAAGGGCAGAAGTAACTTCATCCTCAGTAGTAAAGAAATTTTGTGGAGATACGAATCCTTTGGGATTCTCATCCAATATATTACTACAAGAATTGAGAGTCAACGCCATTAATGTCAATAAAGCTATATAAATCTTTTTCATATATATTTTTCGTTTAATTGTTAAAACTGAGCTTTTACTCCTAGCAGATAGGTTCTGCTTTGCGGATAAACATTGCTGTCGAAGCCACGGTGTGTAGCATCGGAATAAGCACTTGCATCTGGAGAATATCCCATGTAACTAGTCAAAGTAAACAGATTAGAAACTGTTCCATATATCTGAAGAGACTTTAAGATGTTCTTGTTGCGAAGAGGAACATTATATTGTAAATTAATGTTCTTCAGTCTAAGATAAGAACCATTATGAACATATAAACTGCAACCTCCGTTATATTCACCTCCTGCATAAGTATCCATAATATTCCTGTATGCACTTCCGGCTCTCGGCAACCATCCATTCGGATTAGTCTCACTCCAACGGTCTCTATTCCTGCCATAAACATTCGTATTCAACCCTGTTTCCATCAAACGTCCTGACAAATCATAGATTTTGTTACCATAGCTGTAGTCAAAAAACATGCTTAATGTCCAATCTTTATAAGTCAAATCATTACCAACACCTCCATAAAATTTAGGTTCTGAATTGCCTATTATTTGTCCATCAAGAATATTAATTATTCCATTGTTATCCAAATCTTCCAATTTAGGGTCACCGGCTTTATGATTTGTTCCTGCTATTTCCGATTCTTTCCAGGTTCCTAAATATTTTACACCCCAGAATGAACCGATTGATTCGCCGACAATCAAGCGTGAACCACGTCCATTCTCTATATAGTCCTGACCGCCAAGATTCAATATTTTATTAATATTTTTTGAAATAGAGAAATTAGTGGACCAAGTGAAATCTTTTGTTTTAATATTTGTTGAGTTCACCGTAATTTCAAAACCGTCGTTCTTCAAAGATCCAATATTTTCCAGAATGGAACTGAAACCTGTCTGGTATGGCAATTCTCTCGATAACAATAAATCACTTGTCTTTTTATGATAGTAATCAATTTCTACATTCAATCGTCCGTTAAAGAAACCAGCTTCAAGACCCAAATCAAGTTGTTTGGTTTTTTCCCATCCTAAATTTTTATTAGCAGAACTTGCAGGAACAAAAGTAATCACTTCTTGGTTTCCTATAACTGTAGAACCGCTCTGCAGTTTATCGATAATGGAATAAGGATTAATGGACTGACTGCCTGATGTACCATAAGTTGCTCTTATTTTTAATCTAGAGAACACATTCAAATCCTGAATAAATTTTTCTTCAGATGCATTCCAAGCTACAGCTACAGATGGGAAAAACGCCCATTTGTTACCTTTAGCCAATCTTGAAGATCCATCCTCACGTCCTGATACAGTCATATTATATCGGTTCTTATAAGAATAATTTACGCGGAAAAGATACGACATAAGTCCCCACGAACTTTCCCCTGTCTGTATATCACGGGTAGTTGGTGTTCCTGTTTGAATAGCATGGTAAGTAGTAACATCATTTTTAAACCCGCTTGCTGCCCCGCTTAATCTTTCATAAGTATATTTCTGCCAAGTATAACCGGCAACTGCTGAAACAAAATGATCTCCAAAAGTATGATGATACGTTAAAGTATTTTCATTCTGATAGGTAATTGGAAATGTTGTTCCTACAGATGCATAACCACCGGTTTTATTAAACACGCGAGAAGGTAAATTCAATGAATAATAAATATTCTGTTTCGTATTAATGGCATCAAATCCAAATGATGTCTTTAAACTCAAATCCTTGAAAAGAGTCAACTGGCCATAGATATTTCCCAAGCCTCTCCATGTTCTGGTTTTATCTTGCATGCCATTTCTCTGAGCCATAGGGTTATCATAAACGTTTCCGCTAACCTGGTTAATTGAAAAATAAGAACCGTCTTCTTTATAAACAGGAGCTGTAGGGAGCAAATCCACTCCTCCCAACATCGGATTTTCACGATTGGAAAGAGAAGCTGTCAAAGTTGCTCCAATTTTGATATATTTTCCAATATTCTGATCTACATTAAAACGAATCTGATAACGTTCAAAGTTAGATTTGTACATTGTACCTTGCTGATTATAATAGTTAAGTGACAGAAAATAGTTTCCATCTTTTGTTGCCCTTGAAATATTCAGGTTATGATCTGTAACCGGAACATTTGACCTAAAGATATAATCTTGCCAATCCGTATTGCTTATAGCTGTCAAATCCTTGAAAGGAGCCGGGTTACCGAAATAAGAAGCAAAGTCATTTTGAAATTGTGCAGCCTCTTGTCCATTCAAAAGGTCCAATTTCTTAGCTATTGATTGAATTCCATAATAACCATTGTATGACAACTTAACACCATCTACTCCTTCTCCTCTTTTTGTTGTTATTAAAATAACTCCATTAGCACCACGAGATCCATAGATAGCAGTGGAAGAGGCATCCTTCAAAACTTCAATTGATTCAATATCTGAAGGGTTGATTGTATTTAAGTCACCGGCACCTATCACTCCGTCAATAACATATAGTGGTTCGTTACCTGCATTGATAGAATTACCTCCACGAACACGAATCGTTGTAGATGCTCCTGGGGCTCCATTCAATGATGTGATTTGAACACCGCTGATACGTCCTTGAATAGCTTGGTCTATTCGTGCCACAGGCATTTTTTCTATAGCACTGGCCTTTACACTTCCTACTGATCCCGTTAAGTCACTCTTACGAACCACACCATAACCGATGACTACTACTTCATCCAAGGCTTGGGTATCCTCCGCCAAAGTTACTGACATATTATTCTCTTTTCCTATTACCATAGTTTTACTTTGGTAGCCGATATAAGAAAATGTAAGAAGTCCTTTTTCGGGAACTTTCAAAGAAAAGCGCCCGTCGATATCTGTGATAGCACCTTCCTTAGAACCACTGACATGCACATTGGCACCAATCAAGGGCTGCCCTTTTTCATCTAAAATAGTACCCGTAAGAACTCTTGATGGAACTGAACTTTGAGCTAATTCCTCCTTACTACGACTTACTGAGATGGTATTGTCTATCTTTTTGAAAAAAAGGCCTGTTTCCTGAGTTAGTTTGCTTAAGAAATCATCAATGGTACCTTTTCTGATTTCAATACTGATTTTTTTCAGATTCTTAAGTTCCGATGCATTGTAAAAGAAATAAAAACCTGTTATTTTGCTGATTTGCTGTAAAGCATCATCAACCGCTACATTCTTTGCTACATAAGTGTAATTTTTTTCTTTGGTTGTTTGAGCATCTGCTTTTTGTATAAAAACTGTTTGAAAACAAACTGAGAGCACAAAAACCGTTAACAAGGAATGGATAATTGATATTTTCTTAGTTAGATTTAATTTATTATTCATACTTTTGTAGGATAATCGTTAATAACACGTTGTAAATGAACCATCACATTACAAACGCAAATTGTAATATGAAAGGTCTGATGTAAGAGCAGTAGTGAAGCACAATCGCTACTGCTTTTTTGAAGTTTCTTTCTTATATCATAGGCTATTTATTTTTTTAAGGTTAAACTATTCTTAGGTTAATTTCTAATATAAAATTATTTTATTATTTTCTTTCCTAGTCTTCAATCCGGTAGCAAAGCATACAGCCTCTACAACAGCATGAAGATTCTTATTGTCATGTTTGCCGCTTATTTTCATATCGACATTATTCTTTTCCAAAACCAAATCTGAATTATATACTCTGTTGATTGTTCTAATTACTTCTTCGATTGGAGTATTGTTAAAATATAAAACACCTTTCATCCATTCATTATAATTGTTATCAGATAGTTTTTCCTTGGTAACGGCACCGTTCTTACGATTAACAATAAGATGTTCGTTTGGTGAAAGAGCCAGTTGGAGATCCTGATTCTGAATGTTCACACGGACTTTCCCGGTAGACACAGTCACGCTCATATCTTCGTCTTCTTTGTAGGATTTTACATTAAAAGAAGTTCCTAAATCTTCAACCACTGCACCATTACTCATCACCACAAAAGGCTTCTTTTCATTATGTGTCACCTGAAAAAAAACTTCTCCTGTCATTTTCAGACTTCTATTCTTTACATTGAAATTGTCCGGAATATACACCTTGCTTTCGGAATTCAAAGTCAATCTGCTTCCATCAGGCAGAGTTAAGACTTTTCTCTCTCCTCGTAAAGCAACAATAACTTTATAAGAGACTACTTTATCTGATTTTGAATGTAACAAGTGCCCCATTCCCCAAAATATACCAATCAAGACGGCGACTGCTGCAACAACACTCCATATATTTCTATTATTTCTGTTCTTTTTAAGAGCAAACAATTCCTTTGCCCTAGCTTTTTCCAACAAAACAGAAACCTCTGCATGTAATTCTTTCAAATGCTTATCATCCGAAGTAAAAACCATTTTTTCAACTTCAGTTCTCAAAGCTTCATCAACTACATCAAAGGACTTATAATCTTCCGTAGATTTGAGCCATTCCAACAAGATTCTCAATTCCTCTTCATTGCATTGATTCTTAAGATACTTCTGCAAAAGATTTATAATATGTAATTCTTGTATTACCATCTTCCGATTTTTAATCAATTTCGAGTAATACAATTCAAAATGTTTTTTAAAGGGATTGATACATTAATTTTTAATTCTTTTTAACTAATATGCTTTGAAAATGTATTTGTGCCTGTATTAATAATTTTTCAATTTTTCTATGGCATCGATATAATTACATAATTTGGAACTCTTCATAATCTTCTTGTAAATTTTCTTTTCCAACTGTGGAATAAGATATTCCCAAAATGCATGCATCTTTCCCAAGAGTTGTGTTTCACCTTGTAAACGTGCTTCGTACAACCTGAATATTTCATCATGCATCAGCAAGATACGCTCCAATCTTTCTTCAAAAGATAAAATATGTTCGTACTTGTACTCTTCGGCAAGAGCAGGATTTGCAAGCAAACCTCTGCCTATCATCACACCTTTCAGATGAGGAAACTTTTCTTCTATATAAGCAATTTCCTCTGGTGTTTTCAGGTTTCCGTTATAAATCACAGGATGATCACAATTCTCATAGAAGCGTTGGAAAGCTTCCATATCTACCTCACCCTTGTATTGCTGAATTCCTAATCGGGGATGCATTGTGATATGTTGCAATAAAGTTCGGTTAAGCATCGGAAGCAAATTCAGACATTCTTCAACATTTTCTTGTCCAAGTCTCATTTTGACAGAAAAATGTATGTCTGGGTAATCTTTTATAGCATCCAGCAAGATTCCCACTTTCTCGGGAAAAGGAAGAATACCACAACCTTTCTGCTTTCTTACAAGCAATGGAAATGGACATCCGAAGTTCAAATCTACATCCCTGTAGCCAAGAGGAAGAATAACCTTCATCAAAGCATGAAATTCATCAACGTTACCTGCAATCATCTGTGGACAGACACAAGTATCCTGATTGTTTTCAGGCAATATGTCACGAAGATCACGAGTTCTTACTTCTCCCTTCTCCAATCGAACAAAAGGGGTGTAATAAGTCTCGATACCGCGAAAGTTACGAGCATGAGCATTACGATAAGCAGCATCCGTATATCCTTGCAATGGAGCGAAAAAAATAGATTCCATTATTCATCGATTCTTTACTGATGCAAAAATAAGACATATTTTCTGTATATAAAAAAGACCGGCTACCTCTTTTGGGAAGCAACCGGTCTTTTTTTCTTTAAAAGGAAATTACCAACTCAATTTGTCCTTAAGCATATTCCCATCTGTCATAGGAGAATCGTCATCACCAAAAGAATCAGCCTTGTACTGGATACATATCATCACCATGGGGACTTTACTCGTATTTCGCAAAGCACGCCGCCCTGCTGGAGCCACACGAACAATGGAGCCTTCCGATATAGGAAATATTTCTCCATCTACTTGATATTCACCCTCACCTTTGACAATAATGTAAAGTTCTTCGTGAGTCTTGTGAGTATGAAGGAAACCGCTATCCTCACCGGCTTCCAAATACTGGAAAGACATTTCTGCACCTGTTGCTTTCAAAGCCTGACCCGTGAAGACCTTGCCTTCCATTTCCATACCCGGTCCCAAGACCAACTTGTGTTCACGCAACTCATCCATTTTACCTACACTTACAGCCGTATAGTTGACACCTTCTGCAATTTTCTTAATTGTTTTCATACCTGTTTCTTTTTAATTGTCATTAATTTGATTTCAAAGTTAGCATATCATTGGATATCAAACAAGTAGATACGCAAATGTAAGATACTTACCAAAAGGTAACCATTATTGGGTTTCAAGTGATTAGAAAATAGACATTTTGCATTATTTAACTTTACGGCATTCTTTAATCCAATTAAAAAATATCTATTATCATTTTCATCTAAAAGAACAAAGTCATTTAATTATCCATTCATATAAACCACAAGAATTATCTTTTGGTTGTATGACTTCCAATTTCATACATTTTGTATATACAGCATCAAAACTAACCTCATTCTCCTGATTCTTCTCAATACCAAAAGAATCCGCCCCTTTCACTGTCTGCCATTGTCCGGTAGTGTTGTCTTTATAATAAAGATTCCATGAAAATGGAACACGACAATCGCCCCAAGGCGCATCATCATACCAATATACAGAAGAACGGGATATTTTCATGGCCTGAGGTAATTCATAAGTTATCCATTCTGTTGAATTCTTAGCCGGCCACCAATGAAAGTACGGAACAGATCTGTCATTGATACTTTGGGGTATCAATCCGTCATTGACAGCACACAGCGAAGCGGTTTTGTGTGAGGCGTTCAATTTACTCATGGAGGCCATAGTAGGCGGAATAACAGGTGTTGTTGTTCCAAGATCAAAAGGAAGCCATACCATCATATTACCGGCACCGCGATGATTCCAAGCATAATAAGGAATCAGTGTAAGTTTCACATCCTTGACTTCCAGTTTCCCTTGGTCATTAAAGCTCAATACCTGCGCATCGGTTCTAATTTGATTGATATTGTATAGCAAGTCCTTTCGTGAAATTACCTCAAAACCAGGATGACGATTCACAATCATACTACGTATATTGAAATCATTATCAGGCCACTCCGCACAATAAACAATTGGACCACACTCTATAGCAATACGTCCATAATCTGCCTCCACCTTTGAATTGGCTTTGACAATACGAGGCTCCATATTGAAATTGACATCAACCTTGTCACCCGCCTTCCATTTGCGGCAAATGACTGCATAACCATTTTTAAGCTCTCCGGATTTCCACAATTGGCCATTCACTTTGAGAGTATAATCCAAATGTTTTCCATCAGCATACCGATAAAGATCACTCGGAATCACCTGCCCTTGTACCCAACCCGGTACACGTATCATCAAATTGAATTGAGATGTTCCCGTTTTCATTATATCAATTGAAATTTTCCCATTCCAGGGATAATCCGTTGTCTGTTTCAAGGTGATTCTTTCTCCTGCGACCTTTATGTCAGACGTATTTGACATAAAGAGATTTACATAAACGTCCTTGTCTTTCACGGCATATACATACCCAGGCAATGAAGGAATAAAACGAGCTATATTGGAAGGGCAACAAGCACACCCAAACCAAGGTTGCCGATGATGTTGTCCCATTGATTCCAACGGATTTGGATAGAAAAAGGAACCTCCATCTAATGAAACTCCGGATATCAGTCCATTATAAAGTGTTCTTTCCAATACATCATAATATTTACTTTCTCCATGAAGCAAGAACAAACGGTAGTTCATATACACATTTCCGATGGCTGCGCAAGTTTCACAATAGGCAGACATGTTAGGCAATTCATAATTAGCGCCGAATGCTTCGCCATTATTGGTAGAACCTATTCCTCCTGTAATATACAGTTTTTTCCCAACAATATTCTTCCAAATCTTATCTATGGCATTTATATAAGATTTATCGCCCGTCAAAGCTGCCACATCGGCCATCCCGGAATACATATAAGCTGCACGGACGGCATGCCCAACCGCTTCATCTTGTTCCACAACCGGTTTATGAGATTGGTTGTATTCATCTTTATGGTCTGTAAAGCCCCGATTATCAAGAAAAAATTTAGCCTCATCCAAGTATTTTTTATTCCTTGTTACGAGGTATAATTTACAAAGAGCCATTTCAGCAATCTGGTGCCCGGGAACAACTATCGTCTGTCCTACTTTACTTCCTATTTCCCGACAAACACAATCAGCATATTTAATGGCAATATTCAAAAATGTACTTTTTCCCGTTGCCTGATAATGGGCAACAGCCCCTTCAATCATATGTCCGAGATTATATAGTTCATGACTCAAGACCTCTTCTTTCTCCCAGCGCCTGCTGCCAGACCATTCATGCGGATGTCTAGGATTCATCGTGCGGGCTGTATACAAATATCCATCAGATTCTTGAGCTGCACCCACAATTGTAAGTACACTGTCGATATACCTTTCCAACTTTCTGTTTGGAAATGTTTGTAGAGAATAACTAGCACCTTCAATTGTTTTATAAACATCCGTATCGTCGAAAGTATATCCTCCTACTTTGTAATTATCACTCGGATGAGCTGCCTTCACAAAATTCTCATATCGCCCGGTTTCTTCACATTTGCTGAAAGCCAAAGGAATCGTTACCTTTCTACTGGCCTCCAGCCTTTCCCCCCAGAAATGATCAGTAACCTTCACGGAAGTAAAAGGAACCGGACTAATGGGATAACCCTCCATGGAGATATTCTTTTGAGCTCTTGCCAAACTTGCTATGAAAAGCGGCAGCATTAACAATAATATCTTTTTCATCTTTACCCTTTTTATGATTGCGGCATAATTCCCAATAAAAATATAAAATGAGGGTGACAAAACAAAGATGCCACCCTCAACTTCATTCTTCATTTAGTCTTATCCATTAATAACCAGGATTTTGTACTAGATTCTTATTACCTTCCAAAAAAGTATGGTAAATAGGATAAATATCTAAATGATGATCTGTCAGATCTGTGCTTGCCTTTTTGCAGAACCAAGATTTTCCATTGAAAACATTCTGTCCATTCGCCATTGTAAAACGAATTAAATCTTGACGACGATGATGCTCTGCAACAAATTCCCAAGCCAAATCATCCAGCAAGCCACCCAATTGAATGTCAGCACCACCTTCGGATGTTGTTACCCAATTATCTGTTTCACCTTTCTTTGCCTTATTCTCACGATAGCCGTATGCATAGCAACTGCCACCTTTCAACTGGGCTACCGTACGTGTTGCCTTTGACGGATTTGCAGTAAAATCACGAGAACGAACCTTAGTCACCAAATCCGCAGCATCCTGTTCAGTCTCACCCTTGTAACCACCTAAGCGAAGCAGACATTCTGCCTTTATCATCAGTGCATCAGCATAACGGAAGAATGGAACATCATCGTAAGATGTACCGTAATTACCGGAATAAATCTTATACTTTGTCAAACGTGCACCTTCCATAGGATAGCATCCATCTATACTGCGGACATCACGTGCATATACCAGAGGTCCGTCACTTGTGGTGATTGCATTATTGCTCGTATCATATTGCTGTCCCCAAATCCAACATTGTTTCAAACGGCTGTCATCTGTATCATAGGTATCTAGAAACTGAGTGATACAGGCACTACCGCCAGTTGCCCAACCATTAAATCCCCATGTTGCTCTACCGGCTGTGTTCATCCATTTATTGGCATAATAATTACCGGAAGCATACTTATATTCAAACGGAATGCCAAAAATTATTTCTTTGCTTGAAGATATATCATCAACAAAATTCGAAGAATAGTCGGAAGCTAAAGAATACTTACCCGATTTGATAATTTCGTTCACCTCATCAATAGCTTTGCCATAATATGAAGTATCACCATCACGGAACCATGCCTCGTGATTCAAATACATTTTTGCCAGAATCATATTGACTGTAGCATCATTTATCTGACCAAAGCCGTTGTCGGAACCACACTTACCTTTGATATCATTTAATTCAGACATTATATAATCCCATGATTCTTTTGGTTTAGCCTGAGTAGGAGACCATCCGTCCGGGTGTACATACGTTGTATCCAACGGAATATTACGGAACAAATCAAACAGAACATAATAATACAAAGCCCTGTAACCTCTCAACTGACTAACTGATTTTGCTGAAGCTTTTACCGCATCATCGGCTAGTAGTTTATTACATGCCGTAATTCCTCTATATGCATATTTCCATTCTGTATTAAAATGTCCTATTGCTCCATGAAATTCATGCTTGTGCAAAGAGATATAAATAGTACCCCAGCCTACTCCTATTCTAAACGGAGTACACCATAAATCGGATGACTCGTCCTGAATATCACAATAGCCATTCCATCCCCAGTACAAGCTACGCAGATTGCTATAAACGGGAGAAAACATACTGGCTGCATCTTCTGTCGTAAATTCATATTTTTCGGAAGCTATCTGACTATATATAGTCTCATCCAAATCCGTACATCCACTGAATGAAAGCATGAAAGTACCTGCAATGGATGCCATTATTGTCTTGTAAATTATCTTTTTCATCATATCAAGTTTTTTAGAAGGTTACATTAACACCAAATGTAAACGAACGTACCGTAGGATATTTGTCGTGATAATCACTACCAAAATATCCGATAGTAGCATTAGAAAGTTCAGGATCCAATCCGTCATATCCAGTAATACAGAACAAGTTATCACCGGAAACATAAGCGCGAATGCCACTTACGTATTTATTCTGTTTCAACGGGAAAGTATAACCTAATGTCAAATTGGTCATTTTGACAAAATCACCGTCCTCCAAATAATAGCTTACTATTGTCTTCTGCTGAGCCGATGACAAAGTATACTGTCCACCATAAGGCGCTTTCAGAACAGATCTTAAACGATTGAATGCATACGTATTGTTTTCATATAGACAACGATTTTCATTCAAAATTTGGAAACCTAACTGACTGGTAAGCTGCATACTCAAATCAAAACCCTTATAACGGAATGTATTGTTCCAACCCAGATAGAAATTAGGAAGACCATGTCCTAAATACTGATGATAATCTTCATTGGTATTCATGACTGCCTGAAATTCTTCGGCTTCTCCAGTCTTGGGATTTTCAATCATGAATTTTCCGTTCTCTGAAACGCCTACAGATTTCAAGCCGAAGAATTTATCCACAGACTTTCCTACCTCCATACGGTGTGTTGGAATTGAAATTCCATCCATCTCACCCATATCAACGAAATTATCAGTTTCATACAAATCATTTGATAAACTCAATAATTTATTTTCATTGTGTGATGCCGTAAAGGTAGACTTCCACTCAAAATCTTTGGTACGAACAGGCACTGCATTGATAACAAGTTCAATACCCTGATTTCTTATCTGTCCTACATTTGCCATCGTTGTCGAATATAAATTAGGAGGTGTCGGTACTGTATATTCCCACAACAAATCTGATGTTTTCTTATGATATACATCAATTGAACCGCCCAACCGATCACCCAAGAGACTAAAATCCAGACCGATATTGTACTCTGTTGACTTTTCCCATTTTAAATCAGGGTTCGGATTAGAAGCTATATCCAAGCCGGCTTTCCATTTGCCATTTGCATAATAATAACTGGAACCGTAGTTATATTTCGTCAGAGAGATATAAGATTCGTTAGGAATGACTCCGGTAACACCAAAACCAAAACGCAGTTTTAAATTATTCACCCATGTTACGGGTTTCATAAACTCTTCATTGCTGATGGTCCATCCCAATGATGCAGACGGGAAAGTACCCCACTTATGATTGTCACCGAATTTTGAGGAGCCCTCACGACGTACACTTATCAACGCATTGTATTTATTGGCATATCCGTAACTGATACGACCAAAAAAACCAACAAGTGTGTTATCATTCTTGTAGCTTGTCATACTAGCTTCACCATCCTTCAATGCTGTTCCTGTACTCAAATTGTTATATTTGAAGAAATCAGTAGGGAAATTGCGATTATAGGCATAAAAGCCTTCGTATTCATTATATTGATAGCTATAACCTGCCAAGATATCAAAACGATGCAAACCTATCATCTTATTATACTTAGACGTAAGTTCTAGGTTATCATTCTTTCCATAACCATAATTATGAGATGCCTGTCCAGCATAGCTGTTAATTGCACTTGAATAATAATCCGAAGTATAGAAAGTTGAAGTATGGGTATTATAACGTGAAGTACCTAACATCAAATTTGTCTGCCATCCTTTGATCGGTTCGAAAGTAATATTCCCTGTCATACGGGTATCCTCAGTCTTGTATTCTCCATCGAGTTCCTTAATGATTTCTACAGGATTATAATAGTAACTTGCCGAAAAATCTTCGTTCCAACTCCCGTCTTCATTCTTTATAGGTGCTGTCGGATTACGGATAAGAGCCTGATGATATATATTGGATGTATCATTTCCGCTGCTTGCATTCGTTACACTGTTTTTATGCCATGATTTCTGTAAATCAAAGCTGACTTTCAACATATCATTCATCATCCAATGAGATACGTTCATCTTCATCTTCATTTCTTTATTATAGGTATCTAGAATAACTCCTTCCGCATTACGATAAGAAAAGTCTGCCGAATAAGTAGTTGTCTTGCTTCCACCGGTTATATTGAAATTGTGATTATGAGTAAATGCTGTACGTGAAATTGCATCAACCCAATCCGTATCTGAGCCTAAATCCTTAAAGCCCGTGAGTCCACTGCGAACATCATCAGCCGTCATAAAATCCAATTTATTTGCAAAATTAGAGATTGAAGCATAGCCGGAGTATGTCACAGCACATTTTTCATCTCTTTTCCCGGACTTAGTCGTAATGATAATGACACCATTTGCACCACGGGTTCCATAAATTGCCGCTGCCGACGCATCTTTCAACACATCTATTGATTCAATATTTTCAGGAGCTACAGTATTCAAATCGCCTTCAATACCGTCAATCAGCACCAAAGGAGTAGAACTTCCTTCCAAAGATATTACACCACGCAAACGGATTGCCGATTTATCATTAGGATCGCCATTGCCTTTTGTAATATTCAATCCGGCAACTTTTCCCTTTATCAACTCGCCCGCATCACCAATATTGCCTTTTGCAAAATCTGCTGATTTCACACTGGAAATGGAACTGGTTATATCTCCTTTCTTTTGTGTTCCATAACCTATCACAACCACTTCATCCACCATCTGAGTATCTTCGCTCAATACTATTCTCATAGCCGAGCCCCCATGAGCAGTCAAAGTTTGAGATTTATACCCGATATAGGAGACTTCAAGCATTGAACCGGACCTTACTTGAAGAGAAAAACTTCCATTTACATCAGTGATTGTACCGTTCGTTGTACCTTTTTCCAAGACGTTAGCTCCAATAATCGGTTCGCCGCTTTTATCCTTTACAGAACCTTTGACGGTAAGACCTCTCTGTTGCGCTATTTCCGAAACTGTTTTGTTTTGATTTGTATCAGCCAATACCGGCTGCACACAAACACAAACAGTCAGAATTACACAGGCTGCCAAATGCTTAGCACCGGCACTGAATAAAGACCTTTTCATTTGTG
This sequence comes from Bacteroidaceae bacterium, assembly GCA_036804505.1. GTDB lineage: Bacteria > Bacteroidota > Bacteroidia > Bacteroidales > Bacteroidaceae > Phocaeicola_A. Next base: position 15,201 of record DAIRSI010000040.1, read on the forward strand.
ACTTCATACTTGTTTTTTTATAAGGTTAATTATTAACTTTCCATTCCAAAATTCCGCCGGAAGCATTTTTCTGCAACCGGGCTGAAATCTTTAATTCCTTAGTTTCCACACTTTTAAAGTGTAGTACATTGTAGCAATCTTTCTTTACTGTATATTGGTCTGTATTTTCTACAGCTTTCCACTCATTACCTGTTTTATAATATAGAATCCAGCTTTCCGGTACTCTGAAGTTTCCATCATATTGATCAAGATCCAACCAATATACTCCTACACTTGATATCTTCTCCAAATCATCAAAATGATAAATTAAAGATTCTTCCGTACCGTTTTTTTCCCACCAATAGAAATAAGGTTTAGAGATGTCACTTGAACGTTTCGGTTCCCATTGGTCATTTACACCCGATGCGGCTATTTCCATCGGGACTTGGACCACTGCACCGTTTTGTGCCTGATTGGTTTGAATTGTAAACGTTCGTGCTTTTGACGCAATAGTATGTATCGGAGTAATGCGAGCAGATTCCTTTTTCTCAGGAATCCACATAACCATTTCATCAGGTCCTCTATTGTCCCAAGTGGAATATGGAATGGCCTTAAAAGGAACCTTTTGCACGCTTCCATCTTGTTTCACTTCCATGGCAAAACCGGAAAGCACAATGACCCCGTTCAACAACTTGCCATCATAAGAAGCTTTCATAGCTGTATTCGCAGGAATAAATTTATTGAACACCGTACTGTTCACTTGATCCTTCCCTTCCATACAATACATGATAGGTCCACGTTCAATGGCAAGCTTGTCTATATCATCTTCCACATTGGCATTTGCTTTTACCTGACGAACTTCCATCGGGAAGTTTAAATCTATCCTATCTCCATCCTTCCAGTTCCTGACAATAATGAAATAACCGTCAGTAATCTTGCCATGGATTGACTTTCCATTTAATTTTATCGTATAAGGCGTAGCCTCTTGAATAAATGAATATAAATCAGTAGAAACAGGTGACTCTTGAATCCATCCGGGAATTCTAAAACGGATAGCATATTTTTTTGCTGGTGTGGACTTAAGCACAACGCCTATTTTTCCATTCCATGGATAATCGGTTACCTGTTCAATTTCAACTTTTCCTGCAGAAATGTTAAGGGTTGAAAGACTCTGGGCATATAAATTCACATAAATATCATTAGACTGAACTGCATACATGTATTTTGGAACAGAAGCCATAAAACGGGTTATGTTTCCCGGACAACAGGCACATCCAAACCAAGGAGCACGCTCATGCTGCCCCATGGATTCCAGAGGATTATCATAAAAGAACTTGTCACCACTCAGCGACACTCCCGAAACAACCCCATTATACAAAGCTCTTTCCAATACATCCACATACTTGGATTCACCTGTTGCCAGAAACATTCTATAATTCCAATACACATTCGCTATCGATGCACAAGTTTCACAATAGGCGGTTTGATTGTTCAACTCATAATTGGGACCGAATCCTTCGCCTTGTGCCCTGCTTCCTATTCCACCGGTAATATAAAGTTTCTTTCCTGCCATATTGTTCCATATACGTTTGATTGCATGGAAATAAGCCGTGTCCTTCGTCAACGAAGCGACATCGGCTACCCCGGAGAAAAGGTATCCTGCACGTACTGCATGACCAACAATCTCATCTTGCTGAAGTATAGGCTTATGATCCTGGCTATATTCGCTCAATTTGTGTCCATCCGTTCCACGTCCTGTTTCTTCCACAAAATACTTGGCAAGCTGAAGATAATTTTTGTTTCCCGTCACCTTATATAATTTGCAAAGTGCCATTTCCACAATAGGATGCCCAGACGGGACATGCTTCTGATTCTCTTTTGGGCCAAACACATCACATATCAAGTCGGCATTCTTTATGGCGACATCAAGTAAGGTCCTTTTTTTCGTTGCCTGAAAGTGAGCTACAGCAGCCTCATACAGATGACCGCAACAATACAGTTCATGACTGTTTATCTTTTCCCAACGGGAATGCCCCCACCAACCCGACAATCGTTCGCATTTATTCGTTACAGCGGTGCAAAGATACCCGTCAGGTTCCTGTGCGGCAGCTATCAGACCAATGACACTGTCCAAATAGCAATCAAGTTTCTTATCATATTTCACAGCAAGAGAATATGAAGCTCCTTCTATAATTTTATAAGGATCAGTATCATCAAAAAGGAAATCACCTTGCTGCAACCCTTTCTTCAATCCGGCTGCAACTGCAAAATTATCAAAACGACCGTTCAATTCACATTGTTTGAATGCAGAAGGGATAGATATGGTGCGATTGGTTTCAATGCGAGGTGACCAAAAAGCATCATTAATATGTACTTGAGTAAAAGGGACTTCAAGTATTTCCACCTTCGGCTGTTGATAGACGGTTGAACATGAAACAGTTTGAAACAACGCGCATCCGATTAATAAAGCTTTATAACTTTTCATAAAATCATTAGATTTAATGCAGCAAATTAAATGAACTTAAACGACTTTCTTGTAAAAAATAATTTCATTGAATACAACAATAGTCCTATCAACATAAAATTCGAAAATCCAGATAACTTTCTGAAAATAAATGGCCTATTAGAATAAACAAGACTATTTTGTCATAAAATAATACTATTATTGCATCCAATCTCATCTAAAATCATTAAACTTGCATACAAATAATCAACTATGAAAATGGATATAAAATCTATAGTAATTGCATTACTTTTTTCTACAGTCTGCTTGCCTTGCACGTGGGCTTCCATTCCAAAGACTTTTCGTTTCAGACACTATACAGTGGATAATAACATGCCATCCAATACCGTAAGAAGCATTATTCAGGATCATAAAGGCTACATTTGGATTGGTACAGAAGGCGGATTATGTAAATTCGACGGAAATGAATTTCTAAACTTCAGAACATCCAACAAGAATAAAAAAATTTTGATGAGCAATTATATCAATGCATTGTTTGAAGACAGTAACAATAATATTTGGATAGGGACTGACAATGGGGGGTACATCTATAATTATTCATCGAATAAATTCAAGCTTTTCACTTGCAAGGACAGCGAAGGGATTTCCATCACCGGACAGATAAACAGCATCACAGAAGACCGAAACAAGAATGTGTGGTTTGCTACACTCAGCCAAGGCGTTTGTCGTTACAATTTGAAAACAAAAAAAATAGAAAGATATGACTTTCCTGAGACAGCCAACTTGCTCACTCAAGTATTTGTAGATCATGATAACTCAATATGGGCAATTAACCGGCACAATCCGCTTTCCGTTTATCTATATAGTAAAGCAGACAACCGATTTCATCTTGTCCGTCTTAACTATCAAAACAAAAATGATAAATCAGGTTTTGCCAATATGATTGAAGACAGTCATCATAATATCTGGCTAGGGACATGGGATAAAGGGTTACAACTCCTGGACAAAAGAACAAAAGATATCAAGACTGTCATTCCTAACAATTCAAAATATAAAATGACACATATTCATTACTTAGCGGAATTTTCGCCGAATATTTTGATGATTGGTTCTGATGACGGCTTAAGTATATATGACGTACAAACCAAAGAGTACAAGCTATTATTACCCGAAGAAACGGACGCCTTTTCCTTATCCGACAAATTCATTTATCCTATTGTGAAAGACCGCGAAGGAGGAATCTGGATTGCCACTTATTACGGAGGAATCAATTATCTGTCACCCAATGCAAATCAGTTTGAAAGCTATTCTTATTCATCTTATAAAAATTCGGTGAGCGGAAACGTTATCAGTCGTTTTTGTGAAGACATGCAAGGAAATATCTGGATAGGCTCTGATGACGGGGGATTATCAAAATATAATCCACGCACTGGAATTTTTTCAGAGTACAAAGCACAAAACGGTAACAACAGTCTTTCTTATGACAATGTGCATGCCTTGTGCATGGACGGGAACAATCTTTGGATAGGCACCTATACAGGAGGAGTCAACGTATTAGACACACACACCGGAAAATTCAAATTATATTTATCAGACAAGAACAAGAAAAACACACTTGATGACAACAGTATATATGCCATTTTCAATGATAAAGACAAAAATATATGGGTTACAACAATGACCGGAGTAAACCGTTATAACAGAAAGACAGATGATTTTACCCGAATGAAAGAATTCGGTTTCATGACCATGGATATCATTCAAGACAGTCACGGGAATCTTTGGTTTGCGACCGAAGGAAAAGGACTGTTTAAATATAATATCAATCGTAATGTATGGAAAAATTATACAAAGGGAAACATGCCATACAGCCTCTCCTGCAATATGATCAATGATTTGCTGATAGACGGTCAGAATCGACTATGGATAGCAACAGACGAAGGTCTGTACATCTACAATGACAGAAAAGATAATTTCCAGCCAATCAGTCTCAATATTCCGAGCCAAAGCATCACCGGACTGGCCGAAAGTGGCACATCACTATGGATTACCACATTACACGGATTGATACATTATTATCCGGAAACGAAAAAACTTGAAATATATACCAAAAGCGACGGACTGAGAAGTGACCAATTTATTCCGGCATCCATTGTACACACAAGCATCGGAGAGATTTTCATAGGTTCCGTAGCAGGCTTCAATGCGTTCTTTCCCAATAACATCAAAGCTAACAAATACATTGCTCCCATCGTCATTAACGGTTTGGAAGCTTCGGGGATATCCATTCCTTTAATGGATAAAACCATCAACTTATCCTACAAAGAAAATGTCCTTACTTTCAAATTCGCTTCCTTGAGTTATTGCACTCCAGAAAAGAACCAATATGCCTATATGTTGGAAGGTTTTGACAAGACTTGGAATTATGTAGGAAACCAGAATCGTGCCATTTATACCAATCTGCCTTCTGGCACATACATTTTCAAAGTAAAAGGATCTAATAGTGACGGAGTATGGAATCCGAAGGAAACATCCATCCGAGTAGTCATTCATCCGCCATTCTATCTTTCCTTACCCTTCAAAATTCTATATGTTATAATCATTTTGACAATAGCCGTCTATGTGATCATTTCATATCAAAAGAGAACCGAAAGGAGACATCAGGAAAACATCCGCCAAATAGAAATTGAAAAGGAAGAAGAGGTCCGCAATGCAAAAATCCAATTTTTCACCATGATTGCCCATGAAATAAGGACACCGGTATCTCTCATCATCGGACCTATGGAAAAGATTATGAAATCATTATCATCGATTCCTGCCAATATGCAGGAAGATATAGAAATCATACAAAGAAACAGCCAAAGACTGCTTACCCTGATAAATCAGGTTCTGGATTTCCGAAAAGTAGAAGAAGGTACTATAAAAATTTATTATTCGAAACAAAACATCTATCAGCTGGTAAAGACAGTTTATGACCGTTTTCAACCTTTTGCAGAACAAAAGGAAGTTACTTTCACATTAAATTGCGAGAACAAAGATTTAATTGCTTGCGTGGATGCCGAAGCAGTGACCAAGATGCTCAGCAACCTGCTTACGAATGCTTTCAAGTTCACAAAAGATGAAGTGGACATTGAATGCAACGTACAGAAAGATCAAAACTGTTTTCAAATCAATGTCAGTGACAATGGCTGCGGTATAGAAAAAGAGCTGCAAAGCAATATCTTTAATGCTTTCTATCAAACCCGACAGGGCGAAATGAAACATGGTACCGGCATCGGCTTAAGCATCGTCAAGACTCTTGCAGAAGCTCATGAGGGAAGCGTTTTGGTAAACTCGACTCTCAACGTGGGATCTTGCTTCAGCATCACCCTTCCTATCAATCATGCTATTGACAAAGAAACGGAATGTATTGACGACTGTCACTATACAAAGGAAGTCTGCAAAAATACGGATACTGAATCGAAAGGGAAAAAGAGAATTCTAATTGTTGAAGACAATCCGGATATGCTACACTTTCTTGAATCTAACTTAAAAGAGGATTATGATATTCTAACGGCAAATAACGGAAACAAAGCCTTAAAAATCATTTGTGACAAGGACATATCGGTTATTGTCAGCGACTGGATGATGCCTGAAATGGACGGCATTGAACTTTGTAAAGCCGTGCGTACCGATGAAATGACAAGCCATATTCCATTCATTCTACTGACGGCAAAAACGGATAATGAATCGAAAGTCAAAAGTATGGACAATGGGGTTGATCAATACATAGAGAAGCCATTCTCTCTGAAATATTTGAAAGCCTGCATTAGCAATATTCTGGAATTAAGATTGATGCTTCATCAAAAATTTTCAAGCATGCCTTTGGTACCCCTGGACAGTATTGCCAACAATAATGCGGATAAAGAGTTTCTTCATCACTTGAACCAAATCATTGAAGAAAACTTTTCGAACAGTAATTTTTCCATTGATTATCTTGCCGATAAAATGAATCTGAGCCGCTCCAGATTGTTCGCCAAAATAAAGATTCTGGCAGGAACAACCCCTAATGAGCTTATCCAGATTATGCGCATGAAGAAAGCGGCCCAACTGCTACTGGAAAACAAGTACCGCATCAATGAAATCTGTTACATGGTAGGATTCAACAATCCTTCCTATTTCTCAAAATGTTTCCAGAAGCAGTTCGGCATGAAACCTCAGGAGTTCGTACAAAGTTCTCTTTATTCCAACAGCAACGATGTCATATCCAAAGATCCGCCTACTATCGATTCATTGAACACTTCGAGCTTATCTTCCTGATTCTGTAGAGCCAAGACATACAGCAGAGGCAGATAATGATCGGGAGCAGGAACAGCCATTCTGTATTCACGTTCCAAATTGTCATAACCTAGCAGTGACTGATGATTACCTTCTTTCACTTTCTGCAGAATATCTCGGTGTACCTTTACGGCCCAATCATAACCGGTATCAGGAACTGAAAGATTCCTCCAATCAATCAAACGTAGATTATGAATGATGTTACCGCTTGCAACAATCAAAACGCCTTCATCGCGCAAAGGAATCAATTCTTTAGCCAAAGCATAGTGGAATGATGCAGGCTTCGTGTAATCCATACTTAATTCCACAATCGGTATGTCGGCTTTAGGGAAAAGATATTTCAAGACCGACCAGCAACCATGATCCAAGCCCCAATCCTTGTTTAATTCCACTTGAGTGGTTTTTACAAGTGAGCTGATCCTTTTTGCCAGTTCCGGATTCCCCGGAGCCGGATATTCCACTTCGTAGAGTTCATGGGGAAAACCTCCAAAGTCATGTATGGTTTCAGGATTTTCCATCGCGGTAACAAAAGTTCCACGTGTTTCCCAGTGAGCCGAAATGCAAAGCACACTCTTCGGTTTGGGAAGTCTCCGGCCAACCGCTTCCATGCCTTCACTGAAGATTGTCTTTTCGATGGCATTCATAGGACTTCCATGTCCTATGAATATCACCGGCATTCTTTTGTTCAAGTTAGTCATCTCTCTTTTATTTATCAGGACTGAATTCTACATTGGCGATGATTTTCACTTCATTCCCCACCATAGCAGATGGAAATTTAGAGCCTAAATCATAATCGGAACGTTTGATGACTCCTGTCACCTGAAATCCGGCCGTGATTTTCTTATTCATCGGGTTGGTGACCATACCCAAATAAGCTACATTCAGTCTTATGGGCTTGGTTACCCCATGGAATGTAAGACTACCAGTCATAATGCCCTTCTTGCCACTCACTTTTTTGACAGACGTACTTGTAAAGGTTAGGGTAGGAAACTTTTCGGCATCAAAGAAATCTGCCGTACGTAAATGATTGTCACGCGCTTCCACTTCCGTGTTGATACTTGCTACATTGGCTGTGAGTGTTACCTTAGCATCCGAATAATCGGATTTTGTAGTGGTCACTACAGCCTTAAAGTCGGCAAAACGACCGCTGATTTCAGAAATCATCAAATGTTTCACCACAAAACCCAAGCGAGAGTGCTGTGTATCGTTTGTCCATGTTTTTGTCTGAGAATTTACCTGCAGCATTGTTACAGCTGCAACAAATAGTAATAAATATTTTTTCATTTTTTCCTCCTTTTTTAATTTGTTTATTGATAATGCAAAGTACGGTAAAAAAAGGAGGGCGAAGGTAACATATTTAGGAAGAATGGTTGTGTTTTTAGGAAATCAATGACGACATTTCTTTTCTGAATTCAGAGGGAGACATTCCGGCTCTCTTCTTGAAGACATGTGTGAAATAAGTTTTCTCATTGAATCCCAAATCGAATCCTATCTCAGCCACTGTCTTATTCGTACTCACCAACAGGTTCTTGGCTTCAATCAACTTGCGTGTTTCGATAATTTCCGAAACACTTTGATTCAGTACCTGCCGGCATATCAAATTAAGATTTCTCACCGTCATGAACAATTTGTCGGCATAAAAGCCCACACCGAGTGATTCGTGATAATGTTCTTCCAGAATACGAAGAAAATTCTTGAAGGTGGCGCTTTGTACGCTGATATCATTTTCCGAATCCGATGTCTGTTTTCTTTTTTCGGAGCCGATGATGGCTATCAGAGCATTCAGGAGCTGTCGGATTACTGCATAATCCGGTGAAGTCTGAAGACATTCCTGCTCAATGAATTCGCAAAGAATATCAAGACGATGGAAACAGGCATTGAAAGACATGCACATGTTTGCTTTGTCATGAAACTCCGCGTACAACTGGAAAATGATTTCCGTAATGAAATCACTGTTGAAACGGATTACCCAGATATCACACCTGCCATCCTTCACCAAAGGTTTCAGCCGATGCACTTTTCCCTCACTGATGAAGCTGACAAAAGGAGCATCAACTATTTCTGTACGAAAATCAATAAAATGTTCTAACTGTCCGTTTATGCCCACCAAGAGTTCTTCATAATCATGGATATGAGGTTCGTTCTCGGAAAGAGCCACTTCCTCGGCATCCTTCACTCCGAATTTATATATGGTAAAGATATCTTCCATCTGCTGTTGTTTATTGATTGCAAAATTAAATAAAAATTGGAATTAATACGCCATAATCATCCTACAATTGAGGCCTTTCTTGTTTTGCAGATTTTTCCTCATAAAAAGAACCGACCGTTAAATAGATTCATTATAAAATACATCCGAAAGAGGCTTTATCCGGTATATTCCTAGCCTTTACGGAATATAAGGCGTACCTTTGAAACTTTAAACAAAAATCATTATCATGGTCATTAATCTGGAACCTAAAGAAATTACAGACATCTACAGCACACCTCTCTTTCCGCAAACATCCTTCTGGTGCAACGTAAAGCATAAACTGGGAGTGGAATCAGGAGCTTTCGAATTCAAGGTCAGGAACAGCGAACTTTATTCCAACGTAGGAGGATATTCCTATACGAACGGCGATTTCACAGTACTCTACCAGCAGCTCAATGCGGAAGACTGTATCGCCTATTTGCCTTATGGACCTGAAGTGGAGCCCTCGGAAGAGAACCAGGGTCACTTTCTGGAAGAACTTTCGGAATGCCTGCGTTCCTATCTTCCCAAGAAATGCATAGCCCTTAGGTATGACTTAAACTGGGAATCGCATTGGTGCAAAGAATCTGACTTCGATGAAAACGGCAATTGGAAAGGGGAACCCGAAAAGACTTTTCAAGAATTTCAAATGAATTTTGACACATGCAACTGGAACCTTAAAAAATCCAACGGCAACATACTTCCTGCAAACACCATCATTCTTGATTTACAAGGAACCGACAGCGATATACTTTCGCGCATGAAACCCAAAACGCGTTACAACATCCATCTTTCCGAACGCAAAAATGTAGAGGTACGCTCTGTAGGCATAGAACATCTGGACGTGTGGTACCGTCTTTACTGTGAAACAGGTATGCGAAATGGTCTTCATATCAACAGTCTGGATTATTTTCGTTCCGTACTTGCCGCCAAGATGGAAGAAACAGACAAAGATGTAACCGTGAAGTTGCTTATTGCCTATTGCGGTGAAGAGCCTTTGGCTGCTATGTTCCTCGTGATTTCCAGCCACAGAACCACATATCTTTATGGGGCATCCTCCTCAGAACACCGAAACCTCATGCCAACCTACGCCCTCCAATGGAATGCCATCCAGATAGCCAAGACCATGGGTTGTCTGGAATATGATTTCTTCGGAATATCGCCCAACCCTGAGCCATCTCATCCCATGTACGGACTTTACCGCTTTAAGAAAGGATTCGGGGGACACATATTCCATCATCTCGGTTGTTGGGATTATCCTCTCGATGAGGAAAAATACCAAGTATTCAGAGCCTATGAAATGAGCCGGCAAGGATATTATGCAGTATAATATATCGATTTACGTTTTTTAACTAGGGGTTTTTTGTCAAGGTCGCGTTATACAAGCAGAAAAGAGAATTAATTGTATAACGGATTAACGACAATTACATGAATAATGGAATAATCGACGATATAGTCGATTCATTGAAAATATATGCTGGCAACACTGCTTTTGTTATTGATGGCAAAGCTTTCACCTATCAAAGGCTTGGTGAAGAAATCAACCGCATACTTCCCGTTCTGTCCGAAAAGAAAGAACAGAACATAGGGATTATGGCGGACAATTGCATAGAAACTTATGCAGCCATCTTGGCCGTACTGATAAGCGGCAAAACATACGTTATCCTCCACCCTTCCTATCCGGAAGAAAGGAATATAAGAATTTCCGGCCTTGCAGGGCTGAAAACTCTGCTGACTAAAGGCACTCTCAAGAAATCCACATTGTCCGGCTACATAAAAGATATTGTGGACCTGTCTTCTCTGGAGATTAATCCGGAAAATCCTGCAATTGAATGCAAGGCCGAAGACGGCAAGAATGCCTACATCATCTTCACCTCTGGCAGCACTGGAGAGCCCAAAGGTGTTCCCATTTCACACAAGAACCTGAATGCTTTCTATAAAGCCTACGGACAGCTTGGCTTGGAACTGGATGAGCACGACCGTACCCTTCAAATGTTTGAATTGACATTCGATGTATCGGTAGTTTCCACCCTTTATCCTCTGACCCTTGGCGCGTCTATCTATACCGTTGGGTATAAAGACATGAAGCACTTCAAAGTGTTCGACCTGCTGGAAAGCGAAAGGCTGACTTTCGCAACAGTAACCCCATCCTTGCTACAACTCCTCTCTTTATATATAGATGAGATCCATCTTCCTTATTTAAGGTATCTGGTATTAACGGCGGAGGCTTCTCAATCCGATCTCATCAATCATTTCAAAAGAGCCGTGCCAGATGCCCGATTTATCAATCTCTATGGCCCTACTGAAGCAACCATCTACTGCTGCAAATATAACTTGCCGGGAGGCAAGACCTGCAAGCAACACAACGGGATGGTTGCCATAGGGCAACCTTTTCCAGGCATTGAAGTACTGATTACCGATTCCGAAGGGAAAGAGCTTCCACAAGGAAAAATGGGAGAACTCTGGGTCTCGGGTGAACAAGTCATGGCAGGATACATCAACAATCCCGAAAAGAACAAAGAAGTCCTTGTGAATAGAAACGGAAAAATATACTATCGCACGGGTGACTTATGCATCCTTGACAAGGACGGCGATTTAATCTATTGCGGACGCATGGATCACCAAGTGAAGATTCAAGGTTATCGCATTGAATTAAGCGAAATAGAATATGCAGCAAAGATGTTCTATTCCAACAGCTGCAATGCCG
>DAIRSI010000041.1:0-26815 GCA_036804505.1 Bacteroidaceae bacterium
GAAACGCCCCGAGTGCATCTGCACTGCGGGGCGTTACTGTTTTATCCAGGTCCATGTCCGTCTAAGGAATACCACCAAACAAAACGCCTGTTGAAAAGACTTTTAGAGAAAAAAGAAAAATTTATTTTCTTTTTTTGCTCGATTATAGATAATAAAGTTCGTCGTGCCCACGTTAATTGAGAAATTATATTTCAGCGCGACATCAAAGAAATAAATTATGAAAGATTTTAGACGATTTGTCATTTTGACAGTGTTTATCATTTTTGGAATAGTTTCTAATGCACAAACTATATTGAATAAGGATTCTCTTGTCTCAGACTTCAGTTATCTTATCCAACTGATTGAATCTTCTCATCCAGATCCATATAGCGGCTTTGGAGGTAAGGTGTTTTTTCATGAGGCTGCAAATAGTGTGATAAAGGATTTATACAACACTTCGTGTACGCAGGCGATGTTTATAGACAAAATAAATGTTTTTCTATCAAATATTCATGACGGACATACCCAGTTGCAATACTCCCAAGATGATAATATAGGACGCTATGCTCAACGAATTGGGTTTCGTGTTATTCCTGAAGGCCTGATTGTGGACGGCATAAGTACAAGTCATAGAGAATTGTTAGGATCTCGATTGGACAGTATCAATGGTGTCGCTGTTGCTGAACTGGTGAAACGTATAGGAAACCTATCTCCCTGCGAGAATATATATGGCAATTATGAAGCTCTGCATTGGAGTATTAACGGGGCAGGCTTCTTACATAATCTTGGAGTTAAGTTTACTGATTCTATCCGATACTCTTTTCATGATACAGAAGGCAGGCCTGTCTCACTTACTTTGCCGCTTGTAGGCGAAGATTCTCTTTCCAACGTGCCTATCACGTTCACTCCGGCTGATCCCAAAATACCTTATAAAAATTTGAATTATCAATTTGTAGATAGTACAAAGCGGACAATGATAATACGCGTAAGCAGGATAAAGGCACGCGAGAACTATGAATATTGTTTTAAAAACAGATGGGATGGAGCATACAACGATATCAAGGCTTATTATAAATACACGTTAAAGAAGGAGATTCCATCTGATACCATTAAGGCCTTGGCGGGCATTCCTTCATTCTCAGAGAATTTTGCCAATATGCTCAAACAAATGAAGAAATATAAATCCAGCAACTTGATTATAGACCTTCGACAAAATGAAGGAGGGTGGACACCCATTGTGCTCCCTACTCTGCTTATGCTTTATGGTGATGACTACATTACAAAAAACATGAACGTTGAGTTTTACACGCTTATCTCTCCTTTATATTTACATAAGATTAATATGACGTTGGACAAACTAAACCAGCAACAAGGTACTCATTATAATTTGGGTGATTATATCTCTGATAATGATAAGCCGATATCCGACACTCCTGTTGATAGTCTGCGGAATATTTTTCTTAAGGATTGTATGAGTTCAACTTGTCCACTGCTTGCAAAGCTGAAAGGTAAACCACTGTATCACCCTCAGCATATATATGTTGTAACCGATGCAGGAACTTTTAGTGCTGCTTTTCATTATGCATTTTACTTATGGCGTATGGGAGCTACTGTCGTGGGTGTTCCAAGTAGTCAGGCTCCAAATACATTCATGGAGAATACACCTTTTAGCTTGCCCTATACCCACTTGAAAGGTGGAATCTCAAACAGTATGCAAATCTTTCTTCCTGCCAATGACAAACGAGCCAAGATTTTCTATCCTGACCTGATGCCTACTTATCAGGATTACAAAAATTATAACTTTGATGCGAATGCGGAAATACTTTATTTGCTAGATACCTTTGATAAAGCCCCGAGTAATATACTTAAATGAGACTTTTAAGATGCGTGCTTGTGATGGTATGTTCTCAATGTAGAGACGGGAAAGTCCATCAAAATATTTTCCCGAGCATACTTTCTATGACCTATAATATAAAAAGAAATCACCAAACAGCTAATAACTAGCTACTTGATGATTGTTGTGGTGCGCCTGATAGGACTCGAACCTACACGTCTTACGACACCAGATCCTAAGTCTGGCGCGGCTGCCAATTACGCCACAGGCGCGAAAACACTTTTTCGAAATGCGTTGCAAAGATACATGATTTATCCGGGAAAAGCAAACATTGAATGTTTTTTCTTTATTGTACTAGATATTTGAAGGCCGACTCTATGATTGTATCTTTCCCTTTTAGAATATCAGCGGCTGACATATTGATTTTTATATCAGGACTGATACCAAATTCAATTTGATTCATATTAGCGTCAAACATTGGACTCGATGAGAATCTAACGGACCAGCCATTAGGCAGTTCGGAGGAGAAAGGTAATCCGCTTCCGCCCCCGGTCTTGTCTCCAATGATTGTAACGTTAGGGAAGAAACTCATGTTGTTGACAAAGTCGTTGGTCGCACTGTAAGAACTTCTATTTGTTAGTACTGCTACTTTTTTTTGCCACCTAATATGATTGGAAGGTTCAATATAGATAGCTATTGGAGAAGAAAAGTCTTTATGTCCGGTCCCGTTTTTGTGGCAGATATAGCTTGTCAGTACTTTTTTATTTGTAAATCTGGCAGCTAAATCTTGAGCGGTGGTCAAGTCCCCTCCACCATTGTTTCTAACATCAATAATAAGACCGTTGCATAAAGAAAGTTCGTTTAGTACTTCGCTTAGATTACCACTTCCGATAGCATTGGAAAAACTCTCTACATAGATATATCCAATGTTATTTTCGAATATCTTATATTTTAGGCCGGAAGAAATACCATAGTTGGTCCCTAAATAATTTCTTTGTATGCTGTCGTTGAAATTTTTGGGATAGTCTTCAAACCATTTCCAATAACGGGATGTCCCCAAACTGCAATATAGATTCACGTGCCCGTCATGTAGTTCTCCAAGCATATCTCCCAGAACTTCAAATAAGGCTTTGCTTGTCATTGAAGAAGAAATCCTTTTTTTATATTTTTCATGAACGGCATTCCAATCCAATCCATATTCCTGTTGCTTGTAGTCTAAGAAACAATACCTTTCATCGATAATCTTCCACAATGCTTCGAAATTCCCTTCAGGCGTATTATCGAACTCATCTTCTTTTACACATGAAGTACTGAATATCGAAATAAAAGCGATTATGTATAAAATTATTTTTTTCATCATTCATCAATATAGTAGAGGGGAACGTGATATTTGCTTATCCTTATTTTTTATAATGAGTATGTTTTTAACAAGCCCTATCATGAAACTATGAGAATAAGTATGACATTTAATCTGATTCACATGACTTTGGTGAATATCCAGGATATAGCTGAATCTCATTGTCGATGATAGCATGGGAACGTCAAGAGTGAGCATTTGGAAAGCCGACGGTTGATTATGGAGTGATGTCAGTTGTATAACATGCTTCCAATTGCCTTGAGTGAATATTTCATAGTAGGACTGTTGATATTCTGGTGAAAACATAATACCGGCCAAAGGTATATTAAGTTGATAGCGTAAAAGAAGAGGTTTTTTGTTGATGTGGAAATTATAGATAGCCATAGCACTTGCTCCTAGGTTGATATATGCTTTTCCCTGTGCAGGGTTGTTGCTATTACGTGTATTGTAAATAAAGCCTCCGTTAGCTTGGCCATAAGGTCCTGCCAGAATCTTAAAATTGGGAGACAGATGGAAATGATAATGCAAAGCATAGCTCCAAGAGAATAATGTAGAAATTTCATTACCCGTATCGGCATCGTTCTTCGTATAGGCTGCATGCGCTTGAAAGATCGTTTGAGAAGACACTTTACCATCCATTATGTTCGTCATTCGGATGTTTTCTCTTAGGAATCTTAGTTCCATTCCTTTATATTCCGAAGGTGACAGATATGAATCGAGTATTTTTGTAAGACCAATGCCATACATGGTTGCACGGTTTACAAATCTGTTTTGTGGTACGCTATCGTTCTTTTCCGTTTGACCCCATGTTAAGATAGAATACAGACAGCTGAATGCTACGAAGAAAACGGTGCGTTTCATATCAGAACAATTTTAATTGTCCGGTTATTTCATCAATGACGTCTCCATCGCTTTTATCTGAGTCTGGATCGGCATCTGTTTGGTCTTCATCAACAGATATTTCTTCTTCTGAATTTTCCTGCTTCTCTTCTTTGAATCTGATAGGTTCCAGTTCCGATATTTGATTAATTGCATACGTTGTGATACGTTTTCCTTTTGCCTTGAAGCTTTTTACTCCTATAAATTGTTCGGCATCTATTTCAAGGGCGTCGCGGAAACTGTCATTGCCACCAAAGACAATTTGAATGCGGGGATAGTCTTTGTCGGATAGTATGACCAGCTTATTCTCTTTGTTTTCTCCTAAATAATTTTGCTTCTTATTACTGCTTTCAAAAGTAAATCTCTTGATATAAGGAAATCCTTGCTGGTCTTCATCATACAATACGGCTGTCCAGGTTTTGTCTTTGTCGTATTTCTCAATTCTTATTATCCCATCTTCATAATGGTTGTTGAGATCAGTATTGGTAGTATAATAATCACCATTATTCATGATGACCAAAATTAGATCATTATTCTGAAATTCGCCTAGAAAATCTCCACGGCCATCATAGTTGAGACGAAGTACGTCCTTGTCAAACCAAACTTTTCGTCCGCCGAGGGTAGAACCTCCCTTTTGTTTCAGACCAATTCGGTAGATTTCGTTTTTAGTGAGAATGTTCCCCATGGATTGTCTGCCTTTTATTGCTATTTCACTAAAATCCTTGTCGAAAATGATTTTCTTGATTCGTGGATTGGGTTTTAATGTTACCTTTATGACTTCGGCTTCTCCATTAGGATTGGCAGAGAAATAGGTGATTTTGGAATTGGGTTTTCCTTGTGTTACATCATATTCCTTGTCGCGCGTTATACCTGTAACGGCAAAACGTTTGATATATTGAAAACCGTCTTTTCCGTCTCTGTATACTGCATTGTAAATGGTTCTTTTATCATTCTTCTTAAACACATTGATATACAATACATTTTTCCCGACAAACATTTTCTCGCTTATATGTACAATTTTGTATTTCCCATCACGGAAGAAAATGATGACATCATCGATATCTGAACAGTTGGCTACGAATTCATCTTTCTTCAGACCTGTCCCGATAAAGCCTTCGTCACGGTTTATGTAGAGTTTCTCATTGGCTTCTACCACTTTGGTAGCGACAATTGTGTCAAAACTCTTTATTTCTGTGAGTCTTGGATGTGATTTCCCGTATTTGTTTTTAAGCATTTGGAACCATTTGACGGTCACCTCCACTAAGTTGGACAGATCCCGGTCTATCTCAGCAATTTCATCATTCATTCTGGCAATAGCCTCTTCAGCTTTTGTTGAGTTGAATTTCAGGATTCTGGCCATCTTGATTTCCATGAGCTTGAGGATGTCATCTTTTGTGACCTCGCGAATGAACAAGTGATAGAACGGTTCCAATCTATTATCAATATGTACACATGCTTCATCCATGCTGTTAGCTTGCTCGAATTCCTTATCTTTGTAGATTCTTTCTTCAATGAATATTTTTTCCAAAGAAGCAAAGTGCAGGCTGTCAAGCAATTCTCCTTTACGGATTTCCAATTCTTTGCGAAGCAAGTCTTTTGTATTATCTACTGATTTGCGGAGGACATCACTTACTGTCAAGAACCTGGGGGTCTTGTCGTCGATGATACAGCAGTTCGGAGAAATGTTTACTTCGCAATTGGTGAATGCGTAGAGAGCATCCAGAGTTTTGTCTGAGGACGTTCCCGGAACAAGGTGAACCAGAATTTCAACTTTAGCCGAAGTGTTGTCGTCCACTTTCCGTATTTTGATTTTTCCTTTGTCGTTGGCTTTCAGTATGGAATCAATCAAGGTAGAAGTGGTTTCACCATATGGAATCTCTGTAATGGACAGGGTCTTATTATCCAATTTAGAGATTTTAGCTCGTATTTTTACAACTCCCCCTCGTTCTCCATCGTTGTAGTGAGATACATCTATGGAACCTCCTGTTTGAAAATCCGGATAAAGCTGAAAGGCTTCTTCGTGAAGATAAGATACTGCGGCATCACATAATTCGTTGAAATTATGAGGTAATATTTTTGAAGAGAGTCCTACAGCTATACCTTCTACACCTTGTGCCAGTAGTAGCGGAAATTTCACAGGAAGAGTAATTGGCTCTTTGTTTCGGCCGTCGTAAGAAAGCTCCCATTCCGTTGTTTTGGGATTGAAAACCACTTCGAGGGCAAATTTCGAAAGTCTTGCCTCGATGTATCGGGATGCAGCAGCTCTGTCGCCTGTGAGGATGTTGCCCCAGTTTCCCTGACAGTCAATCAGTAAATCTTTTTGTCCGAGCTGTACCAAAGCATCGCCTATTGATGCGTCTCCGTGAGGGTGGAACTGCATCGTATTTCCCACAATGTTGGCAACTTTGTTATAACGTCCGTCATCCAACATTTTCATGGAATGAAGAATTCTTCTCTGTACGGGTTTCAATCCGTCATTGATATGCGGTACTGCGCGTTCAAGTATTACATAAGAGGCATAATCCAGAAACCAGTTCTGGTACATGCCACTAAGTTGGTGCTTCACTTTTTCATTTGATGTGTCCGCTACCTTGTAATCGGAATGCTCTTCTTGCGAGTTGTTGGAAGAAGCTTCTTCTTCCTCTTTCTCTATATCGTTTATATCTTCACTCATGATATTTTTATGGAATATGCTTTTTTCTTGCCGTTTTTAACAACAAATTGATTTTTTTACATATATCTACCTATCTAATCTTTGCAAAAATACGAATTTTATTGAAAAAAATCGCTTACTTTGCACTTTATTTGATAGAAGACAAACAATAACGAAAAATAAACAGATAGAAAATGGCACAAGAAGACGTGTTTAAAAAAATCGTATCTCATTGCAAAGAATATGGTTTTGTATTTCCTTCCAGTGAAATCTATGATGGACTGGGAGCCGTATATGATTATGGTCAGAATGGTGTTGAGCTGAAAAATAACATTAAGCAGTATTGGTGGCAGAGCATGGTGCTTTTGCATGAAAACATTGTTGGATTGGATTCCTCTATTTTTATGCACCCTACCATTTGGAAAGCATCGGGTCATGTCGATGCATTCAATGATCCGTTGATTGACAACCGTGATTCCAAAAAGAGATATCGTGCCGATGTTCTTATCGAGGACCAGATAGCAAAATATGATGATAAGATAAACAAGGAAGTTGCCAAAGCAGCAAAGAAATTCGGGGATTCTTTCGATGAAGCCAAATTCCGCGCGACAAGTGCTCATGTCATTGAACATCAGGAAAAACGTGATGCTCTTCATGAACGTTACAAGAAGGCGATGAATGATAATGATTTGGCTGAATTGCGTCAAATTATATTGGATGAAGGAATCGTCTGCCCGATATCCGGAACAAAGAACTGGACGGAAGTTCGTCAGTTCAATTTGATGTTCAGCACAGAAATGGGCTCAACAGCAGAAGGCTCTATGAAAATATACCTTCGTCCGGAAACTGCACAAGGTATTTTTGTTAATTTCCTTAATGTGCAGAAGAGCGGTCGTATGAAGATTCCTTTTGGAATAGCACAAATCGGCAAGGCTTTCCGTAATGAAATTGTTGCCCGTCAGTTCATTTTCCGTATGCGTGAATTCGAACAGATGGAAATGCAGTTCTTTGTTCGTCCCGGAAGTGAGTTGGATTGGTTCCCGAAATGGAAGGCAATCCGTATGAAATGGCATAAGTCTTTAGGGTTTGGTGATGACCATTATCGTTTCCATGACCATGAAAAGCTTGCTCATTATGCAAATGCGGCTACAGATATTGAATTCCTCATGCCATTCGGTTTCAAGGAAGTGGAAGGCATTCATTCCCGTACGAATTTCGACTTAAGTCAGCATGAGAAGTTCTCCGGCAAGAGCATCAAATATTTCGATCCTGAATTGAATGAATCCTATACACCGTATGTCATAGAAACTTCCATTGGGGTGGACAGAATGTTCTTGAGCGTGATGTGCGCCTCCTATGCTGAGGAAGCTCTTGAAGGTGGTGATACCCGTGTCGTTTTGAGATTGCCGGCAGCTTTGGCTCCAGTCAAACTGGCTGTTCTTCCGTTGGTGAAGAGAGATGGACTGCCTGAAAAGGCTCAGGAAATCGTTAACGATTTAAGATTCCATTTCAATTGCAAATATGAAGAAAAGGATACCATTGGCAAGCGTTACCGCAGGCAGGATGCAATCGGAACACCCTATTGCGTGACTGTGGATAATCAGACTTTGGAAGATAATACCGTTACCTTGCGTGACAGAGACACAATGAAACAGGAACGTGTGAACATAGCGGATCTTAACGGAATCATTGCCGACAAAGTAAGTATCACCAGTTTGTTAAAGAAGTTGGTGTGAGAACCGACTCTTGATGACAGAGTAAAAAAATTTATATTGTATGAAAGAGAGACTTTTATTTTTTTTATGTGCCTTGATTGGATTGTTTTCTTTGGCATCTTGTGGAGAAACAGGTGCTGAAAATGACTATGTAAACTGGCAGGAACGTAATACGCATTATATAGACTCTATAGCCACTGTGGCTAAAGCGAATTTAGGATCGGAGGTAGGGAAATGGAAGATTATCAAGTCTTACACCTCAACAACCCCTGATGCCATTACCGGCTATGGGAATACGAGCGAATATGTTTATGCTCAGATAAAGGAAATCGGTACGGGAACTGAGTCTCCCTTGTTTACGGATTCTGTAGGAGTAAATTATCGTGGATGGAACATCATTCATAAAATCTTTGACCAGTCGTATAAAGGACCTTTTGATTCTGCGATTGACCAGCCTTCAGGTTTTTATCTGAAAAATCAAGTGAACGGATGGACTACCGCCTTGCAGCAAATGCATGCAGGTGACCGTTGGCTGCTTTATATACCCAACGAGCTGGGTTACAAATCTTCCAACACGAGTACAATCATCCCGTCTTATTCTACTTTGATTTTTGATGTGCATCTTTCCTACATATATAGGGTAGGGCGAAAATGAAATCAGTATAGATAAATAAAGAAGCCTTGGTTCACTGAGAACCAAGGCTTTTTTATTTTGAACATTTGAATAACCTGCGTTATTTAATATCATTTTCTTTGATAAGATATTCTGCTATCTGAACCGCATTCAGCGCTGCGCCCTTCTTTATCTGGTCACCTACTACCCAGAATGTCAAGCCATTTTCATTAGCAAGGTCCTTACGGATGCGTCCTACATAAACAGGATCCTTTCCGGCGACAAAAAGAGGCATCGGATATTCCTTTTCAGCAGGATTGTCCACCAAGACTATTCCTTCTGATTTTGCAAATGCCGCTTTAGCCTCTTCCACTGAAATAGGACGTTCTGTTTCTACCCAAACACTTTCCGAATGAGAACGCAAAACCGGAACTCTCACGCAGGTAGCACTTGTCACTACATCCGAGTGCAGCATTTTGCGGGTTTCGTTGAACATCTTCATTTCTTCTTTTGTGTAACCGTTATCCGTAAATACGTCAATCTGAGGAATCAGGTTAAAGGCCAGCTGATAGAAGAATTTTTCAACAGTTACCGGTTTCTTCTCCATATATTCCTTGCATTGCTGGAACAGTTCGTCCATGGCTGCCGCACCGGCACCGCTTGCCGCCTGATAGGTGGAAACATGAATGCGTTTGATATGTGACAGATTTTCCAAAGCCTTCAATGCTACAATCATAATGATGGTAGAGCAGTTAGGATTGGCAATAATATTGCGCGGGCGGATTTTTGCGTCCTCCGGATTTACTTCTGGAACAACCAAAGGAACATCATTCTCCATGCGGAATGCACTGGAATTGTCAATCATGACTGCTCCGAATTTGGTAATGGTTTCGGCATATTCCTTTGCAGTACCGCCGCCGGCAGAAGTAAAGGCAATGTCAACCCCTTTGAAATCATCATTATGTTGCAAAAGTTTGACTTCATATTCTTTATTGCGGAATTTGTATTTTTTGCCTGCACTGCGTGTAGAACCAAATAATACTAATTCATCAATAGGAAAATTTCTTTCGTCAAGCACGCGCAGGAACTCTTGTCCTACAGCTCCGCTTACACCAACAATTGCTACTTTCATTTCTTTGTCTTTTATAATGGTTATTGCGCAAAATTACAACATTTAGTAATATAAAATGTGCACAGACCGAATTTTTTTCGTTATTTTGCAGATTAAATAGAAAGAACGCATGAACATACTTCTTTTATTCTCCTGTTTCCCGATAAAAGATCCCACGTGGATATTTTTTATTGTGCTGACTATTATTCTGTTTATGCCCTTGCTGATGGGAAAACTCCGCATTCCTCATATCATAGGAATGATTCTGGCAGGCATTGTCATCGGTGAGCATGGCTTCAATATTTTAGTCCGTGACAGTAGTTTCGAACTTTTCGGAAAAGTAGGCCTTTACTATATTATGTTTCTGGCCGGACTTGAATTGAATCTGCAGGAATTCAAGAGAAATAAAGGCAAGGGAATCCTTTTTGGCTTGCTCACTTTTTTTATACCGTTTGCAACGGGTATGATTGTAGGTGTCTATTTCCTCCATTTCAGTGTGCTGGCTTCCTTGTTGTTGTCGTGTATCTTTTCATCGCACACGCTGGTTTCTTATCCAATTGTTACCCGTTATGGATTGGGCAAGCATCCCAGTGTCGTGGTTTCAGTAGGCGCCACAATGATTGCGCTTACATTGGCTTTGCTTGTCCTTGCGGCAATAGCAGGTTCCGGAGAAAGTATGGATTTCATGTTCTGGATTTTGTTTATTGTCAAGTGCACTGCTTTTATTCTCCTTTCCGTCTTCTTTATACCTCGTATAGCACGTTGGTTTTTCAGAAAATACGAGGACAATGTGATGCAGTACATTTTTGTATTGAGTGTAGTCTTTTTATGCGCAGGCATGGCTTCCCTGGCCGGATTGGATGGAATCTTCGGAGCGTTTCTTGCAGGCTTGCTCCTCAATCGGCTCATTCCGTATGTTTCTCCGTTAATGAGCCGCATAGAATTTGTAGGCAATGCATTGTTTATTCCTTATTTCTTGATTGGAGTAGGAATGCTCATCAATATTGAGGCTCTTTTCAACGGTGGAAATACTTTGAAGATCATTATCACGATGATTCTGGTTGCCACGCTCACCAAAGGTGTGGCAGCATGGATTGTACAGAAAATATTCCGTATGGATGGCACTTCACGCCTGATGATGTTCGGACTGACCGATGCCCATGCTGCCGGTGCGTTGGCCATGGTCATGGTTGGTACCACCCTTATGGTTGCTCCTAACCAGTATCTCATGAGTGATGATATCTTGAACGGTGTCATTATCATGATACTCTTCTCCTGCATCATCAGTTCCTTTGCTACCCAGCAGGCAGCTCGTTCCCTTGCTCTTTCCAAAGCAACGGGTGAATCTGATAGCTTAGGTTTGGCTGACGAAAAGATTATGATTTCTCTTTCCAATCCCAATACGGTTTCCAATCTTGTCAATATAGCTCTGATGGTGCGAAATCAGAAATTGAACAAGGAACTGGTGGGGCTTCACGTAGTATGTGATGCCGACAGGAAGCCTGATTCCAAATCTGTCGGAAATGAATGCCTGTTGATGGCTGAAAAGATAGCAGCAGCTGCCGATGTTTCCATGCAGATGCAGAGCCGCGTCGGTACCAATGTCGTGTCGGGCATTCTTCATACAGTTGAAGAACGCGAAGTGACTGATGTCATTATCGGTCTGCATCACAAGATGAAGACTGAGAATAACTTCTTTGGCAAGTTTGCCCATGGTTTGCTTCAGGGAACCAACAGACAGATTATTATTGTAAGTTGCCGGATACCGGTCAATACGTTGAGACAAATTCTTGTGGTAGTTCCGCCCAAGGCGGAATATGAAGCCGGATTCTATAAGTGGGTGGAGCGCTTGTCCATGATGGGAGAGCAATTGGGATGCAGGGTTCGTTTCTTCGGACAACCCGAGACGTTGCAGAAGATACAGCGATACGTCCATAACAAGCACGAGAATGTTCGAGGAGAATATTTCGAGATGGATTCCTGGGATGATTTGTCACAGATTTCCGGTCAGCTTAATGATGACCATCTTTTGGTCTTGGTAAGTGCACGATGGGGGGCTATTTCCTATCAATCTGTCTTCGAAAATCTATCCCAACTCCTTGAGGATAATTTCCCCGACAAGAATATCATGGTGATTTATCCTGATCAGTTTGGAAATCCTCAGGACATTACTTTCACGAGTGGCTTGTTGGCCTATAGGGAGAGTAGATCTACTTACGATATGGTTTACAAATGGTTTTACCGCTTTTTCAAGAAGATATGACAGACGAATGGAAACAGAGGACCCGCATTTTGCTGGGAGAAGAAAAATTATCCCGCCTGCAGCAGGCAAATATCCTGGTTGCCGGGGTTGGCGGAGTGGGTTCCTATGCGGCAGAGATGCTTTGCCGTGCCGGAGTGGGCAGGATGACGCTGATTGATGCAGATACCGTTCAGCCTTCCAATATCAACCGCCAGCTGATTGCTTTGCATTCCACTGTAGGGCAACAGAAAGTGGATATTGTTTCCGCCCGCTTTCACGACATTAACCCGGATATTCAGATAAAGGCACTGCCCATCTATCTGGACACGGAAAATATACCGGCAATTTTGGATGATGAAAAATATGATTTCATCGTAGATGCCATTGATACGGTTGCTCCCAAGTGCTGTCTCATTGTGAATGCGTGGAAGAAAGACATTAAAATTGTCAGCAGCATGGGTGCCGGCGCAAAGCATGACATCACACAGATAAAGTTTGCCGATATTTGGGACACCTATCATTGCGGTCTGAGCAAGGCCGTTCGTTCCAATCTTCATAAAAGCGGAATGAAACGCAGTTTGCCTGTTGTCTTCAGTACGGAACAGGCCGACCGAAATGCCATACTTTTGGTGGAAAATGAAAGAAACAAGAAATCTACTGCGGGGACAATAAGCTATATGCCGGCCGTCTTCGGATGCTATTTGGCAGAATATGTAATTAGAAAATTATGATACAGTTGGAAGGTATAAAGAAGAGCTTCGGCTCTCTGCAAGTCTTGAAAGGTATCGATCTTAATGTCGATAGAGGAGAGATTGTAAGTATTGTAGGACCCAGCGGTGCCGGAAAAACTACACTGCTGCAGATCATGGGTACGCTTGATCGTCCGGATTCAGGCCGAGTCCTGTATGACGGAGTGGAGGTGAACCGTATGAAAGAAAAAGACCTCTGTGTCTTCAGAAATAAGAAGATTGGTTTTGTCTTTCAGTTCCATCAACTGCTTCCGGAGTTCACTTCATTGGAGAATGTAATGATTCCCGCCTTTATTTCAGGAATGGGAAAGAAGAAGGCCAAAGCTCGTGCCATGGAACTCTTGGAGTTTATGGGACTAGCCGAGCGAGCCAACCACAAGCCTAATGAACTGAGTGGTGGTGAAAAGCAGCGGGTGGCTGTCGCCAGAGCATTGGTGAATAGTCCCGAGGTTATTCTTGCAGATGAACCTTCGGGCAGTCTGGATTCGAAGAATAAGGAAGAACTGCATCAGTTGTTCTTCGATTTACGTGACAAATTCGGACAGACTTTCATTATTGTCACTCATGATGAAACTTTGGCATCTATCACCGACCGCACCATCCACATGGTCGATGGGCTTGTCCAACAGGATAGCGCACTGGTGGAAGATGCGGTAAATGATGAACCGAATAATTCCGATGTGCCGGGAGATTTGCCGGAAGGCCAGCCGGAAGATTTGCCCGAAGACCTGCCCGAAGTGCCGGCCGAAGAGCAATCCGAAGAAGATATTCCTGAGAGTGAATTAACGGACAATCCCCAAACAAATTAAATATATGGAAATAAAATTAGGAGATTACAATGAGTTGGAAGTCGTCAAGTTTGTCGATTTCGGACTTTATCTGGATGGAGGAGAAGAAGGTGAAATCCTTTTGCCTTCAAGATATGTACCCGAGGGCGTAAAGGAAAAAGACGTTCTTCGCGTATTTATTTATCTGGACAATGAGGAACGTCTGGTGGCAACCACGCTGAATCCTTATATCAAGGTGGGAGAGTTTGCTTCCTTGAAGGTGGCATGGGTGAACAAGTATGGCGCTTTTCTCGACTGGGGATTGATGAAGGATTTGTTTGTCCCGTTTCGCGAACAGAAAATGAAGATGCAGCAAGGCAAGGAATATTTTGTCTATTGCTATGTGGATGAAGAAAGTTATCGTGTGGTTGCTTCGGCCAAGATAGAACACTTCCTGTCGAAGGATATGCCCGAGTATCAGGATGGCGACAAAGTAGATATAATTATTTGGCAAAAGACCGAGTTGGGCTTCAAGGCTGTGATTGAAAACAAATACAGCGGACTTGTTTATGGCAACGAAGTTTTCCAAACCTTGCATTCCGGTATGAAGATGGAAGCCTATGTGAAGCATGTCCGTGAAGACGGGAAAATAGACCTGGAACTTCAGCAAGGCGGAGCCAGGAAGGTGGACGATTTCTCCGAAAGCCTTTTGAATTATCTCAAAGAAAACGACGGTTTCACAGAGATGAACGATAAAACAGATGCCGAGGTCATTTATTCCGAATTCGGTGTAAGCAAGAAAACATTCAAGAAAGCAATCGGCGAACTATACAAAAAACGGCTGATTGTTCTCAAAGAAGACGGGATTCATCTGGCATGAGCGTAAATCCCTACTCAACTATAGGGAAAATCCCTTGAAAGAGTAGGGCTTTTCTTTTGCTTTCCCCCTCAGACTCCTTTATATTTGCTATCAGAAAACAAAAAAAGAATATAAACAATTAAAAATTAAGCAATATGAAGAAGTTATTAGCAATAGGGTTTGTTTTATGCTTGATGAGCATGATCCCCGCAGCAGATGCATTCGCTTATGGTATTTCTTCCGCAAGAAGAGACGCTCGTTTCCTGACCGATCGCATGGCCTACGAGATGGACTTAACCGAAAGCCAATACGATGATATCTATGAGGTTAACTTCGATTTCATCTATAGAGCACGTGATATCATGTCTTCCTTCGCATGCGGTGAAGGTTGGGCAATCAATCAGTATTATGATTTGCTGAATGTACGCAATGATGATTTGCGCTGGATTCTCTCGGATGAACAATACAATATCTTCATGGGTATCGATTATTTCTTCCGTCCTATCTATACAAGTGGCCGCAATTGGCAGTTCAGAATCTATTCTTACTATCCAGACCGTTCGGCATTCTATTTCCGCGGTGGCTATTGTCCTCGTAATTATATGTATGACGGACGTCATTATCGTTCTTATTTCGACAATGTAAGCTACTACAGAATTCAAGTAAGATCTTTTGATGACAGACGGCGCTGTGATTATTTCGGTTCACAAGTTCCCGGAAGAAACAGATTCGACAATCGTAATGAAGGATACCGCGGAATGGGAGGAAACAGAGATAATATGAGATATGACAATAATATGAGGAATGACAATAACCGGGGCGGCGGCTTCTATCGTGGCAACAATGGCAATAATAATTATAATGGCAATCGTGGTAACGGCTTCGACCGGAACAACATGAATCGCATAGACAACCGCAACGACAGTCGGAATGACAATCGTGAAAACCGTGGATTCAATATGGATTCAAATAACGGGAATCGTTTTGGCGGCAGCAGAGGTAATGACGGAATCAATAATAATGGCAGAAACAGCTTCAATAATAATAATAACGGGAACAGCATGCGGGATGTAAATGGTAGCAACGGACGCGGTAATCGTAGTTTCGACTTTGGCGGCAGCAATAGTCGCGGAGGAAACAACGATGCAGGCCGGATAAATACCAGAAGCAATAATGACCGTGGTTCCTTTAGCGCTCCAAGCAGAGAATCAAGAGGTGACGATAGAAATTCGGGAGGCAGTCGTGGAATGTCCGAAACCCGTTCGGCAAATCCATCCAATAATGGAGGAGGTCGTCGATAAGGCACCTACCAAAGAATTTTTACCGCAAGTCGATAAAAAAAGCCATTCTGCTTAAATTGTTTTTCTCTGTTCTATCAATCGCATATATTTGCATCAGTAATAAAAGAATAGGATATGAAAAAATATTTCTTTGTCTTTGCAGCTATGCTTGTCATAACGACTGCATCGGCGCAACAGGATAATGGTTTCAGAGCAGACAGCTTGCAGGCGAATGGGTCGAAGATGCATCAAAAAGCTATTCCTTCACCAGAACGCAATGCCCGTATGGAAACAAACAAGATGAACAAACAGGTGGGGCTCACTGATGAACAATATCAAAAGGTATACGAGTTGAACTTGAAAGAGCAGAAGAAACTGTTTGCGAATGCCAATCCCGGAAAGGGAGGTTTCCCTCAAGGCAATGGAATGATGGGAGGCGGACGTCCTCCAATGGGCGGAGGCCCCGGAATGGGAGGTGACCCGAGAATGGGTGGCGGCCCGGGAATGGGCGGAGGAATGCAGATGATGGGAGGTCGTCCCGATATGGATAATTTTGCAAACAGGCCCAAGGCTCCGGTTGATATGCAGAAGTTGATGGCCAGGAAAGAAAAGAAATTGAAGAAAATACTGAATGCCGAGCAATATACAAAATGGCAGAAGGCACAGGATGAAAGACATTCCGATACATCTTTTCGGGAACCCAAAGATTGTAAATGTGAAACGAAATGATCAATACAGTATTAGTTAAATATAAAAAGGAAAAAACATCTCTACTTAATGAATAATATAGTAAATCTCTCAGAAGGCGCTTCCATGTGAATGGCGGCGCCTTTGTTTTTTTTGTACCTTTGCAGCAGAAAGAGTTATCAACAGGTATCATTTATGATTAAAGCATTGTTTTTTGATATTGACGGAACACTGGTAAGCTTCAGGACACACAGTATTCCCGTTTCCACAGTCGAAGCCTTGACAAAGGCAAAGATGCAAGGCATCAAAATATTCATATCTACGGGGCGTCCTTACCGTATCATCAATAATCTGGACAGCATCAAGCATTTGATCGACGGCTACGTCACTACAAACGGGGCCTATAATTTCATCGGCAGCCATGTCGTGTCGTGCAATCCCATTCCTTTGAAGGACGTTATGGCAACCATTGAGCTTGCCGATACCATGAATTTTGCTTGTGTGGTGGTAGGTGAGAAAGATTTAGCGGTTTATAATTCCAATTCGGCAATCGACCGTATCTTCGGCCGGTTACTCAATGTTCCGGATATTGGTGACAATACTCCGATAGAGATTGTCTTGAAGCAACGTATTCTGCAAATGTCGCCCATCATTAATGAAACCGAGGAAGCGGTGTTGATGCCTCGGCTCACTGAATGTATCTCCAACCGTTGGCATCCTGATTTTACCGATATCACGGAACGGAATGCCGATAAAGGTCGCGGCTTGGCTTCCATTGCCGCTTTCGAAGGCCTTGATTTATCAGAGACTATGGCTTTTGGTGATGGAGGCAATGATATTTCCATTATCGAACGGGCAGGCATAGGAGTCGCTATGGGCAATGCCGGAGAATCGGTGCAAGCCGCAGCCGATTACGTCACGACATCCGTGGATGAGGACGGAATAAAACAGGCCTTTCTGCACTTCGGCCTGATTTGACTAAATATTTTTTATGCAAGAATTGACTAATTTCCTTCGGGAAACTAAGTTTTACCTCCCGAAGAATTAACTCTATCGTTATAGTGCTACAACTATCGCATTGCAGTGCTATAACCTTCGCATTGCAGTGCTATAGTTATCGCATTGCAATGCTATAGCTAAGTGCCGGGCAGAAACAACCTAAATGTTCCTCATAATCAGACTAATTACTCGCAGGTTTCGCTATACTTGCTTATAGCATAATTTTCACCGTGATAATACTTAATTGTAGTAAGCCATATTCGCATGCAAGGAATACCTGCCGATGATTTCACTTTATTGATTTATGTCAAAAAGAAAACATTCGGTTTTCTTGTAAAAGTGAGTTTTGTTTCCGACATTTGCCATAATATAAACAATTAATCTTTTAATAATATTATGGTAGCAACATCTATTGAAAAACCATACGCAGTGGGTATGGATATCGGCGGAACAAATACCGTCTTCGGAATCGTTGACCAACGCGGCAACATTCTTTCTACTGATTCAGTTAAGACACAGTCTTTCCCGACTATCGACGGATACGTGCAAGCCGTTTGCGACAAGCTTGTTCCGATGATTACAAAAGTGGGAGGAGTAGATAAAATCAAAGGTATGGGCGTGGGTGCGCCTAACGGTAATTTCTATCGTGGAACCATTGAGTTCGCGCCTAACTTGCCTTGGAAGGGAATCATTCCTTTGGCAGAAATGTTTACCCAGCGCCTGGGAATCCCCACGGCATTGACCAATGATGCCAATGCGGCAGCTATCGGAGAAATGACCTACGGTGCGGCAAAAGGCATGAAGAACTTCATTATGATTACATTGGGAACCGGAGTTGGCAGCGGTATTGTCATCAACGGACAGCTGGTGTATGGTTGTGACGGATTTGCCGGAGAGCTGGGACACGTGATTGTTCGTCGTGAAAACGGACGCCTTTGCGGTTGTGGCCGTCACGGTTGCTTGGAGACTTATTGCTCTGCCAACGGTGTGGCACGTACGGCGAAAGAAATGCTTACCGAAAGCAATGAACCCAGTCTGCTCCGTGAATTGCCCATCGACAACATCACTTCGAAGGATGTTTATGATGCTGCCGTTCGTGGCGACAAGATTGCATTGAACATCTTTAAATTCACAGGGACTTTGTTGGGACAGGCTTTGGCTGATTTCGTTGCTTTCTCAAGCCCGGAAGCCATCATTCTGTTTGGCGGACTTACCAAATCCGGTGACTTCATCATGAAACCGGTTCAAGAAGCTTTGGACGCATCCATTCTTCCTATTTTCAAAGGTAAAGCCAAATTGTTGGTTTCTGAAATGAAAGATTCCGATGCCGCTGTTCTTGGAGCAAGCGCTTTGGGTTGGGAAGTGAAAGAATGTACCTGCTGAGACATCGTTGAATAATAAAACAAAAAAGGGATTCCGAAAGGAACCCCTTTTTTATGTAGGAATAAGAATTATCAGTTAGCTCTTTTTTCCTGAATTCTGGCTTTCTTGCCGGTAAGATTGCGCAGATAATACAATTTTGCTCTACGAACTTTACCAATTTTGTTCACTTCGATACTATCGATGGCCGGAGATTCAATTGGGAAAATACGTTCTACACCTACTGTGCCAGACATTTTACGTACGGTGAAACGTTTCTTCTCTCCCTGACCTGAAATTTTGATAACAATTCCGCGATACAACTGAACGCGTTCCTTGGTACCCTCGATGATACGATATGCTACGGTAACGGTATCACCCGCTTTAAAACTAGGATGCTGTTTGCCGGTAGCAAATGCTTCTTCAGCAATTTTAATCAAATCCATCTTGTTAATATTAAATTGTTTTACGTATCTCCAACGCAACATATCAAGTTACTCTTCCTGTGACAGCGATTGCGCGAAAGCGGTGCAAAGTAACTAATTATTTATGACTTACACAAATTTTCAAATATTATTTTTTAAATCGTTTGTAAGTAAAAACCTTTTGTATTATTTTTGAGAAAATTTTACAGACCCTATATATGAAAAAGAATTTTGTTTTTCCTATCAGGCTCGTTATCCTGACAGCTTTTGTCTCCTATTCATTAGGAACTTGGGCTCAACACTACAAGGTTTCACGGATTGAAGCAAAAAGGGTGGAGATTACGTCGGCATTTGACAATAAACCCGATGAAAAGGCTGCATTGATTCTTGAGCCGTATAAACTGAAAGTGGACACGATGATGAATCATGTGATTGGCGTGAGCAATTGCTCCATGTCATCAGCTCGTCCGGAAAGTCTGCTTACCAATTGGGTGGCAGATATGCTCTTGAATGAATCCGAAAAGTATGTCGGCTTCAAGCCGGATGTGGCGGTTATCAATGTAGGAGGTCTGCGCACTACAATGCCCAAGGGCAATGTAACCAAAGAAGATATCTATGAGATAGCTCCTTTCGAGAATGCACTTTGCGTTGTAGTACTGACAGGCGATGAACTTACCCAATTGTTCCGTCAGATAGCCCGCTTGGGCGGTGAGGGAATCAGCGGGGCACAACTCGCAATCGACAAGGAAGGAAAACTGCTGGGTGCTTTGGTTGGAACCGAAGATGTAGACGTGGATAAACGCTACAAGGTAGCCACTGTAGATTATCTGGCCGAAGGAAATGACGGACTCAAGGCTTTTGCGTTATCCAACGAACGCATCAAACCCGATAATGCCACATTGCGCCAGATGCTTCTGAATTATGTAGAAAGTCTCACGAAGCAAGGCAAGCATATTGACTCCACGCTCGACGGAAGAATTAGAATTAAATGATGAACTAAAAGAACGAGAACATGAGAACAAATTATCAATACAGAGTTTTATGCATCGTCTTCTTGTGCCTGCTGAGCTTTACAGCCATGGGGCAGAAGAAAATCACGATTCTTCATACAAACGATACCCACAGCCGCATTGAACCTTTCGGAAAAAACCAACCGGATGCGTCCATGATAGACAAGGCGGGTTTCGTGAGACGTGCAACATTTATTGCCCAGGAAAGAAAAACCGACAAGGATTTGCTGTTGTTCGATTGTGGCGATTTTTCACAAGGTTCTCCTTACTATACGCTTTTCAAGGGAGATGTGGAGATTTCTCTGATGAACGAAATGAAATACGATGCCGTTGCTATCGGTAATCATGAATTTGATTACGGACTGGATAACATGGCAAAGTTGTTCCGCATGGCCACATTCCCCGTGGTTTGTGCCAATTACCGTGTGGAAGGAACCGTGTTGGAGAATCTGGTAAAGCCCTATGTAATTTTGAAACGTGACGGTTTGAAAATAGGAGTGTTCGGCTTGTCTCCTCGCTTGATGGGGCTTGTGCAGAACAAGAACTGCTCGGGTATTTATTACATGGATCCCGTGGAATGTGCCAATCAGGCTGCCGACGAACTGAAGAACAAAGAAAAATGTGATTTGGTAATCTGTCTTTCTCATTTGGGATGGAAGGGGCAGATGAGCGATGAGTATCTCATTCCCCGCTCTCACAACATCGATATCGTTCTTGGTGGTCATTCCCATTCTTTGTTTGACAAGCCCATTTATTACAATGATGCTGACGGAAAAAGCGTGCTTCTCAACCAAATGGGGAAGAACGGGCAGTATGTAGGTCAGCTCACTGTGTTCATGGAGAAAAACAAAGCAAAAAAGAAATAGAACGGAGTGGAACCTATTAGTAAAATAATGTAAAAAAAGATAAGAGATAAGGGCAATACAAGAAAAATCTCGTACTTTTGTCCCCGACTTATTAGTACTAACAATTTAAATTAATAAAAAATGGCTTACGTAATTGGTGATGATTGCATCGCATGCGGTACATGTATCGATGAATGCCCTGTAGGAGCAATTTCTGAAGGCGAGAAATATTCAATTAACCCTGAAATGTGCACAGAGTGTGGTACTTGTGCAGATGTTTGTCCTTCTGAAGCAATCAAATTAGGTTAATCGCTTGTCGATTATAAAAAAGAGGATACCCCCAAAGGAGTATCCTCTTTTCTTTTTATGTATATTTGTTATTTCAACTTGGCCAAAGTCTCTTTGATGCGGCGCATGGCCTCAATGATATTCTCATCGCTTGTGGCATAACTCATACGGATGCATTCGGGAGCACCGAAAGCCCCTCCGCCTACACAGGCTACGTGTCCTACTTCCAACAGATACATGGCAAGGTCTGCTGCATTGTTTATTTTTCTATCACCATCGGCTTTTCCAAAGAAGGAATCGCATTTCGGGAAGATGTAGAAGGCACCTTCGGGAACACTGACTTCGAATCCCGGAATATCTTTTGCCAGCTTGACGATGAGGTCTCTGCGGCGTTCGAAAGCCTGGCGCATTTTCTCTACAGGTTCTTGTGTTCCGGTATAAGCAGCTTCTGCAGCCTTTTGTGAAACGGAGCACGGACCGCTGGTGTATTGTCCCTGCAACTTGTTGCATGCTTTCACAATCCATTCCGGAGCGGCAATGAATCCTATTCTCCATCCTGTCATGGCGTAAGCCTTGGAGACGCCGTTTACGATGACTACCCGGTCTTTTATTTCCTTGAACTGGGCGATGCTCTGGTGTTTTCCTATATAATTAATGTGCTCGTAGATTTCATCGGCAATGATGATGATCTGTGGATGCTTTGCAAAAACTTCTGCCAGTTTTGCCAGTTCTGCCTGAGAATAGACCGAACCGGTTGGATTGGAAGGCGAGCAAAGAATAAATGCCTTTGTCTTGGGCGTGATGGCCTTTTCCAATTGTTCGGCAGTGATTTTAAAGTCCTGGTCAATGCCGGCACGGATGATAACAGGAGTACCGTCAGCCAGTTTCACCATTTCGGGATAACTCACCCAATAAGGTGCCGGAATAATCACTTCATCTCCGTCATTGACTAATGCCATGATGGTGTTGCAGACTGACTGTTTGGCTCCATTGGAGCAAAGAATCTGGGCTGCGGTAAAGTCAAGCCCGTTTTCATTTTTCAGTTTGGCTACAATTGCGTTACGAAGTGCCGGATAGCCGGGAACCGGTGAATAGTAGGAAAAATTATCATCAACAGCTTTCTTGGCTGCTTCCTTGATATGGTCCGGAGTATTGAAATCCGGTTCACCCACACTGAGGTTAATGACGTCGACGCCTTGAGCTTTCAATTCATTGCTCTTTTGTGACATCGCAAGAGTCTCTGACGGAGACAATCTGTTCAGACGTTCTGATAGTTGATTCATCCTTTTTCTATTAATTAGTTGTTTCTATTGCAAAATAACAGATAATATTTTTAATTCGGAAGTGTTTTCCGATTTATTTGTTAAAATGCAAAGTATGGCCCATTCTTTCTTTTTTCGTTTTTAGATAACGTTCGTCATAAGGGTTGGGCTTTATCTCGATGGGGATGTTTTCTGTAATCTCCAGACCGTAGGCTTCCAGACCTATCCGCTTCACCGGATTGTTTGTCATCAGCCTCATCTTGTGAACTCCCAGCTCACGGAGAATCTGGGCTCCAACGCCGTAGTCTCTTTCATCGGGTGCAAAACCCAGATGTAAGTTGGCTTCCACAGTATCCATTCCTTCTTCCTGCAGCTTGTAGGCTTTTATCTTGTTCATCAGTCCGATGCCTCGTCCTTCCTGATTCAGGTACACAATTACACCCTTGCCTTCTTTTTCTACCATTTCCATTGCTTTGTGAAGCTGTTCGCCGCAGTCGCATCTCATGGAACCGAAGATGTCACCGGTAGCACATGAGGAATGCACTCGGACCAATAGGGGTTCGTTTTCTTCCCAAGTGCCCTTGATGAGGGCCACATGTTCCAAATCGTTCGTCTTCTGCTTGAAAGGAATCAGCTTGAAATGTCCGTAGGCTGTTGGCATGTCAACTTCCACACCCTTTATGATAAGCGATTCCTGCTTGAGCCTGTAGGCAATGAGATCTTGAATGGATATGAGCTTGAAGCCGTATTTGTCAGCCATTGTTTTCAGTTCGGGCAGACGTGCCATGGTTCCGTTTTCGTTCATGACTTCCATCAGTGCAGCTGCGGGATACAGACCTGCAAGACGGGCCATGTCTACTCCGGCTTCCGTATGTCCTGCGCGTCTGAGTACACCCTTGTCTTGGGCGTAGAGCGGATTAACGTGACCCGGGCGTCCGAAAGTAGTCGGGGTTGAGGACGGATCGGCCAAAGCTCGGATTGTAGCGGCACGGTCGGCTGCCGAAACTCCCGTGGTGCACCCTTCCAGCTTGTCAACTGTTACGGTGAACGGAGTGCCCAGCATGGAAGTATTGTCGTCCACTTGGTGAGGCAGATCCAGTTCTTTGCATCGGGATATGGTGATAGGAGCGCAAAGCACGCCTCTTGCATGAAGAAGCATAAAATTAACGTCCTCCGGTGTTATTTTTTCTGCGGCGATAATCAGATCGCCTTCATTCTCTCTGTCTTCGTCATCGACTACGATGATGAATTTGCCATTGCGGAAATCCTCAATGGCTTCTTCTATTGAATTAAGCTTAATTTTCTCCATAATATGAATTGTTATCTTGTCTTTCTTCAACCAGTCCGTCTTTGACAATGATGTCTTGTAAGGTGTGGCTGATTTGTATGATGTTCTTTAAATCTCTGTGAAGTCTCAATCCGAATCTCCATACTCTGAAATAGTAGAAAAGTCCGATTGGGACAAGAATTCCGAAGAGCAGGTTCAGCCAGAACTTATTGAACGGACTCTTGTGGGCATTGACCATCAGATAAGGAAATTGATTCAGTAATCCGATGACCTTGGCATCCTTGGAATTGGCCAGCTCCTCGATGATATCCTCCATTTGTTTGTTGATGTCTGCCATCACGTCATCGCTCTTGTTGAGAGTGAATATCTTGTAGTAATTAGGAGCCTTGGCAAATCTGTGCTTGTCCGAATAGCTTTGGCAGTATTCCGCTAAGCTAGCCAAATCGATCATTGCCTGCCGGTAGTTCGGGTCTTGTATGATTACCTCCTTACCTGTGAGGTGGCGTGATGTTCTCAATCCAAGAACCTTGCGTATGATGTTTACGTAGACTTCCACATTGAATACCACGGAATCGTTGTTTGCTTTGTATGTGATGAAAGCACCTGTTGGAGCCAGAACCATGGTACTTACCCATCGTCCGAACCAGATGGGCAATTCTCCGTTGCGTGCCAGTTTGTAGCCTGTATTATCGATGATGTAATAGATGATGAAGATGAGAACGGAAATGATGACAGGGAAACCCAGTCCGCCTTTGCGGATAATTGCCCCCAAAGGAGCGCCGATAAAGAAGAAAACCAGACAGGCCAATGACACGGTTATTTTGTTGAGCCATTCTATTTGGTGTCTTCTTATATCCTCGTCACCGTCGGCAGTGACAGCACTTTTGAACATGAGATCACTTGCTTGGGTCTGAATGCTGCTTTGAGCATCGGACAGTATTTTTTTCTTGTCCACTTTTGAACTGATGTTGAACAGACTGTCAATATTGATTGCCTGCAGATGTTCTTTCCGGACTTTCAGAGTATCTTCGTGAGAAGTTGCCGCCCTTAAGATATAGTTTCTGGCATCTCTGTAGTATTGGCGTCCTATACTGTCCATCTTGGCTTTGATGGAATCGGCTCCGAAGGCAAGGTCGTGCATGTTCTTGCTCCTGGCATCCCTTTGGAAGAATTCGCTGCTAGCCATATTGAAACCCGAGTCGAAGACAATGATCATGTGCTTTTCGCAGAATGTTTCTCTTCGGTAAGGTACGTTTTCCAAGCCATTCCCTTGCATTTTCAGATTCTCGAATTGTTCCCCGCTGTAAAGATTCAGTCGGAGATGTTGCTTGTCGGCAGTCATTTCCAGTTTGCCGGAATCCGCCACAACGATATGGGCATTATCAAATCCGTCAGAAAAGTTGTATATCATTACATTATAGAGCATGCCGTTTACTCTGTTTTTCTTTTTCACATACACATTATATCCCTCAATCTGATCGTAGAAGACTCCTTCCGGAATATCCAGTTCGGGAGATTTCTGGCGCATGGAGATGAGCAATGTATAAAGCTTGACTTGTGCTTTAGGTGTAATTACATTCTGGAAATAGAAAGAGGCACAGCAGATGAGGCCTACAAATATCATGAGCGGACGCATGATTTGCATCAGTGAAATACCTGCAGCCTTCATGGCCAGCAGTTCCAGGCGTTCGCCGAAGTTTCCGAATGTGATTAAGGAGGCCAATAGAACAGCCAAAGGCAGTGAAGTAGCTACAAGAGATAATCCGGAATAATAGAAAAATTTGGCCATTACGCTCAGTTCCAGTCCCTTGCCGATAAGTTCATCTACATATCGCCATAAGAACTGCATCATGAAGACGAAAAGGCAGATAAAGAATGTTCCTATAAAGAGAAGAACAAAGCTTTTAATGATGAATATATCTAACTTTCTAATTCGTAGCATCGTTGTTATTGAACAATCAGAATGCAAAATTAGCATAAAAAAAGGAGAGCGTCTCTATGTTTTGATTATTTTTATGAATTAGAGTCCGCAAACTCTTCTTAAGTCCTCAATCTGGGAATCCCAAAGCTCTTTCAAGTCGTCTTGTTCGTTGGGCTCTGCAAAATCGGTAATAACGAGAGTATAATCACCCGTGAGCTCATTATAATCCATTCTCAACTCAAAGTATGTTTTTTGTTCCGTATCGTCTTTCCAATGGAATCGAACAAAAGATCCGGCTCTTTGATTAATTAGTTCTGCGGTTCTTTTTTCGGATTTTCCCCAATAGAAAGTAAGGTTCTTGTCTTGCGCCGTTACCTTATCGGCAAACCAGTTGCCAAGACCGGAAGGAGAACTGATCATATTCCAGATTATATTGCCTGATGCTGAATTGAGCATGTATTCTATGTGCACTTTTTCTTTTGACATAATATTATAATGTATATCAAGGGGTTTCTACGCGCAAAGTAAATACATTTTATTTAATTACCGACATAAATGCATATATTTTTCTGAAAAATATAGAAAACATGTTTGGTAAATTCGAAAAAACTGCCTACCTTTGCCCCCGCAAAAACAAAATGGCGGGATAGCTCAGCTGGTTAGAGCGCATGATTCATAATCATGAGGTCCCCG
>DAIRSI010000042.1:0-24573 GCA_036804505.1 Bacteroidaceae bacterium
TTAAGCGAAATAGAATATGCAGCAAAGATGTTCTATTCCAACAGCTGCAATGCCGTAGCTTTTCCCATCAAAGTGCAGGGAATCTGCAACGAGCTCATGCTCGTGGTGGAAAGCAAAGCCGACAATAAAAACGATTTGATGAAATATCTGAAACAAAAGCTGCCTACCTATATGATGCCGAACAACATTCAGTTCATTCCGCATTTCCCGGTAACAAGCAGCAACAAGATAGACAGAAAAAAAATCAGTGAATTAGTAATGTAAAATAATTGTTATGACACAAGAAGAAATACAAAATCAG
Source organism: Bacteroidaceae bacterium (assembly GCA_036804505.1). Classification (GTDB taxonomy): domain Bacteria; phylum Bacteroidota; class Bacteroidia; order Bacteroidales; family Bacteroidaceae; genus Phocaeicola_A. Next base: position 302 of record DAIRSI010000042.1, read on the forward strand.
GTCCAGCTTATATTCAGGGACGTACTAAAGAGAGACAATGTGGAAATAACAGAACGCTCAACCGTAAAAGATATCGACGGATGGGATTCCCTTACCCACATGCTGATTATCGCGCAAATTGAGAAAACGTTTGGTGTTCGTTTCAATTTCAGAGAAATTGTCAAGTTCGAAAATGTTGGAGACTTATGCAAGTCTATTCAAACTAAAACAGTATAAACAAAATGCAATTCTTCTCAATCGCTTTTTTCGTTCTGTTTGCTATTTGTTTTATACTATACATCCAAGTTGGCAAGCGCTATAGAAATATACTCTTATTGGCTGCAAGCTTTGTTTTCATAGGATGGAGCTATCTGCCCTTTCTTATTACAGCTTTGGCCATAGCCTTGTTCACTTATTTTTGGGCAATTCATTTACAAAAACACCCGTCAAAAGCTACTTACGGGGGTGGTATATTTATTTTAATTTCAAGTTGGGTTTTATTTCATTACACAGGAATAGCAGGTGAATTCGTTCACCTGCTCATTCCATCACTCAGCAAAGAGTCGGTGATGAGAAGCTTGATCTTCCCTATCGGAATGTCTTTCTACACATTTCAGGCCATCGGATACATGACGGATGTTTATTGGGGCGAAGAAAAGTCCGAACGGAATCTCGTCGATTTTCTTCTATACATGCTTTTCTTTATGAAATTTCTGTCGGGCCCTATAGAAAGACCGGGAGCTCTTATCCATCAGCTCAAAGAACCGGTGCCCTTCGACTATTCCAATGCAGTAACAGGACTGAAGTTTATCCTTCTGGGATTGATGAAGAAACTTCTTATAGCCAATCATCTGGCTCCGCATACAGCTATCATGTTCGATTCCGTGAATGAAATTTCCGGTTTGCAGATGCTGATGACATGCCTCATCTATCCTGTGGAATTGTATACCGACTTTTCCGGATATACCGATATCGCTATCGGAGGTGCCCGTATGTTCGGGATTGAATTATCCCCGAACTTCAATCGCCCCTTCGTTTCGACCTCCACCTCTGATTTATGGAGGAGATGGCACATGTCGCTGTCCTTTTGGGTACGTGACTATCTGTTCATGCCCATTTCCATGAGTTTGCGCAAGTGGAAACAGTGGGGCATCTACGTGAGTCTGGCTGTAACATTCCTTCTGTTGGGACTGTGGCACGGTCTCGGACTTTCCTTTGCCATCTACGGGCTGATACAAGGCGTCATCATTTGTCTGGAAATGAAATTCGGTTTTGTGCGCACATGGTTATACAAGCATTTGGGACATGGCATGTCCGATACGCTTTTCATTGCCCGAACCTATCTGCTGTTTGCCCTTTCTCTTATATTCTTCAAGCTGCCTTCCGTGAAAGATGCGTTCTACTTCATATCCCACATTTCTTTCAAGGCAGATGAAAGTTGGAAAGAAATGAATATCGGCATACCCGATCACAACTGTATTGTTGCGGGGTCTTCGTTTTTCCTTCTGCTGGTCTTTGAATATTTCAACTCAAAGACAAACCTGATGCAGAAGCTGGGACAGCAACCTGCCTGGATACGATGGACCGTTTACTATCTGCTTGTCATCGCCCTATTCTCTCTCGCAAAGTTCGACAATGAAGATTTCATTTATTTACAATTCTAACCCGAATCGCGATATGTCTTTATTCCCTAACAATTCGTGCAAACGTTTTCTTGTGAAGCTGCTGTTGTTCTTTACTCCGTTTGTTCCTCTGGTAGTTATTTATTTTGTGAATGATCCTTTCATGAAGCTGCACACCTACAAGCGTTTCGACCAATCCCGAATGTTTCTCGATGAAGCGTACGTGGGATGGAGAAACATTCTCATGAACAAAGATTCACTGGGTTTCAATTCCTTCATTATGGGCAACTCCTGCACAATGGCTTACAATACGCGTGAATGGGAAAAACATCTGGACAAGGGATCCGTGGCTGTCCGTTTCTTCGACAATGCAGAAAGTTTGGGAGGAGTCTATCAAAAGTTGGAATCACTCGATTCCATTGGGATCCCTATCAAGAATGTATTGGTTGTGTTTGATCGCAAATCATTACTGTCACCTTACCCGCTGGACAAGACCAAGAACCTCTATTCCCCGGAAGCTGCCGGTATCAGCGAGATGGAATTCCAACTGAAATCCCTTCAGGCATTCCTTTATCCAAGCGTACTCCTGCCCTACCTTGAGTACAGCATTACCGGCAAATACAAATCAAGCATGAAAAAAGTCATTCTTGAAGTTCCGACAATACGGGAGCCCTACACCAATAACTTCATCAATCCACGCGAAAAAGAAATCCAGAGAAAAGGAGAACTTTATTGGCTGGAAAACAAGAGTGACTTTGAGCCAAGACAAAAGTCACCCAAGGAAGAAACTCCGATTGTCAAGCCCAAACAGATTAAGGTATTGCGACAGATAAAGCAACTATGCGACAAGCATCATGCGGATTTTATTTTAATCATCGGCCCCGATTTTTTGCAGAAGCGTCTTAACAAAAAGGATCTGTCCCTCATCAAGAAAGAAATAGGGAACAACAATGTATGGGATTTTACAGGCATAAACGAATATACGAATGATATTCACAATTACTTCGAGCCGGGACACTACAGGCCTTTACTTGGAAAAAGACTGATGGACACTATTTATGCCCAAAGGATGAGATATCAGAACTTGAAAGAGATACAGCCGAAAGGAAGACAATGACGACCCCAGTTCACGGAATACATATTCATGACATCCTCTTCGGTGGGATTACCCATGATATTGTACAAACCGATGCGAAACATGAGCTTCATTCCGTCTTTATTGAAATCCTTCACATAATTATAGGCAGCATCAATTCTGTATGTAAAGTTTCGGCGATGATTCCGAAAATCTCCGGCAGTATAATAAATATAATCATCATCCATGTCACGGATTCTGCCGGATTGCAACAGAGAACCCAACGAAAATCCCATGAAAGGAGTTATCTTATATGTCAAAGCTAGATGACAGGAATGAGGAATATCATACAAAGAGGGAACCCATCCTTTCTCTTTCATATCGTCATATCGGTCAAGGCTCCGCGAATAGGTATATGACAACTGAGCCGTCATCTTCTTCCAGTCATTGTAGAAGAAAAATTTGAATCCATAGCTGTTTCCTTTTCCACTCATGACATACCGTTTCCAGGAATTGCCGTTATCCAGAGCTTCAGGCCTTATAGCTACGATATTATTCCGATGTTTGTAGAAGAAAGAACTCTCCATGTATCCGTTTGGAAAGAAGCGTTTCCAACCGAGTTCATAATGTTCGGAAGTGCTTGGTATGAATCCCTTGATGCTTGGCATTCTGAAATCCGTAGGCATCGGCATGATATCGATTCGAATAGAGTGATAGAACTGCTCCATCTTGGAGATGCCCACAAACAATAGATTTTTCTCATCTACGGCATACTTCAGGGAAAAGCGGGGCTGCATGCTGTAGAAGTATTTTTCCTTGCGGGGAAGGTACCCCACGAAGTTGATGCCAAACTGCGTGTAAAGATTGTCTGTCAGTCTCACTTTATTATCGTAGAAAAAAGAGAACTGGTCAATGTCGACCAGATTTCTCACCCCTCCCAAACTATCTCCTGCCGTGACAATGTCGAACTGCTCATGAGACAGTTTGAAGCCGGCCTTTACCGTATAAATATCATAAACATCATAGCTGAAATCCGAAGAAAAAGAGAATCCCTTTATTCCCCCATGAATGAACTTGTCCATATCATAGCCAATGGCAGGGGCATACACGCTGTTATCGTAAGAAGAATAAGTCAGAGTATTGGTATTTATCAGTTTCTTTCCCCATACGGTATTGAATTTCAACGCATAAAGTTCATTTTTCCATTTCAGCACCGTACGTGCAGATTTGGCTTCCTCGCTCATGTCCGCCTTGTAGTTGTCCGAGGTCCTGTATCCCATCAACTGCAGGGAAGTGCGGTCACTGATCTCATAAGAAAGTTTGGCATTCCAGTCATTGAAGGAATGATTCAAGCGATTCTCTACAGATGTCATGCCGTCGAACAAATCCATCCAGCTATGTCGCCCTCCAATCATATAGGAAAGCTTGTTCTTGATGATGGGGCCTTCCAATACCGCCGAAGCGGCGGGCATGTCCAAAGTGAGTGACTGCATATGCTTTTGCTTACTGCCATCCCTGAATCGGACATCCGTGATGGACGATAGGCGTCCTTCATATTCAGTAGGGAAAAAGTTTTTGTAGAAAGCCACATTTTTTATGGCATCGCCATTGAAAACGGAAAGCATGGGATTGATGTGACTGGGATGATAAATCTGTATTCCGTCAAGGAGAATCATGTTCTCATCACTGCCGCCACCGTTCACTTGAAAGTTGCCGCCGGCTATTGTCCCAGTGACTCCCGGAAGAATGTTTATCTGCGAAAAGAAATCGGAATGACTGAAAGATAGCATGTTGGAGGGTGAGGCTTCATTCAGTTCGTTCCAACTGCTGCCGGGCCTCACAGTAACCTCCTTAATCTCATATACATCCGGAATCATTTCCACGGAGAGTTTCCTGTCGTTACTGATGTTTATTTCCCTTTTATAGGGGACAAACCCCATGTATTGCACCTCTACGGAATACGTTCCCGGATTAAGGTTCATAAAGAAAAGGCCGTCATCATTGGAGGTTGAATACCTTAATTTCTGATTCCGATCCCGAAAAACCACCATTGCCCCGTAAAGTCTCTCTCCGGTTACGGATTCGCGAACTATTCCCGAAATTCCAAAAACTTTTTTCCCTTCAATCTGAAGAATCAGCTTGTTGTTTTCCGTCGGTATGATTTTGAATTTATAGTCATCCAGTATGGTTTGAAGCAAATTGCGAATGCTCGTCACTCCCTCATTCACTGTACACCGTTTGTTAAGGTCCAGATAAGAAGAATTATATGACAATATGATTCCGTTTTTTTCGATGAGATGGAACCAATCAAGTACGGTGGCAGTTGGCACGGTAATTTTCACCGTCCCATCTGCCACCGCAGTTTTCTCCCCTATCTGAGCCGCAGCGTGCACAAAACAGAAACATAAAATTCCTGTCAGGAACGATTTTATACTCATCAATTTCTATCGATAGTAAAGTTTGTAGTGATTCTCTGCTATTTTTGCATATTTGCAGTTGCAAAGATAACTCAATTCTACTAATATACTATCCAAATCGACTAATTTTAATTGAGTAGTGACTTTATTCTCCCGGATACCTTCTTCCACATCTATCTTCACCTGGTATATTTTCTCCAGATTCTCTACGATATTTGCTATGGGAGCATTCGTATATTTCAGAATTTGCGGTTTTCCCATAAAGAAATTCACGGCATCGGGAATATTGTCTTTTCTGATTTTTCCTGCTTCTATTTTCACTTGCTCATTTGCCCTCAGCAGCAAGTGTCTTGTAGATGACGATACTCTCACAATACCCGATTTTACATATATTTCGGCATTGTCTCTGGATTTTGCATCCACCAGAAAAGAAGTACCAAGCACTTCCACCTTCACATTATAGGCCGAGACGATGAAAGGACGTTCAGGATCCTTTTTCACGTCAAAGAAAGCCTTTCCATACAGAGTGAGGTATCTGTCGCCCTCATCCTTGCTGGCCTTGTATTCGGCATTCGAACCGGGATATAGCTTTACCCGGGTACCATCGGGCAAAACCACCGCTTCCACATTGTCACTGCTGTTGGCATATTGCACGCTTTCCATGCTGTTCTTCCCCAACAAGAACAAAGTGATACCCACGGCAATCAGAATGGAAGCCGCCACAGCCGTCATGCTATAGATGACTTTCAGGCTTGGATGCCTCTTGGTCGCCAGCTTGGGTTCCACCATTAGCCAGGCTTTCACAGCATCGAAATCAACGGATGGTTCGCTCTTCAGGTTATTCGCCATGAGCCTTTGGAGCCTGCCATATTCTTCACGATTGCTTCCAATCCATTCTTCCAGCTCAGCCTTCTGAACCTCGCTCAGAGGTTCTTTCGAGAAATGCTTTGCCAATAGATTATTTATGTCTTCTGTGCTCTTCATCGTTTTATGTTCATTAAATGGATTGATATTTTTATTATTAAAATGATAATTAGCGGATTTGCTGCAACGTATTCACGGAGTATCTTCATGGCCTTTCCCATGTGGTTCTCCACCGTTTTTTCGGAGATGCCCGTTGCGCTGGCAATTTCCTTGTATTTCATACCCTTGAGCTTGCTCATCAGAAAAACTTCCCGACATTTCTGTGGCAGGGAAGCCAAAGCTTCCTCCAAGGCATTGTACTTTTCCATCTCCCGTTCGTCTTCGGCATCGTCATGAGAAAGATTTGCGGGAATCAAAGTCGGATCTTCCATGGAAACCGTATCCAACTTGCGCTTTCGCAAAAAAGATATGCAATTGTTCTTCACAGAGCTTACCATGTAGGACGCAAATTCTTTCTCGGGTAGCAAGTCTTTTTCCTTGTCCCAGACTGATATGAAAGTTTCCTGAACAATATCTTCACAATCGTCCTTGTCGGGTACAAATCCGTAAGCCACATTGCACAACAGAGAATAATGCTTATCGAACTTTATCTTAAACTGTCGTTTCCTTTCCGATTCTGATATCACGTTTTTTTATACTATTTATAACATTACACTTATTCCTACCGTCAGGAAGCCTTTATATCCCATGCCTGCCTCCAGAAAGCCTGCTATGCGGTCGTTTCCTATCCTGACGGCTATAGGATTGACCTGGTATGCAAAGGTAACGGGAAGTTTTTCTTTTTGCAAGGAGTCGGAATATTTATATTTCACAATATCAATGCCGGCAGCCGTTGACCCATACAATTCCATGAGTCCTTTCTTGTAGTACAAAAACTCCACGGCCGGAAGCAGAAGAACATCGGTCACCCGTTCCTTGATTTCGCGTGTCTTATCATTTCTGTCTTTTATTTTACTGCTGATGCTGATGTAGCCGACGTCCATTCCTATTTTTAACCGACTTGCCGCAACGTATCTGTAGCCGCAGCTTATCAGGCCCGTTGATGATTGTACCGAACGTCTTGTTCCGGTGAGGACATCCGCAAGGCCCATTCCCAGAAAATTGGAAGTGCTCAGAGTAAGTCCGTCACTCACGGAGATTCTCACTTCATGACGACAACCCGTTGCTCTCGGAGACAGTTCCGAAATCAAGCCCTTGCCATGAACGGGAATCAATCCCCAAAGCAGACACAACAATGATACCCAGTATTTTATACGCATTCCCAATAGTTTTATAATTAGTAATATATACCATCAGATTTTATCTCTGACTTCTCATGTATATAACTCTTTTTTACTGAAATACCCCTATTGGTGAAGCTATGAAAAAGAAAATAAAAACTGACTTTATTTTGAGGATTTCCCTTTTCGATAGATTTTGTATCCGAGAATGGAGATGAAAATGCTCATGAAGGGGCTGATAATATTGAAGAAGCAGTAAGGCAGATAGGTGAATGTAGAAACATTCAGTACGGTGGCTTGCGTCATGCCGCAGGAGTTCCACGGCACCAGAACGGATGTCACCGTGCAGGAATCCTCGATGCTTCGGCTCAGGAGCCGGTGCTCATAACCTTCCCTGTCATAGGAATCCTTGAACATATTGGCGGAAAGGATGATGGACATGTACTGATCTGCCACTACAGCATTCAGGAACAGCCCCGAAGTCACGGTGGAGGAAACCAACCCCACCCTCGATCTTGTGAAGCGTACCAGCAGGGAGGTGATGCTTCTGAGCATTCCGCTCACCGTCATGCAGGCACCGAAGCAAGTGGCACAGAGAATGAGCCACACCGTATTGAGCATGCCTGCCATGCCGCGGGTGGCCAGCAAACTGTCGATATCGGCATGATGGGTCACTATCTGCGTGCTTCCGTAGATGCTGCACATGAAGCCTTTGAAGAGCGAGGCGGAATCCGTGACCTTACTGCCTGCTATCTCCGAAAGGATATCTGCCTGGAAGATGAGGGCGAACACCCCTGCCATGGCTACCGAAAGAAAAAGAACCAGAATGGCTGGCACCCTTTTGGCTATCATGAACACGGTCACCACAGGCACCAGAAGCAGCCACAAAGAAAGATTGAAACGTGCGGAGAGGATGCCCGTGTAAAGGGATATCTGACCGGAATCGCCCGAGTGGTGTGACAATCCGGCTATCAGGAATATGACGAGCGTGATGATGAGCGAGGGGGTGGTGGTGATGAGCATGTAGCGGATGTGTGTGAACAAGGGCGTGTCGGACATGGAAGAGGCCAGCACCGTAGTGTCCGACAAAGGCGAAATCTTATCGCCGAAATAAGCCCCGGAAATGATGGCACCCGCTATCCAGCCTTCATCGAACCCTTCGGCCTTGCCAATGCCCAGCAACGCAATGCCAATGGTGGCAATGGTTGTCCAGGAACTGCCCGTCATGAGCGAAACGAAACAGCAGATGACGCACGTGGATATCAGGAAAAAGTGGGGATGGATAATCTGCATTCCGTAATAGATGAGCGTGGGCACCACGCCGCTCACCATCCACACTCCCGAAATGGCTCCGATGAGCAAAAGGATGAGGATGGCACTGCCTATCTGCACCAAGGTATTCTTGATGGCATCTTCGAAGAGCTGCCACTTCATCTTGTAGACAAGCATGCTGATGGCGCAACACACGGCGCTTGCCGTGAGCAGGGATATCTGACTGCCTCCGCTCAATGCATCGCTTCCAAACGTACGGATAGTGAGAATCAAGAAAAGAATCAATGCCAGCAACGGAATAACCGAAACCCATACATTTGTCACCTTTTTAGTCATCCTTGTTGTTTTTTTGCATGAATATAACCGATATTCTTTATTTTCTGCAAACTTAATGACTTTTTATGGTTACAAAAAGTATTATGGCGCTCAAATCCGTTTATTTAACTTATATTATTCAAACCGTAAACATCAGCCAAAGCGAGACAAGGATAAGAAAACCGGCTATCACCTTCTGATACAGTTTTCTGTTGACAGTGGATATAAATCTCATGGCCACGAAATTGCCTATCATCAATGCGGCACCAATATACAATCCGCTCAAGAAGATGCTCCCGTTCATCAGATTCAATTTTCCGTACATCGCGGCTTTGATGATGTGCATGGCAGCAGCTGCCGTAGCCTCACTGGCTATGTAAGCCACAGGTGTAAGTCCGAAAGTCATAAACACAGCACTGCTTATGGGGCCCGAGATGCCCAGCAAGCCGTTGGTCAGTCCCGTAAGACCTCCTCCAATCAGTGCCGTTGCCTTATTCTCGGGAAGCTTCATCTTTCCCGTGAGTTTCATGACAGCAAAGACTATCAGGAAGAAGCACAGCGTCCTTGTCATGGGCACTTTCGGAACTACGGCAAATCCATAGGCTCCCAAGGCTGTGAGGGGTGCGGCACAAACAAGAAACAACCCCACCTTGCCCCAGTGAATGTCTTTGTAGCCGAAGGCGGCTCGCGAGAGATTGCTCAGCATCTGTGCTATAGTGGAAATGGGTACGGCAACTTCAATCCCATAGAAATAAGTGATGACAGGCAGAATGATCATTCCACCGCCAAAGCCTATCGAACCGGAAAAGAATCCGGCAATGAAGCCCACCACTATGAGAATCACATACATAGACATCGTGTGTTATGAATCAGTTATCATTCATGTTTCTATGCTTCTGCTTGCGGGTATAGGTCTTCTTGGATTCATGCACACGGTTTGTGGCATGAAAGCCCGGCCCCAGCATTTCCTGCTCGGCCTCGCGGTTCCCTTTTTTTGCGGCCTTGATGTAATCGTCCAAAGTGATGCTCATCTTGGGTTCTTTTCTTTTCTTCTTCATTTATGTGCTATTTTGATTGAAATACAAAAATAGTCTTTATTTGTTGACATAAAAAATACAACGTTCAGAAAATTAAACACAAATTTCCTTTGAATTCAGCCCTTTGTATGTATTTTTGTGAAACTAACAAGATAACAATGAAATACACTGAAGAATACAACAGGCTGAAAGCCATCGAGAAATACACGGACAGCTGCATTGAACTAAACGACAATCTGGTACTCCGTAATTACGATTTTCACTCAGAATATAGCAGCATTCTGCCCGGCGGTGCCAACAATGACGACAAATTCGAATACATTCCGGAGGCCCCGGAAAACTACGAGCCCGACGTAATCAAGCAAATGCTTCAGAAAGATGATGCCGAAATTGGCGAAAACATCGACTTCCGCTACCACATCATTATGCCCAAGAACGAAAAAAGAGCTTCGAAGGTGATATTCATGTTCCACGGTTTCAATGAAAAATACTGGGACAAATATCTTCCCTGGGTAGAGTACATCTGCGAACACACGGGCAAAACCATCATCATGTTCCCCATAGCCTTCCACATGAACCGCGCCCCGCTTGCATGGAGCGACACGCACGGCATGTACAGCGTGAGCCAGCAGCGCAAGCAGCGCCACCCCGAGGTGATTTGCTCAAGCCTTTCGAACGTTGCCATCAGCACCCGTCTCCACAACAAGCCTCAGCGCTTCATCTGGTCGGGTCTGCAGACCTACTACGATATCATCGACCTGGTGGAGACCATCAAGGCCGACCGCCATCCCGCCATAGCCCCCGATGCCCACATCGATTTCTTTTCCTATTCCATCGGCACCCTGCTTGGCGAAATCCTGATGATGACGAACAAGAACGGCTACTTCTCGACCTCGCGTTATGCCACCTTGTGCGGAGGTCCTGTGTTTAACCGCCTCTCCCCCGTATCGAAGTTCATCCTCGACAGCGAAGCGGACGTGAGCCTGTATTCCTACGTGGTGGAACATCTGGAAAGTCACATGAAACTCACTCCCGTACTCAACCACTATCTTTCGGATTTCGAGGTGGGCGTGAATTTCCGCTGCATGCTCAACTACAAAACCCACACCGGTTATCGGGAAGAGAAATTCCGCGCCATGAGCGACCGCTTCTATGCCATAGCCCTTGCCAAAGACGAGGTGGTTCCTCCCTATGAGGTAATGAATACCATGCAAGGCACCTTGCGCGACATCCCCATAAAAGTAGAGGTGCTGGATTTCCCTTATAAGTACACGCACGAGAATCCATTCCCGGTATCGCCTAAACTCGATGACCAAGTGAGCGAGGAATTCGTGAAGGTATTCGATAAGATTTGCGAATTCTTGAAATAAAAGAATAAATACTACATTTCTTTCTATATATTCAAGCGAAGTAATAAAAAAGGGCGCAGGTTGTTGATTATCTCTAAATGGATTATTTTTTTATCGATAACCCGTTGGCGGAATTAAGCTCTTTTGCAATGTCACTTACATTAAATTGTAAAACAGATCAATAAAAAACGTAACCAGCGGAGTCGCCTCCGCTGGTTACGTTTTTCTGACGGCTGGTTACGTTTTTTTCCTCGGCTGTTTACACTTTTTAGGGAAAGAACGGCTCCTGCTTTTATACTACAAAGGGTTTGCCTTGAGCTCCCGTCACCAGAAAGCATTGTTTTTCAACCTATTCCGGTGACAGGAGTGAAAAAAAAGGGCTGGAGAACGAAAATTATAAAATTAACACATTGATAATTAGGTTGATAGAATTCTAAAATCCGTTTTTTAGGCCTCGGATTCTTGTCCTGTCACCAGTGTTCCCTGATAACTAGCATGTTCTGGTGACGGGAGCTCAAGGCAAACCCTTTATACTTGAAAAAAAGGGGATTGGAAGTTGGCTTTTGCAACCTCCATGGTTGGCCATCGTAAGTGCCATACTTAGCTATCGTAACCCACGTAGTTAGCTAGTGCAACTGACCCCCTACGGATTTCATTCCATATATCCTATAAATCCTGTTCAAATAGACTATCTATCTGAACAGGATTTATACTCATTGGCTAAATTGGATCAGTGCGTATTTATAACCCTTGCGTTGCTACGCGGCACCTCTGCGAGAGCAGACAGACATAACCAGCCGTGTAAAAACCCATAGCCACCTGCAGGCCTCCGCCAGACACACTTTATTTCCATTCTTTTTTCATCATTCATACCTGTATTTCGGAATTTTTCATTATCTTTGTTCTGTGAAAAAGGCTTTCACAAAATAACATTTTTACCAAACAATTTATAAAGAAAATATGCCAACAGTAGACGACAAGAAGATTATCTTCTCCATGGTGGGAGTATCGAAAATAATTCCACAAAATCAAAAGCAGATTCTGAAGAACATATACCTCTCGTTCTTCTATGGTGCAAAAATCGGCATCATCGGTCTCAACGGTGCGGGAAAATCCACGTTGATGAAGATTATTGCCGGGCTGGAACAACCCACTCAGGGCGAAGTGGTTTGGAGTCCGGGATACACGGTGGGATATCTCCCCCAGGACCCTCCGCTCAACGAGGAAAAGACTGTGAAGGAAAACGTGCAGGAAGGCGTGCAGAAGGTGTATGACGCGCTGCGCGAATATGAAGAAATAAACCTCAAATTCGGTGAAGAGGAATATTATAGCGATGCCGACAAGATGGACAAACTGATGCAGCGCCAAGCCGAGGTGCAGGACATCATCGATGCCACCGATGCCTGGAACATCGACTCGAAACTCGACCGTGCCATGGCTGCCCTCCGTTGCCCCTCGGGCGACAGTCCCGTGACAAACCTCTCCGGCGGCGAACGTCGCCGCGTGGCCCTCTGCCGGTTACTCCTGCAGAAGCCCGACGTGCTGCTGCTCGACGAGCCTACCAACCATCTCGACGCCGAGAGCATCGACTGGCTGGAACAGCACCTGCAGCAATATGAAGGCACGGTGATTGCCGTGACTCACGACCGCTATTTCCTGGACGATGTGAGTGAATGGATTCTGGAACTCGACCGCGGAGAAGGCATCCCCTGGAAAGGCAATTATTCTTCCTGGCTGGAACAGAAAACCTCACGCATGGCTCAGGAAGAGAAGACAGCTTCCAAGCGTCGCAAAACCCTAGAGCGAGAGTTGGAATGGGTGCGCATGGCTCCCAAAGCCCGTCAATCAAAAGGCAAGGCCCGACTGAACTCCTACGAGCAGATGCTCAACGAGGAACAAAAGGAACGCGACGAGAAGCTGGAGATTTTCATCCCCAACGGTCCTCGTCTGGGCAACAAGGTAATCGAAGCGCAACACGTGAAGAAGGCTTTTGGCGAGAAGGTGCTCTTTAACGACCTCAACTTTGTGTTGCCGCCTAATGGAATAGTAGGTGTGATAGGCCCCAACGGTGCCGGAAAAACCACGCTCTTCCGCCTCATCATGGGTTTGGAGCATGCCGACGGCGGTACCTTCGAGGTAGGCGAAACGGTGAAACTGGCCTATGTGGATCAGCAGCACAAGGAGATAGACCCCCAAAAGACCGTCTATGACGTGGTGTCGCAAGGCAACGAAACCCTCCGCATGGGTGGCCGCGACATCAACTCACGCTCTTATCTGTCGCGCTTCAACTTTTCCGGTTCCGATCAAAGCAAGCTGTGCGGAGTCCTCTCGGGAGGTGAAAGAAACCGTCTGCAACTGGCCATGGCGCTGAAACAGGAAGGTAATGTGCTGCTCCTTGACGAACCCACGAACGACATCGATGTGAACACGTTGCGAGCCCTCGAAGAAGGTTTGGATTCCTTTGCCGGATGTGCCGTAGTCATCAGCCACGACCGCTGGTTCCTGGACAGAATATGCACCCACATCCTTGCCTTCGAAGGCAACGGCGAAGTATTCTACTTTGAAGGAAGCTATTCGGATTATGAAATAAACAAAGCCCGTCGCCTTGGCAACGAGGAAATCAAGAAAGGACGCTATCGCAAACTGATGGAGGATTAAGGCAGAAAAAGTGAACGGGTATTACTTGACAATATCAATTTGCTGAGAAATCCAAGCACATTCTGTTTCAGAAATTCCTCATCATTTTGTGGTTTGCAGCCATCAGTTATCTACATATTCTATCTTTAAGAGGTCGCTTACGGCCTCTTCTTCATAGAAGACAGTTAATCCTCGGAATGCGGAAGGCATTTTGAGGATATCAATATTTTGCCATTGAGGTGAACCGAAATCATAGGACCGGCCATAAAGAAGTAAGCGATTGGACACATAATCGAACTCATAGAAGCCCCCACCTATGCACATATCATCGCTTTGGAGCAAATCTTTGTGCATTCTGACATTCCCATATCTGAAAATACCCCCTCGGGTGATAATGAATTTCTGCATAATTATTTTCCGATTAAAAAAATTTACTTATTACTACACGTTTGCACAGGTCCTCTTTATACCTTGCATCCGGGCAAATAAGGCTGGTTCTTTGGAAGTCATAAGGCATGAATTTGTAATAAATAATAGGTAATAACAGCTATCTGCAACAACAGAATGACGGGAACACCGATATAGAATTTCTTATGCTTCGTCTTGTGATGGAACAGTTTCATTCCACACAAAGCCCCGATACTGCCACCCACTGCCGAGAATATCAGCAAGGTGGCTTCGGGAATGCGCCATTTGTTGTGCTTGGCTTTCCACTTGTCTAAGCCAAACATCAACAAGGTTGCCAAGTTGATGATAATTATATAACCTATGATTATCTTTTCCATCACAATATCTTGTAGTTTCTATCTCCGCTTTATCAAGCATTTATCCAATTCCTCAGCTATCGCCTTCTTGTCCAGATTCTGACCGATAAAGACGAGCTTCTGCATACGGTCGCCATAATGCTCGTCCCAATCCTGAAGTATTCGGGGGTTCTGAGCCATAAACTCCCTGAGCTCATCCTTCGGCATGGCGGCATACCATTGTCCGGCATTGCGCAGACCTATCTGTTTGCCTGCCTGCTCAAACACATAGCATGTATCGTGTTCGTCATTGAAATAACACATTCCCTTGCAGCGTATGATATTTTTTGGCCATTTGCGGGCAACAAATTCATCAAACAATCCCATAATGAAAGCAGGACGACGATTGTAAACAAAAGTATCGATGCCATATTCGAGTGCTTCGCCGCTTTCTTCACCATCTTCTTCCTCTTCGTGCTCTTCGATGGCTTCTATCCATTTGGCAGAAGTAGCCACCTTGTCGAAGTCGAAAAGACGCGTGTTCAGAATTGTCTCAAGGCCTATATCAGCATAGTTGCATTCCAGAATTTCAGCTTGGGGCTGGAGAACACGAATAATTTCCTTCAACTTCCCCAACTCTTCGGGTGCTACTTCCGAAGCCTTGTTGAGCAACACGATATTGCAGAATTCCACCTGCTGAATCACCAGACTTGCCAAATCATCTTCTCCCAGGTTCTTTGCCGTCAAGTCGTTTCCGTTTCCAAACTCGTCTCTCATGCGCAAAGCATCCACCACGGTGACAATGGCATCCAGCCGAGCTATCCCTTCCTTAGCAAGCGCAGGATACATCTGCGGGTATGCACAGATTGTTTGTGCAATTGGAGCAGGTTCACAGATGCCGCTCGCCTCAATCACGATATAATCAAATCTCTTCATGGCTACGATATCAGAGAGCTGTTGCACCAAGTCCATCTTGAGTGTGCAGCAAATGCAACCATTCTGTAAAGCCATGAGTGAATCGTCTTTCTGCCCGACTACACCGCCCGACTCGATGAAACTGGCATCAATATTTACCTCACCAATATCGTTGACGATGACGGCAAACTTGATGCCGCGTTTATTTTTCAGTATTCTATTCACGAGTGTAGTCTTACCACTACCCAGATAGCCTGTAAGCAGTAAAACCGGGATTTCCTGTTTTTTCATTTCATTTCCTTTGTTAAAATATAATCTTCTGATGCCCAGAAACGTACTCCGAATCGAGGCACTGATATAATCTAATCATTCGTTTACTAACGATTATATCGGCAAAAATAGTAAAGAAAATTGTAATCAGTAAATTTGCAAGCCTTATTTTTTCTGTTCCAGGTAAGCCAATGGGGTAAAGATAATGATATCCGCTTACCTCCTGCTTATGATTTACTCAATATTGCAATCTTCAATCCTAAAAATGATAAAGAGATAGCTTTGACATTGAACGGTCAAAAGAAAAAGACGACATTTTGAAATGTGCAGAGACACTAGAAATAGAAGCTATCATTATGAATCGACCTTCAACATCTTTGGTTTGTAACCGTCACCCGCTACAACAATATGGGCTTGCATACTATTACGCATGAGTATATCTCTCATTTCAGGCTGCAAGTCCATTTCTCGAGGATTTGTTTGTTTTCTTATCGCCATATAATTAGTTGTTTTTTGAGGTTAGGCTTCTACGTTTGAAAGTGTTTCTTCGAACTCTTGCGATTTGTGATGAACGAATTGTTCAGCAGTTTCATCACTAATAGTCAGAGAATTGTCCTTGCAATATTCTTCGTATTCTTTCTGCCATTCTGCACTGAAATGGTTGACATAACCGAGCCAACCGATTTCACCGCGCTGCATCTTCTCGATGAGCACGTCTTCTGGGTAATAAATTGCTTTACTCATTGTCATGTGATTTTTAAGTGATTATTTCTTTGGTGGACAGCTGTGTTTCGTTCAGCACTCTTCTTTTGCTTGTTCCACAGTTTATCGGTGTGTTCTTCCTCTGGAACATAGTCAAGGAAGCCATCGTCACCGATTACCCAGCAGCCATAACAGCCAAAGGTGTACTTTGTCCATTCTCGCTTGCCGTTTTCCTTCCATTTCTGAGCGTCACCTGCAGCGAAACGAATACCAGTTTGGCTGTTCAGGTTAATACCTACAGAAACCAGTTCTTCGTTGGAAATGAAAGTCAGAGCATCGCCTTTCTGAATAACCTTCAACTCGCCAGAACTGAGTCCTAACTCATCTCTGAAAGAATCTGCAGGTTACGGCCAATTACAGGTGTAGGTACAGCCATCACCTGATTGGTTTCGTTGTCAATCTGAACAAAGGCTTTGGTTTCCTTGCACTCTGGGGTGGTAATATTGGCAATCACGGCCTTGCCTTCTTTCAGCAATTCCTGCTGGCTTGCACTGAAATGATCCAATGGAGCATATCGGAGTACAGGGTAAAACATAACGTCCACCTTGTCGTCAACACGGACAAGTGCGAACTTGGACATACTTTTCACGGTATGACCATTGTCATCTTTAATTCGGATGGGCAGAACTGGTGAAGGCTTGCCATTCGCAATATCGTCTAATGCGAACAATGGAAGATCTTCAATCATTTCATGGGTAAGTCCGAACTTCTCTAGAATTTCATACGGAACTTCTTTTTCTTCAAATGTACTTTGTTTCATACTTTATTTTGTTTGAATTATGCTTTAGCGTCCCAAAGGTAGTTACCTTTTTCTAGCCGAAAGAAGGCTGTATTTACTTTGATTTGATATTTAATTAGTATTATGTTTAGAGTATGATATTAGGCTTATTATCATACTTTCAGATTATAGTTTGTTATAAGCAAATCATCCAAAGCTCAATTATTCTTCTACCTTTTGACGATGCTCTATCTTTGCACGTATGAAAAGATTTCTTCTTATTTTACTACTGGCTATTGGGTGCGGTCATTCAACTGCTTTTGCCCAATTCTATACCATCGGGCGTTCTATGCCAAAGGCTCATATTAAGACAGGAAATCCCTCGACACAGTCTGATTCTGTATCGGAGGATTCTGTTGCTGTTCCTAAAATTGTCCAAATAGATTCTGTCTCTATCACACAATCTTATCCTAGTGTATCACTGCCACTGAGAAAGATTCAAATCAATTCCTCTTTTGGCTGGAGAAAGGATCCATTCACAAGTAAGCGTACTTGGCACAATGGTATCGACCTTCAAGCTCGTGATGATCTTGCTATGTCTATGCTGAATGGTGTTGTGGTGAGAACAGGGAAAGATAACCGTTCAGGAGTATATGTTGTGCTTCGTCATGGCAACTTTGAAGTGAGCTATTGCCATTTGTCAAAAATATTGGTCAAGAAAGAGAGTAGAGTAGTGACAGGTCAGCCCATTGGTATCACAGGCAATACTGGACGCAGCACCGGCCCCCACCTTCATCTTGTGACAAAAAAAGATGGTCAGGCTTTTGACCCAACCATCTTTCTTGATTATGTTAGTAATACTATAAATAGCCTTTAACTATTGGTAAAATGCATATATAGAACAAATTATAACTACAAAATGTTAAAAATACAAACTTGGGTAAAAAATACTAAAGAATATTTTTTTGTTTGAATATAAAGACATACTTTTGTGGAGTAAATTTTACTCAAGAGAAAATGAAAACAAATCATTATACATATAAATACCCACATCCTGCAGTTACGTTGGATTGTGTCATCTTTGGCTTTGACGGCACAAGATTGCATGTCTTACTCGTAGAACGTGGTATAGAACCTTTCAAAGGAAAATGGGCATTACCTGGAGGTTTTATAAGGATGGATGAGTCCGCAGACGATGGTGCAAAACGTGAACTGATGGAAGAAACAGGATTGAAAGCAGACTTTATGGAACAATTCCATACGTTTAGCGATCCTGGCAGAGATCCTCGCGAACGTGTAATAACAATAGCATATTATGCTCTATGCAAGATGTCAGAAGTCCATGCAGGGGATGATGCTGCTAAAGCTAAATGGTTTGCATTTGATGAAATACCTCAATTAGCTTTTGATCACGATCGAATTCTTCGTTACGCAATCACTGTTTTAAGAGAAAGAATCCATTTTCAACCTATCGGTTTTGATCTACTTCCCGAGAAATTTACCATGAAGGAACTACAGTCTCTCTACGAAGCGATACTTGATGTGAAATTTGACCGTTGTAACTTTGCCAAAAAGATGTTTCACTTCGACCTTCTCAATAAACTTGATGAAACAGTTTGGCCAACAGCAAAACGAGAAGCCAATCTCTATAGTTTTAATCAAATTAGCTACAATGAGCTAAAACAAAAGGGATTTAGACTTGAATTCTAAACATAAAATTTATCGCTTATGAAAAATTTATTGCTAAGTGCCGCTATCGGAGACATATGTGGACAACCATATGAATTTGAGAATAGGACAAAAGACTATAACGCCGTAACCCTTCTTGGGTTTGATAACACATACACTGATGACACCGTATGTACATTCGCTTGTGCAGAAACCCTATTACACAAGAAAGATATGGCTGTCACCTTAAAAAGCCGATGTAAAGCAGACTTATTTAGAGGATATGGAGGAAAATTTGTCCAATGGATAATTGGTAAGGACGTTAAACCAGCTTATAATTCTTTTGGCAATGGTAGTGGAATGCGTGCTTCTTCCGCAGGTTTTTTGGCAAAAACCGAATCTGAGTGTATTGAACTAGCAACAGAAACAGCGATGCCAACCCACAATCATCCAGAAGGAATAAAAGGAGCTGTAGCTACAGCTCTCGCTGTTTTTTTCGGAATGAAAGGCCATGACAAAAACTATATAAGAACCCATGTACTTGATACGTTTTATCCAGAATGGTCTTCTTGCAAGTATTCTGATATAAAGCCAGACTATAAATATGAGTTATCTTGTCAGAAAACAATTCCGCCAGCCATTATTAGTTTTCTTGAAAGTAATGATTACGAGGATTGCTTAAAACTAACCATATCACTAGGAGGAGATGCTGATACTCTTGCTGCAATTGCAGGTCCAATGGCATACGCATACTACAAAGATATGCCACAATCTCTCATCGACTATGCTAAAACCAATGTACCTGCATGGATGCTTCAATTAAATGACGAATTTGACGAATATTGTAATATACATCTTAATACCAACAACTATGAAACTCTTTGATTTAGATAGATTCATAAAAGCCCAGAATGAATATAGTTCATATGAAATTGCATTACAAGAAATAAATGCAGGCAAAAAACGTTCCCATTGGATATGGTATATTTTTCCTCAAATGCAAGGATTGGGACATAGTGTTATGTCACATAAATACGGAATAGAGTCATTAGAGGAAGCTCGTGCTTATTATGAGAATGCCCTATTGAAAACTAGATTGAGAGAAATAACAGAAGCG
Organism: Bacteroidaceae bacterium; assembly: GCA_036804505.1. Classification (GTDB taxonomy): domain Bacteria; phylum Bacteroidota; class Bacteroidia; order Bacteroidales; family Bacteroidaceae; genus Phocaeicola_A. Next base: position 20,342 of record DAIRSI010000042.1, read on the forward strand.
TTGTTGAAACATGACTTATCGGCAATAAATATACTTGGAGGAATAGATGCAAGCAAAGTTCGCTCATGTATGACGCTTTTCAATGCCATATGTCCAAATGACATCTTCAAACAGGTACTTGACAAGTTCTACGATGGCAAACAATGCCGAACTACTTTAAAAATGATTCAATATACAGAATTTTAGAAATAATATAAAATGAATATCTACGAAATGTTTAGGAAAAAAGATCCTGCAGACGATCGCATCCAAGGAGAACGTACGCAAAAACTGCCACGTCCAAAGTTTACTCCAGAAAGAATAAATAAACTTTTTGATGATGAAATCTTTGTTTTTGGTAGCAATCTAGCTGGCCGTCATGGTGGTGGTGCCGCAAGAATTGCCAAGAATTACTTTGGTGCTGTTTCGGGGCAAGGTGTGGGGCTTCAAGGACAATCATATGCAATTCCTACCATGCAAGGTGGAGTTGAAACGATAAAACCTTATGTTGATGAATTTATTGAGTTTGCTTCTGTTCATACTGAACTATTCTTTTATGTAACCCGTATAGGTTGCGGTATTGCAGGCTTCAAGGATGAGGACATAGCTCCTCTTTTTAGAAAAGCTGTCCAGAAAAAGAATATTTGTCTTCCAAAATCTTTCTTTTTCTTCTTAATTCGTAATGGATATGCCGATGAATTTCCTGAAATAACATGTTCTACTGCCATCCGGTTGAGTCAGCAGGGGCAGATAAGAACACTGGCTGATATTGCAATGGCTTTGAATGACCAGAAGCATTTTAGCAATGTTGATTACTTCATGGCTTCATTCGACGAAACGATAAAGCAATACAAGGAAAGAGGTACTGTAAGCCATCAGGTTTGTGATGCTGTTGGAAATATAATACGTGAAAACGAAAAAACGCTCTTCACAAACAACGGTTATCTGGACTTTGATACATTTATTAAATTGGTCGATGGCCTGGTATATGATAATGACAATAGTCTTCTACATGCGATTTATAGCAGACGTGAAAAGACGAAAATGCTGAGATTGGCCATGATATTGAATGATATAATGCATTATACCGATGCTGATGAATTGTTCAGTGACCTGTATTCAATAGCTTCTGGTCGCTTCAACTGTGGTGACAATCGTTACATGAATGACTCTTTCCATTATCCTTTGTTTTTCTTTAAACGAGGGGTCATGTACCAATGGAAAGAGATACAGAAGAATGGCTATATGAATAATGACCTGCTGGAGGAGAAAATGTTTACTGAGCATGAACGAAAGATAAGCTTCAAAGGTCTGTCAAAGGTTTTGGAAGAAGATTTTGTAACTGATAGTATTTGCCATCCAGAGGTGCTTGTCCCAAAACAGTTAGGAACTGCTCCAATCTATGTTAAAGATGAATTCTATACTGATCACTGCTCCGGTGAACCCATGTATGTAAAGTCATGCGGGGAAGGTAAAGGTCCGAATGCCCACCATACCTATTATGAAATGAATCTGGTGAAACATATCCTTCAGAGAGAATGCACGAGAGGAGAATACAAAGAGGTGGATGAGTTCTATATTCCAGTTTATGATGATTCGAAACCGATTTTTCATAAATTGCATGGACTGATGGAATTCGACATGGGGGCTGACAAAGATGATTTGCTCAGGGATCTACGCTATAAAAAGGAACGATAACCGATGCAGATATTTGGAAAAGACATCTTATTGAAGAAAGTAGGCTGCAACCTATTAGATGAACCAGGAAAGCCTATTGTTCCATCCGTGAATATCTTCCTGAAGGTTACAAAAGGATGCAATACACATTGTCTGTTCTGCTCCAATGCAGGAGCTGTGGCCCCATCGACAGAGTTCAACCTTGATAAGTTATCCGAAGTCATCAGCGAGCTGCAGTCAAAGGACATTATCGTAAACCGAGTGAACATCACCGGTGGAGAACCTTCTGTAGTTTCTTCTCTGGTTGTTCGGATTCTTCAACGAATGGAGATGAAAGATTTTGAAGATATTCATGTTCATCTCAATACCAATGGCCTGCTTCGCCAGTCGCAAGAACTTATGACTCATCCCCGATGGAACAGTATCTCTATGTCACTTCATCATTACGACCTATACAAGTTATCAGAACTATATGGATGCCATATTCAAGCTGATGCCTTTAAGTTCGCTGATGTAGATAAGCAGAAACTGAATGTCAGTTGTAATCTTATTAAAGGATACATTGATAATGCAGAAGAAGCACATAAGATGTTAGACTTCGCGCTAGAGCTTGGCTTTCCTCGAATAGGTTTTGTCTCACTCATGAAGGTCAATGACTACTGCAAGGAGTACTTCGTCGATCTGGAAGAAATTCATATCGAAAAAATTCCTCATGTATATTTTACCAAGTCGATGAATAGAGAAAGCGATTGCAAGTGCAGCAACTATCTATACAACAAAGACTTGAATATACTAGAAATATACATGCGCAACTATGCCAATCCTCTGTATTGTGAATCGTCTCTAGTTTACGATGGAGAGTATCTACGACAAGGATTCCATCAGAATAATATCATTTATTGAATATGAATATTGAAGAATTGTTTGAGTTACGGAAGTACGATCCTCGTTGGAATACATCATACCCTCTAACACTGGAAGACTGGGTTCCATATCGAATAACAAAACCGCTTTCATTTGCAGATGACAAAGACCTGTCTTTCTATATTCATATCCCTTTCTGCAATAGACTCTGCTCATTTTGCGAGTATACACGCATTGTATGTAATGACAAATCAATCCAGCGTCAATATCTTGCCGGCATTGCAAATGACATTACTAGATTTAAATCAGAATACAAGGACATTATACTTCGAGGATTTGATATTGGTGGAGGAACGCCAACTGCTCTTACAGAAGAAAATTTCGAATACCTGATGTCCATCTATGCAGATACCTTATCAAATCTTCGTGTATCCAAAGATTTTGAGCCCAGCATTGAAGCTACGTTTCACACGTTGAGCGATTGGAAAATCAAAGCCATGGTCAAAGTCGGTATTCAACGACTTTCGCTTGGTATTCAGTCCACCGACACTAATGTTCTAAAGCTACATCATCGTGAAAGTAATGATCTGGACACTCTCAAACATTGGATGAATTTGGCATGGGAATCAGGAATAAAGAAGATAAACCTTGACATGATGTATGGGCTAAAAGGCCAAAGCCAAGAAACAATAGCACGTGATTTGTCTGTTATCAAAGCATTGAAACCACAAGAAGTTACTTTATACGAATTACGAACAAATAACATTATCATCAAGGATATTCCTCCAAAAGATGAATTGTTTCGTCAGTATGAACAATACTATATCGGCTTAACGGCTTTAGGCTATTATACCTCATTTGGGCAGAACACATTTTCATTAGAGACTGACGATTTTGGAGTTTCATCCTATTTACGATCAAGAATGCTTGATGGGGTTTCCTATAAAGGTTTTGGAATATCAGCCCAAAGTATGAGTAAACTAGGAGTTTCCTACAACGTGGGTAAAACGGCTCGTAATCTTCTTCAAGTCATTAATCAGAATCACTACCCAGAAGAGTATGTGTATCTACTATCCCCAAAAGAACTTGCTTCAAAATATATATCCATAGCTGCATACAATGGTTCCTTCTCTATTGACAGGGTAAAAGAGTTTATGAGGAATGAGATTCCTGAGGACTTTCTGCACACTATTGATTTTTGCTTAGGAAAAAACTTAGTAACAATAAGCGGAAACAATCGACTCCGAATTACAGACAAAGGGTTTCGACATTTTGGGGCAGTCTTTTCTCTTTTCGTTGCTTCTCTTCACTCGTAAACTAATATGTTAATAATCTATTAATAACGCATTATTCTAATGATTTACAGATGCTTGATCCGTTCATGAATCTTTAACTTTATATCAAATTCGTTGTCCGAGTTGATATAAGTGATGACACCATGTTTCAAGATGTGAGGATTGACTCGTGACAAAGCTTCGTCCAAAGATGGAAAAGATTCTCGCTTTTCAAAATCCATATCATCCCATTCTTCTTCAGGAAGAAACTCCTTTAGGGTAGATTCATCCGAGTGATAGACATAGTCTTCACCTTCTTGGTAGATTTCTACGAAACCACCTTCACCTCCTATTTTCAATAATAATGTTGGATCCATATTATATATTTCTACCCGTTGGCGGAATTAAAAAGATAAAAGAATGATGTATAAAAAGTTG
>DAIRSI010000043.1:0-24253 GCA_036804505.1 Bacteroidaceae bacterium
TCGGGACTTTGTGCTTAAAAAAAAGAGGGCGCGTCGTTTTGACACACCCCCTTTCCTTATTCATGAAAAGAACGATAAGGAGTACTTTTTAATATCCATAATTTTGATAGGCAGCTTTTGCTGCGTCATCCAAAGCATTGCCTTTCTCGTCTGTCAACAAATCCAGATAAGCTTGAGGCCATGGAAAGAAGGTGTGTTTTCTTTCGAATACACCCTTACCGATACCTGTAGCACCAGTTCCGCTGGATTTTGCGACATCATCCTTAGGAAATGGGAAATATTGCGTTCCGGTAGAAGTGGCAGGCGCTCCCATCTGATCATGAGCAACAATACGTTCATAAAGAATACCGGCATTATGCAAATCTTCACGAAGATTCAACTCAAATATCAATTCACGCGCACGCTCATTATATATGAACTGTATAAAATAATTATTCACGCCATTCGGATAATTCTCTTTCTTGAACTTGTCAGTTCCGGGTGTCCATTCTTCACCGGTAATCTTAATCTTATCATAACTGTCAGTCTTCACGGTAAACGGATACTGCTTTTCTACAGAAGGAACATCCAATTTACCTGTTAAAACAGAAGGCTCATATTTCACGAGAACATCGCTACGCGTTTCTCCTGCATGATAAGCTGCACGTTTGCGAAGCACATTCAAGTCAGCAATAGCATTCGTCATATCACCTTTACGACCATAGGCCTCTGCACGGATCAGATAAGTTTCTGCCAAACGGAACAAACAAATGTCTATAGCCTGACCACCATTTGCATTCGTGCCCAATCCTCTGTTGATATCCAACCATTTGCGAGGTCCCATGTAGTGTCCGGCTTCTGTCAATCCATAATCGATTCCATAGTTTTGTCCCTTGTCTCCGTCGATGCGATAACGTAGCTTACGAGTTCCTTTATCTTTGATCACGGGATTTTTCAGACCTGCTATAACTTCGGAAGAATAAGCACCTGGCTTACCATAACCACCCGCAGGCGCACCTACAGTCCAGCGAACATTCATAATGAAAGGCTGGCTAGCTACCCAAAGTGAATCATAAGGTTCATCTTTAGAGTTTTCAATATATACTATAGCACGCTGTCCTAATGCGGTCATCAAAGGATTGCCTGATTTAACTTCAGCTTCACTTGCTCCCTTGATATAATTATTATAAACGTACGCAGTAACATCCGACCAGTTTTTATATCCGCCATTACCCATTTGAGTAGTAACATAATCCGTCAGATATGTTTTGTAATAACGGGAATCGTTTGCACGGTCCGTGTACATGTCATAACCCCAATCAGATGAACCTGCAGTTGCATAAGGACGGCCATATTCCATGGTTCTGCCCACAGAAGCGCGGAAATTGGTATGGTTACTGTTATAAAGATGAACAAAAGAAGTATTGCTTCCATAACGTCCGTTATAAGTTTGGGTAGACTCGTATTGAGCTGTCAGAAGAAGTTCGGAGACCTTGTCACGAGCATAAGGATCTGTTCCTTTTATATTGCTCCACAAACTGGCAAAGTCAGGAGCCAAGCCACCGTATGCCGTCTCACCTTTCTTTTGATCTATAGCTATTGATGCATATTTTATCGCATTATCCAAATCACCTGAATCCGAACCTTTGTAAAGAGCTTTCAGGGTGGGTTCCGAACTATTCTGGAATTCTGCTCCCTGAGCACGCACCAAGAACAGTTTGGCAAGGAATGTAGCCGCTGCAGGCTTGGTAATACGCCCCAATTCTGTTGTCGTTGCCGGAAGTGCATCTACAGCTTCTTTCATATCGCTTATCAGCATGGTATAAAGTTCTTCCAAAGTTCCTTTCGGATAATAAAAGTTAGATGGCATTCCGCTCACACTCTTTGTCATGATTGGAACTGCTCCGAAAATATTGGAAAGCATGAAATAGGCATAAGTACGCAAAAACAATATTTCTCCACGACGGCCTGCTAATGTTTTCTTGTCGGCATCGCTCAAAGTCTCATAATTCTCAAGAAAAATATTGCAACGGTTAATGACCGGATAACAACCCTCTGAGGTTCCTCCGGAAACAGTTCCAATTAAAGACATAAGCAATGTATTCATCTTTGTTCCGGTTCCCGGTTGTGCATTCCATGCATCGGGAGCATAACCACCATTGGACACACGATCTGCCAATGACCAAGCAAATACTTCTACATCCGAATTAATTCCGAATACGTAATTGCCCTGATTATAGTCGGGCTTATAACGCAATATCTGATAAGTACCTTTTACCAAAGTTTCCAAACCTTCGGTAGTTTTATAAAAATCCTGTGTCAAGGTCGTAACCTGCTTTTCTTCCAGGAAGTCCTGACAACTGGTGGCCGACAGCATACCGGCACACATCAAAAGTGTTATATATTTATTCATATTATTCTATTTTTTAGATTAAAATCCTATACGCAAGCCAAATACATAACTGGTTGTCATCATCGTATTATTATTGGTAGCACCTGTCAAGTCACCCACAGAGTTGAATGAATTCAAGCTGTTAGTATCTTCTGGATTAATGCCAGCTTTAACCACTTCTCCTCCAAAAATAAACGGATTGAGCACTTGGGCAAATACATTCAAACTACGTATACTGAATTTTGACAACCACTTGTCATTGAACGTGTAACCTAATGATATGTTTCGCAAGATTACGAAAGAACCATCATGAATATTTGCAGAATGATTAATATTAGAGTCGGATACATTAGAAGCTGATGTCAGTTTAGGATATTTAGCGTTAGGATTATCTTCACTCCAGAATTCATTCAAACTTGCCTTACGTCCGTAAGTCACGTAATCACCAGATGCATTCGGATCTATATTGTAATAATATTTCTGTCCCAAGCGTCCATAAAAGAAGAAACTCATTTCCCAATTCTTATAATCGAATGTATTCGTCAAACCGAAAACTATTTTCGGATTTCTATTTCCTACAATCTGCTTGTCATCATCCTCCAGCTTGTAGTTCTGGTTGATTTCCTTTGGCTTGTACTGACCCGGAGAAAAATGATAACCGTTTTTAGCCCATTTTGCAATTTCTGCCAAATCTTCTTCAGTATTCTGCCACAAGCCGTCTACCAGGAAATAACGGTATACACTCAAAGGTTGGCCGATGAACCATCCTGAGCTCTTCATGTCTTCCTTGCCATTTACCAATGAAACGATTTGTTCTTTATTATGAGAAATATTGAAATCCGTTCTCCATGTGAAATCTTTTGAGCTGACATTTATGGATGACAAAGATACTTCTATACCTGTATTCTTCATTTCACCGATATTGTCCAATACATTGGAATATCCGGTAATACCGGGAATTGCACGATTCATCAACAAATCATATGTGTTTGACTGATACCATTCAATAGTTCCGCTCAAGCGTCTGTTGAGAACAGCGAAGTCCAGACCAACGTTTATCTGACGTGTTTTTTCCCAACCCAACTCGGCATTAGCCATATCCTTTGGAATCATTCCAATACCCGGTGTGGTTCCATATACATAATTATATTGGGTCAACGGACCTGATGTTGTATATGCGCTTACGGATGAATTACCCGTAATACCAAATCCTGCACGAAGTTTCAACTCATCGATCCAATTGATTGATTTAATGAAATCCTCTTCCTGCATTTTCCATGCCAGTGCGGCAGAAGGGAAATAATCCCATTTGTTACCTGGAGCCAATACAGAAGCACCATCATAACGAAGCGAAGCACTCAACAGATAGCGATTCATCAAACTATAATTGACACGTCCCATCCAGGACATCAACATGTTTTCCGAAAATGCAGAGCCATAACTGGATGGTTTACCATTCAAATTGGAAGCCAAATTCCACCACTTGGCAGAATCATAAAGAATTTTCGTTGCAGAAGTATTAAGGTCTTCATACATACTCTTCTGAGCTGATTGAACTAATGTAGCTCCAAAAGAATGAATTCCAACCTCCTTATTGAAATAAAGAATATTCTCAATCAGCCAATTCTTACGATCTGTTGATGCATTAGATGCGCTCGAATAAGCTGGGTTTCCTTTTCTGTTAATAGTTGACTGAGAACCAATCCACGAACCTTCTTTCACATTACTATAGTTAGTACCCAAATTGAAACGGTATCTAAGCCATGGAGTGAATGTGATTTCAGTAAATGCATTTGCCTGCAAGTTTACACGGCGAGTATTGTCGGAAGTATTATCAATATCAATAAATGGATTCCAATTTGGAGTGGAAGCATTTCCACCAGGATAATCAATCAGATTACCTTCTGCATCATAAGGTTGAGCAATCAAATACTGATTCAAAGCACGTCCATACAAGTCCTTGGCACCAGTAGCCGAACCACTGTAGTTCATCGTACCGTATTCCTGCTCGCTATAGGATGCACTAAGGGAAGTTCCGAATGTCAACCATTTGTTGATTTTTGTTTCACCGTTCACGCGAATCGTATAACGGTAGAAACTTTGGTTTAACTGAGTTCCTTTTACATTATAATATCCCAGAGAAGTAAATAATTTACTCTTCTCATTACCTGCAGAGACAGACAGTTGGTGGTTTTGTGTGATACCCGTTCTTGTCAGCATACTGATCCAATCCGTTGTAGGTATTTTTGAAGAATCATATGTTCCACCTTCATAGGCTTTCTGTATTGCTGCAATACTTATTGCATCACTATGACCAAACATGGAGATATCAGCTTCAAGATTCGGTTCAGACAAAACCGTAGTTCCCAGTTTATAAGTTCCTCCATTAATATCAGCTGTGCGAATTCGGTCAATCATCTCTCCTGCCGAAGCCCAATCCGTCAACGAATTAATCTTATCGGCAGAAACTGTCATATTATAGTCAATCTGCACCTTGCCGGCCTTACCGCTCTTGGTCGTAATAAGTACAACTCCATTGGCACCACGAGAACCATAAATAGCAGTTGAGGCAGCATCCTTCAAAATTTCCATAGATTCAATATCGTTCGGGTTGATATCATTCACATCACCCATCAAAACGACACCGTCCACAATGTATAAAGGTGAATTACTGGCATTAATGGAACGAGTACCACGAATAACCACAGCTGAAGTTTCACCAGGGCGGACATTTGATTGGATATCTACTCCGGCAGCCTTACCTTGCATAGCAGAAATAGCATTCTGCACGGGACGTTCTTTCAATACTTTTTCATTTACCGAAGTGATAGCACCCGTAACATCGCTTTTCTTTTGAACGCCATAACCAACAACGACAACCTCATCCAAGGTTTTCGTATCTTCCTTTAAAATGACCTTAAAAGAATTTTTTCCAGCTACCGGGAGGCTTTGAGTGATGTAACCCACATAACTGATGACTAAAGTTCCACCGTTCGGAACTCCTGACAAATTAAACTTTCCATCGACATCTGTAATAGTGCCGTTGGTTGTTCCTTTCACTAAAACGCTGGCACCAATAATTGCTTCTCCGTTAGAATCAACAATCGTACCGGAAATAGATTTGTTCTGAGCATAAGTTGTCATTGATAATACAGACAACAGAGCTAAGAAAAAAAGACGTTGAAACATGTTCAACGAACCTCTACTAAATCTCTTTTCATAGTCTTCCATAAATTAATTTTTAAGTTTGCAATAAAATGTTTAACTCTCAATTTGATCATTTAATCATTTTAATACTTGATTAATAATTTTATTTGCAAATTACGCGGTTTTGTTAAGAACTGAAAATAGAGAATTGTACATTTGTATGTATTATTTGTTTTTCTTTCTGTTAGTAACAACAAAATATATTATATAGTGAACATTGATTTTCAGACACTTAAATTAAACAGAGTTTAAACTGTATTAAATTCATGGCCTTTGTATGATTTTCTATTTTATCTTTTTTGTCAATAATCTATATTTGCTAAAATTTTTATTGAAATGAAAAACAAAATTATTTTTTTTACTATTGCTTTAGCTTCGTGCTGGCTGCCTGTACGTTCACAGCAACTACCGGATCAGCAAGAAACTTTAAAAAACTTAGAGTTGGCAAACGGATATTTTATGAAAAAATACTCTGATCCGGGATTACCTTCCTATGTAAAAATTATGCGCCCCAGTAATATTTGGACAAGGGGGGTTTATTATGAAGGACTTATGGCTTTGCATGCCATTAATCCCAAACAGGAATATTATGATTATGCCATGAATTGGGCTGAATCACACAAATGGGGACTAAACAGGGGGACAAACACACGCAACGCTGACAACCAATGTTGCGGACAGACCTATATTGATTTATATAACATCTGCCCTGATGATCCCAACAAAATAAAGGATATTAAATTATCTATTGATATGATGGTAAATACCCCTCAGCTGGACGACTGGTGGTGGATTGATGCCATACAAATGTCAATGCCTGTCTTTGCTAAGCTTGGTAAATTAACCAACGATAAGAAGTACTATAATAAAATGTGGGAGATGTATACCTACACGCGTAATAAACAAGGAGAAGCCGGATTGTATAATTCTAAAGAAGGTCTTTGGTGGAGAGACAAGGATTTTGATCCCCCATATAAAGAACCTAATGGTCAGAATTGCTATTGGGCCCGTGGCAATGGATGGGTATATGCGGCTCTCGTAAGAGTCATGGATGAAATTCCTGCCAATGAAAATCATTATCAAGATTATCTGAATGATTTCATTGCCATGAGTAAAGCTCTGAAAACTTGCCAAAGACCGGATGGCTTTTGGAATGTCAGTCTCCATGATGAAAGTAATTTCGGTGGAAAAGAAACTTCGGGAACTTCCCTCTTTGTATATGGAATGGCCTGGGGTATTCGTAAGGGAATTCTGAACCGCAATGAATATCTGCCACTTGTTGTCAAGGCATGGAGTTCATTAGTCAAGGATTGTATCCATCCTGACGGGTGTTTGGGATTCGTACAAGGAACAGGAAAAGAGCCAAAAGACGGACAACCTGTTGCTTACGACAATATTCCCGATTTTGAAGATTTCGGAACGGGATGCTTTTTACTAGCAGGAACAGAAGTATATAAGTTAAATTGAAAAAAGTCATAGAGATTCTTAAATAAGGAAGATTTTACGTTAGTTCATTAAAAAAGGGAAAGATATCGCAAAGATTCTTTCCCTTTTTCTTATATCAATTGTATCGTTTTTCCAAAACATCCAGCATGTCAAGCGTCATGCTTTGCAAATCGAACGAAGGCTTGAAGCCCCATTCTTTCCGTGCACATTCATCGTCCATCCAATTTGGCCATGACTCTGCTATGGCCTGTTTAGTTGGTTCAACCTGATATTCCATTATAAAATCAGGCTTATGCTTCTTTATCTCTGCATAAATATCTTCCGGTGCAAAATGCATGGCTGTCACATTGAAAGAGTTTCTATGAATCAAGCAACTCGGATCAGCTTCCATAATATGAATTGCTGCATTCAAAGCATCCGGCATGTACATCATATCCAGCATAGTACCTTGTTTAAGAGGACAAATGAACTTCTCGCCTTTTGCCGCAGCATAATATATTTCAACAGCATAATCTGTTGTTCCACCTCCGGGCAACGTAACATTTGATATCAAGCCGGGGAAACGAACAGAACGGGTATCCACACCGAATCTCTTGTAATAGTAATCACTCAATAACTCTCCTGTCACTTTGGTGACACCATAGATAGTCTCAGGGCGTTGAATCGTATCCTGTGGAGTTCCATCAAGCGGTGTAGAAGGTCCAAAAGCTCCAATTGAACTAGGAGTAAACAAAGAACAATGATGTTCACGAGATATTTCAAGACAATTGATAAGAGCACCCATGCCTACATTCCATCCTAACATGGGATTCATCTCAGCCTTTGCAGAAAGAATGGCAACCAGATTATAGATAGTATCTATCTGATATTTATTCACAATGGCTGCAATCTGAAGAGCATCAGTTGCATCACATTTTTCAACTGGTCCACTCTGCATAATGCTTTCAATAAGAGGCAAACGGACATCCGCAGCAACAACATGGCTTCCTCCGTATTCTGCACGAAGATGAGCAGTCAGCTCAGATCCTATCTGTCCGCCTGCACCTAATACTAATATGTTCTTCATGACCTCTTACTTCAGTACGCCAAGTTTTTTACCTACTTTAGTAAACGCAGCAACACATTTATCCAACTGACTTGTTTCATGAGCAGCAGATACCTGTACACGGATTCTCGCCTGACCTTTCGGAACAACGGGATAATAGAATCCTGTTACGTAGATTCCTTCTTTCTGCAATTCAGCTGCAAAATCCTGTGACAACTTGGCATCATAAAGCATCACTGCACATATTGCTGATTGCGTAGGTTTGATATCGAACCCGGCGGCTTTCATTTTGCTGACAAAATATTCTGTATTGGAATGGAGCTTATCCTGCAAATCATTCGAATGGCTTAATAATTCAAATGCAGCTTTTCCTGCTGCAGCAACCATTGGGGGTATGGAATTAGAAAACAAATATGGTCTTGAACGCTGGCGAAGCATCTCTATGATTTCTTTTCTACCTGTGGTAAATCCACCAACAGCACCGCCAAAAGCCTTTCCTAGAGTACCCGTCAGTATTTCTACTTTACCTTGCAGATTGTAGAACTCAGTCGTTCCTCGACCTGTTTTACCTACAACACCCGCAGAATGAGACTCATCTACCATCACCATGGCATTGTATTTCTGGGCAAGTTCATAGATCTTGTCAACCGGAGCAACATTGCCATCCATAGAGAATACACCATCCGTAGCTATAATGCGGAAACGGCATTTCTGTGCTGCCTGCAACTGGGCTTCCAAATCAGCCATGTCTGCATTTGCATAGCGGAAGCGCTGTGCTTTGCAAAGACGAACACCATCAATAATGGAAGCGTGATTCAAGGCATCAGAAATAATAGCATCCTGTTCGCCCAACAATGGTTCAAAAACACCTCCGTTGGCATCGAAGCATGCTGCGTAAAGAATGGTGTCCTCTGTGCCGAAGAATTCGGAAATAGTTTTTTCCAAAGCTTTGTGAGAATCTTGTGTTCCACAGATAAAACGCACGGAACTCATTCCATAACCGCGTTCATCCATGGCTTTTTTGGCAGCAGCTATCAATACAGGATTATTTGCCAACCCCAGGTAGTTATTTGCACAAAAGTTCAATACTTCATCGCCGTTACTTGTTCTAATTTCGGCAGATTGTGGTGTCGTAATAACCCTTTCATTCTTGTAAAGGCCGGCATCTTTAATACTTTGTATCTCTTGCTGGAGATATTTTTGAAAATCAGTAAACATAGTTTTTTTCTCCTATTTATATAATGTATAATTAAGTTGTATTCTATTTTATAAGGTTTCAGTCGGCAAATATAGATATTTTAGTTTGATTGGCATTTACTATTTTTGGAAATAATTGCATTATTAATGCATTTTTTTCAAAGTTTAAAAATAAGAACACCTGTGACCGGGATTTCCGTCTCTCCAATCAGCACTTTCGATCCCTTCGGTAATTCAAAATGATAAGGCTTATCGGTATAATTCAAAACAATAGCCAAACCATTTCTGTATTCAAGAGTAATGCCATAAGGCAAATCCATCACTCCGATACCGATTGTATGATAAAGTTTCTTCAATACCTCGGCTTCCATCTGACCATCCGTTGTATCTACTCCAATATACGTTACGGAACCTTTTCCTAATCTACGGAACGTAACCGCAGGCTTACCCTCGTAGAATTCATCCGTATAGGTTGCCCATACTTGAGAATCTTTTCCTGGTTTCAAAATTTCGCCCCAGGTGTTCCAAGTGAAAACCTTGCCATCCATCACAACCTTTCCGGGTTCTGAAGGAGCTGGCAGCAACAAATCATAAAATTCCATATTGTTGCCAGTCAGTCTGTCAATTAAAGAACCAAAGCGGGCTTCGAACAAACGACCGAAACGGTCTTTTTGCGCAGTGCGACATGTCAGGACCAGATTACCGCCTTTTTTCACATAATCTATCCAACGGTCTACCAAAACAGAATCTGCCAGTTGGTAAGCAGGGACTATCATGACGGGATAGGTGCTGAAATCCTTGCTTTCATTAATGAAATCGACAGGTGCTCCAAAGGATTTCAAAGTCTTATAATACTTGTTGATATGAGCGTAAGTGTCCCATGTCCTGTTTTGTTTCTGGCGGTCTATACTCCAATAGTTCTCCGGATTGAAAAGGATAGCTGTCCGCCGTGCCAGATATTCTGCAGGTTTCTTCTCACGAGGCTGATAATTTTCACGAAGCATCTTAACCTCTTTGATGAAAGTAGCGTATTCCTGTCCTCCGGGGGTTACCGTAATGCCATCTGCACTAACTATTCCATAATGGTATTGCTCCGTTCCATACAGAGGCTGACGATAGCGATATGTGCAAACGAAATCACTCCCACCGGCAAAAACGCTCCATAACCACAAACGAACGGCTCCAGGCAATGGTTGAGGATTGATTCCTCCCCAATTCACCTGACCCGGTTGAAGCTCCATGACACCATAGGTTCCTTGAATGGGACGAAAGAAATCATTCGCCATGGCTATACGCAAGGGGTTCCCTACCCGATAACCCCGGCGACCTATTCCTTCATTGTCGCCATAAACCATGTAGCGTGTGTAGGATTGGAAATCCAAATCCTTTGTTCCACCAATGTGTCCACCGTCATAATCAGGAATGTAGTTGGTGGTTACCCATTGATTCTTGGAATACTTTTTAATGAGTAGACACTGTTCCTCCAAAAAATCATTAGTCTGTTTGGCTGCAAAACGACGGTAATCCAAAATCTGATGATGATTCATGAACATCTGCCTGAACTGAGGAATGTTTATCTGATCAAACGAAGAATAGGCTTCACTCCAGAATGCCGTCCCCCAAGCATCATTCAATTCTTTTATGTTGTTATGATATTTTTCTTTCAGATATATGCGAAAACTTTCTTGTGCTTTTGGCTGATAATCAAACTGTACATGAGGCTCATTATCGAGTTGCCAGCCTATGATACGAGAGTCGTTCCCGTAATGCTGAGCCAGTTTTTCAATCATCTTGAACGCAAGTTCCCGATAGAGGGGCGATGCAAACGAAGCATGCTGTCTAGCTCCATGATCCAGAATTGTACCATCTTCCTCCTTCACAAGAATTTCGGGATATTTGCGAGTGAGCCAAACGGGCGGTGTGGCGGTGGAAGTACACATAACCACCTTCAAGTGATACTTATCAGCAAGGGCAACGGCACGGTCCAACCATGCAAAATCATAAACTCCCTCCTCAGGCTCAAGCTGCTGCCATGCAAACTCAGCAAAGTGAGTAAATTCAAAACCGAGCTCGTGCATTTTTTTAAAATCACGTTCCCACTGGCTTTCATTCCAATGCTCAGGATAATAATAGACTCCGGTGAGACAGAGATTACGGTCATTGAACCATTTGCCCGGCTGGGAATTTGCTGCAACAAAAAATATTGTTGCAAAAAGAAAAAAAACGAAAAGCTTTTTCATATCACTGTAGTTTGAATATTGTTTTTTGCGATGCAAATTTAGACAAAAAAATGAACGGTAACAACGAAATGGACTTTTATAAAATGATTAATTACCATTCAAAACAAAAGAGAAGGCAATACTAAGGTTATAGACATTCTACCTTTGACGCTCATTCATTCCGATTCCAGTATCACTGATACTAACAGAATTACTTATGAAATGCCTTTGCGAAACTTTACGTTATAAACATCACTTGGAACAAAACACAGATAAAGGTATATACAAAATGATTTTTTACTACAATATTTAATGTTTATGTATCATTTTACATGGGTGTGAAACGATAATTATGTAATTTAGCAGAGTCTTTGAATACCAAATAAATACAGTTATAACATGAGAAAAACAATCTTTTCTATTTTGCTGCTGACAGGTATCCTTTGTCAGGCACAAAGCTTCAAATTTGATTTTACGCCTTCAAGGAAGGCTGCTGCAGGATTCACGAAAGTAACTCCCGCTACCGTCTATAACGAACAAACCGGATACGGACTCGACTTGCTGACGAGGAATACTGATGCAACGAAAGCCGGGAACAAGAACATCTGTACCAAAAACGGAACAGCCAAGGCAAATGACACAGCTTCTTTCTTCTTTTCAGTGAAAGTACCGGATGGGAACTACCGAGTGACAGTGGTTCTGGGAAGCAAGCAACATCCGGGAATGACAACCGTACGCGCAGAATCACGCAGACTCTTCCTGGAGAACATCGCGACGAAGAAAGACGAAACAAAAACTTTTACGTTTACAGTAAACAAACGCGATACGCTCATCGGCAATAATGAGAAGGTGTTGATAAAGCCGCGCGAACGGGGGAAGCTGAACTGGGATGACAAGCTGACTCTCGAAATAAACGGGGACCGACCGGCACTGAGTGAGGTGAAGATTGAAAAAGCAGGAGATGATGTGGTTACACTTTTCCTATGTGGAAACTCTACCGTAGTGGATCAGGACAACGAACCTTGGGCAAGTTGGGGACAGATGATTCCGAGGTTCTTCGACGAGCACGTGTGCATTGCCAACTATGCTGAAAGCGGAGAATCAGCCAACACGTTCATTGCAGCAAGAAGACTGAAGAAAGCACTGACGCAGATGAAAAAGGGCGATTATGTGTTCATGGAATTCGGACATAACGACCAGAAACAAACGGGACCCGGAAAGGGTGCCTACTACTCATTCATGACCAGTTTGAAGATATTTATAGACGAAGCGGTGGCACGCGGTGTGCACCCGGTTCTGGTGACTCCCACACAACGACGCAGCTTCGACGAGAACGGGAAAATCATGGAAACTCACAAGGACTTCCCCGATGCCATGCGCTGGCTCGCTGCCAAAGAGAATATTCCGCTCATAGAACTGCACGACATGACGCGCACACTCTATGAAACACTCGGTGTGGAGAAGTCTGTGAAGGCGTTCGTGCATTATCCCAAAGGCAGTTTTCCCGGACAAGACCGCGACCTTGCAGACAACACGCACTTCAATCCTTACGGAGCATATCAGATAGCCAAGTGCGTGATTGAAGGCATGAAGAAATGCAAGTTCGACTTCACCTCGCACCTGCGGCCAGATTACAAAACTTATGATCCGGCACACCCTGATGCCGTAGAGACTTTCCATTGGAACAACTGCCCTTTCACCGAAGTTGAAAAACCTGATGGGAATTGATTAAAAATGATATCTTAAACAAAACAAGAAATGAAAAAACTGTTATTGATTATAATGGGGTTGCTGACATTCGTTGCATCGGATGCCGGCAACAAGGTTTTCTACCTGCAAGGAAACGCTGCAGGCAATAAGGTTATCGCCACGCAGGATGCCAGAGTTTCTGTGCACATTCCGGAACTGTGCGGCATGGTGCAGTTCGGCATTATCAAGGGAGGAGCGAACGAGCAGAGTCTATGGCTGAAGGACGCAAAGACCATGAACGCAAAGATGAAGGACGGCGTACTCACCTATATCGTAAAGGACCCTTTGCTTGGCAACGGCACAGTGACGCTACGCATGAAACCGATGAAGAACACTTCGGGGTTTCTGATTGAAATGACTTGCCAAGGCTGCCCTGCAGACGTTTCGCTGCTATGGTGCTACGGGGGCGCAAGCAATCGCACAGTAAAGGATGCCGAAGGGTGCTCGCTGTTGCCTGAATATTGCAAGGAAAACATTCTGAGTGTGGAACGCACCGCCTTCACGAACTATTTCGGCGAGGCGGGACACTTCCGGGTATTTTCGGGAATCACGCCGCTTACGTCGGACATCCGCTTGTGCGATGCACGGCAACAGCAATCGCCGCTTACTTTTTTCAATTCGGGAAAAAGAACAGACGCCATGGCATTGGGGGGTGTACTTCCACTGAACGCATCGGTGTCGCAAAACGGGTCTATATTGCAAAACGGAGAGACTGCCTACTTCGCCTTCTTCGCCCCGGCACGCGGTTGCGATTACAATTACTTCATGCTTTCCAAACTCTTTAATGAATAAGAATTATGAACAAAATACTGATAACACTAGCAAGTTTGCTTGCCTGTGTGCAAATGAATGCGAATATATATAATGTGAAAGATTTCGGTGCCAAGGCGGACGGACGGACAATAGACTCGCCTGCCATCAACAAGGCCATCGACGAGGCGGCTCGCAACGGAGGTGGAACGGTGGTCGTTCCCGCCGGTGAATATACCTGCTACTCCATACGTCTGCAAAGCCACATCTGTCTGATGCTGGAGAACGGCGCGAAAATTATCGCCGCCTATCCCGAGGAGCACGAGGGCTTCGACGCACCAGAGGAGAATCCGGGAATCGAAGGTTTTCAGGACTTTGGCCACAGCCATTGGAAGAACTCACTCATCTGGGGTATCGATCTGGAGGACGTAACCATCTGCGGTAGCGGCCTCATCTATGGCAAGGGACTCACTCGCGAAGAAAGCCACATTCCCGGAGTGGGCAACAAGGCCATTAGTTTGAAGAATTGCAACCGTGTAACCATTAAAGACATCAGCATACTTCACGGCGGACATTTTGCCCTGCTTGCCACGGGAATCGAGAATCTGAGTCTGCTGAACATAAAGGTAGATACAAACCGAGACGGGTTCGACATAGACTGTTGCCGCAACGTGCGTGTGAGTGACTGCACAGTGAATGCGCCTTGGGACGATGCCATCGTGCTGAAGGCTTCCTACGCGTTGGGGCGGTTCAAGGACACGGAGAACGTGACCATCACGGGGTGCTGCGTGAGCGGTTTCGACCCGGGTACGGTGTACAGCGCAACGTATGAATATGATATAAAGCAGGCACCCGACCATGACTATGCCACTGGGCGTATCAAACTGGGCACCGAATCGAGCGGCGGATTCAAGAACATCGCCATCACGAATTGTGTGTTCGACCATTGCCGCGGATTGGCACTGGAAACAGTTGACGGCGGGCAGCTGGAGGACGTAACCGTGAGCAATATCACCATGCGCCACATTACGAATTGTCCGATTTTCCTGCGTCTGGGCGCACGATTAAGAAGTCCGAAGGGTACGCCGGTGGGTTCCATCAAGCGCGTGAGCATCCAGAACGTAACTTGCTATGACGCCGATTCGCGCTATGCATCCATCATCAGCGGCATTCCGGGACACAACATCGAGGATGTCACGCTGCGCAACATCCGCATCTATCATCAAGGCGGATACTCGGCTGCGGACGCTCCGAAACAAGTGCCCGAAATGGAGAACCGTTACCCGGAGCCATCGATGTTCCACTGCACGATGCCTGCAAAAGGGTTCTACATCCGCCATGCGCGCGGTGTGAAACTACAAAACATCGACTTCCATTTCGACAAACCGGACGGACGACCGCTCATCGTGACGGATGATGCGGAGGTAGAAAAGAGTGAAATAAGCCCTGCAGATTAACACGGGGGACTTCCGACAGGTAAAAGTAGTAATTGTTGATTTACATTTTGTACTTCCGAGGGGTCGAAGTACAAATTGTTGATTTACATTGGCACTTCCGAGGGGGCAAAGTACAAATTGTTGATTTACATTGGCACTTCCGAGGGGTCGAAGTATAAATTGCAAAGTTACATTGGCACTTCCGAGGGGGCAAAGTACAAATTGTAAAGTTACAAAAGGGCCCTGCACCCCTGCAGAGCCCTTTTGCAACTTTACAATGACATATTTCAATCCACCCCAATGAGCGTGAGCGAAATCCGTTTCCTCGCTGCATCCACTGAAAGTACTTTTACGCGCAAGTGCTGGTGTAGGCTCACAATGCTGGTAGGGTCCGAAACGAAGCGGTCCGCCATTTGCGAGATGTGGATGAGTCCCTTTTCGTGCACGCCTATATCCACAAACGCACCGAAGTTGGTGATATTGCTCACGATACCATTCAGCACCATGCCTTCGTGGAGGTCGTCCATGGTGCGCACATTGGGATCGAAGGAGAACACCTCCGCCATACCGCGCGGGTCCAGACCCGGTTTCTCCAGCTCCTTCATGATGTCCGTGAGCGTCGGCATACCGACCTCGGCCGTCACGTAACGCTTCAAATCAATTTTTTCGCGGAGTTCGCGGCGTGCAATCAAGTCCTGCACGTGGCAGCCAAGGTCCTTGGCCATCTGCTCCACCACGGGATAACTCTCAGGATGCACAGCCGTAGCATCGAGTGGATTCCGTGCCTCGGGAATGCGTAGAAATCCCGCACACTGCTGGAATGCCATTGCGCCCAGACGCGGTACTTTCTTCAGTTGCGCACGGCTTGCAAAGGGTCCGTTCTCGCGACGATAGTCCACGATGTTACCCGCCAACTGAGGACCCAAACCGGACACATAGACCAGCAGATGCCGGCTCGCCGTGTTCAGATTTACGCCTACACTGTTCACGCAACTTTCCACTGTCTGGTCCAGCTGTTTCTTTAGTTGCGACTGGTCCACATCATGCTGATACTGCCCTACCCCGATGGATTTTGGGTCAATCTTCACCAACTCTGCAAGAGGGTCCATCAACCTTCGGCCTATGGATACCGCCCCGCGCACGGTCACGTCATAATCGGGAAATTCCTCGCGTGCTGTCTTCGAAGCTGAGTACACCGACGCTCCGTCTTCACTCACCACGAACACCTGCACGGCATGGGTTGTTTTGAGCTGTGCTACCAAGTCTTCCGTCTCGCGGCTGGCCGTTCCGTTGCCGATGGAGATGGCCTCTACTTTATACATTTCAATGAGTTGTGCAAGTTTGCGCAAAGCCTGCGCCCGCTCGTTCTGTGGCGGATGCGGAAAGATGGCCTCGTTGTGGAGCAGGTTTCCCTGTGCATCCAGGCACACCACCTTGCATCCCGTACGGAAACCGGGGTCGATGCCCATCACCCGTTTCTGTCCCAACGGTGCAGCCAACAGCAGCTGACGAAGGTTTTCGGCAAAAACGCGGATGGCTTCCTCGTCGGCCTTTGCTTTGCTCAGTGCTGCAAATTCGTTCTCGATGGAGGGTTTCAGCAAGCGCTTGTAAGCGTCCTTCACAGCTTCGCCCACCAATCGGCTGCATTCACCGGAGCCACGCACATATTGTCGGGAGAGACGCTCCGTGCAAGGCTCGTCATCGGGTGATATGCTCACAGACAGTACACCCTCCGCTTCGCCGCGACGCATAGCCAGCAACCGGTGTGAAGTGCACCTTTTCAGTGGTTCCGAGAAGTCGAAATAATCGCGATACTTGTCGGCCTCCGCCTCCTTACCCTTCACCACTTTGGAGGTAATCACCGCTCCGCGCGTAAATTCCGAACGCACGGCATTTCGGCATTTCTCGTCCTCGTTCACCTGTTCGGCTATGATGTCGCAAGCCCCTTTCAGCGCCTCGTCTTCTGTGGGAACATCCTCTTTCACAAAGCGTTTTGCCACCACGTTAATGTTATTTTCGCGCTGCAGAAGCAACGTCACCGCCAAAGGCTCCAATCCTCGCTGCCGCGCGATTTCCGCACGGGTGCGTCGCTTCGGTTTGTAAGGCAGATAGATATCCTCCAACTCTGTGGCATCCCAGCATTCCTCGATGCGCTTGCGTAGTTCGGCAGTGAGTTTGCCTTGTTCCTCAATGGTACCCAGCACTGTTTCCTTGCGCTTCAGCAGTTCGTTCAGTTTTTCGCTTGCTGTTGCAATGTCGGCAATCTGCACCTCATCCAGCGCACCGGTTGCCTCCTTGCGGTAACGGCTGATGAAAGGAATCGTAGCTCCTTCGCCAAGCAGTTTCAATACTGCACAAACTTGCCGTTCCGACACACCGGTCGAAACGGCAATTCGTTGTTCTATCGTCATAATTATATATGTTCTTTACTTTTTAGTTTTCTCATACTCCAGACTTGCCATAATGAAGGGCCCGATGGCCTTTCCTTCGTTCGTCACCATCGTCACGTCGCCGCCGCACAAATAATAATCCGCCGTGCCGTCACGCTCAGGCGATTTGGCGGGCCCCAACCCCGCACTGCGGCAAGTATTCGTCAGGCTGATGGTTCCATCCGCATTATTTCTCACGAAAGTCAGAATCAGCCCCTTGTAAGCCCGTTCAGCCACGGCCTTGTATTTGGCAGGCAACACCCCGATGCGAATGCCCTTCAAATAAGCATACGTGAACATTGCCGATGCCGATGATTCCAGATAATTCTTCACTCCGCAACGGCTCGTGTAAGAAGAATCATACTGCAACAGCTGATACCACACACCGCTCTGGACATCCTGACGGCGTGCCAGTCCGGCAGCCACCTCGCGCGTAATCTTGCACAGCACGGGATAGTCGGGATGAGATTTCGGCATAACCTCCAACACATCTGTCAATGCAGCAAAGAACCAGCCCATGCCTCTGCCCCAGAACTCCCGCGAGCAGCCCTGGTAAGGGTCGGTCTTATTTGCCCAGAAAGCATTCTCATCTGTGGGGTCGGCAGCCCAACCGTGATAATTCAGCTGTTTCTTCTTGTCATAGGTATGCCGGTGCACGGTGATGAACTGGCGAGCAATGTCACTCCACGCTCCTTCATCATTCGGAGCAAAGCAAGCCTGCCACTCAGCATAGAATGCAGCCCCCATATAGAGCCCGTCCAGCCACATCTGGTTAGGGTAAATTGCTTTGTGGAAGAAACATCCTTTGCCATCCTCCAGACGGATGCGCGGATAGTCCTTTACCAGATAAGCATGCAGCCAGTCTGCCGCCTTCTTGTACCGGAGAGCCCCATGCGTACCATTGGCAGCATCCAATTCCTTCTCGTGCCTGTAAAGCTCGAAAAGCACTTTGCCCGAGGCTATGTTATCGATATTGTCTTTCTTGAAATTCCGGAATGTACCGTCGGCATTCAAGGCCGAATCGGCATATGCCTTACACCATTTGTAGAGCGGCTCGGTCCATGCCTCACCCTTGTATTGCTCGCATGTCTTCAAAAGAGATTTCGTCACAAGTCCGTTCACATAATCCCAACTTTTTCCGTGGGTCCAGTGCTCGCCCTGACTCTCCGCCATCAACCGCGAATATTGCATCTGTGCCTGTGCCGACAGTCCCGCCATCAGGCATCCTAAAATAAATAAACAAATTCTATTCATACAAAGTATATTTCAGATTCATAAAAAACTATCCTAATGCTACATCCAGTACCATCATCAAAGTAAAGCCTATCGCCACCCCGATGGTCGCTATATTGGAATGTGTGCCCGACTGTGACTCGGGAATCAGCTCTTCTACCACCACATAGATCATGGCTCCTGCTGCAAACGAAAGGAAGTAAGGCATCACCGGCATCACCACCGAAATAAGTAGCATTGTAATCACTGCAGCAATGGGTTCCACGATGCCCGAGAGGGTTCCCAGCACGAATGCCTTGTTCTTGGAGCGCCCGGCTGCCTTGAGCGGCATGGACACGATGGCTCCCTCCGGGAAGTTCTGTATGGCAATACCGATGGACAAGGCCAAAGCTCCCGCCACCGTGACGCCCGTATTCTGAATCATGCTACCGGCTAGCACCACGCCCACTGCCATTCCCTCGGGAATATTGTGCAACGTAATGGCAAATACCAGCATCGTGGTCTTTTTTAAATGAGAGTGCACGCCTTCCGGCTCATCGGAATTCACATGCAAGTGAGGAATGATGGTATCGAGCAGTAACAAGAAGCCCATGCCGAGCAGAAAACCGCCCGCTGCCGGCATCCAGGATATCTCACTCTGCTTTTCACCCATCTCCAAAGATGGAATCAGCAATGACCACACCGAAGCAGCAATCATCACACCCGATGCGAATCCCAGCAAAGCCTTCTCCAGACTGGGACTCATATCTTTTTTCATCAGATATACCATAGCGGCACCCAATGTAGTTCCCATGAAGGGAATCAATAATCCATAGAATATATCCATATTGTTCTTTCTTTTCTTTTTACAAAGATAACTATTTTATTTGAAATGGAGGATAAAGTATATGGTCATTTTACAACGGGGCGGTATGTCCCGATGCTATTTTCGTGCCTCAGGAGACATTTATATCTCCTTTTTTCTATATAAATACCAAGTTTCCCACACCATGTTTCCCCGAAGGCATAACCAGTCGAACAAAAAAATATAACCAGCGGAGAGGTCTCCGCTGGTTATATTTTAATTTCTAATAATTAGCATTTTCTATCGGGAGTAAAGATCCCTCAGTTAGGACGTGCTCGGGACTTTTTCCAATATGCTCTTATATTTTACTCTAGTTATTATCAAGGCAATTTAACTATCACGGGTACCTTTGCTGTTCCCGTTGCTACAGCAAAATTATATTTACATGGAGTAGAAGCGTTATTTGTATTCCATGTAGTAATTGCTGTATTCATTGCTGAAACGACTGTTGCGTCATTCAGGTTGCTTACAGAAGAAACATCTTGTACGGATGTACCTCCACCATCTTGACCCACCTGTAACTGAATATTACCGGATACATATCTGAAAGATGAAATAACAGTCAATGTAGGTGCATAGCCGGCACTAATTCCGGTAATTACTCCTATAGGACTAAGTGCATTGAACGTTGGACAATAACTCAAGCATCCGGTGATAGTGCTACCATATATATTTCCTGTAATTCCACCTGTATTATAATGACCATTAATAGACGTTACATTGTTCAAGCAACCTACTATTGAAGCTTGAGATACATTTCCGGATATTCCCCCAAAATTCCCCCCAAAAGTTCTATTTGCATAAGATGAATAATTTATGCTTCCAGTATTGATACAACCTGAAATCATTCCCCCAAACTGCTGCCCGACAAGACCTCCAACATTTCCATATCCTGTCAAAGTACAATTATTGGAACATCCTGAGACATCGGTATATTCACTTCCGCCTACAATACCACCAACTCCAATGTATCCGGTAACTGAACCTGAGGTTATAAGATTCTTAACTTTTCCGCTGCTTATATAACCGAACAGCCCAACATTTGATTCACCTGGAGTATTGATATATAAATTTGAAATAACATATCCTCCGCCATCAAAATAGCAATTAAATGGACTATAAGTCTGATATACAATGTCCCCATCAAGAGTTTGTTCTTTAATCCCTATCGGTGTCCAACTTCCAAGAGTGGCACTACATACAGTATTGAGGTTGACGTCATTCTCCAGCCTGTAGTAATGTCCTCCTACTACTTTCTTACCCTTTTGCTTCACGGCCAAGTCTTTTAACTGAACTGCATTATAAATTAAATATGGGCTTGCCTCCGTTCCTTTGCCAACTCCATTATGTATCAGTTTCTGCAAATCGACAGCGGAACCAGAACCAACAGTAGAAGCGGCAACAGTTGATTTTGTCAAATCCACACTTTTGTCTTCTGCAGAAGCATCGTCGGTTACACTATTGATTGTTATCGTGCTGTTTGCCGTCCAGGTTCCATAGAAAAAAGCGTTGTCGTTTTCATCCGCTTTCACAGGTATAGAACCACTTGCACCCAAAGCTGCAGTGGTATGGACAGGAGTGAAAGTAGCACATTTCAAATTTACCGTGTTGCCATAACTGGATGCAATACGCAAACGACTGTAATTACGTGTTACGGTAGAGAAATCGATATTTACCGTTGCAGACGTTCCGGACAATGCCTGTGTTATTGTTTTAGTCAAAAACTCATCCTGGCCGGCATACTTTCCCGACTTCAGTTCCAGCTCGCCATTTGCATTCCACTGGTAGCAAGGAGCATAATACGTTTCGAACTTCATATTCTTGACATTGTATTGTGAAGAAAGCAAAGATTTGTCTCCTATCCAGGAAGTACCATTGAAAGTATATTTCAAAGTCTGGCTGCTCCCTACAGCAACAGAACTGTTGGCATCAGAATATAGAGTGACCTTCACAAGAATCTCATCACCGCTTTTCCATACTGTTTTCCCGGCATCCTGCGTACCAATGGCCCGTGTAGAAGCCGATTCTGTAAAAGCCGGGAAAGGAGTTACTGCCAAATCCAAAGAAACCGGCGAAGCTTGGGACAGTTCATCGTCATTGGCACAAGATGCGAATCCTGTTAAAATCAGCAAAGTCGCAAAAACAAGTTTTATATATTTAATTGTTTCCATATATCTTCTTTTAGTATAATTTATGACTCATATTCTATTACAACTCTGTCTCACCCCATGTCGGAAAAACAACAGGCGTATATACTACATTCAGTTCATCATCCACATAAAGCTTGAAGGTGTACATATGGCTTCCCATCGCGAATGAAGTCACCGGTGAAGTCAAGCCAGCCAATGTCGATACATTGATTTTGGAGGACAAATAAGTACGCTCGTTTGTTCCGTCTCCATTGCATATCGTTATTTTAAAATTAAAATAGCTTCCAGATGTAAATGTGGCCGTAGGCAAAACCATAGCATAAAGATTTACTGAGCCATCCTTGGACACGACAGGTTCGGACGTTGTTTCCGTTTCAACTTTCACAGAAGCCGTTTTCGAGGCTTCATCCCCTGCAAACGTCACATTACTGAATAGGGCATTATCAAAAGAACTATTCGAAGCAATGGCTGTGAAAGTCACAGTTCCCTGACTATAGAAAGTAGCTACGGAAGATTCCATGGTTACCGATTTCACTATAATATCGGAAACATTCTTATTGGTAATGGCAAACCGGATGATGGCAGGCAACATGCGGAAAGGCTTGTTTTCCACATTCTTCGGATTGGAAGTTGTAGGTACCACTTTATGTCCGATAGAATACAAATACGAATAATTTTCCAGATAACTCAGGTTGTTTGCTTTGGCTCCTGTCAGTGTGGAAGGAATTGACACGACCGCACTGAGTCTCGTTTTGTTGGTACCGGAATACACAGGCACCGGATGTGACAAATACATGCAATAATCGCCATCATTCCAGAGAGATGAAGTATTGGCTTCCCATTTCAAGACTGTCGATGTGCCTGTTTGGTCCAATACTGTCGGCCAATAAGCTTTTGTAGAATTAGTGGCATCCACTGCAAAATTACCGTCACTGCCAATCATAAAAACATTAGGAATATTAGTACTGTTCCAAGTAAAAGCACTCGATGCAAAAGGCCCTGTAGAGTTATCGTCATTCCAATAGCTGCGGGTGGAACCCGATAAATCCATCTTTGCTTCTCCCCAAGCCGTTACTTTATTAACGACTGATTTTTCCGTCTCATCAGATGAAGAACATGCCGACATTCCTGCCACTATTGTAAATAGCAGAATCAATTCAAATTTCTTTTTCATAGCATTAATCTCGTTCGTCAATAATAATATTATCTACTCCCTCTGTTTCACTACTACCTGATGTGTTCAAAAAGGTAGCCTCCGCTTCAATTTCATAAACCTCACACGCTGGCTTTGAATAAAGCATTTTTTTTTCTTTCAAGTCATTCGTTTTGTTGTTACATTTTCGTTTTTATATAATTCATCTATTCTTCAATAATTAATCGCGAAATCACGTCTAGTATAAACATCTTTATAACCTTCGAATAAGACCCATTATTAGAATGCACAAAAATAATATAATAATTCTAAAAATAAACAAACCACATATTACATTTTTATTACAAATGAAAAAAAACTTTTGATGTCGCTAAAACATTATTTCTTTTTTATTTCTACCTTTGCACCAAACTAATCAATATAAAATTATGAAACTAAAAAACATTATCAAGGCATTGGGCCTGTCAAGTCTTTTCTGCTTCACGGCAGGCGTTGCTCAAACACAGGCACAAGACACATCCTCCCTGATTGCAGAAGGAAAAGAAGCACCCGCTTTCACCCTGAATACTCTGGATGGAAAAGCCATCAGCCTCAGTGATTATAAAGGGAAGTACGTACTCATTGATTTCTGGGCTTCATGGTGCCCGGATTGCCGAAAGCTCACGCCTTCGCTCATCAACCTCTACAACCAGTACAAGGACAAAAATATTGCCTTTTTGGGCGTATCTTTCGACACAGACAAAACTGTTCTTCAGGCTTATCTTTCCAAGGAAAACGTGGCATGGCCTCAGGTAAGCGAACTCAAGAAATGGAAAGAGACAACCATATCACCCAGATACGGCATCAAATGGATACCTACCGTTTACATCATTGACCCGCAAGGAAAAGTGATCTATACCTGCTTGGACGGCAAAGGACTGGACGAGAAACTTGCGGAAATATTGAAATAATAGATAAATTTACACACATAAAAAGGGGGTGTGTCAAAACGACTCGCCCTCTTTTCATATAAGTCAATACTCAT
>DAIRSI010000044.1:0-23466 GCA_036804505.1 Bacteroidaceae bacterium
AGAGCATCTGCCTTACAAGCAGAGGGTCGGCGGTTCGAATCCGTCAACGCCCACTAGAAAAAAGCCGGAATATTAAAATTCCGGCTTTTTTCTTTTATAAAATATAAAGATATTAAACTTTCTGTGCAAAGAATATGTCAGTCAATAAAAAAGAAGTATTTTTGTCACGGATAATTTAAAATTTATGGAACTTGATTTACTTACAGCCGTTTCGCCTATTGATGGCCGTTATAGAGGAAAAGCAGATGCTTTAGCCAATTATTTTTCTGAATTTGCACTTATCAGATATAGGGTGCATGTAGAAATAGAATATTTTATCAGTCTTTGCGAATTGCCGTTGCCTCAATTGAAAGATTTTGATAAAGGTCTGTTTGTGGATTTACGCAATATTTATGAAGCATTCTCGGAAAAGGATGCGAGAAGGATAAAGGATATAGAAAGCGTAACCAATCATGATGTGAAGGCTGTGGAGTATTTTTTGAAAGAGAAGTTCGACGAATTGGGCGGCTTGGACAAATATAAGGAATTCATCCATTTTGGTCTTACGTCTCAAGATATCAACAATACTTCTGTTCCAATGTCAGTAAAAGATGCTTTGAATGATGTCTATTATCCTTTAATCAGCGAATTAATCGATTTATTGAAAGGTTATGCCAAAGAGTGGGAAAGTATTCCTATGCTGGCCCGTACACATGGACAGCCGGCATCTCCCACCAGACTTGGTAAGGAAATATATGTATTTGTCTATCGAATGGAAAACCAGTTGCAGGTTTTGAAAAATTGTCCTGTTACAGCTAAATTCGGTGGAGCGACAGGTAACTATAACGCTCATCATGTGGCATATCCAAATTATGACTGGAAGCAGTTCGGGAATCGTTTCGTTTCGGAAAAACTGGGCTTGACAAGAGAAGAATATACTACTCAGATTTCAAATTATGATAATTTGGGTGCCATATTCGATGCGCTGAAGCGTATCAATACCATTATGATTGATATGAACAGAGATTTTTGGCAATATATTTCTATGGAATACTTCAAGCAGAAGATTAAAGCCGGTGAAGTAGGGTCCAGTGCCATGCCTCATAAAGTAAATCCTATCGATTATGAAAATGCGGAAGGCAACTTGGGACTTGCAAATGCTTTGTTTGAACATTTGTCTTCCAAATTACCGGTTTCACGTTTGCAAAGAGATTTGACGGATTCTACTGTATTGAGAAATATAGGTGTACCATTAGGACATACAATCATTGCCATTAAAAGTTCTTTAAAGGGGCTCCACAAACTTCTACTAAACGAAGATAAGATTTTGGGCGATTTGGATAACTGCTGGAGCGTTGTTGCAGAAGCCATCCAGACCATATTGCGAAGAGAAGGTTATCCGCATCCTTATGAAGCTTTGAAAGCCCTGACACGTACAAATCAGGCAATTACTTGTGAAACAATCAGTGATTTTATAGACCAGTTAGATGTAAACGATGCGGTAAAGGCAGAATTGCGTGCCATTACTCCTCATAACTATACAGGAATTTAATTTTTTATTAACCAGCCCGCGAGGGCGAATATTAACAATAAAGTATTGACAGTATGATGACAGACAACGAAAACCGTAATGACGATTTCATGGGAAATCAAAGTTCTGACCGTGAGGGCCAAAACTATTCTTTCAATAGAGATGAAAGAATGAGATCAGACTACAACCGGGGTGAGGACGGAAACCGTTCTTATCGTCCGCGTTTCAACAATGACAATGGTAACAGATCCTATCGTCCGCGCTTTAACTCCGACAATAATGGATATAGGCCTCAACGATACGGACGTCCTAATGATAATAATGGAGATGGAGGTGAACGCTCTTATCGCCCCCGTTTTAATAATAATAATGGCAATGGAGGCGGTTCCTATCGCCCACGTTTTAATGGAAACGGTAACGGTGATGGAGGCGAACGTCCTTATCGCCCTCGTTTCGGCAACAATGGAGATGGAGGTGACCGTCCTTATCGTCCGCGTTTTAATGGAAACGGCAATGGAGACGGAGGTGACCGTCCTTACCGTCCGCGTTTTAATGGTAATAATGGTGGAGGAGATTCTTATGGTTATTCTTCCGGCGGTTACCAGCAAAACAGACGTCCTCGTATCAATTCCAGACCTCAGAGCGGTGGATTTGCAAAAAGGACCGGTGGGTATAATCCCAATGCTAAATATAGTAAGAAAAAACAGATAGAATACAAGGATATATTGGCTGATCCGAATGAACCGATTCGCTTGAATAAATTTCTGGCAAATGCAGGAATCTGTTCACGTCGTGAGGCTGATGAGTTTATCACGGCAGGAGTGGTCAGCGTGAACGGAGAAGTCGTTACTGAATTGGGTACCAAGGTAAAGAGAAGTGATGTAGTGAAATTCCATGATCAGACGGTGAGCATTGAGAAAAAAGTATATGTGCTCTTGAACAAGCCGAAAGATTGCGTGACTACTTCTGACGATCCACAGGAACGTAAAACTGTAATGGATTATGTGAAGGATGCTTGTACTGAAAGAATATATCCGGTAGGACGTCTTGACAGAAATACTACAGGTGTTCTTCTTTTGACCAACGATGGCGATTTGGCATCCAAACTGACACATCCTAAATTCTTGAAAAAGAAAATATATCATGTGTATTGCGACAAGAATGTAACCAAGGCCGATATGGATAAGATCGTTTCGGGCATTACGTTGGAAGATGGAGAAATACATGCTGATGAAGTAAGCTATGCTTCGGATACGGATAAATCTCAGGTGGGAATTGAAATTCACTCGGGAAAGAATCGTATTGTTCGTAGAATTTTTGAAGCTTTAGGATATCGCGTAATCAAATTGGATCGTGTGTTCTTTGCAGGATTGACTAAAAAGAACCTTCGTCGCGGTGAATGGAGATATCTGACTGAAAAAGAGGTCGCCATGCTTCGTATGGGTGCTTTTGAATAAAAAAGACAGATACAAAATAGAATTAGAATGGAAAATTTACGTAGAATAAAAGTTGTTGATCTTCTGAAAAGAACGGATTTTGGAACGAAGGTCAATGTAAAAGGTTGGGTGAGAACTCGAAGAGGCAGCAAACAAATCAACTTTATTGCTTTAAATGACGGTTCTACAATAAAAAATGTTCAAATCGTTGTTGACATAACGAAATTTGATGAAGAAATGTTGAAACTCATTACCACAGGTGCTTGCTTGAGTGTCTGCGGAGTAATGGTGGAATCTGTTGGTTCAGGACAGAAAGTGGAAATCCAGGCTGAAAACATAGAGGTTTATGGCACTTGTGATCAGACTTATCCGTTGCAGAAAAAAGGACATTCCATGGAATTCCTTCGTGAAATAGCCCATCTTCGTTTGCGCACCAACACTTTTGGGGCGGTTTTTCGTGTACGTCACAACATGGCGTATGCTATTCATAA
Organism: Bacteroidaceae bacterium; assembly: GCA_036804505.1. GTDB lineage: Bacteria > Bacteroidota > Bacteroidia > Bacteroidales > Bacteroidaceae > Phocaeicola_A. The sequence goes on from DAIRSI010000044.1 coordinate 3,438, forward strand.
ATACTTTCATGACAGAGGATTCTTTTATTTCAACACACCTCTCATCACGGCTTCCGATTGTGAAGGTGCCGGTCAGATGTTTCAGGTTACGACAAAGAATCTTTATGATTTGAAGAAGGACGAAAATGGATCAATCATCTATGATGACGATTTCTTCGGCAAGCAGGCAAGTTTGACAGTATCCGGACAGTTGGAAGGAGAATTGGGAGCTACTGCTTTGGGAGCTATTTATACTTTCGGACCGACATTCAGAGCCGAAAATTCAAATACGCCTAGACATCTGGCAGAGTTCTGGATGATCGAACCTGAAGTTGCCTTCAATGATATTACTGACAATATGGACTTGGCCGAAGACTTTATCAAGTATTGTGTACAGTGGGCCTTGGATAATTGCCAGGACGATCTGCAATTCTTGAATGACATGTTTGACAAAGGGTTGATTGAGCGTTTGACTTCAGTCGTGAATCAAAAATTCATTCGTCTGCCGTATACAGAAGGAATCAAGATTTTGGAAGAAGCCGTGGCAAAAGGGCATAAGTTTGAATTCCCGGTTTATTGGGGTGTTGACTTGGCTTCGGAACACGAACGCTTCCTGGTTGAGGAACATTTTAAATGCCCAGTGATTCTGACGGATTATCCAAAAGAGATAAAGGCTTTCTATATGAAGATGAACGGAGATGGAAAGACCGTTCGTGCCATGGATGTCTTGTTCCCTAATATTGGGGAGATTATAGGAGGTTCCGAACGCGAAGAAAATTATGACAAGCTATTGGATCGCATAAAGGAGCTCAATATTCCGATGAAAGATATGTGGTGGTATCTGGATACGCGTAAGTTTGGAACTTGTCCTCATTCCGGATTCGGTTTAGGATTTGAACGTCTGTTGCTCTTCGTTACGGGTATGACCAATATCCGTGATGTGATTCCCTTCCCGAGAACTCCGGGAAAGGCGGAATTCTAAAGAAATAAATATATCGGCTTATGGCATTAGTCATAAGCCGATTTTTTATAAATAGATGATAGGAACGGATTTATCAATAAAAAATTTATTGAATTTGTTTGTCAATTGCGATAAAAGCCGTAAATTTGCAGTCCGATTATTATCTTATTTCGTATAAGAGTTTAGTTTATAGCTGATTAGCATTCCTTTGTCCGGGGAAGGCTGAAAGGTGAATGAGTTTTATTTTTAGTAGTTAACAAATTAAAAAGCATTAAGAGTGGATACTTTAAGTTACAAGACCATTTTTGCTAACAATGAGACAGCAACCAAAGAATGGGTTATTGTCGACGCTACCGACCAAGTATTGGGTCGTATGAGCGCAAAAGTTGCAAAACTGTTGAGAGGAAAGTATAAAGCAAATTATACTCCTCATGTTGATTGCGGTGATAATGTGATTATCATCAACGCAGACAAAGTTAAATTGACCGGAAACAAATGGACAGACAGAGTTTATTTGAACTACAGTGGATATCCAGGCGGTCAGAAAAAAATTACTCCTGCTGCAATTGTAGCACGTCCAAACGGCGAGGAGAAATTGGTTAAGAGAGTGGTAAAGGGAATGCTCCCAAAGAATCGTCTTGCTTCCAAGCAACTCGATAATCTTTATGTTTATGCCGGAAGCGAGCACAAACACGAGGCGCAGAATCCTAAAAAAATTGATATAAACTTACTTAAATAATTCAGAATGGAAGTAGTAAATGCATTAGGGAGACGTAAAAGCGCCATTGCCCGAATCTTCGTTAAAGAAGGTACAGGAAAGATTACTATCAACAAAAGAGACCTTACAGAGTACTTTCCATCATCAATTCTTCAGTATATTGTAAAACAGCCTTTGACAAAACTTGATGCAGCTGAGAAGTATGACATCAACGTTAATTTGTGCGGCGGTGGCTTTACAGGTCAGTCACAAGCTCTGCGTCTGGCTATTGCCCGTGCTTTGGTGAAAATCAATGCTGACGACAAGAAAGCTCTTCGTTCTGAAGGTTTTATGACTCGTGATTCACGTGAAGTTGAACGTAAGAAACCAGGACGTCCAAAGGCACGTAGAAGATTCCAGTTCAGTAAACGTTAATATTTGGAAGTTCTACGAACTGAGAAATTGCGTTTAGTATCTAAACTGTCGGGATTCTGATAAAAGACTACCCGATGGCTGGTGAAAACAAAAAAGAATGTAAACGATTAAAAGAATAAAAAATGTCAAGAACAAGTTTTGATACATTATTAGAAGCTGGTTGTCACTTCGGACACCTTAAAAGAAAGTGGAATCCGGCTATGGCTCCTTATATCTTTATGGAACGCAATGATATCCATATCATCGATCTCCATAAAACAGTTGCTAAAATAGATGAAGCTGCTGAAGCTATGAAGCAAATTGCAAAATCAGGAAAGAAAATCCTGTTTGTTGCTACTAAAAAACAAGCTAAACAAGTGGTAGCTGATAAAGCTACATCAGTTAATATGCCTTATGTCATCGAACGTTGGCCGGGTGGTATGTTGACTAATTTCCCTACTATACGTAAAGCCGTTAAGAAAATGGCTACAATCGATAAGTTGACTAATGACGGAACTTACTCAAATCTTTCCAAGAGAGAAATTCTTCAGATTTCACGCCAACGTGCAAAATTGGATAAGAACCTTGGCTCAATCGCAGATTTGACTCGCCTTCCTTCTGCTCTTTTTGTAGTGGATGTTATGAAGGAGAATATTGCGGTTCGTGAAGCTAACCGTTTGGGTATTCCAGTTTTTGCTATCGTTGATACAAACTCTGATCCTTCTAATATCGATTTCGTGATTCCTGCTAATGACGATGCAACCAAGTCTGTTGAGGTAATTCTTGACGCTTGCTGCGGTGCCGTTGCTGAAGGACTGGAAGAGAGAAAAGCTGAAAAAGTAGACATGGAAGCTGCCGGTGAGAATGCACCAGCCAAAGCTGCCGGAAAGAAGAGAACTGCAAAGGCTCGTCTTGACAAGTCAGAAGAAGAAGCTATCAATGCTGCTAAAGTTGCCGCTTACGTTAAAGAAGACGAAGAGGCTTAATTACTAACCATTAAAAATAAGAAAAGATATGGCTGTAACTATGGCTGAAATTGCCAAGCTTCGTAAAATGACAGGAGCTGGTATGATGGATTGCAAAAATGCATTGACCACCGCTAATGGTGATTTCGATGAGGCTATGAAAATTATTCGTGAAAAAGGACAGGCAGTTGCTGCTAAACGTTCTGATCGCGATGCTTCCGAAGGCTGTGTATTGGTTAAGGCTGAGAACGGATTCGGTGCTATCATCGCTTTGAAATGCGAAACTGACTTCGTGGCAAGCAATGCTGATTTCGTGAAATTGACTCAGGAGATTCTGGATGCTGCTGTAGCAAACAAGTGCACAACTCTGGATGAAGTGAAAGCACTTCCGTTGGGTGACACTACAATAGCACAGGCTGTTATTGACCGTAGTGGTATCACAGGCGAGAAAATGGAACTTGATGGTTACATGACTCTCGAAGCTGCTTCTATTGCTACATATAATCACCAGTCTAAAAACTTCCTTTGCACTATGGTTGGTTTGGATAAGGTCCTTGATGCTAAGGTAGGACATGAGGTTGCCATGCAGATAGCTGCCATGAATCCTATTGCAGTTGACGAAAAGGATGTTCCTGCTGACGTGTTGGAAAGAGAAAAAGAAATTGCTGCTGACAAGGCTCGCCAGGAAGGCAAACCGGAAAATATGATCGAGAGAATTGCAATGGGTCGTATCGGCAAGTTCTATAAGGAAGTTTGTCTGTTGAAGCAGGAATATATTCAGGACGCAACAATGACAATTGCTGATTTCTTGAAATCACAAGACAAAGATGTTAAAGTGGTTGGTTTCAAACGCTTTACTTTGAGAGCTGAATAAAACAAAGGTTTTATATGATATAGCAAAGGTTGTCCGGTTTTCCCGGACAACCTTTTTGTTTATAGATTCAATTGAATGGAGACAGTCCATTCTCGTGGCCTGAGTTCATAAAAATGAGTACTTGTCAGGTTGCCTTGAGTAAAAGAATACGAATATTTCTTTTTGTTCAGAAAATTGTTGATGCAGGTACTTATGCGAATTTTCTTCATTCTCCACACTACTGAGGCATCTGCCAGAGTAAGGAATGAAGTGCCGCCTAGATACAAGTCGTTCCTATAATGGGAAAGATTCATTTTTATATCTATTTTGCCGATGTTTTTTGTGAAGGCAAGATTCTGAACCCAATTCCATAACCCGGTGTCTTTTTCATAATCATTTTGGCGGATGTTATTATATCGAAACTTTGCTGTATATTCAAACTCTCCCCAAGATGGCGAAAAAACTATTTTGGGTTCCAGACCTAATGCATCGGATGTGTAATCCATATAGAGGCAGTTGGTCATGCAATGTCCTGTCGAATGACTGTAGTCTGCTGTACATGCTGTTTTCAGGTGAATGTCAAAAAATCCTTTGGATGCCGATCCGTTTATGTTCCAATAAACGGTATTATTCTCCTTTTCTTTTTGAATGAGGGTATATAGCCCGTTCTTCAGGCAGACATCTGTAATCAAATTGTTCTTTAGGTTGGAATAGCCTGCATGCAGATTCCAAAATAATTCATGGATTGCATGTTTGTATTCATATCCCAGATTGGCGGAAAATAAATCGGTTCTTGGAATAATGCCGCTATTCTTGTACCAGGTCCGATAATTCAGTCTAAACTGACGGGGAATAAAGTCATTCCATCCTGTTGCGTCTTGCTTGTAATAGGCAAAAGCGGACCATTCCTGATGGAATCCGGTTTTTAGGGTCGAATGGATTTGGGGAGAAACCAAAAAAAATGATTCGTTTTCCCGACAAAATCTTTTCCATTCTAATAAGGTATTGGCTTGTACGTAAAAGGATCCTTTTTTCAACTCCCATTGTGGCCTGCCGTAAAGACTGTATGCCCAATGATGTTTGTCCAGATACATATCTTCCATGCAGATTCCTGCGGAATACTGTTGAGTTAGGAATCCCTTCTTTAGCATCCAATTCAAGACATTGTCCGAATAACCTCTTGAGAGAAAAAACTTATCATATTCGTCCTTCAGATGTAGTTCGGAAGGAGAATAGTTCATTTGTGTCGATGAGAGGAAAGACCAGGTATTGCTCCCTTTTGTTTTAATTGTTCTCAATTCATTTTTCCAGTTCAGTTCAGGAGTTTGCATGGTTTGTGCAATTTCTGAATTCTCTGTTTGAAAGAAAGCATGGCTTGTTTCTTTCCGACCGTTCACTGTCATTTGTTCCTTCAGATAGAAATTCTCCTGATTCTTTTCCAGAAGGAATCCCGTTTGGATTTTGTCTTGAGTCTTGTGAAATCTGCTTTTTTCGTTCGTCTCAGCGGTTTCATGATTATCCAGATGATAGATACTGTTGTTCGATGTTTGCTGCTCCAATTCGTTATGCAGATAATTAGCGGTGAAGCGGATTAATTTGTCTTCTCGTGGAGCAAGAATCTGATGAGCATCTCCGCTGTAGGTCCGGTTGAAACGGAGTCTCTCTTCGTCCAGCGGGCAATCCAGTGAAGGTTGTATCAACCAGGTGCCGAGGTCTGTCTTGTTCAGCAGAAGATTGTTCTCATTGCTATTGATGAGTGAACTGCTACTTGTTTCCAGATCTTTTCCGGAGTTATCTCCTTGCAAGGAATAGATATTTTGTTTTTTCTTTCCTATTTGCAAGGCATTGATATTTCCATTCCAAAGAATCGGATTTTTTTGTGCGCTTGTTCCGCTTGATGCTTTCAATGTATATAGCCATTGTCCTTTTGCCTCCGGCTTTAGCTTTATATTGAGTGCTACATCATCGGAGTGTACCTTTTGTGCCAAAGAACGTATAGGCTGAAAGTGATCTATGATTTCGGCTTTGTCCACATCCTTTGCTTTCAGATTCTCATTGACTAAATTATAGCGCCCTCCGGCAAGGTCCATTCCTTCTATTGTGAACCGGCTGATTGCTTTTCCGTTGTAACTGACAGTCCCGTTTTTGGCGATGTCGATACCCGGCAATTTTTTGAGAGCATCCTTCAGTGTGTTATCGCGATCGGAAATAAAACGGCTTACGTCATAGCGTGTCGTGTCCTGACGGCCATACACCCGTCCGCCTTTGATTTCGACTTCTTTGAGGGTGAATGATTGCGGCTCCAATGAAAAATTGATGACCGTGCGTCCATCCAATAGCCGGCTTTGTTTCTTGTATCCCAGATAATTGACGGAAAGAACATCTCCTTTGCGCAAATCTGAATGACAGAGATGATAGTTCCCTTGTTCATCAGTCAATACGTAGTTGAGGGGAGTCCCCTTTCTTTCCCAAACGACAGTCGCCATATCCAGCGGCTGACCGGTCGCTGCATCTGTTACCTTTCCGCTGATGGACTGGGCAGACACCGATAAGGAAAACAGTATCCACAGCATCATGCAGATTACCAAGCTCTTCATTTCTCAATCGGATTATAAGGTATCGCTTTGGGATTGGCTGTCTTGTTCCCGTTCTCATCCGTGAAGGTGACTGTGACATTTGGATCATTGTTTATGAATCCGACAGGGTCCGCATAATAACGCACCAAGAGTTTATCCAGATTCTTGCGGGATATAGGTTCGTATTTATTACCCTTGTACAAGATGCTGTGCGAAGAATCCATTTTCTTTAGGCCATTGGCTTCGAAAGTGTACGTGTGCTTTTCTTCTTCAGCTTTTAGAATCATACCGGGAAGTCCGCATAACTTCCATGGTCCTTCGTTTATGGGAATGTCCGGGGCATACCATGCCATCCAGTTTCTTCCTTTATAGGAAGCAGTTGCCTTCAGACATTTGTAACCGAGAATCCTGGTAGTGTCCGGCAATAATTTCCATTCGGGCACTTGGTTTTCTTCTTCGCATTTGTATCTGCCTATCCCTATTCTTTGCAGCAATGCCGTGTTTCCCTTGCCGTGATAGTTCTTGTATAGTATCCAACTTATCTTTCCCGGGTCGAATTGTTGCAAGTGTTCATTGATGACAGCATTTGAGACTTTGTTCTTGATATCGACCGCAAAAACGGAATCTGCGACGTAGTGTGAGTAGCTATAAAAGAGCGAAACCTTTTTACCTACCTCCAGAATCATGAGCTCGTTGATAGGCTTGGCATACGTGCGGGTAGTATCCGAAAGAAAATTCATGGAATAGGCAATTCTGAATCTGCCTGTGTCGCAAGGAATGCCGGGGTCGGTATCCGCATCGGTTAGTATGGATATTTCCTGTGCTTGTGACAGAATACTGAAGCCACAAATAATGGCTAGCAATGATAATGACTTTTTCATACTGTATTTCATTTAAAAATTATTCGATGCTGCAAAATAAGCCAACATCAGTATTATTTGTCTCGAATAATTATTACTCAGTTGTTTGTGAAGTCTTTAAAACTTATTACTATTTTATTATTTTGTTCGCAATGGCTGGAAAGCACAGAAAAAGGTATGTCCTTTTTTTATAACTTTGCATAATGGAAATGAATACACATGGAGATGGAGAAGAGAATACGAATAGTCTGGTGTTTGACGATTGTGACCATCCTTTTACTTTGGGGGTTGCAGGCATATTGGATTTATAACCAATATCGCTATCAATTGGAAGAGAAAACCCAATATACATATAAATTATGCACTCGATTGATTCAGCAGGAAGAAGACATAAGACGTCAATCCTGTAAGAAAGAAGTTCCTGAAAATGAAAAATCGGTGAACAATGATTCATTGGCCTTGAGAACAGCTTTTCGCTATGAATTGTCGTTTAAGAAAGATATCCAGAAAACGAAACTGATTGTTTACTTATATAAAGGTAATTTGCCGGATCAACGAAAGATGAAGGAATATGAATTGGAGGGAGTCACTTCGGATGATATCATACCCTTGCTGAATAGAGCCAGACTGTCGGAGTACCGTCTTTTCAGTTCGGCAATAATGGATTCTTTGTTGAAAAGCAACGGATATAAGTCCGCTCAGAATTACCGTTTCTTCTATACCCGCAAGTTTTCCATGAAACCGTCATATTCCAGAGCAGGAGGATTGTCGCCTACCATACAGGTAATTTATCCGTTCAATTCATTATTGCATCAGTCAGTTTCTTTCCTGGTTCCAATATCTTTCCAGGGAATTCTGAAAGAAATGTTTTGGCAATTGTGCGGATGCCTGGTCCTCATGGTGGTTCTGATTATTTGTTTTGTGGCGCAAATAAAGACAATCTTGGTACAGAAAAGAATAGACGGTATTCGCCGGACTTTCCTGAAGAACATGATATACGAGATGAAGCAACCCAAGGCGGAAGGTGGTTGCGCTGAAGAGAAACCGGTTGCCATCGGTCATATGGAATTTTATTATTCACTCAACGAATTGAGAATGGGGGGCGAGAGAGTCATCATGACCAGTCGTCAGTCCGAAATATTGCAGATACTGGCGGCGTCACAAAACAAACTGGTCTTGCGTGAGGAAATTTTGAATAAGGTGTGGGGTGATGACTCATACTCCAATTCTTTGGCTCTCAACGTGCAAATCACTTATTTGCGTCGGGCTTTGAAAGCCGATGAAAAAGTGTCTATTGAGGCAATCATGAAGAAAGGTTACCTCTTGCGAACCGCTCCTTTGCAGAGAGGTGATGCAGAATACTAGATTACCCGTGTCCTGTAGCCTTCCTTACTTAGAATTTCATTTACTTTCTGCTTGAAATCCCCTTGGATGATGATGCCTTCTTCCTTTACGCTTCCACCCACACCGCATTTTGTCTTCAGCATTCTGCACAGTTCTTTTTTATCGTCATCTTTCCCGATGAATCCGGTAATCAAGGTAACGACTTTTCCGCCACGGTTTTTCTTGTCGAGCATGATGCGGAGATTCTGTTTCTCTTTGGGCAGAGTCTCTGCATTTTCATCATCTGTAGTTTCGTATTTAAAATCGGGATTGGTGGAATAAACCACGTTCAATCTGTCTTTCCAATCGTTATTTTTCATTTTTAATTCTATTTTGATTACGAAGATTATGCCTGAATGAAGCGAATCCTCTATTGAGGGCAAATTTAGATAAAAAATATGATTTGCATGCAGAGGCATAAGAAAAAAGTGATTTTGACAGCATATCATTCCTTTCCATTCAGGGAGAAAAATCCATTATCCCTTGATAAAATCTTCATCCCAAGCTTTGGAATGAAGAAATCATAACGGGAAAATGAAGAATATACCTTCAAAGTCCGTTTATTCTTCGGTAGAAGATGATTTATCCTCTTCCGCGAAATGCAGTTTCTTTATCTACGGAATTATACATTTCCCGGAATTGCATTCTATAACTTCTCTTTTTGGCAAAGAAAAACATCTTTTTTGTAAGTTTTGGAGCGAAAGAGTTGATATTGGGAAAAAAAATGTAACTTTGCAACATAAGTGTAAAACCGGTTTATGAGCGCACTGTCACATAAAGAATCCATTCAAGTACCCGAGCCTACGCTTCGGCGTTTGCCTTGGTATCTTTCCAACGTCAAGTTGATGAAGGAGAAGGGGGAGAAATATGTTTCTTCCACTCAAATATCCAAAGAAATAAACGTGGATGCTTCTCAGATCGCAAAAGATTTGTCTTATGTCAATATCTCAGGGCGCACGCGCGTAGGCTATGAGGTGGACGAGCTTATCTCCGTTCTGGAAAATTTTCTTGGGTTTACCAATAGTCACAAAGCCTTTCTTTTCGGCGTGGGTAGTTTGGGAGGAGCCTTGTTGAGCGATTCCGGATTGAAACAGTTCGGCCTTGAAATCGTTGCCGCCTTTGATGTCAACCCCCGGCTGATAGGAAAGGTCATCAACGGTATTCCCGTTTATCATTCCGATTCGTTCGAAGAGAAGATGAAAGAGCTTCAGGTGAACATCGGAGTCCTGACGGTACCAATCTCGATTGCACAGAACATAACCGACAAAATGGTTTCCGGCGGAATCAAGGCTGTGTGGAACTTCACGCCCTTCCGAATCAGAGTGCCCGAGGATATTGTGGTTCAGAATACATCCCTCTATGCCCATCTGGCTATTTTGTTCAATCGGTTGAATTTTAATCAGATAAAGTAATTATGAAAATACTGGCAGTGGGCATGAATTATCTTGCCCATACAAAAGAACTGGAGCACACTGACGTGATGCCCGAAGAGCCTGTCCTCTTCATGAAGCCCGATTCGGCTTTACTCAAGGACGGAAAGCCATTCTTCATTCCTGACTTCTCCCAGAATGTACATTATGAGACGGAATTGGTGGTAAGAATCTGTCGTTTGGGGAAAAACATTTCGGAGCGGTTTGCCTGTCGATATTATGATGCCGTAACCGTGGGCATTGATTTCACGGCTCGCGACATACAAAGTCGGCTTCGCGGAGAAGGTAAGCCTTGGCTTTTGAGCAAAGGATTCGACGGGTCCGCTACGATAGGAGAGTTTGTCCCTATGGAAAAGTTGGACGGGATACAGAATCTGCACTTTCATTTGGATATTGATGGTCAGACGGTACAAAACGGTTATTCCGGTGACATGCATTATTCCGTAGATCAGATCATTGCTTTTGCAAGCAGGTACTTTACCCTGAAAATTGGCGATTTAATCTATACCGGTACTCCGGCCGGAGTGGGACCGGTGAAGATAGACCAGCATTTGCAAGGATATCTGGGAGAAGAGAAGGTACTGGATTTTTATGTTCGATAATCATCATACAGAATGAAGGTCAGAGTAGGAATGGGGTATGACGTGCATGCCTTGGTAGAAGGGCGCGAGCTATGGCTCGGAGGTATACGCTTCCAGCATGAGAAAGGCCTGTTGGGGCATTCGGATGCCGATGTCCTGATTCATGCTATTTGCGATGCGTTGCTTGGAGCTGCGAATCTCCGTGATATAGGTTTTAATTTTCCGGATACATCTGCGGTATATAAAGATATCGACAGTAAAATCCTTTTGTCCGAAACCGTGAAACTGATAGCCGCCAAAGGCTACAGGGTAGGCAATGTGGATGCGACTGTTTGTGCAGAGCGCCCCAAACTGAATGCCCGTATTCCCGAAATGAAGAAAATACTTTCTCAGCTTATGAATGTGGAAGAAGAAGATGTCTCCATCAAGGCGACCACAACCGAAAAACTGGGCTTCACCGGAAGGGAAGAGGGAATCTCTGCCTATGCCGTGGTTTTGATTGAAAAAGATTAGACGAGCAACCCGATAGCAAGCAACAGACCGAACAAGAACATGTTCCGGGCTGTTTCCCCCAAAATTTTGTTCAATTCTTTCCCGTGATCAATCTTTACCATTTTGTTCCATGTCAGAATATGCAGAACGACATAGAGCAGAGGCAGAATGGCTGCAAGAGGATGGCTTGGCAAGAAATAGAGACAAAGGAGATAAGCACATAATCCGCTTCCCAGATAAACAAGTCTTCCGGCGACGGCACCAAAGCGTACCACCAGAGTCTTTTTCCCGCTCAGGGCATCTTGTTCCCTGTCTCTGTAATTATTGATGGTGAGAAGGGAATCAATCAAAAGGCCACAGGAAACAGCGGCAATGGTAACATCCCACGTCCACGTATGTAATTGCACATAATAAGTAAAGCCCACGGGTATGATGCCGAAGAACAGAAATACGAGGATATCCCCGAATCCTTTGTAGGAAAGTCCCATAGTATAAAGAAAGGCAAAGACGACACAAACCGCTCCTACAATGAGCATTTCGAGGCCTCCGTAGTAAACCAGCGGCAGTCCTACAAGGCATGAGGTGAGTGTGGTTATTGCAATGGCATGCTTCATGGCTCCGAGGGTGACCCATCCTTGTGCACAGGCGCGTTCAGGGCCGAGACGATCTTCCCGGTCGGTTCCTTTGGCATAGTCGTAGAAATCATTGATCAGGTTCGCGTCTATCTGCATGAGAAAAGCAAAAAGCAGACAGAGAATCGATGGGACCCATTGAAAAAAACTGCCGGCATCGTTATAAGTGAGTGCCAGCCCGATTATTACCGGGGTTGCCGCTCCCGTCAGTGTTTTGGGTCGTGCTGCAAGCATCCATGCTTTTAAGGAATTGGTTTTGATTTCGCTCATTCTGGAGAAGTATTATATAAATGTAGTTTTTTAATCATTTCGTAAGCAGGTTCCGGTATGAAATATCGAAGGTTTTTCCCTTTTTCCAGATTCTCCCGGATGAATGTGGAACTGATCTCGAGCAGGGGTGTGTTTATTAACCTGACGTTTTCCGGCAGGTCTTCCTGCTTGATTTCAAAATCCTTTCTGGGATAAATCAAGATTTGGTTTTCTCTTATGATGCGGTCGGCATCCTTCCAATGAGGGAAGATGTTCCAGTTGTCCGCCCCTATAATCAGCACAAATTCATAATCGGGGAAATATTCTTTCAGTCGGTCGAGTGTGTGAATCATGTAGGAAGGACGTGAAAGATGGAATTCAAAATCGGAGACCTTGAACTTGGGATAACCGGCAATGGCTTTCTCCACCATTTCCAGACGAATGTTGTCATCCAGAAGGTTATCATGGGGCTTCAGAGGATTGTGCGGAGATACAAGGAACCATACTTCGTCCGTTTCTCCATATTCGCATAGAAAATTGGCCAGAGCCAGATGACCGATGTGAATGGGATTGAAAGAACCTCCGAAAATTCCTATTCTTTTCATGACTAATAATCCTATTTGTGCAGGAACGTTTTCAGAATCTGCAAAGCCTCTCTCTCAGCATCTTCCAGATGGTTATTGATAATGACTTTGTCGAATTTGGGTGCGAAGCCCAATTCATATTGAGCTTTGGCTACGCGGTCTTGAATGGTCTCGGGTGTATCGGTGCCTCTGTTTATGAGCCTTTTCTTGAGCTCTTCGATAGACGGCGGCTGGATGAATATGGACAAAGCGCGTTCACCATAGAATTTCTTTATGTTGCAACCGCCTACCACATCCACATCAAAGACAACATTTTCTCCCTTTTTCAACTGTTTTTCCACCTGTTCCTTCAATGTGCCGTAGAAGCGGTCCTTGTAAACTTCTTCGTATTCAAGGAATTCATTCCGGGCAATCCTTTCTTTGAATTCCTCCGGTGACAGGAAAAAATATTCAATACCATTCTTTTCAGTCCCTCTGGGTTGTCTGCTTGTGGCAGAAATGGAGAATGCCAGATTCAGGTTTTGCGTCAGCAGATAGTTGATAATCGTTGACTTTCCGGAACCTGAAGGGGCAGAGAATATGATTAGCTTCCCTTCCATGTCTTTCTGATTTACATGACGTTGAGTACCTGTTCTTTTATCTGCTCCAGTTCATCCTTCATCTTGACCACGATGTTCTGCATCTCGGCATGATTGGACTTGCTGCCGGTCGTATTGATTTCACGACCCATTTCCTGTGCAATGAAACCGAGTTTCTTGCCTTGGCCATGTCCGTCTTTCATCGTCTCGCGGAAATATTTCAAATGATTGGACAGACGCTGCTTCTCCTCACTGATATCAAGCTTCTCGATATAATAGATCAGTTCCTGTTCCAGACGGTTCTTGTCATAATCCACGCTGATGGTCTTTTCCAATGCATCGATGATTCGGTCGCGTATTTTGGCAACTCGTTCTTTCTCATAAGGCTCGATTGACAGGAGCAGAGCTTCTATGTTATCAATCTTCTCCGTGAATTTCTTTTCCAGAGCGGCACCTTCCTGTTTGCGGAACTCTACCAATTTGTTGATGGCATCCTGTACGGCGCTTTTCACAACATTCCACTCTTCGTCTTCGAGAACCTCGATTTCCATCTTGGTCATGACATCGGGCATGCGCAGGAGGGTCGATAAGGAATGTTCGTTAGGATAATCATATCCCAAGAGTGACGAAAGCGCCTTTATTTGCTTGTCATAGCTTTGAGCTAAAGCCATGTTGATAGGCGTTGCCGTATCGTTCGAGTCTTTTTCAATCCAAAGACAGAAATCTACCTTACCGCGTTCCAGTGTTTGCGTAACCATGGAACGTATTTCGATCTCTTTTTCCCTGTATTGAGGTGCAATGCGAGTGGAAAGATCCATAGCCTTGCTGTTGAGCGACTTTATTTCGATATTAATTTTTTTATCTTCATAAACGGCAGTCGTTTTGCCGTATCCGGTCATTGATTGTATCATCTTATCAAAGTATTTTCTGCAAAATTACTATTTTTATTCTTTAAATGTGTATTTTTGCACTTAATATTGTAATGTTACAAGAATATGTCGTGTATTTTAAATATAGAAACTTCAACAGAAGCCTGTTCTGTATCTGTCAATCAGAACGGACAGAACATTTTTAACAAGGAGGATCTGAAGGGACCTTCGCATGCCATCTCATTGGGTGTCTTTGTCGATGAAGCCCTTTCTTTTGCCGACAATCATGCCATTCCGTTAGAGGCGGTGGCGGTGAGTTGCGGTCCCGGTTCCTATACAGGTTTGCGCATAGGGGTCTCTATGGCAAAGGGAATTTGCTACGGAAGAAACCTGCCTTTGATAGGTCTGCCTACTCTGGAAGTACTTTGCGTGCCGGTTCTCCTTTATCACGAGTTGCCCGATGATGCTTTGTTGTGTCCGATGATCGATGCGCGAAGGATGGAAGTCTATTCAGCTGTCTATGACAGAGCTTTGAATGTTATCAGAAAAGTGGGAGCCGATGTCATCGATGAAAATTCCTATCAGGAATACCTGGATAAAGGACCGGTCTATTTCTTTGGAAACGGAGCCTTGAAATGCAAGGACAAGATTGTTCACCCCAATGCCCGTTTTCTGGAGAACATCTACCCATTGGCAAGCAATATGTCTCCCTTGTCGGAGAAAGCCCTGGCCAAGGAAGACTTTAAGGATGTGGCTTATTTTGAGCCCTTCTATTTGAAAGAATTCATTGCGACAAAACCCAAAAAACTACTTTAATTCATAATGAAAGATATGCCTTATAATACACAGCAAGAAAGATTGCCGCTTCCTGAATATGGACGCAGTATCCAGAACATGGTAGATTACGCTTTGACCATAGAAGACAGGAAGGAAAGACAGCGTTGTGCCAATACGATTGTAGACATCATGGGAAACATGTTTCCCCATCTGAGGGATGTACCCGATTTCAAGCATAAGCTTTGGGACCATCTGGCCATCATGTCAGGCTTCAAACTGGACATTGATTATCCCTACGAACTTATCAAACCGGATAATCTTCAGGTGGCACCGGATAGAATACCCTATTCCGATGGAAAAATTCATTACCGCCATTATGGTGCAGTCATCGAACGCCTCATTCAAAAGGCTTTGGAGATGCCTGAAGGACCCATGCGCGACCAGTTGATAAAGATGATTGCCATTCACATGAAGAAATGCTATATTGCATGGAACAAGGACTCTGTGGATGATGCCAAGATTTTTGAAGACCTGGCCGATTATACCGATGGGAAAATAGATTGGAGAGGGCGGGATTTGCAATTGTCCGCTTCGCCGCAACAACCGCAAAGACCGTTCAATAATAACGGTCAGCGGCGGCCTGCACGTTCCAATAATAACCAACGTAGAAAGTTTCCGAAATAATTTAATACAATAACCATGGCTTCATTCATCATTGAAGGCGGACACCAACTCCACGGTGAGATTGTTCCTCAAGGAGCAAAGAACGAGACTTTGCAGATTCTTTGTGCCACATTGCTGACATCCGAAAAGGTGACTGTCAATAATGTTCCGGACATTCTTGATGTCAATAATCTCATTCAACTTTTGCGTGAGATGGGAGTCAAGGTGGAGAAGCTTTCTCCATCATCCTATTCTTTCCAATCGGACGAAGTGGATCATGCCTATTTGGAAAGCGACAGATTCTTGAAAAAATGTTCTTCTTTGAGAGGGTCTGTCATGCTCATCGGACCAATGATTGGCCGTTTTGGAAGAGCCATTATCTCCAAACCCGGAGGTGACAAAATTGGCCGTAGGCGTTTGGATACTCACATTCTGGGTATACAAAGTCTTGGAGCCGACTTCAAATATAATGATTCGAGAGAGATTTTCGAAATCACTTCGAAACATTTGAAAGGTGCATATATGTTGCTCGATGAGGCTTCGGTTACAGGAACCGCCAACATCGTAATGGCTTCGGTCTTTGCCGAAGGAAAGACGGTGATTTATAATGCGGCTTGCGAACCTTACGTGCAGCAGTTATGCAAAATGCTTAATTCCATGGGTGCGAAAATCAGCGGTATCGCTTCCAATCTGCTTACGATTGAAGGCGTGAAGGAATTGCACGGATGCGAGCATACCATACTTCCGGATATGATAGAGGTGGGCAGTTTCATAGGCATGGCGGCAATGACAGCCAGTGAGATTACCATAAAGAATGTATCTTATGAGAATCTGGGAATCATTCCCGACAGTTTCCGCCGTTTGGGCGTTACCATCAACCAGTCGGATGATGACATCATCATTCCTGCACATGAGCACTATCAGATTGATTCGTTTATCGACGGGTCCATCATGACTATAGCGGATGCTCCTTGGCCCGGATTGACACCGGACTTGCTGAGCGTGTTGCTGGTGGTGGCCACACAGGCGAAAGGCAGTGTACTCATTCATCAGAAAATGTTCGAAAGCCGGCTTTTCTTTGTCGACAAGTTGATTGACATGGGAGCCCAAATCATTCTTTGTGACCCTCATAGAGCTGTGGTCATCGGACATGATCGAAACTTCCGCTTGAGGGGTGGCAACATGACATCGCCTGATATCCGTGCCGGCATCGCACTGCTTATTGCAGCCTTGAGTGCCGATGGTATAAGCCGGATACATAATATAGAACAAATAGACAGAGGATACCAGAACATCGAGGGCCGCCTCAATGCTTTGGGTGCCCGAATAACCAGAATCCAATGATAAAAAGTGAAGAAGTATTCAAAATAGGTAACTTCAGCAAACCTCACGGGGTGAAAGGGGAGTTACAGCTTACTTTTACTGACGATATATTCGATCGTTCGGATTGTGATTATCTTGTTTGCAAAATTGATGGCATTCTGGTACCTTTCTTTATAGAAGAGTATCGTTTCAAGTCGGATACGACGGCTCTGTTCAAACTGGAAGGAATTGATACAACGGAAAAGGCAAGAACCTTGTCGAATACCGAAGTGTTCTTCCCGAAGAAGTATGCAGAAACAGCAGCAGTGGGCGAAATGACTTGGAACTCTTTTATAGGGTATAAAATATCGGAAGTGAATTCCGGTTATCTGGGAGAAGTGAAAGATGTCGACAATTCTACTATCAATACTCTTTTTGCCGTTGAATATAACGGGAAGGAGGTCTTGGTCCCTGCGCAGGAAGATTTTATACTCGACCTCAATCAGAAGGAACGAACTATGCTGATGCAGCTCCCGGAAGGATTATTGGATTTGGATAAAGCTGAAAGCTTTGATGATAGATAATAAAGGATGAAAAGAAAAATAGCGATTTTGGGTTCTACCGGCTCCATCGGTACTCAGGCTTTGCAAGTGATAGACGAACATCCTGACTTGTATGAAGCTTATGTGCTGACTGCTAATAATAAGGTGGAGAAACTGATAGAACAAGCCCGTAAGTTTCTGCCGGATGCGGTGGTGATAGCCAATGAGGAGAAGTACGGACAATTGAAGGATGCTTTGGCAGACCTTCCTATTAAAGTGTATGCAGGAACGGAAGCCCTTTGTCAGATAGTCGATGCAGCTCCCATTGATATGGTGCTTGCGGCTATGGTAGGTTTTGCAGGACTGCTTCCTACTATCAATGCAATGAAAGCCGGGAAGACAATCGCTTTGGCAAACAAGGAAACACTGGTAGTGGCAGGGGAACTGATAAAGGAACTGGCAAGTCGCCATCATGTAGCGGTACTACCTGTTGATTCGGAACATTCCGCCATATTTCAATGCCTGGCCGGAGAAGCCGACAATGAAATAGAGAAAGTGATACTCACGGCTTCCGGTGGCCCTTTCCGAACATTCAGTTATGAGCAACTTGAACATGTAACCAAAGCACAGGCTCTGAAGCATCCCAATTGGGAAATGGGGGCCAAGATTACGATAGATTCCGCTTCCATGATGAACAAGGGATTTGAAGTCATCGAAGCAAAATGGTTGTTCGGGACAACCCCCGGGCAGATAGAAGTGGTGGTGCATCCTCAATCTGTCATTCATTCCATGGTGCAGTTTAAGGACGGGGCCGTCAAGGCGCAATTGGGTATGCCAGATATGCGTTTGCCTATTCAGTATGCCTTTTCCTATCCCAAGCGTCTGAAGTCTTCTTTTCAAAGGCTTGACTTTTCGGTTTGTACGAATCTGACATTCGAACAACCGGATACGAAACGTTTTCGGAATCTCGCTTTGGCTTATGAGGCTTTGCATCAGGGAGGGAACATGCCATGCATCGTGAATGCTGCCAACGAAGTGGTGAATGCCGCTTTTCTGCATGACCGGATATCCTTTCTTGGTATGAGTGTGGTGATAGAACAAACCATGCAGAAGGCTCAGTTTGTAAAAGAACCGACTTATGAAGATTATGTGGCAACAGATGCCGAATCAAGGCGATTGGCTGCTGAAATTATGAACAATATTAAATAATAGATTACACATTTATGGAAACTTTTTTGATTCGCGCGCTGCAATTGATGCTTTCTCTTTCTATTCTGGTCTTAATCCATGAAGGAGGGCATTTTCTGTTTGCACGCCTTTTTAAAATACGAGTAGAGAAATTCTGTCTTTTCTTTGACCCATGGTTCACCCTTTTCAAGTTTAAGCCGAAGAACAGTGAGACCACTTATGGGGTAGGATGGCTGCCTTTGGGAGGATATGTGAAAATTGCCGGAATGATAGACGAGTCAATGGATACGGAACAAATGAAGGAACCTATGAAGCCTTGGGAATTCCGTGCAAAGCCGGCTTGGCAAAGATTGTTTGTTATGATTGCCGGAGTACTTTTCAATTTCCTGCTGGCTCTTTTTATTTATTCCATGGTTCTTTTCACTTGGGGCGATTCTTATGTCCCTTTGAAAAAAATGAGTTATGGAATGGAGTTTAATGAGCAGGCAAAGCAAATCGGGTTCAAGGATCGTGATATCTTGCTGAGTGCCGATGGGAAGGAATTCAATCGGTTCGGAATCGATATGATTCGTACCATCATTGATGCCAGACAGATTACCGTGCTGCGCGATGGAAAGCAAAAATCAATCTTCATTCCCGAAGGATTGAGCCTGTTGGAAATTGCTAAGTCCGATCCTCCTTTCATCAGCGTGTTTATTCCTGCAGTTGTGGATTCCATCGTGGCTGGAAAACCGGGTGCTCTTGCCGGAATACAGAGGGGTGACAGTTTGGTTGCTTTGAATAATCAGAAGTTGACTTCCTGGGGCTCTTTCTCTTCCAAGTTGGATAGTATCAAAGCCGTGGCCGCCGCCCACAAGAATAAGGATTTCAGTCATATGCAACTGGTCATTTCCCGTGCTGGAAGTTTGGATACCTTAGCTCTGAAATTGGACACTGCCTTTAAAGTAGGTATTACAGCACGCATTCCCGATTATAAACCGGAAGTTCTGACCTATGGTTTCATAGCTTCATTCCCAGCGGGGGTACAACATGGAGTCCATGTACTTCGCGGTTATGTAGATGACATGAAATATGTCTTTACAAAGGAAGGAGCCAATAGTCTTGGCGGATTCGGGACCATAGGAAGTATCTTTCCGACCCAATGGGACTGGCATCGTTTCTGGGAAATGACTGCGTTTCTATCCATTATTCTGGCCTTCATGAACATTCTGCCTATTCCGGCGCTTGATGGAGGGCATGTTCTCTTCCTCTTGTATGAAATAATAGCCAGAAGAAAACCCAGTGATAAGTTTATGGAACGAGCACAGATAGCAGGCATGACATTCCTTATTATTTTGTTGATATGGGCAAATTTCAACGATGTATTGCGATTCCTGTTCTAGCGGGATTCTGATAAAACAAAGGGGGTGTGTCAAAACGACGCGCCCTCTTTTTTTTAAGCACAAAGTCCCGAC
>DAIRSI010000045.1:0-23462 GCA_036804505.1 Bacteroidaceae bacterium
TTAATGAGTATTGACTTATATGAAAAGAGGGCGCGTCGTTTTGACACACCCCCTTCTACCAATACCTAATTGAAACCTAAAATTCACGATGTATTTGTATTGATATATAAAGTAACCTATTTCCCAACAGGCATGTCTATTCCTTTTGAATTCAGTCCCGGTCCTCCACCGGCAGTATATCCGCGGCTCTCACCGGTCTTCCATGGCGAAACCCAGAATGAATACAGATCTCCGTTAGTGAGATAGAAACGGAAGCGGATACGCTTGTCATTGAACTGAGACAAATCTTCATTCTTTTTCCAAGTAATTTGGACCGATGTACCGCTCTTTTTCTTTATGACCAGACAGTCCTTCCTTGAAAAACCGCTGATAACATTTCCATCTTCACCAACAGCCTCAACAGAAAGTTCACCTTTAGTCACATCGGCATTCACGAAAAGATACTTGCCATCGAAAGATAATTTCTCGGTAAGCAGGAAGCCTTCTTTTTTATCAGAATGCATTGAAACAAAACCATCACGACGTAACATGGCAAGTCCCGTGGAGACATATCCGTCCCAAAACTTCTTGTTCAACTGGCGGCCACTGCTATAAAAATAAAGAGAATCACCCATTACAATTGGTGCTCCTACAACAGATTGAATATTTCCCCAGTTCCATGCACCCTCTGTTTCATTCACTGCTATGAAAGGTCTATGAGAAGGACGTGAAAAATGAAAACCATCCCTGCTGTATCCCAGAAAAATCTCATTTTTCTTTTGAATGCCATTCTTATCGCATACATTGTTTTCGGGTCCCTGCCAAACAGAGTATTGCCCCAACATAATACTCTCATAGGGAATGCAATCAAAATTATATATTCCGGGATTAACCTCAGGAAACTTGGGATGACGAGGCTCTTTGTCATCTGGAGTAAACCAAAACACCATATTTTTATCATCGGCGTCTTTGCGAATGCGATGGGCAAGAGACACAAGCATCTCAGGATCAGAATTCTCCGCATAACAACGGGAACGGGAAGACACCTCTGTTCCGTAACGCATACTTAATGCCCATACACCACGAAACGGATTGTAGAAAGCGGTGGATCTGTCATACATATCCCCTGATTGTGCTACTCCCTTTGACCAATGTATTCCATCTTTGGAATATTTTAATACGAACTGCCAACGTCCATCGGGCTCACGGCGCTCAATGTTGAACATTTTATATCGTTTGTCAGAATCTTTCTCAAGTTTATCAAGCCAAATGGTAGCTGCATCTCTATTGTTTACATCCACAATATTGGTTGATTTGTAAATATCAAGTGCAGGCTTCGTCCAAGTCTTTCCATCGGAAGATTCAACATAACCGGTATAAAAGCTCTGTTTCCCAGCTCCGGAGATACTACCTGCTCCCGTCAAATACCACATCTGGAATTTCCCCGTTTGCTCATTGAACCAAACACCGTCACTAAAAGGAGCGGCATAAGGTACACCCTCCGTAGTCAATTCCCAATCTTTATCAGCCTTCAGCACTGGGTTTCCGCCATACATAACCGGACGATGATATTCCTTATTCAAATTTGTCTCTGCAATCAGAACGTCATCAACAAACAACTGACGCCCGATATTGATAACGATAGTTTCCGGCTTTTGTTGCAGATACGGAACTTTCATTTCCTCCGGTTTCGAAGGTTCGGCATATCTGGGAGGCCATTGCTTGGGCAATTCTATTCCATTATACAATATAGTTTGAGAAAATGCGGAAAAGCAAAATAATGCTTGCCCGATTAAGAGTACTATCTTCTTCATATTATTTTTTTTTACTTTGGAGAAACATTTGTTATTCTCAATGTCCATGCATACAAACAAGGAAGGTTATTGACTTCGAATCTAGGCAAAACCACCTCTATGTTATCTTTTTTCTGTTTCCATTGTATTTTCCCTTTAAAACCTAGCATTTCGATTTGAGTCTCGGAATTTGATTGCAGCTTTTTCAGAATAATATTTTCTTCAGATATTTTTGGCAGGATTGCATATAAACATGGAGCTTTCCATGTATAAAATACTTCTTGAGCAGCATATCCAGAATCAGGATCTACCGTTTGCTTTAAGATGGCATTGCAACCCACATAAAACTTGCCTTTTGCTTTCCAGTCTCTTTTGCCCTCTGTCCATTGAGAAGGATATTTCCATTTACGAGTATTATAGATAGCTTCTCCATTCACTTTCAGCCAGTCTCCCAGTTGCAATAGACGTTCCTCCATGATTGGCGGAATTTTACCATTAGCCGTCGGGCCAACATCTAATAAAAGATTCCCTCCTTTACTGACGACATTAACTAAAGTCAAGACTAAAGCCTGTGGAGTTGCATAATCCGACAGTATTTCGTTTTGATTAAATCCAAAAGAAAAGCCCATTCCCCGACACTCTTCCCACGGTTTTTCAGAGAGATTATTTCCATCTGTATATTCATGAGAACAGAAATCTCCATGTCGCTTTCCATCAGAAAATCTTGCCCATCGATCATTGACCACTACACTATCCTTTACCTCTGAACTGGAATACAGCCAAGATAGCAAATCTTTGGTTTTCCATACATTATCATCGTATTTATCCGGGCCATCTGACCATATCAAATCAGGTTTATATCTGCTTATCAAATCTTTTAATTGTGGAAAAAAATGATTATCCACATATTTCGTAATTGAATCATCACAAAATAAGGTATTGCTCCATTCTTTACATGAAAAATAGCATCCGGCTTTTATCTTTGTTTTCCTTAAAGACTCGACATACTCTCCCACTAAATCTCTTTTTGCTCCAACTTCCATACTGTTCCAAGGACGACCATAGTCTCTTGAAGCTTCTTTACTTGGCCACAATGCGAAACCATCATGATGCTTCGTTGTCAAAACCACGTATTTAGCTCCTGCTTTTTCAAACAGGTCAGTCCAAGCATCAGCATCAAAATCCTGAGCCTTAAACATAGGTGCAAAATCAGAGTACTTAAAATCCTTGCCATAAGTATTGACATGATAATCATAAATCTCAGAGCCTTTAAAATCTCCATTGCCAAACAAAGTCTTGTTCTTTAACCAATATTCATACCATTCTGCATAAGTCCCTCTTGGAGACCATGCTGGTACAGAATACAATCCCCAATGAATGAAAATTCCGAATTTTGCATTCTGGAACCATTCAGGAACAGGTCTCTTGTCGATTGACTCCCACGTTGGTGTATAGATTCCCTGTGCAAAGATCAAAGAAGGGAAAATGAGGAGAATAAAAAAAGCAATACGTTTCATCATACTATTATATGTTTAACTATGCCGGAGTTATTTATTTCTCCGACATAGTTCGTTTTATTAATTCCAACCTGGATTATTTGTTGTTATATACGGATTTCCCTCCACTTCATCTACCGGAATTGGGAGCCATTCATTCTTACCTTCTTTAAATCCTAAATAAGTTGAAGTGTTATATTGCTTGAAGTTAGGATCTGATTTCTCAAGTTCAGAAAAGCGCTGCGCTACTTTTCCCCAACGTAAAAGATCGAAGAAGCGATAACCCTCTTGAGTCAATTCAAGAATACGCTCATTCTCAATAGATTTCATGTCAACACTTGTAAGGAGTGGAACATTCACACTTTTCCTAGCACGTACTCTGTTAACAGCTTCCAATGCTGAAATACTACCTTGAGTTCCTCCGCTGACAACAGCTTCCGCATACATAAGCAAAACATCAGCATACCTTATCTCTCTGTAATTCAATCCATGAGCTCTATAATTCCACATGTACAAATTATTTCCTGAATTAACTGTTGGCAAAGTCCAATCAATGGCCTTCCTGCATGCACTCTTATAGTTCCCAGCAATTACATTTACTGATGAAAATCCTTTTGCACCATAATATTCTTTAAATGTCTTTCCATCAAATATTTTGACTACATCTCCTGGCTTAGCTTTAATTTCCGGCGCTGAATCATCAAAGACCAATGTTCCAAACATTCTTGAATCTGTATATCCATTTACATCTTTCGAAGCCGCAAAAGTATTATAAACCCAATCATGAATAACATGACTTGCTGTAATCTTAGTAGTGGGAATAATATTACCTCGAGGGTCTCTAAAAACGCCACTAGTGGTTAAACCAGGATTGAAACCCGTATTGACAGCATCACCCAAAAACTGCCATTCAAGAATAGATTCATCATTATTTTCAGTTGCAACACGGAAATTGTCATTATAGTCATCCATCAGTTTAAAGTTACCATGCTGGCCCTTTATTATTTCATCAAAAGCAGCAGCAGCCTCGGAATAATATGTTTTAGTAGATGTTCCATATTTTGGCTCTATACCGCTTCTATATAGATAAGCCTTGCCTAACAATGCCGCTGCAGCCGCACTCGTTACACGACCCGTATTATCACCTGTCCAGTAACCTTTCTTTGGTAAAAGACTCTTGGCCTTTTTTAAGTCATCAATAATAAATTCCCAAGTTTCTTCCGGAGTTGCCTGAGGCTTATAATCTTTCGCAGATGATGGCAATTCTTTCATCAGTGGAATATTTCTGAAATTCAAGAGAAGAAACCAATGACAATAAGCTCTTAAAAAATAAGCTTCGCCCAAATATGCATTCTTTTGTGCATCATTGGAAAAAGTCACATTAGGAATGACTTGAATCATTTGGCAAGCTTGTGATGCAGCAGTGTACAAAAGAGCAAATGGCTGTACCAATGTATACCAAGATGAAGTTACGTTGGCTGCATATTGTCCCGGTTGTCCATAATCCGAGCGATCCGAACTTTCGTCGCTCCTATTAGCAATCATCCGTCCCATGGAAGCCCCCATAGCACGAGGTGTAGTAATATAAGAATAGATACCGATCACTCCTTTATTTAAATTTTCCGGAGTGGTGTAAAAATTATTGACATCTTGCTGGTTGGGATTAGTTGCCAATTCATCAAAAACGCTGTTACATGAACTGAAAAAACAGCACATAATAACTGCTAGCGTTACAAATATCTTATTATATATTTTCATAGTTGTTCTTATTTAAAAAGTTAAATTGAATCCAAAATTATATGTGCGCGTATTGACAGCAGGTGCTAGATTTTCCAATCCATCCACACCTCTGTCGAATAAAGTATTGGAACTAACTTCAGGGTCATATAGCGGATAACTGGTAAAGGTAAATAGATTCTGAACACCAGCATACAGTCTTAAATTCTCAACATGAAACTTTTCAATCCATTTTTTAGGGAATGAATATCCTAGTTGTAAATTCTTGCAGCGCAGATAGGATCCGTCATGAACGTAGAAGGAACTTGGCAAAGAATTTGTTCCACCCAAGTTATCGGTTTTTGCTATAGGTAAATTAGTGTTTTTATTTGAAGAAGTCCATGAATTAAGAGCATCTACAAGATTGTTATTGTCATAATTGAAATAGAACTGATATTTGGCTGCAGCAAAGATATCATTACCTTGTGAACCTTGCAAAAACATGGTCAAATCCCATTCCTTATATCCTAAATTAACATTCAATCCATAAGTGAAATCAGGATTAGGATTTCCTAGCACTCTCTTATCATCTTCGCTTACTTGAGCGGCAGTTTTATTAGTACCATCAGCACCTAAAAACAAGAAATTTCCATTATCATCTATACCAGCTACTTTGTAGCCCCAAAATGTTCCAATAGGCAAGCCCTCTTTTGTAATAGTAGGACGGTCATTGAACTTTCCACTCATTAAGTTTCCTCGGATAGGCTGAACACCTTCACCAAGTGCTGTTACTTTATTCTTCAGGAATGAAATGTTTGCTGATAAATCCATATTGAATGCACCCCATTGCTTACGATAACCTAAGGTCATCTCTATACCTTTATTTTCCACAGAGGCCGTGTTGTAATAAGGAATGTCACCATCATTGATAATAATTGTCTGACCAGATGAAGGCAAAGATTCCAGCGGTGCCAGTAAATCTTTATTTGTCCTCTTATACCAATCAAAAGTAAAAGTCAAAGAATTATCCAAAAAGCCTGCTTCCAAACCGATATTTGTGGATTCTGATGTTTCCCATTTTAAATCAGACTGAGCAAAACGAGTTACATATCCATTCATTCTCTTACCATTAAAAATTGATGGTACGGGTCCGTATGCTAATGAAACAAATTTATAAGGGTCAATAAAATTGGCTCCCAACTGTCCCCAACTACCGCGAATTTTCAATTTAGACATCCAATTTAGATGAAAGAATTTTTCTTGATGTAAATTCCAACCAGCTGAAATAGAAGGGAAATATCCCACTCTATTATTTTTAGAGAATTTTGATGATTCATCACGTCTGATACTCATTGAGAGCAAATATTTACTCTTATAATCGTAATTAATACGAGCAAAAACGGATAAAAGAGCTGATTTCAATTCATTAGAACCAATATTTCCAGGACCGTTATAAGTAGTAATAGACGATGAGCCCAAATCGCTTGTTCCAGAATCGATGGACATGTCACGATAAGATTCTCTCATCCAGCTATGGCCTAGTAGGGCATCAATAGAGTGTCCATTTATAGTAGTATTATAAGTCAACAAATTATCAATAGTATAAGTAAAACTTTCTCCTCTTGACTCTGTCAATGAAGTATACGGCTGCGAAAATTTAGATTCTGGAGTTCCGTTTGCATCCCAATAGGAAGCATAAGTTGGTGTATGTGTATAACCATGAACATTTAAATAACTTCCTGAAAAGTTAAGTTTATATTTTAGACCTTTAAACAAATCCAAGCCCATACTTACATTTCCAGTAACGTCCGTCTTGCTTGTATAACGATCCTGTGCATATAACAATGCCAAAGGATTTACTATATCAATATTCGTCGTGGAATATCCCAAAGAAGCTGGAGCAGAAATGTACCTGCCTTGATCGTCTTTCACGGGAAGGGTAGGTATTTCAATCATGCGAACAGTTTGCATAGGTTTCTTCTTGGAATAAGAAATCGAAAGATTCTCAGATACAGATAATATACCTTTTTTATATGTGCCATTAACACGAGCGTTATATTTACTATAATTAGATTCAATAACAATACCATCTTGCTTTATATAACCTAAACTTGTATTGAATGTTCCTGCTTCATTTCCTCCCGAAACAGATGCATTTCCTGTGTACATAGGAGCATTTTGGTACCAGAGATCTTGCCAGTCAGTGCTTAAATTAGGATTAGTAGGATTATCATTTTGAGAAGCATGATCATAAGCCGGACTATTATCAGCCACTTGGTTTGCAAAAGTTCTCCATTGGCTGGCATTCATGAAATTCAGTCTTTTAGCTAAAGTCTGGTAAGAATAAGAGCCGTTCAGTTCTACTTTTGTCTTACCTACTTTCCCCTGTTTTGTAGTGACTAAGACAACTCCATTAGCAGCACGAGAACCATAAATAGCTGCTGCCGAACCATCCTTTAATATTTCAATGGACTCAATATCCGCAGAATTAATTGAATTCATGCCATTATTGCTGATAGCTCCATCTATGATATACAAAGGCTCTGTAGATCCAAAAGTACTGGCACCACGAACCAATACACTTACATCTCCTCCGGCTTCACCACCATTTTGAAGAACCTCAACGCCCGGTGTTCTTCCTTGTAACGCAGAAGTCGCATTGGATGTAAGTTGTTTTTGTATTTCTTTTGAAGAGATGGACCCAACAGCTCCTGTCAGACTTGACTTCTTTTGTACTCCGTATCCTATAACAACAACTTCTTCCAACTGTTCAGTGTCTTCGTGTAGAATAATTTTTGAAAGTTTTCCTGCAGACACTGCGAGTTCCTGTGATTTATATCCTAAATAACTAATAACCAACACTGATGAAGAATTAGCCTTTAAAGAATAATTACCGTCGATGTCGGTAATAGTACCATTGGTTGTACCTTTTTCCAAAACAGATGCACCTATTATCGGCTGCCCCTTGTCATCTAATACCTGACCTACAATATTTTTAACTCCTTTTGGATTTGAAGAGATTTGTTGTTCTTCTTTTTTCTTGACATAAATCTTATCACCGACTTCATATGTCAAATCCTTACCTTTAAAGATATCTTCCAACACCTTTGATAAATCACGATCTTTTGCGTTTACGGTTACTAACTGTTCAGGATTAATCAGTGTTCTACTATAAGCAACAGTTAAACCTGTCTGCTTTGTTATTTCTGAGAAAACCTTTTCCAACTTGACTTGTTGGAAACTCATTGTTACCTTCTGTGCCGAGGCCGTTAGCCCTAAAGCTACACAGAAAAGAAATAAAAACAGAAATTTGTGCTTCATGTTCACATTTAATTTAATGTTAATATTAGGTTATTTTTTCTCTATACATTAAATTGACACGCAAGAAAACAAAATGGGTGAGCATAAAATCTCTTTTTTTTAATAATTGGTTATTTTCATTTTTATCAGTTTATAATATTTATTCTGTCAGGAAGAAAAAGTTGCCATATCAAGGTTATTTCTTCATACCAAAGCTTGTGATAATGGCCTCAAAGCTTGGGATGAAGAATTGTCCCATGGTTGTTCAATTTTTCTTCGGGAACAAGGAACTATAATTCTAAAAGGCGTTTCTTTTCATCCGCAAAAGGGATATACAAACTTTAGTGTTTGTTGGCATCCCATACCGAAACCTCCTTCCGACTCTTGTCGTACTTGAAATGTACAGGTGTTATCTTTTCCAAATCCAATAAAACATCATCCAAAGACTCCTTGTTGGAGGTCAGGGTATAGACATATTTCATGGCACTTGTGTCCCTCACTTTGAAATCTACATTGTACCAACGTTCCAAGGTTTTGAGGACTTCTGCCATAGGAGTATCCTTGAAAGAGAGAATATTCTGCTTCCACATCCTTTCTCTACCGGCATTTTTATCGCGGGAGATGGTGAAGCTCTTCTTTTCTTTATCGTATATGAACTTTTCACCTGGCAGAACACGATACTCGTTATCGGAGTGAGGCAGAATCATGTTGATTCTTCCTTCGTCCAGACTTACTACAATCTCTCTTTCCTCGGGATAATTCTGCACATTGAATTCCGTTCCAACTACATGGACATCGGGACCTCCCAAATGAACAATGAATGGGCGATGCTTGTCTTTTGTCACTTTGAAATAGGCCTCTCCTTGAAGATATACATCGCGGGTGCCCAAGGCAAACATCTTGGGGAAACGTAATTTAGAATCTGAATTGATATACACACGACTGCCGTCCTGAAACATCATTTGCAGACGCTCGCCCTTGGCTACTATGACTTCCTGATACTCCGAATTACCAAATAAATCGACACGGGAACTTACCTGTGAATACAAGCCTATGAGAATCATCACAGGGATAGCTACAGCTGCAACCCGCAACCATATCTTCCTCATCTTCTTCCTCTGAATAATCTTCTGAATCCGACGGTATATTTCATCAGAGGGAATGGGATGATCCACATATAAATCGGCTAACTCGGGATTTATCTGCAAAAAGTCTTTGTTCATGGAATCACTCAAATAGGCCATGCCCTCCGGAGTGGAAAACCATTGGCTCACGAGCTTGGCTTCTTCCTGAGTCGCACTTCCTGAAAGGACTTTCTTTATCTGTATATCATTCGGCTTGTTCATTTTTTCTGACTTTGTAGATTAGACACCCAAACGGGAGGTTAGAATGAAGGCTATAACAAAGATTAACACCTCTCCCAGTTTCATTCGAAGAATTTTCAAGGCTTCTGAATAATGAGTCTTCACGGTATTGACCGACAAGTTCATTCTTTCGGCAATCTCTTTGGTGGACATGTCGTCACGAATCTTCATCAAACAGATATCCCGCTTCTGCGCCGAAAGGGAATTAATTGCTTTGTAAAAGAATGACATCATATCCTTCTTCTCCAGGTTTTCCACCAGATTATCTTCATATTCGGGAGCCGACTGCGCCATTACATAATTCTTTTCCATGGCTGCACCCTCATCCCTGATAGTGTTGAGGACATAATTCTTTGCCATCGTAAAGAGATAGTTCTTCAGGCTGATTCCTATGTTAAGCTCATTTCTGTATTCCCACAAACGGGTATAGACATACTGAACCGTATCTTCCGCCAGTTCCTTATTCAAGAGATATTTATAGGCAACAGCATACAGGAGTTTATTGTATTTCAAATAAACTTCCGTGAATGCACCTTTATCATCTTGAGCAATCAAATCAAAAAGCTGGTCATCATTCAAATTACTATATGCACGGGAAAGCGGCATCTCTTCTTCATTCTTGTACGCGCAAAGATAGGTTTTATTTTCAAATATCGGATACAAGATAAGGAGATTTAAAAACAAAAAAGGCTAACATGTTATTTTAAAACATATTAGCCTCTTATTAGTTGCGGAGAAACGACTCGAACGTTTGACCTTTGGGTTATGAGCCCAACGAGCTACCAACTGCTCCACTCCGCGATATTATTTTTGTTTTGCGAGTGCAAAGGTACGGACTACTTTCTGAAATACCAAATAAAACCGTATATTTTTTGTAGAAATAGAAAAAAAGAGTAATTTTGCTCGAAATAATTTCAATTGCAACCATGCCAAACTCAAACCAGTCGAAAACAAGAAGCTTACTAGTAGACGTAGCACGTCAGCTCTTTGCAAAGAACGGAGTTGAGGATACCACAATGAACGATATCGCCATTGCGTCTAAAAAAGGTAGGCGAACGCTTTATACTTACTTCAAGAGTAAAGAGGATATCTATCTGGCAGTCATTCAAGCGGAACTCGATCTTCTTTCAGAGGAAATGCAAAAAGTTGCTGAAAAGAATATTACGCCGGCAGAAAAAATTATTGAACTCATTTACGCCCGTCTGGAAACCGTAAAGAAAGTTGTGTACAGAAACGGAACCTTAAAGGCCGATTTCTTTCGCGATATCTGGGAAGTGGAACAGTGCAGGAAGAATTTCGACAATAAATCCATTATCCTCTACCGGAATGTTCTGAACGAAGGTGTAAGGAAGGGTATGTTCTCTATTGAAAACACTCATTTGTTTGCCGATATCATGCATTACTGCATAAAGGGTATCGAAGTTCCTTACATTAAAGGACAAGTGGGCAGAGGGGTATCGGAGGAAGACAGTATGCCGACTGTACGCAAACTGGTTTATGGTGCCTTGGGTATTAAAGATAATATATAAATACATTTTAATAAAAATCATTATGGGATTACTTACAGGAAAAACAGCCGTCGTTACCGGTGCCGCACGCGGTATCGGAAAAGCCATCGCTCTGAAGTTCGCTTCGGAAGGTGCAAACATCGCTTTCACAGATTTGGTGATTGACGAAAACGGACAGGCTACAGAAAAAGAAATTATCGCTCTCGGAGTGAAAGCCAAAGGATATGCATCCAATGCAGCCAATTTTGAAGATACGGAAAAAGTGATTAACCAGATTAAGGAAGACTTCGGTTCCATTGACATCCTGGTAAACAATGCCGGAATCACCAAGGACGGACTCATGATGCGCATGAGCGAACAACAATGGGACGCTGTCATTGCAGTGAACCTGAAATCGGCTTTCAACTTTATCCACGCATCCACTCCTATCATGATGCGCCAGAGATCGGGTAACATCATCAATATGTCATCAGTAGTAGGCGTTCACGGCAATGCAGGACAAAGCAACTACGCAGCATCCAAAGCCGGACTGATTGCTCTTGCCAAGAGTGTTGCACAGGAAATGGGTTCTCGCGGCATCCGTGCCAATGCCATTGCTCCCGGATTCATTGAAACGGCCATGACTGCTGCACTTCCGGATGAAATCCGTAATGAATGGATCAAGAAGATTCCTTTGCGTCGTGGCGGTACGGTCGATGATATTGCCAATGTGGCTACATTCCTGGCATCGGATATGTCATCCTACGTATCGGGACAGGTGATTCAGATTGATGGTGGAATGAATATGTAATTCACGTCGTTTGACTGTAATCTATGAAGACAACCACATCATTGTGGTGAACAAGGCCAGCTCAGAAATCGTACAGGGCGACAAGACCGGTGATATCCCTTTATCGGAAAAGGTGAAAGAATACCTGAAAGAGAAATACCAAAAACCCGGCAACGTGTTTTGCGGTGTGACTCACAGGCTCGACCGTCCGGTAAGCGGTATCGTGTTGTTTGCCAAGACGAGCAAGGCTTTGGAAAGGCTCAACGAAATGTTCAAGAATGGAGAGGTGCACAAAACGTATTGGGCTATTGTGAAAAACATGCCGCAGAAGCCTGAAGCAGAACTGGTGCACTGGATGGTACGAAATGAAAAGCAGAACAAGTCATACGCCTATGACAAAGAGGTGAAAGACTCAAAGAAAGCCATTTTGGAATATCGAACCATTGGACATTCCGATAATTATTACTTGCTGGAAGTGAATCTGAAGACGGGGCGCCATCATCAGATTCGCTGCCAGCTTGCTAAAATAGGCTGCCCCATAAAAGGGGACCTGAAATATGGTGCTCAACGCTCCAATCCCGACGGAAGCATCTGTCTGCATGCACGCAAAATCAGTTTTATCCATCCCGTTTCAAAGGATTTGATTGAATTGGAGGCTCCGGTCCCGGATTCTCCTCTATGGAAGAGTTTTGTCTTCTGAAACAAGCAGACGTACCCTAAAACGGAAACGAAGGAAAAAGAGTGCACCAGCTGTAGTAAGCCCGAAAGGAAATCCCATCCACACTCCCACTCCTCCCCATCCGAGGATGAATCCGAAGAAATAACTCACAGGGAGTGATACGCAGATATAAGCGATAAAGGCATACTTCATCATCATCTTCACATCACCGGTACCACGCAAGGCATTGGCAAAAGTGGTCTGGAACACATCACCAAACTGATAACAGGCAAAGGGAACCATCAAGGCAAAAACAGAACTGATGATTTGTTCATCCGTAGTGAACCACCCTACAATGGAATGACGGAATACCACAATCAGCAGCAAAGACAACACACCGAATATCAACATCAGATGGAAACCGGCGTATGCATTGCGACGGACATTCAGCCAATCTCTCAGTCCCATGAAATTACTTACACGGATAGCCACTGCTGCACCCAGGCCATAATAAATAAGGAAACAGAACTGGCTGATGGTTTGCAGCACCTGGTGTGCAGCCAAAGCCACAGAGCCAATCCATCCCATCATCACGGCAGCCAGCGAGAACGAGGCTGCTTCGGTTCCCATCTGGAAAGCCAACGGCCAACCCATGGCATTCATCTGGCGAAAATCGGTCTTGTTCAACTTCTCCTTGGCAAATCCATGACGGTACTCGGCATAATTGCGGGAAAATAACACAGCTATCAGATAGGCAAAAAGCATAAGGAAACGACTGACGGTAGTAGCCACTCCGGCGCCAAAAAGTCCCCATTCGGGGAATCCGAACTTGCCATAAATGAGAACATAGTTACCGACTATATTGAAGATATTGGCAAAGATGATAATCCACATGCCGATACTCGTTTTGTTGATACTGTCAGTGAATTGTTTGAACACATAAAAGAGTTGCACGGGAACAAGCGATATCAGCAGAACCAAGAAATAAGGACGGATATAGCCGATGAGTTCTACGGGCTGTCCCATCCTTTCTATATTGAAATAGACCACAGTCATGATTGCCGTAACGATTACAGACAAAAGGAAATTGGCCAGCAAGGCGCTTTTCAAAAGTCCTCCCACCCGCTCTTTCTCCCCTTTTCCGAACAACGCACCGGAAATGGGGGTTAGTCCGTAACTGAATCCCATACCGAAGATGATAGCCAAAGCAAAGAGTCCGTTCACAAAACCGGCTGCCGACAATTCGAGCGAACCGTAACGCCCCACCATAAGCGTATCGGCAAATCCCTGCGCTATGGAACCCAGTTGTCCCACGATAATGGGGAAACCAAGCACAACGAGAGCACGGTAATGACTCTTGTACTGACTGATTCTAAACATTATTTGAACGGTAATATAAAGTACAACTGTTTTCTTTGACGAATATCCGGTTGGCCGTTTCACGAACACGTTCACGGGTTACAGCCCGATACTTCGGAACTTCACTGTTAATGTCTTCGGCCTGTCCCAGCATTTCGAAGTAAGCAAGATTGGTAGCCACATTAAGGTAGTTCGTATTATTGAATATCTGTTCACTCTCGAAACGGTTCTTTACTTTCTCGAGTTCGATTTCTTCCACCAGATTCTCTTTCAGCATTTCCACTTCTTTCCATATAGCCTGTTCGGCAGTCTGCATGAGAATGCCTTTCGATACTTTGCCTACAATGAAGAACAAACCCGGATCCACAGATCCCGCTATATAGGCATCTATGGAACTGAACAAACGTTGCTCCTGAACCAGGTGTTGGACTAGGCGGCTGGAACGTCCGTTGCAAAGAATATCGCTCAACATGTCACAGGCATAATAGTCAGGATCGAACCTGTCGCACATGTGAAAGGCCATGTAGACGGCACCAACCGGAACATTACGGGCCACGTCAAGTCGTCGCTCTTCAGTCTGGACAGGTTCCATAGGCAGAGCAGGATGTTTCACTTCCCTACGAGGAATATCTCCGAACCATTTCTGTGCAAGCCGACAAGTTTCTCCGAAAGAGATATTTCCTGTCACAGCAAGAATACAATTGTTCGGAGCATAGAACCGATAGAAGAAATCTTTCACATCATCCATGGTAGCCTTTGCTATATGATTGATATCCAAACCTATGGTAGGCCATCGATAAGGATGTTTCTTGTAAGCCATCTGACGAATGAGATGAGATGTGTCCCCATAAGGCTGGTTAAGATAGCGTTGTTTGAATTCTTCCGATACGACCTGGCGTTGTACTTCCAGACTTTTTTCATTGAAATCGAGCGAAAGCATGCGGTCGCTCTCCAGCCAAAAGGCCGTCTCCACATTCTGCCAAGGCAGCGTGACATAATAATTGGTATAATCATTGCTGGTAGAAGCATTGTTTTCACCGCCTGCTTCCTGCACAGGAATATCATAATCAGGAATGTTTGCACTCCCTCCGAACATCAGATGTTCGAAAAGATGGGCAAATCCGGTGTGCTGCTCATCCTCGTCACGTGCTCCTACCTTGTAGAGCAAGTTGAGTGCGACCATTTGGGTTGTACTATCCTCACTGTGAATAACCCGAAGCCCGTTGGCAAGTTCAAATCTGTTTACTTCTATCACGATTCCCTATTTAAATAAGATATTAGAATGCAAAAATAACGCTTTTGTCGGGAAAAAAACACCTTATAAGGAAATTTGGTTCAAAAATGACACAATTAATGGAAAAAAACACTTACTTTGCAGTAACATTAAAGTCTATGAAGAAAAAGATTTTGAAATGGGTAGGGGTAGTACTTTTAACTCCCATTGCATTGCTCATTCTGATAGCAGCTCTGCTCTATTTTCCGCCTTTCCAGAATTTTGCCGCTCACAAAGCTGCAGAATATGC
Source organism: Bacteroidaceae bacterium (assembly GCA_036804505.1). Taxonomy (GTDB): domain Bacteria; phylum Bacteroidota; class Bacteroidia; order Bacteroidales; family Bacteroidaceae; genus Phocaeicola_A. Next base: position 15,466 of record DAIRSI010000045.1, read on the forward strand.
TTCGGAAAAGTACGGAATGAAAGTGAGCATTGAAAACATACATCTGGCTTTTCCTCTCAACCTGAGAGTGAAAGGAGTGGAAGCTATATCTAAAAAAGATACGGTACTGGATGTTGAAAATCTGAATGTCAGCATACAGATGCTCCCTTTGTTCAAGAAACGGGTGGAACTGGATGGAGCTGAACTTATCCATGCCAAAGTAAACACGCTTAATCTTGTGAAAGGGATGATTGTGAAAGGGCGCATGGGCTATTTCTACATAGACAGCCACGGCATCAATCTGGACCCGGCACTGGCAGTCATCAGTAACGTAAAGCTGAACAATTCCGACTTGAGCATCAGTATCACGGATACGACTACAGAGAAAAAGAAAAAAGAAGAAAATCTTTGGAAGGTAAAAATCAATAAAATAGATATCGGAAACTGCAGGTTGCTTTTGCACATGCCGCTCAGCAAAATGAATATATCCTTGGCTCTAGGCAATGCCAAAGTGAGAAAAGGATTTATGGATTTACGCAAAAAGGCTTACAAGTTCAATCTCGTGGAAGCAGCAAACAGCGCCGCAGCCTATGACATGACCAATGAATCCAGAATGAAGAAAGGGTTGGACTACTATCACTTGAACATTCGGGACATCAATCTAAAAGTAGATTCCATCTATTACTGCGGAAATGATATTGCCGCCACAATCAGAAAGTTCGCCATGAAAGAGAAGTCAGGACTGGATGTGAAAAGTCTGACGGGACATATTAAAATGGATGCAAAGAGAATTTCCCTTCCAGACTTGATACTCACTACAGCCAACTCTTTTGCTTCTACCGAAAGCTTTATTGACTGGAACTCGCTGGAACCGGGCAAAGGGGGAAATATGAACATCAGTCTTCTGGCTCAAATAGGAAAAGGCGATCTGGCATTGATTCCTCAAGGAATTCCCCAGACATTTTTCAAAACTTATCCTAATCTTCCTCTTATTCTGAACATGACCGTGAGAGGAAACATGGACCGCCTAAGTTTCTTCAATACACGGATGCGCATGCCTGGAGCCTTGAGCATGCAAGCCGACGGATATATCACGAATGTAACCGACAGCTTGCTGCGCACCGGGACAATCAGTTTCAATGCAGAAACCCAAAATACAGACTTCATCCTGTCTTATGTGGATTCCACAAATGCTTACAAAATACCAGCAGGAACAAAACTCAATGGAAAAGCATCTTTCCGGGGAACACAATACGCCACCGAGTGCAATCTGAAAGAAAGCGAAGGCTCTGCATTCCTGAATGCCGCCTATGACATGAAGGGTGACAGATACAAAGCTAAGATGAATATCAATAATCTGCAAATTCATCACTTCATGCCGAAAGATTCTCTATTCCATCTGACAGCTGCGATGGAAATTGAAGGCAAAGGAGTGGATTTCTACAGCCCGCGCACCACACTGAACGCACATGCCAAAGTTGACAAGATAGAATATGGTTCCATCAGTTTGAAGGATATGGAATTCACAGCCAACATGCTCAACGGCCTGACCAATGTGGATTTTAACAGCCACGATCCTTATCTGGACTTGCAAGCCACTCTGACAGCATCCATAAAGAACAAAACCGTTCTGGCCGACCTTACCACAGAGATGAGAAAGGCCGACTGGTACCGGATGCACGCAAGTTCCGAACCTCTGACCACAGCCGGCAATCTGTCAATAAACCTGCAGACGGATTTCAAAAAAATCTATCATGTGAAAGGCCTTTCATCACAATTGAAAATAGTCACTGCCAAACAAACTTTTTCGCCGAAGGATATCAATCTGGTGGCTTTCACAACGAAAGATTCCACTTTTGCAAATGCCCATTCAGGCGACTTATCCTTCAATTTCAATGGCAAAGGAAACTTGTGGACTATCATGAAGAAAGGCACCAGCTTTGCCAACGAACTGATGAAAGAGGTTGACAACAAATACCTTGACCAGAACAAATTGAAAACATTTCTACCTAACTTATGCATCAATATCAAGTCAGGAAAAGATAATCCGATATCCAACTGGCTATCGATGAACGGCATCTCCTTCAAAGATTTTTTCATGGATATCGATACATCCCCTCAATCCGGAATAAACGGAGTGGCACATCTTTACAAGTTAAAGACCGACAGCCTCACACTGGATACCATACGTTTCACCATCGTACAGGATACTGCAGGTGTGAAATACAAGGCACAAGTATGCAATGCACCGACCAACAAACAATTCGTATTCAACGCATTGGCCGATGGAAAAATATACCACAAGGGAGCCGACCTCAATCTTCTCTACTTTGACGACAAGCAGGAAAAAGGAGTCGACATGGGTCTCAAGTGCGAAATGTACGATGACGGATGGACGTTCTACGTCACGCCGGAACATCCCTACATAGCCTACAATACCTTCAATGTAAATTCCGACCAATATGTATTCATCAGAAAAGACGGAAAGATTTACGCCAACCTGAATTTGCTCGACAACAACGGAATGGGAGTCAAAATACATTCCAATCCGCTTGCCACCACATTCCAGGATGTTTCCATACAACTATGCAAACTCAACATGCAGGCCATCACGAATGTCATTCCCTATACTCCCAGCATAACAGGTACTCTTGATGCCGAAGTGAAATTCCATCAGTTGGACAAGAACAACAAATTCGAAGCAGAATTTGCAGTCAAGAACATGACTTATGAAAATAGTCCGATGGGTAATCTGAGCATGTCGCTGCTTTACCTCCCTTCCGAAAAGAGCGAACATATCGTCAACCTCGAATTGAAGAAAGACGATAAGAAAATTGCTGAAATATCCGGTTCTTACATTGACAAGGAAAAGGGAATAGTGAACGGCGATATCACCTTCCAGCACTTCCCGATGAATATGGTCAACGGCTTCATTCCGGATGATATGTGCGGATTCAGAGGAGACATAGACGGCAAGGTGAGCATGAAGGGTTCCATGGACAGACCTGAAGTAAACGGAGAAATACAATTAGATTCTGTCGGACTCTATTCGGATGTCTATGGTGTGGATTTCCGATTCACAGATGATCCCGTACGAATCATCAACAGCAACCTTCTCTTCGAGAATTTCGATGTCTATGCAGTGGGCGACAATCCTTTCACCGTTCAAGGAAATCTCAACTTTGCCAATATGGACCATATTTGGATGGACTTGCAGATGAGAGCCCGCAATTACCAACTGCTGGATTCCAAACGTAAATACAATTCCGTCTTATTCGGCAAAGTTTTTGCTAATTTCAATGCGACCTTGAAAGGTCCTCTGGACGATTTGAAAATGCGTGGCAGTCTGAGCGTCCTCGGGAATACCGACGTCACTTACATTATGAAAGATACACCGCTGACAGTTGAAGACCGGTTGAGCGATTTGGTTACTTTCACCAGTTTCGATGACAGCACCAACTACGTTGCGCCCAAGACGGAACCCAAACCGGCTTTCAACGGACTAGATATGAACATGGCTCTGCGCATAGACCAAGGCACGCAGATGAATGTCGAGCTCAGTTCAAACAAGCAGAGCTATATCAATGTGGAAGGCGGAGGAAACATGACCATGAGATACACTCAGCAAGGAGATTTGAAACTCAGCGGACGCTATACGCTGAACAGAGGTGAAATGCGGTACGAACTTCCCGTCATTCCTTTGAAAACTTTCACTTTAGGCAATGGCAGCTACATAGAATTCACCGGTGATCCTTATAACCCCAAACTGAACTTATCCGCTTCCGAAAAGGTTAAAGCCACTGTTACAGAAGGCGAACAGCCCCGTACAGTTGCCTTCGAAGTGGGTGTAGCCATCAGCAATACACTGAAGAAAATGGGACTTGCCTTCACCTTGAATGCTCCGGAAGATGCTACCATACAGAATCAGCTGGCATCTATGTCTGAATCGGAAAGAGGAAAACTGGCTGTCACCATGCTTGCTACAGGCATGTATCTTGCCGAGGGAAACAGCGGAAATTTCAATATGAACAATGCACTCAACTCTTTCCTTGAAAGCGAGATAAGCAATATAGCAGGAAGTGCTCTGAAGACGATCGATATCAGCGTTGGAATGGAAGACAATACCTCTTCCACCGGCAAGACCTCCACCGATTATTCTTTCCGCTTTGCCAAGAGACTGTGGGGCAACCGACTGAGTGTCGTCATTGGAGGCAAAGTATCGTCAGGAAACGATGTCAGCAACAAAGGTCAGTCCTTCATCGACGATGTTTCCCTTGAATACCGTCTGGATACCAGTGGCACACGGTATGTACGCATCTTCCATAACAAGAATTACGACAGTATGCTCGATGGAGAAATTACTGAAACCGGCGGCGGCGTAGTTCTGAGAAAGAAAATGACCAAATTCGGTGAACTCTTTATATTCAGAAACAAGCGGAGAAATTCGGAAGCCATAGAAGAAAAGGGAGGAACGAGAAAAAAAGGAACGACCGCAAGAAAGGGTTCTGAGAATAATGACTAGGTAAATTGACTGCGAAATGAACAAAAAATATCATCCATACAGAATTCTGATTTACATGCTATGCATGATTGCCATCATAGCATGTTCCACGACAAAGAACTTGCCTAAAAATGAAGTTCTCTACACCGGTATCAGAAAGATATCCGTCGAGCATAAAGACAAAACGGCTGCCGGAGCATTAGCTTTGGAAGAAGTGGAAGCAGCATTGGCCTATCCGCCGAATAATGCTTTCTTTGGGAGTTCTTCCATCCGCACTCCCTTTCCAATGGGACTTTGGGCCTACAACACTTTTTCGAAAAGTGAAAAAGGACTGGGCAAATGGTTGTTCAACCACATGGCAACCACTCCTGTCTACATATCGACTGTCAATCCCGATACCCGTACTAAAATTGCAGAAAACGTTCTTCACAACTACGGTTATTTCAATGGAGAAGTTTCCTATCAGGTTCAAAAGAAAAACAAAAACTCCCGAACAGCCAAAATCGATTATCGCGTCAACATGATGAATCCTTACATGATTGATTCGGTAGAATACTTGGGATATCCGGCTTTTGCAGATTCCCTGATAGTCAACAGTATGAAAGAAAAACAGCTGATTAAAGGGAAAAACTTCAGCGTAGTAGACCTTGATGCGGAAAGAACAAGGATATCCACTTTATTCCGTGACAACGGATGCTTCCAGTTCCGGCCGGACTATCTGACCTACAAGGCGGATACTGTAAGGAAAGCCGGACAAGTAAGCCTCAGACTGGTACCTCAGAAAGGTATTCCTTCCAACGCTATGAAAAGATGGTATATCGGCAATACAAAGCTGACCATTCAAAAGAACAGAAGAGACTCTCTGATGAACCATACCGTAAAAAAAGACGATTGGACAATCAAATACAGCGGTGACCGTACTCCCGTAAGGACAAACGTTCTGGCACGTGACCTTACTTTCAACAAAGGAGAGTTTTTCTCTCAGGCCAAGATAGACAAATCTACAGATTTGCTGAACAGACTGGGTATTTTCAGTAGCATGGAATACAATCTTCTTCCCAGAGACACGACGAAAACATGCGATACTCTGGATGTGGAAGTCAATGCCATGCTTGACAAACTCATTGACGGTGAAATAGAAGCTAATTTCAAGAGCAAAAGCAATGACCAAATGGGACCGGGTGTATCCCTGGGCTTCTCCAGAAGAAACTTTTTCAGAGGCGGTGAAACATTTTCCGTGAAACTAAACGGTTCCTACGAATGGCAAACGGGAAATACCGTTGGCGATCAAAGTCATGACATGCTCAATTCCTACGAGCTGGGCCTTACCACCTCTCTTTCTTTTCCGCGAATTCTGTTACCCGGAAAGAAATTCACGTTGCTCCGCATGCCGGCAAGCACACAAATAAAGATTGGAGCCGACCAACTGAACAGAGCCAGTCTTTTCAAATTGATGAAACTCACAGGAAGCATTACATACGATTTTCAGCCTACTGCGACTACCAGACATTCCATATCACCATTCTCTCTGACATATAGTCTGTTGCAGAATCATACGGCTAAATTCGATTCAATTACGGAAAAGAATCCGGCCCTATACGTCAGTCTGCGCAACCAATTCATTCCGGCAGCCAGTTATACCTTTACGTATGACAACACGGCTATAGCCAACAAGAATATAAATACATGGTGGCAGAGCAGTATCACTTCTTCAGGAAATATTCTTTCGGGTATCAATGCTGCACTAGGACACTCCTGGAATAAGCAAGGAAAGAAACTGCTATGGAATGAATATGCCCAATTTCTGAAACTGACTTCCGAACTGCGAAATACTTTCCAAATAAGCAAGAAATCCCAGATTGCCACCCGTGTGATGGCTGGAGCCATTTTCTCTTACGGGAATTCGGATACCGCACCCTACAGCGAACAATTCTTTATAGGCGGTGCCAACAGCATACGTGCATTTACAATTCGCTCCATCGGTCCCGGTCACTACCATCCGGCTTCCGGCCAATATACCTATTTGGATCAGACAGGAGACCTGAAATTTGAAGCCAATGCTGAATATCGTTTCAACATTGCAGGAAATCTGTATGGCGCTACTTTTCTGGATTGCGGAAATGTATGGTTGATGAAAACAGACACAAACCGTGAAGGAAGTAAATTCGAATCCTCTAGATTTCTTAAAGATTTGGCATTGGGAACAGGAGCCGGTTTGCGTTACGACATGGAGTTTCTCGTCCTTCGTCTCGACATGGGTATTGCCTTGCACGTCCCCTATGATACCGGCAAAACGGGATACTATAATATACCTAAGTTCAAAGATAGCATAGGCATCCATTTGGCTGTGGGCTACCCGTTCTAATCACCTTTTAGTATTATTTCAACCATAAAAGGAAATATTATTACGAACGAAATTATATTATGTGTATCTTTGCATGAAGAAAAACTCAATTAATAAATATATAACAATTATGAAACCAACCTTATTTGTATTAGCTGCTGGAATGGGTAGCCGTTATGGAGGCCTGAAGCAATTGGACGGACTAGGTCCAAACGGAGAAACAATCATGGATTATTCTATTTTCGATGCAATCCGTGGAGGATTTGGAAAAATAGTATTCGTGATACGTAAAGACTTTGAAACCGACTTTCGCGAAAAAATTCTCAGCAAATACGAAAATCATATTCCTGTAGAACTTGTTTTTCAGGCATTGGACGATCTTCCTAAAGGATTCAGTGTTCCGGAAGGACGTGTAAAACCTTGGGGTACCAACCATGCTGTTCTTATGGGAAAAGATGTCATCAAAGAACCGTTTGCAGTAATCAATGCTGATGACTTCTACGGAAGAGACAGTTTTGCCGTCATCGGTAAATACCTTTCGAATGTTCCTGCCGGAAGCAAGAACGATTATTGCATGGTAGGTTTCCGTGTAGGTAATACTCTTTCAGAAAGTGGAAGTGTAGCTCGTGGAATCTGTTCCACTGATAAAGATGAGTGTCTGACTACCGTAGTAGAACGCACTGAAATCATGCGCGTTGACGGTGCTGTCAGCTACAAAGATGAAGGAGCTTGGGTAGCTATTGCCGACAATACTCCCGTTTCCATGAATATGTGGGGATTTACTCCGGACTACTTCAAGTATTCCGAAGATTACTTCATCGATTTTCTCAAAGCCAATGAAAGTAATCTAAAAGCAGAATATTTCATTCCTCTGATGGTAAACAAACTTATTACTGAAAAGACAGCCACAGTGAAAGTGCTGGACACCACATCAAAATGGTTCGGCGTTACTTATGCTGCAGACCGTCAAGGTGTTGTCGATAAGATTCAAGCTTTGGTTGATGCAGGTGAATATCCTTCAAAGCTATTCTAAACCACGCGACCTTTTTAAATACACCTATTATTACAACGCCCGTTCCGCTTTTCAGCAGAACGGGCGTTTTGTTTGATGATATTCTTTAGACGGACATGGACCTGGATAAAACAGTAACGCCCCGCAGTGCAGATGCACTC
>DAIRSI010000046.1:0-22635 GCA_036804505.1 Bacteroidaceae bacterium
TAGAGAATTAATATGTAACGTTTAATTTAACGTCCAACTTTTCGGGGTCACTTCACTTCGGACTTCCTTTTTTTATTATTTTCTCATAAATATTCAAACATATATCTATTTGAAAACAATTTAGCCGAATAATTATCAATAAAATTGCTTTAATACTTATTTATCTTTCAAATAATTAGGTATATGTATATTTTTTAGTATTTTTGCAAAGAAATAATCTAATAAGTAACGAAAAACTTACGGTATGTTTGGAATCAAAGATTTTTTTGTTTTGTTGCCTTATATTTTGGGCTTTATATGCTTGATTTTTTCAGCATGGTACGGAGTTTCTAACTGGAATAAAGATTAACAGCTATGAATGAATTTACATTAGGACTGATAGTAATTGTATATTTATTATCATTAGTCTTTTTAGGCTATGTTGGATATAAAAAGACAACATCAACAAGTGATTATCTGGTAGGAGGCAGAGACATGAATCCTTTCGTTATGTCTCTTTCATATGGTGCAACATTTATATCTGCATCAGCCATTGTCGGTTTTGGAGGTGTGGCAGCAGCCTTTGGTATGGGTATTCAATGGTTGTGTTTCCTGAACATGTTTGTGGGAGTAGTTATTGCTTTTATTTTCTTCGGCCTAAGGACTCGCAAGATTGGAGCTGAACTCGGTGCGGGAACTTTTGCACAATTCTTGGGTAAATATTATCAATCACGAGCCGTGCAGGTCTTTGTCGGAGCAGTCATCTTTATTACCATGCCTCTATATGCAGCTGTGGTCATGAAAGGGGGTTCCGTTTTCTTGGAAGAGATATTCAATATAGACTACAATATGGCATTGCTGATTTTTACGTTGGTGATTGCTGCCTATGTCATAGCAGGAGGTATAAAAGGGGTTATGTACACAGATGCCTTGCAGGCCGTCATCATGTTCATCTGCATGTTGGTTCTGCTTTTTTCCATTTACAATATTCTAGGTATGAACTTTACCGAAGCCAACACGGCTTTGACAAATTTGTCATCTGAAATTCCTGAGAAATATCGTGCTTTAGGTCACCAAGGATGGACTTCCATGCCGGTGACAGGATCTCCTCAATGGTATACATTGGTGACATCTCTTATATTGGGTGTCGGCATAGGATGCTTGGCACAGCCGCAACTTGTCGTAAGATTCATGACAGTGAAAAGTGGCAAGGAACTGAAACGAGGTGTCTTTGTAGGTTGTCTTTTCATCTTGATAACCGTTGGAACCATTTATCATACAGGTGCGTTAAGCAATTTATATTTCATGAAGACTCAAGGACATGTGGCAACGGATATCATTAAGGACATAGACAAGATAATTCCTTATTTCATAGACAATGCTATGCCTTCCTGGTTCTCTGCTTTATTTATGCTTTGCATTCTTTCGGCCAGCATGAGTACTTTGAGTTCACAGTTCCACACAATGGGTTCGGCATTGGGGCAAGACGTTTATGGGGTATATAAAAAACGACCTGATTTGAATCATAAGCTCATTATCCGTTTGGGTGTATTGGTTTCCATACTTTTCAGTTATATCATTTGCTACATGTTACCGGATAGTATCATAGCCCGCGCTACATCCATTTTCATGGGATTATGTGCCATCGTTTTCCTTCCGGCATATTTCTGTGCCTTGTATTGGAAAAAGGCGACATCGAAAGGGGTAATATGGAGTATGTGGCTAGGTACTTTTTCAACTATTTTCTGTATGCTTTTCATGCACGCCAAGGAAGCGGAAGCGTTTGGTATATGTAAAGCCATATTCGGAAGTAGTGTGCTTTTCGATAATGACATCAAACTGGTAGATCCTATTTTGTTTGCTTTGCCGGTATCGTGCATCACCATTGTTGTGGCGAGTTTGCTGACGCAGAAAAAAGAATCTGCAATTACTGAATGAAATAGGGAGGATTAAGTGCAGTGTCCAGCATATTTTATTCTTTTCTATATAAGATTAGTTTGTCGACCTGCAATGTTCTACGCGTCGCATTGCAAGCCGACGCGCGTCGGTCTGCAGTGTGACGCGTGTCGGCTTGCAGTGCGACGCATAAATGTGAGTTATTTATCACCTTAAACATACTGAAAGAGAAGAGTAATATAAGTGAGAATTATATTTAATCACCGTATTGTTCTTTGGTGAACTTCATGTTCAGCAACAGATCATGTGAAGTTTTGGAATAGTAAACATAGCAGAATGACAATCCCCATTCCTTATATTTTCGGAGTTCCACGGAATTTTTTACTGTTTCCAGTTGACTTTTGATAACCTTATCTTTTACTTCACTGATTTTTTTACTATCATCCAAAGTCCCGCTCAATGCATAGTAATAGTACAGGGTGTTGTCGGATTCATGGTACGCCATACTGTCCAAAGTGGTTTCCTTGTCAATCTGGATGGGACACATGAGACTTGTCTGTTCTGCTTCCTTTTTCAGCCTTTCTTGCCGGCTTTGCTGACAGGAGGTGAAAAGTGCAATCATTAAACAGCAAAAGATTAATTTCTTCATTTTATTTAGTAATTTTGTGCGAAGATAGAAATAAATTTGGAATTGAGATAATGGAAAAAGAAAAAGAAGTTGACTTGGCAAAAAGAGTTGAAAAGTCAGTAGAACTATTCAAGGCCGGATTCAATTGTTCGCAATCTGTTTTTGCAGCCTTTGCCGACATGTATGGAATACCTCAGGAACAAGCACTTAAACTTTCCGCTTCTTTTGGCGGAGGAATAGGTAGAATGAGGCAGACGTGTGGAGCTGCATGTGGATTATTCATGTTGGCAGGCTTGGAAACGGGTTCTACAGAAGGAGGTGATCGTGAAAAGAAAATGAACAATTACCACACAGTTCAAGAACTTGCTGAAGAACTCAGAAAAAAGAATGGATCAATTATTTGTTCCGAACTGTTGGGGTTGAATAAAGCGCAAGAAAACGCCTCATTCGTTCCCGAAGAGAGAACTGATGCTTATTATAAAAAAAGACCTTGTGCAAAAATTATAGAAGAAACATCAGCTTTATGGGTTAAATATCTCATTAATAAGAAATAATAATTAACTAATGGAATAAAAAAACTCATAAAAATGTTGTATAACATATTTTTTTTGTACCTTTGCATCGATTTTAAAACACAATCATTCTTCGGAATGAAGATTAACGTTTAATTTAAATCGATAAAAGTTATGTTGAAAGAAAAAGCAGGAGAAGTTGCAGGCCTAATATGGCAGGCACTCAATGGAACTGAAGGTTTAACTCAGAAGCAAATTAAAAAAGCTGCAAAGATTGTAGACAAAGATTTCTACTTAGGTTTAGGCTGGTTGCTTCGTGAGGATAAAGTTGAGGTTTCTGAAAAGAAGGAAGAACTATTCATTTCATTGAAATAATTTGCTTTCCCTCTAGATTGAAAAAGAAACTGATTATCTCATAAAAAATGCGCTGATAACTACTTAAGTGTTGTCAGCGCATTTTTTTTTGCTATCTTTGCACTTGAAAGCAATATGCAAAGAAAAGCATTTTGCCATATCATAATTAATTATTTGTTTTATTATTTCATTTGAACTGATGGAGAACATTAGAAATTTTTGCATTATTGCCCATATTGACCACGGTAAATCAACTTTAGCCGATAGGTTGCTGGAATATACCAAGACCATAGAAGTGACTGAAGGACAGATGCTGGACAATATGGATCTCGAAAGAGAACGCGGCATAACGATTAAGAGTCATGCCATTCAGATGGAATATCAATATAAGGGACAGACGTATATATTGAATCTAATCGATACTCCGGGACATGTGGATTTCTCTTATGAAGTGTCACGATCCATTGCAGCATGTGAGGGAGCTCTGTTACTTGTTGATGCTTCACAAGGTGTGCAGGCACAAACTATTTCCAATCTTTATATGGCCTTTGATCATGAACTGGAAATAATTCCGGTAATCAATAAATGTGACATGGCAAGTGCCAAACCGGAAGAAGTTGAAGATGAAATCGTGGAGTTACTCGGATGCAAACGCGAAGAAATTATCCGTGCGTCGGGAAAGACCGGTTTAGGTGTAGAAGAAATTCTCAATGCAGTTGTAGAACGGGTTCCCCATCCCAAGGGTAATGAAAATGTTCCACTAGAAGCTTTGATATTCGATTCTGTATTTAATCCCTTCAGAGGAATCATTGCTTATTTTAAAGTTGAAAATGGAGTTATCAGAACAGGTGATAAAGTCAAGTTCTTTAATACGGGCAAGGAATATGAAGCAGAAGAAGTGGGAGTCTTGAAAATGGATCTTGTGCCTAGAAAGGAGCTCAAGACGGGGGATGTAGGTTATATTATATCGGGTATTAAGACTAGTCGTGAGGTTAGGGTGGGAGATACCATCACTCATGTTGACCGCCCTTGCAAAGCTGCAATTGATGGGTTTGAGGAAGTAAAACCGATGGTGTTTGCCGGGTTGTATCCGATTGAAGCAGAAGATTTCGAAAATCTCCGTTCGTCATTGGAGAAGTTACAATTAAATGATGCTTCACTTACTTTCCAACCGGAATCATCCCTTGCATTAGGCTTTGGATTCAGATGCGGTTTCTTGGGATTGCTCCACATGGAAATAGTCCAGGAAAGATTAGATCGTGAATTCAATATGAATGTTATCACAACGGTTCCGAATGTTTCCTATATGGTTTATGACAAGCAAGGTGGACATACCGAAGTGCATAATCCTGGAGGTATGCCCGATCAGTCACTCATTGATCATATTGAAGAACCCTACATAAAAGCATGTGTCATCACAAAGGCTGATTACATCGGACCTATCATGACCTTATGTCTTGGAAAGAGAGGAGAGCTTACCAAACAAGAATTTATTTCAGGAAACCGTGTCGAATTGTATTACGATATGCCTTTGGGTGAGATCGTAATCGATTTTTATGACAAACTAAAGAGTATATCCAAAGGCTATGCATCTTTTGATTATCATACGGATGTGTTTCGTCCATCCAAATTGGCAAAATTGGATATTTTGCTGAATGGTGAACCTGTAGATGCACTTTCCACTCTCACTCATGTAGATAATGCATATGAACTGGGAAGAAAAATGTGTGAAAAGCTGAAAGATCTTATACCCCGCCAGCAATTTGAGATTGCTATACAAGCTGCAGTAGGAGCTAAAATTATTGCCCGGGAAACTATTAAACCGGTCAGGAAAGATGTCACAGCCAAATGTTATGGAGGTGATATCAGCCGTAAGCGTAAGTTGCTGGAGAAACAGAAGAAAGGCAAAAAAAGGATGAAGCAGATTGGTAATGTGGAAGTGCCTCAAAAAGCTTTTCTTGCAGTACTTAAATTAGATTGATTTATTTTAATAACAATAAATAATATGGATGCATTTGATATTGCTAAAGCAATGGCCGATTTTTATTATCCTATGCAAAGGATGGAACTCGACCTCTTGACGGAAATCTTAGTGCCTTTTAAAATTGCAAAAGGAGATTTGCTTGTTAAAGAAGGCGATATCTGCAAGTATATGTATTATGTACAAAAGGGAATGATTCGACAGTTCTATTTCAAGGCAGGTAAAGATTTGACCGAACATTTTTCATATGAAGGGAATATGATTATTTGTATTGAAAGTTTTATCAATCAAGAGCCATCCAAGTTATTGGCTGAAGCAATTGAACCTACAATTGTGTGGGGCATTGATCATGATGGCATTGAGGAATTAGCTATGCAGAATCATAAACTGGGCGTATTTTACAGAAAGATATTTGAATATTCGTTGATAGTATCCCAGAAAAAAGCTGATTCCTTGAGATTTGAAACAGCTCATGAAAAATATGCCAGACTGTTACAAACAGATCCTGAAATATTGAAAAGGGCACCCTTGGTTGATATTGCTTCCTATTTGCAAATGACTCCTGAAACTTTAAGCAGGGTGAGATCCAGTTCTCTATAAATTATCTGAATATTATGACCTATACGGTTTTCATACTTAGGATGAAACCAGATAAAGAAAAAGCACTTCTGTATGGAAGTGCTTTTTTCTTTTTATTTTACTACTTCTACATTAGTGTAGAGGAATCGTTTAATACTCTTTTTGGGCGTTTTTTCAAATTCCTCAGAATATAGTTTAATTGCAGCTATTTGGCTATAAATAGGAATCATGGAATTCAGAGTAATTCTATTCTCCTCCATTACACGATTGATATCATTATCAGACAAGCCGTTGGCTTGAGCCTCTTCATAATCCGGATAAATCAGTGCAGCTAGTTTATTGCCGTTTTGGATGACAATAGATTCTGATACATAGGGTAAATTGTTCAACTTGTCTTCTATTTCTTCAGGATAGATGTTTTGACCGGATGAACTTAATAACATGTTTTTGATTCGGCCTTTGATAGTTAGGTTTCCTTCTTCATCGAGAATACCCAAATCACCCGTATGGAACCAGCCGTCGCTATCAAGAACTTCTTGTGTAGCTTCTGGATTCTTGAAATAACCCAGCATGACATTCATTCCTTTGCATAGAATTTCCCCAACAATATTTTGAGGGTCTGGACTGCTGATTTTCACTTCCATTCGACGAACAGCTTTTCCGCATGATCCTTTTTTGAAGTATTTCCAATCTTCATAGCAGATTATAGGAGCACATTCCGTCATACCATATCCTACAGTATAGGGGAACTCAATCATTTTCAGGAAGTTTTCCACATCTTGATTGAAAGCAGCACCACCGACAATTATTTCGTAGAATTCACCACCGAAAGCGTTGATCATTTGTTCTCTGACAGTTGCTTTAATCTTATCATTGATTATAGGAACATGAAGCAAAATCTTCATTTTAGGAGTCTGCAATCTTGGAAGAACACTTTTCTTGATGATTTTTTCTATAATGAGGGGAACTGCTATAACAATTTTGGGCTTCACTTCATTGAATGCCTGGAAAATGATTTTCGGACTAGGCATTCTAGTCAAGTAGAAAACATGTCCTCCCATACAAAACTCGTAGATGAATTCGAATGTCAATCCATACATATGAGCCATTGGCAACATAGATACAACTCTGTCTCCTTCCTTCAAGTCCATCACTTCCGATGCAAATTTAATATTTGACCATAGTGCGCGATAAGGAATCATAACACCTTTGGAAAAGCTTGTTGTTCCGGATGTGTAATTGATGATTGCCAATTCATCAGGATTCTCCCGATGATATTCTATATGTTGTATTCTGAAATTTTTAGGGTATTTGCGTCCAAACATTTCGTTCAGATGCTCTCTGGCATAGAGTAATTTATCCGTTCGGCAACATAAGAGAGAATAGTCATTGATTTGAACAATTCCTTCCAATTTAGGCATTTCCACTTCGTTCAGACCTTCCCAAACGACATCACCGACGAATAACAACTTCGCTTCTGAATGATTCACAATATTATGAACCATATCTGATTTAAATTCATGTAATATAGGGACTGCAACTGCACCATATGTTAATGTTGCCATAAAAGCTACAGCCCAATTAGAACTGTTTCGGCCACACAATGCTATTTTATCTCCTTTGACTACTCCACTTTCTTCAAATAGAATATGTAATTTCTCTATTTTCCGTGCTACATCTTTGTATTGCAATGTGGATCCTTTATAGTCAGTTAAAGAATCTAAATCCCAATGTTTCTTTATGCTGTTTTCAATAAATTCAAGCAAACTTTCTTCAACCATTTTGCACATTTAATATAGTTTTGTGCAAAGATATATATCAAATTTTAATGTTGCAAATTATTTATATATTCTTTCTCCAAAAATTTTAGTTCCAATTCGAACTAATGTACTTCCTGCTTGAATAGCAAGCTTATAGTCATTACTCATTCCCATAGAAATTTCCTTGAAATCAGGACTTTCTGCAAAAAAGTCTTTTTTCAGTTCATTAAAGAAGTCTTTGAGAGATGAAAATTCATTTAGTATTTGATTTTGATCGTCAATATTGGATGCCATTCCCATAACGCCAGAAATAGATACATTAGTCAGTTTTTTCCACTCGCCTTCTTTGAGCATGTCACGACATTCCTGAAAACTAAAGCCGAATTTTGTTTCTTCTTTTGCCAGGTGAATTTCTAAAAGGCAGGGAATAATTCTCCCTGCCTTTATTGCATATTGATTAATTTCCGATAGTAATTTTAAAGTATCTACAGCCTCTATCATAGAAACATAGGATATAATATATTTTATCTTGTTAGACTGAAGATGACCGATGAAATGCCATTTAATATCTTCGGGCAAAACTTCGTGTTTGGCTTTCATCTCTTGTGCCTTGTTTTCTCCGAAGATACGTTGTCCCGCATTATACGCTTCAAGTAAGACTTCAGCCGGGTGATACTTGGATACCGCTACCAGACGTACTCCTTCGGGTATTTCATTTTTTATATCAATTAAATTTTGCAGAATATCCATTATTGTTAATCAATTAATTTGTTCTGCTGAAAATTCAGGTTTTACATCAGGTTCTGCTTCATATGGATAAACATCCATGATCGCAGTTTCAGCAATAGAAGAGATGACGTAGTCGGCCATTGTTCCCTTCATGCCTTCGTCCAATTTTTTGACTGCATCACGTAAATCTGCTGCCTGGACTAGAATTTGTGTTGAAGTTTTCTTCTCGGCTCCACTTTTTTCATCTAGAGTAATAAAGAAAAGCTTACATTTGAACCAACGGTCTGCAGCTTCTTCCGTACTTGGAAATAGTTCGGAATAATTGGCTCTTTTAATGTCGGATACCGTAAATTCCCCTGAAATAAACGGTGTCATTTCCTCAATAATTCTTTTTTCGGCTTCTGTAAAGCTTAGAGCATCAACCAAATATGGTTCTGTTACCTTTTTAACCAAGCCATTCTCCATTGTTTTTTCATATCGAATTTTACATTCGAACCATGTATGCATCATAAATTTAAATAATTGTTTTACTGATCGTTACCCATTTTGCTGCTTTGCAGTTCGTTCATCTTCTGTTGTGTAAGATTATTAATGACGTCTTGAGCAAGCCTTGCAGCCTGGTTGGGATCAATGTTATATTGTTTGATTAATTCATTTTGTATTTTTTCCAATTCGCCGAACCCTTTTGTACTCATCGATTTAAAAGCTTTTTCTTCTCCATTCATATTAGGAGCGGAGTACATGCTTGAGATGATTGCATCAGCTTTTTTTGCAAATTGCTTTTTAAATATATCTCCGGCTTTTTTATCATAGGCTTGTTGTTGTCTCATTTCATCCTCTGTCATCGGATTTGTTACCGAATCATTGATGATATTATAATCATAAGGATTATTCTTAATGACTTCCAAGGTATGTTGTGAGTTTTTTGCGGGTATTACATAATGTGTATCAGGCTCCGTGAAATCTTGCACTGTTACGTAGACAAATCCGCACACAATAGCAGCAGCACATAGGACAACAAGTGTTTTTATCGTTTTTTGTTTTAAACCTCCTGCACTGACTGCCTTTTGCATTTGCGCTATATTCTGGTAGCGATTCACAGGCAAGGGCTCAGTCGATTTTTTTACAATAGTCTTATATTTAATAGGTAAAGAGGAGTAAGCATAAATAGCATCAATAATCTTACCTATCGAATATATATCGCTTCTAAAGTCGGGCTGTCCGTTCTCAGAAGTAAGTTCAGGTGCAGTAAAAGCTCCGTCGAGTGTAAGTACAGAGGGCTTGCAATTGAGATAGAAACAAACAGGATTGATTATTTTGACAGTATAATTTTCTGTCAACAAGATATTTTCGAGATTAAGATTCAGGTGAGAAATTCCATGGGCATGCAAATAACCAACACCTTTAATAATTTCCTGAATAATACGATCTATGACCTTTTTATTAGCAGTGAATGCCGGTTTTTCCCGTAATATGAATTCCAGACTTCTGAAATCGCCAGCTTCCATTAAAATACCTGTTCCTTGACTATCTTTGAAGAAGTCTCTATAGGCCAAAATATTTTTATTGTTCAGACTGAATCCTTTTTCGTATTCTTCTCTGAATGCTTGTTGATATGACTCTAGACCTTCAAATCCTTTTTGAGGTCTTTTCACTAAAGCTTTGGCACCGTCAATGAGTTCATATTTAGTGTCAGCAGCCGATCCGAACCCAATTTTGAAGTTCTTTTTGCTTTTCTTTCTTGCTAGTTCGACAAAACTCATATACCTTCGTGATATTCGTTAATAATATTTTGTAACAAAAATACAAAATTATTCTCATTCGAGTAGCAAATAAAACATAATATTTATTTTTAGGACTATTTCTTTCTTTTTTGTTTGTTGTTATCGGGGTTAAATTCTATCTTTGCAGTTTGAAAAGTGTGTGAATAATATTAATTTACAATATGCCAAGTATATCCAAACGTGGGGTAGAAATGCCCGCTTCACCAATCAGAAAGTTAGCTCCATTAGCTTTTGCTGCTAAAGAAAAGGGGGTAAAAGTTTATCATTTGAACATCGGACAGCCTGATCTACCTTCTCCAAAAGCTGCTCTCGAAGCCATTCGCAATATTGACCGTATGGTTCTGGAGTATAGTCCTAGCCAAGGATTTCTTAGTTATCGCAAGAAGTTAGTCGGATATTATAAAAAGTTTGATATTAATCTAAATCCTGACGATATTATCATTACGACGGGTGGATCGGAAGCAGTGCTTTTCGCATTTCTTTCATGTTTGAATCCGGGAGATGAAATAATTGTACCTGAACCGGCGTATGCAAATTATATGGCTTTTGCCATTTCAGCCGGTGCCGTTATTAAAACAGTGACAACAACCATTGACGAAGGTTTCTCTTTGCCCAAAGTAGAAAAGTTCGAAGAACTAATTAATGAAAGAACTAAAGGAATTTTGATATGCAATCCGAATAACCCAACCGGATATTTGTATACTCGTCGTGAAATGAATCAAATACGAGATATTGTCAAGAAGTATGATTTGTTTCTTTTTTCAGATGAGGTATATCGTGAATTCATTTATACAGGTTCTCCTTATATATCTGCATGCCATTTGGAAGGTATAGAAAATAATGTCGTTTTGATTGATTCTGTGTCTAAGCGTTATTCAGAATGCGGTATTAGAATAGGTGCTTTGATTACGAAAAATGAAGAAGTTCGTAAGGCTGTGATGAAATTTTGTCAGGCTAGACTTAGCCCTCCTTTAATTGGACAAATAGCAGCGGAAGCATCGTTGGATGAACCTGAAGAATATTCAAGGGAGACCTATGATGAGTATGTAGAAAGAAGAAAATGTCTCATTGACGGACTCAATAGAATACCTGGAGTTTATTCACCAATTCCGATGGGAGCTTTCTATACAGTAGCCAAGTTACCTGTTGATGACAGTGAGAAGTTTTGCGCTTGGTGTTTGTCTGATTTTAATTATGAAGGTGAAACCGTCATGATGGCACCGGCTGCCGGATTTTATACGACACCTGGAGGTGGAAAGAATGAAGTGCGAATTGCATACGTATTGAAAAAAGAGGATTTGATTCGTGCATTGTTTGTTTTAAGAAAAGCATTGGAAGCATATCCTGGAAGGGTAGACTAAAATGAGTTACGAATTTTTTATTGCCAAACGGCTTTATCATAGCAATACCATTGAAAAACAGGTTTCTAAACCGGCTGTAAGAATAGCCGTTGCAGGGATATCTATTGGATTGGCTGTTATGATTCTTGCGGTATTTGTTGTGATTGGTTTCAAAGACGAAGTTAGAACAAAAATTACGGGATTTAGTTCTCATGTTCAAATAACAAATTTCAGTGCTACAGACTCTTATGAAACCTATCCTATTTATGCCGATAAAAAATTAATGGATATTCTGTATAAGGTTCCTCATGTGAAACATGTAGAGCGATATTCCACCAAACCAGGAATGCTCAAGACAGAAGATAATTTCCAAGGAATTGTTTTGAAAGGAATCGGTCAGGAATATGATCTGAACTTTTTAAAACAAAATTTAATTGAAGGTGAAATTCCTCGGTTCAGTGATTCAGTCTCATCGAATAAAGTTCTTGTATCTAAGCTGATAGCACAAAAGCTTCATCTTAAACTAGGAGATAAGATAACTTGTTATTTTATTAATACTGATATTAGAGCCAGACGACTAAAGATTGCCGGTATCTATAGTACCAATCTTGCCTATGACAAGATATTTTTGATAACCGATATTAATATGGTTCATCATTTAAATGATTGGGATGAGGGTCAGGTAGGAGGTATTGCCATTCAAGTAGATGATTTCAACAGAATGAATTCCGTTGCTTACGTGATAGCACGATTGATGAATAACCACGTTGATAAATATGGCGATACGTATTTTGCTCAATCAGTCGAACAGCGCTATCCGGAACTTTTTTCATGGCTGAATTTGTTGGATGTGAATGTATGGATGATTCTGATTCTGATGATTGGTGTTGCAGGATTTACCATGATATCTGGACTACTTATCATTATTTTGGAACGGACCAGCATGATAGGGATACTTAAGGCTCTAGGTGCAAAGAATAAATCTATCAGACATATCTTTCTTCACATGTCAATTTTCTTGATAGGTAAAGGTATGATTATTGGAAATGTAATTGCAATAGGAATAAGTTATGCACAGTTGCACTGGAGTATTTTTAAACTGGATGCCGAGACCTATTATCTGGATAGGGTGCCAATAAAAATAGATTGGTTTTTGTGGGCAGCATTGAATGCAAGTACTTTTGTCATAGCCACACTAATGCTCGTAGGACCTTCTTTCTTAATAGCAAAAATAAAACCTTCGGAATCTATGCGTTTTGAATAATCTTACGCATAAATTCCTTTTTGCTTCCGAACATTTTATGAATTTTAAAATTAAGATTTTTCATTGGCCGTATAAATAAGAATAAAGGTACTGAAAGATAAAAACGGCGCTCATTCATTGACTTAGCCGTTTGATTGATTGTCACTATAGTGATGATTTCTATGAATATAAATACGAAGGAAACCAATCCGGTGATAATCCAGTTGGATTCAATGATTGATATAGTTAGATTAACTGCGACACTTAATAAAAAGATGTAGCGAATAAATGAATCGAATCCCATGATATACCTTGATATCCCTTTATAAAAATGACTGGTTACGGCATAGCTAAGTTTCTCTTCTTTCCATGTTTGATGAAAATCAGGAACTTCAATTTTGACAACAGATTCCGGAGAAGTTTCAACTTTTGTATTTGTTGAGTTTGCTACAGAATTAATAAATAAGTCGTCTTCGCCACGCTGTAATTGAAGATGTGATGAAAACCCTTTAGAGTTTGCAAACAGACTTTTACGATAGCATAGATTATGTCCAAATCCAGTATAAGGACATTTTAGTAGTGCTGCGCCTAAATATCTCATGGAAAAGAACAACATATCAAACGTAATGTAACGGGCAAATATTCCTTTTTTCTTTTCGTAATTACTATATCCGATGACGATATCTGTATTGTCTGAAAAATTTTCACTCATTTTCTTTAACCATTGGTCACTGGACGGATAAGAATCTATTTCAGTAAATACTAACCAATCGTAATGGCTTGCTCTAATGCCTAATGATACGGCAAGTTTTTTTGTACTGACATATCTTGTTGAATCTGGAATGAATGTATGATGCAGATTTTTATACGTCTGCTCCAAATTCATAATAACTTCATTGGTCTCTTCATCCGAATTTTCATTTACTATAATAACTTCAAAGTTAGGGTAATCCTGATTTAAAATATAAGGAAGATTCCTGCTCAATCTTTGAGGTACTTCTTTTACCGTTATAATGACAGATAGTGGGGGATAACTGTTTGTGGTGGTCTTCACCTTTTTATTATTTGCATATATCCTTCTATACATTATGAACTGATATAACAGTAAAATAATGAATGATGCTCCTAAAATTGAGAGTAATACGTAATATATATTGGGCTCTATGGTTATCATAATTGACAATTATATAAATCTTCTGTAATGAAGCCTTTGGGAAGAGGACGACAGTTATAGCATGAAGCCATGATTTCCCCATAGGCTCCTGCTGAACGTATTGCGAAATAATCTCCTCTTTTTGATTTATTTAAATCAATTGCTTTAGCAAAAACATCAGAAGATTCACATATAGGTCCTACGACATCATAAGTACAAAGCTCATCTTCTGACGAAATATTTTCAATTTTATGATAGGCTTGGTATAAGGCTGGACGTATTAAATCCGTCATACCGGCATCTACAATTGCAAATTTTTTAAATGTCCCCTCTTTTATATAGAGCACTTTGGTAATCAGACTACCGCATTGAGCCACAACAGCCCGTCCCAATTCAAAATGGAGCTTTTGTTGAGGTAACAGTTTTAGATGCTTGCTATATGTCTCGAAATAGGCTTTAAAATCGGGGATGGATTGCCTGTTCGGATGGTTATAGTCAATACCGAGACCACCACCTACATTGATATGATCAGCTATTATATGTAGATCGAATAATTTTTTTTGTAATTCATTAATTCGATTACATAATGCAACAAAGTCATTCATGTCGAGAATCTGGGAACCTATATGAAAATGTAAACCAATAAATTTAACATGTTTCATCGTTTTAATCAAATCGATGACTGTATTCATGTCGCTCATATTAATTCCAAACTTATTTTCACTCAATCCGGTTGTAATATTGGCGTGTGTGTGGGCACCTACATCTGGATTTATACGTAATGCAACATTCACCATTTTCCCTTTTTGAGAGGCCAGTTCTTCAATTAATTCAAGTTCGGGAATTGATTCAATATTAAAGCAGAAGATATTATTATCCAAACCCAGATTTATTTCCCAATCTGCCTTTCCAACTCCAGCAAATACAATTTTATTCGTTGGAAAACCTGCTTTTAAAGAGGCATTGATTTCTCCTCCACTAACACAATCAGCTCCTAAACCTGCATTTCGGATAATATTTAGTATTTTTGGATTTGCATTGGCTTTCACTGCATAATGGACAAAGAAATTATTATATTTTCCACTTTCTTTTTTTATCGTGTCTAAAGTAGTTCTAAGAAGTTCCGTATCATAATAATAGAACGGCGTTTGTATTTCTTTAAATTTTTCTATAGGGAATGTACCTTTCATATTTATATACCTATTTATTTTAGTGAAAGGCTGCTCGTCAGAACAGCCTTTTTGTGGAAATTTATTTATTAAAAAGCGTATTGCTTAATGCTTGTAATGTTTTCTTTTTGTCTGCTTCACGGATGAGAAATGATATGTTGTAATTACTACCTCCATATGATACCATACGCACTGGAATATTATTCATGGCTTCCATAACCCTTGTTTCAAATCCAATATTTTCCCATGTTAAATCTCCGACAACGCATACAATACACATATCCTTATCAACAGTAACTGTCCCGTATTTTTTCAAATCATCAAGAATCTCCTGTAGATGCTTTGTATTGTCGATGGTGACTGATACACCGACTTCAGATGTACATACCATATCAATAGCGGTCTGGTAACTTTCAAATATTTCGAACACTTTGCGTAAAAAGCCATATGCAAGCAACATTCGACTGGATTTTATCTTTATTGCTGTAATATTATCTTTGGCGGCAACAGCTTTTATTTTACCCTTTTCTGTTTCATTTGAAATGATTGTTCCAGGAGCTTGAGGATCCATGGTGTTAAGTAATCTTACCGGGATGTTTGCAAATTTAGCCGGTTGAACACAAGTCGGATGAAGAATCTTTGCTCCAAAGTAAGCTAATTCTGCAGCTTCTTCAAAGTGGAGATTACGAACAGGAGAAGTATGATCGACGATTCTCGGGTCGTTATCATGCATTCCATCAATATCTGTCCATATCTGTATTTCTGAAGCATCAACAGCTGCCCCTAATAATGACGCAGTATAATCACTTCCTCCTCGCTGAAGATTGTCAATTTCTCCATAAGCATTTCTACATATAAAACCTTGTGTGATGTAAATATCAGCATTAGGGTGCTCTTTCAATTGAATCTGCAGTTTTTCTTTAATATATGTAGGATCTGGTTCGGCATTCTTATCAGTACGCATAAAATCGAAAGCAGAAAGCAGGATGACATTTACACCTTGTTCTAGAAGATAGTTCGTCACCATATTCGTTGAAATTATTTCTCCTTGTGCCAGAATGATTTTTTCTTCAAACAGTGTAAACAGATCTTTGGTAAATGAACGCAAATAATCGAATTCTTCTTTAATGAAAGTAAGGGTTTTCAGCTTATATTCCTCTGAAGAATATAATTCTTTCACGTGTTCTCTGTATTTTGCTTCGAGTCTGTTGATGATATCATTCGCGCCTTCAGGATTCTTCTTATACAGATAATCCGCGATTTCCACAAGTGTGTTGGTCGTTCCTGCCATCGCACTCAAAACTACAATTTTTTGTTCGTTGTCGGTAATCAATTTAGCAACTTCTTTCATTCTTTGTGCTGAACCGACTGAAGTTCCTCCAAACTTTAATACTTTCATTTCGCTTGGTATTTATTAATTATTGTTTATTTCATTTGAATCATCCGAAACAGTTTCTTCAACTGTATCTTCTATCTCTTCTTCGGAATCTGATTTTTTGTCAATTTCATCAAAGATACCATTATCACATTTATATATCTTTTTAGGATATTGTTGCAAGATTTGAACATTATGGGTTGTCATAACTACAGCTGAACCCTTTTCACAAATTCTTTCAAGTAGTTCAACTATCTGTTTGCTAGTATCTGTGTCCAAATTACCTGTAGGTTCATCTGCTAAAATCAATTCAGGGGAATTCAGAATAGCTCGAGCTATCACAACGCGTTGTTGTTCTCCTCCAGATAATTCTGCTGGCATTTTCTTTATTTTGTCTTCCATATTGACAAGAGTGAGAACTTCTTCAATCCTTTCAGCTCTTTTTATTTTGTCTTTCCATCCTGTCGCTTTAAGAACAAAATCAAGATTCTCATAAATTGAACGGTCAGTCAGTAATTGAAAATCTTGGAAGACAATACCAAGCTTTCTGCGCAACTCTTGAATTTGGCGGGATTTGATATTTTTCAAGTTATAACCCAGAATTTCGGCTTCTCCTTCTTTTATATCGATTTCTTTATAAAAAGTCTTTAAAAGGCTTGTTTTCCCAGAACCAACTTTACCAATGAAGTATACGAATTCGCCTTTATCAAGTTGAAAATTGACATCATGCAGAATACAGGTATCCTGTTGATATACATTTACATTTTTATAATCGATTAACATATCTTATTAATGTTTGTGCCAATTGGCATCGTGACGTACAATTAATTCTTGAGCCAAATCTTCAATGCGCAATCCTTTGGCTGTAAGTAAAACAATCAAGTGATACAAAAAATCAGATCCTTCGTATACTAATCTTTCATTTGTTCCATTAGTAGCCTCTATAACAGCTTCAAGTGCTTCTTCTCCAACTTTTTGAGCCATTCGGTTAATCCCATCCTTAAACAAACTGGTTGTATAGGACCCTTCTGGCATTTCATTATGCCTTTTCTCTATAAAATTTTGTAATTCAGTTAAGAAGAGGAGAGGATTCTTTTCATTTGTTTCTCCCCAACAAGTATCAGTTCCCTTATGGCAAACAGGACCTACAGGATTAGCTTCGATGAGTAATGTGTCATTATCGCAATCGGGTTTTATTGAAACAACATTTAGAAAGTTTCCACTTTCTTCTCCCTTTGTCCAAAGGCGATTCTTTGTTCTGCTATAGAATGTAACTTTTCCAGTTTCGATTGTCTTATTGTATGCTTCTTCATTCATGAAGCCTAACATTAAAACCTTTCGAGTTACGGCATCTTGTATGATAGCCGGTAAAAGTCCATTCATTTTTTTGAAATCCAAATCCATTTTAATCTATCTTGTTAGGTTTTATAATCTTATATTAATTCCTTGGGTGCAAAGATACAATTTTAATTCCGGAATTTTAATTTCTCCGAAATGAAAAACACTGGCAGCTAATGCTGCATCTGATTTTCCTTTTATAAATGTATCTTTAAAATCTTCTTTACAGCCAGCACCCCCTGATGCAATGACGGGTATCGTGAGAATCTCGGATAAAGTACAAAGGGCTTCATTTGCATATCCCTTTTTTACTCCATCATGGTTCATACTTGTAAAAAGTATTTCACCAGCACCCCTGTCACAAACTTCTTTGGCCCATTCAAACAAATTTTTGTCTGTTTCGATTCTTCCCCCATTCAAATAGCATTTCCATCCGTTTTCTGATTCTTTGGCATCAATGGCTACGACACAAACTTGAGAGCCAAAATTATCGGCTATTTCATTTATAAGTTCGGGATTGCGTATAGCAGCTGAATTAATAGACACTTTATCGGCACCGGCTTGCAACAGTCTGTCTACATCTTTCAATTCATTGATCCCTCCGCCAACAGTGAAAGGAATATTTATATTTGCAGCGATTCTTTTCACCAGTTCAGTAAAGGTCTTTCTTTGTTCATGACTGGCCGTAATATCCAGATAAACCAATTCATCGGCACCTTGTTCACTGTATATTCTACCCAGTTCTACCGGGTCGCCCGCTTGCCTAAGATTTTTAAAATTAGTACCCTTTACCGTTTGTCCATCTTTGATATCAAGACAGGGAATGATTCTTTTTGCTAGCATGAATTATTCGGGTTTGTCTATGGTTTCCAATAGATTATTTAATTCTTTCAGCGTAAATTTACCTTCATACAAAGCCTTTCCGAAAACTACGGCAGGAATTTGTTCTTTGTTCAGTTTTTTTATATCATTCAGACTACTGATACCTCCACTTGCAATCAGGTATAAGCTTGGGAATTTTTTTATAATCTCTTTATATATATCTGTATTAGGGCCCTGTAACATACCATCTCGGCTTATATCAGTACATAGGACTTTGATGATTCCTTTGTCAATATAATACTGTAAGAATGGCATCAAGTCTTGTGAACTTTCTTCTGTCCAACCGTTTACAGCTATTTTATTATCTTTTACATCAGCACCTAAAATGATTTTTTCGTCAGAGAAGCGATCTAGCCATTTCAAAAAAAGTTCAGGGTCATTCACAGCTGTACTGCCAATGGTGACCATCTGTGCACCATTTTCAAAAGCGATGACTAAATCTTCGTCACTTTTGATACCACCGCCGAAATCAATTACAAGAGATGTTCTGCTTGCAATTCTTTCCAAAGTTCTATAGTTGATGATATGTTTAGAGTGTGCACCATCCAAATCTACAACGTGCAAACGTCTTATGCCATAAGCTTCGAACTCTTTGGCAACTTCCAAAGGATCTTCATTATATACTTTCTGGGTATCATATTTCCCTTGGCTCAAACGGACACATTTTCCGTCTAAAATATCTATTGCAGGTATAATTTCTATCATAGTTTTATATTTAGAAAATTGGTCAATATTTTTTCTCCTGTACTGCCACTTTTTTCCGGATGGAATTGGGTGGCATAATAATTATTTTTATGCAATGAAGAACTGAATAGTTGTATATAATCTGTTGTAGCAATCGTATGGTCACATAGAGGAACATAAAAGCTATGAACAAAATATACAAATTCCGAGTTCTTGATATCTTTATATAAATCAGATTTTAAATCGTATAGAGTATTCCAACCCATGTGAGGAACTTTTTCCTCATGATGCGTCGGTAAAAACTTTTTTACTTCAGCATCAAATATTCCCAAACAGTCAGTATTTCCCTCTTCCGAATACCGGCACATGAGTTGCATGCCAATGCAAATACCCAAAACCGGTTGCTTCAAATTTTTAATCAGAAGATCCAGTTTGTGTTCCCTTAGATATTTCATTGTCGAATGAGCTTCTCCTTGACCGGGGAAAATAACCCTGTCGGCTTTTTGAATTCTTTCAGGATCATCACAGACCAAAGGTTCTATATTCAATCTTTTTAATGCATGTACTACTGAATATATATTACCTGCGTTATATTTTATAATTGCAACTTCCATATATTAGCTGAATATGACAGTTTTATTTTTATATGCTAAAATTTTTCTTTCAATATGTTTGGCTACAGCGCGGGAAAGAACTATTTTTTCTAAATCTTTTCCTTTATTGACCAAATCTTCCGGAGTATCCTTATGAGTAATTCTTACTACGTCTTGTTCAATAATGGGCCCAGCATCTAATTCAGTGGTTATATAGTGACTGGTAGCGCCTATTATTTTCACGCCCCTCTGGAATGCTGCATGATAGGGTTTGGCTCCTACAAAAGCCGGCAGAAAGGAATGATGTATATTTATTATTTTATTAGGATACATCCGTATCATTTTCTCAGAAATTACTTGCATATAACGTGCCAGAACGATGAAAGTTATATTATTATTCTTTAATAATTCAAGTTCTTTGGCTTCTTGTTCCTCTTTGTTTTCTTTATTAATTGGAATTATATAGAATGGAATATCGAAAAGTTCGGCTACATGTTTCAAATCCGGATGATTACTGATAATAAGTGGTATTTCTACTTGCCATTCTCCAGCAGTATATCGAGCTAGAATATCATACAGACAATGTGACATCTTTGACACAAAAATAGCCATTCTTGGCTTCTGATCGGAAAAATACAGTTTAAAATCCATATCATATTTTTGTGCATATAAAGTTTTAAAATAATCTTCTATTTTTTCTTTTGGAATCGTGAAATTTTCCAATTCCCATTCCAATCTCATGAAAAAAATATTTTCCACGTGATCAACATATTGGTCCAAATAAACAATATTTCCTTGGTTGATAGTGATGAAATTGGTCACTTCAGCCAATATTCCTTGTTTGTCAGGGCAATGAAGTAATAGTTTTGCAGTAGTGCACATACTTTTATAACAATGTTTTTTTATTTGAAATGCAAAAGTAACTATTTATTACGAATATTGGTATAAATCCAATAATAAGTTTATTTAAAAAGGTAAATATGCATTATTTTATTGGAAGAAAGAATAAAAATCCAGTTTTTGGACTTCCTTTCGTATTACTTATCGTAATTAAAACGTTAAGTATTCATAAAGAATTAAGTCCTCTTTGGGATTATTACATATTTTTGTAAAAAAATAAAGATAATTTTTTATTTAAATCTATAAAACTATGAGTAACAATAGTGGAAACAAAATGTATTTATTTAGCATCGTATCCGTTGCTGTCCTGGGTGGACTTCTATTCGGTTATGATACAGCCGTAATTTCTGGAGCTGAGAAAGGTTTGCAAGCTTTTTTTATAAGAGGTAACTTTGGTTACGGCAATTTTTTACATGGATTTACTGCTTCTAGTGCATTAATCGGGTGCGTAATAGGAAGTTCGATTTCCGGAATTTTGGCATCGAATTGGGGCAGAAAAAATTCTTTGATTTTTGCAGGAATCATGTTTTTCCTTTCCGCTATGGGTTCGTATTATCCTGAATTTCTTATATTCCCATATGGAGTTCCTTCCAAATCACTCATGTTCGCTTTTAATTTTTATAGAATCATAGGTGGAGTAGGAGTTGGTCTTGCTTCTGCAGTCTGTCCCATGTATATAGCCGAAGTTGCTCCTTCAAACATTCGTGGAACGTTGGTTAGTTGTAACCAGTTTGCAATTATCTTTGGTATGCTAGTTGTTTATTTTGTTAATTATATGATTATGGGCAACCATACAAACCCAATTATCGAAAAGGTTGGAGAAAACTTGACAATTGCAGCAGGATCTGATGAATGGGCAATCACCACTGGTTGGCGATACATGTTTGGCAGTGAAGCTTACATAGCTGGGTTGTTTACAATCTTAGTATGTTTTGTACCGGAAACACCCAGATACTTGGCTATGTGTAAAAGAGATTCAAAAGCATACGATATTCTTGAAAAGATAAATGGACCCGTTAAAGCAAAAGAAATTCTTTTAGCAATCAAGGAAACGGCTACTCAAAAAACCGAAAAATTGTTTACATATGGTGTAACAGTTGTTATTGTGGGTATTTTATTATCTGTTTTCCAACAAGCAATTGGTATTAATGCTGTTTTATATTATGCTCCTCGTATTTTTGAGAAAATGGGCATGGAAGGTGGAGGAATGATGCAAACCGTGCTGATGGGAATTATAAATATAACATTTACATTAGTAGCCATATTTACTGTTGAAAAAGTAGGACGAAAGCCCTTGCTAATAATTGGTTCTCTAGGGATGGCTCTTGGTGCCGCCTCAGTTGCAATATGTGATATAATGCAGTTAAATGGTGTTATATCCGTTATCAGCATAATGGTTTATTCGGCTTTCTTCATGATGTCTTGGGGTCCCATTTGCTGGGTATTGATTTCTGAAATATTTCCTAATACGATTAGAGGAGCTGCTGTCGCAATAGCTGTCGCATTTCAGTGGATATTCAATTATTTAGTATCTTCGACATTCCCTGCAATGTATGATTTCAGTCCTGTTTTTGCCTATGGCCTTTACGCAGCAATTTGTGTGATTTCCGCAATTTTTGTTTGGCGAATGGTTCCTGAGACAAAAGGAAAGACGCTTGAGGATATGACCAAACTTTGGAAAAAATAAATGATTCACATAAAGAAGGGGGTGTGTCAAAACGACTCGCCCTCTTTTCATATAAGTCAATACTCATTA
>DAIRSI010000047.1:0-22412 GCA_036804505.1 Bacteroidaceae bacterium
GATAGTTATGTCCGGAACCATCGGGAGCCGGTGGAGAACACTTGGCATTACAAGTTTGCAAAGAAGCATCACATGCGGTATTTCAACTATGGCATCAACGGGAATTGCGTGGCAATGGACCGGGGACGCTTCGGGGAGGCTATGTACACCCGATACAAGAAAGTGATGGCAGATTCTTTGGATTATGTGGTAGTGGTGGCCGGCCATAATGATGCTACTTTGCTGGATTCTATCGGTGGAATAGATAAGTATAAGGAAAAACTGAATATCCTTTGTGAAGGGTTGATTGAGAGATATCCGAAGGCGAAGATTTTCTTCTTTACCAGTTGGGACTGTAAGAATTTCACCGGGAGCAATTTCGAGAAAGTGGTGGATGCCACGAAGGAGGTGTGCGGGGCTCATAGCATTCCGGTGTTCGATTGTGCCAGATATTCGGGTGTACATGCTGAAAGCGATACGTTCAGAAAAATCTACTTCCAAAGCCCCGACGACCATGCCCATTTGAATGCCAAGGGGCATGACCTGTTCCTGCCTCGGGCGGAAAGCTTTATTTTACAGTATTAATTCATTATCATTATAGTTTATGAGAAAAATAGAATCTGCATTATTGCTGTTTCTTGCGTGTGTTATGTTATCGCCTTCGATAAAGGCGGCTGAAAAACCTTTTGCTTTTTCCAAAGGCCAGACAGTTTCTTATAAGACCGACAAGAATCTTCCTTTGGTGGTTAGAACAGCTCTGGACGTAGTCGCTAAGGATATGAGGAGTGTTTTGGATGCTTCGTTTCGTTCTGCCCCGTCGAACGGTGCTGCAAATATTGTGGTGCATACGTTGAAAGCTGGGGAGAAAGATGCTCTTGCCGGACGTCACGAGGCTTTCCGGATGGAGATGAAGAGCGGAGTGCTTCACATTACCGGTTCTGATGCTAATGGAACTGCTTACGGTGTGGGTGAGCTTTCGCGCTTGTTGGGCGTATCACCTTGGGTGTGGTGGGCCGATAATGTGCCGGGTAAACTGAATAAATGGTCTGTTCCGGCAGATTATAAGTCGGTGCAGGAGCCGGCCGTGGCCTATCGTGGAATCTTCATCAATGATGAGGATTGGGGAATGTGCCCCTGGAGTTGGAAGACTGACGATCCTTCGGATGTTTCAGGCAGGATAGGTCCCAAGACCCACGAACGCATCTTCGAACTGCTGCTTCGCCTTCGTGCCAACACGTTCTGGCCTGCCATGCACGAATGCTCGGTTCCTTTTTTCTTCACAGAGGGAAATCGGGAGATGGCCGATAAGTATGGCATCACGATAGGTACTTCCCACTGCGAGCCGATGCAACGAAATACCAACGGCGAATGGCGCAAGGTTGGTGTGGGTGAATATGATTTCATTCACAACCGGCAGAATGTGTTGGACTTCTGGGAAAACCGTGTGAAGGAAGTGGCTCATTCCAACAATTACTTCACGCTGGGTATGCGCGGTATTCATGACAGCGGCATGTTAGGAGTGAAGAGTGTGGACGAAGGCCGTGAGGCTCTGACGGAAATTATCAAGGAACAGCGCAATCTCATTGCCAAATATATCAACAAGGACGTGACCAAGGTACCGCAGGTATTCATTCCTTACAAGGAAGTCCTTGAAATTTACCACTCCGGACTGAAGGTGCCCGATGACGTTACTCTGATGTGGGTGGATGATAACTACGGCTACATCCGTTACCTGCCGAATGAGGAGGAGCAGGCACGTTCGGGTGGCAGCGGATTGTATTACCATATTTCCTACTGGGGCCGGCCTCATGATTATCTATGGTTGGGCACCACTTCTCCTGCTTTGATGCAGACGGAACTAGAACGGGCTTACCAAAAGAACGTGCGCAAATTGTGGGTTCTCAATGTGGGTGATATCAAACCTGGAGAGTTTCTTCTGGAATACTGCATGGACATGGCTTGGGACAAGAATATTCTCGGGAACCGCGATTGCACACAGTACATAAAGACATGGCTGACGAGAGAGTTCGGCGCTGAGTTGGCCGAGAAACTGCTTCCGCTTTATCTGGAATATAATGCGCTGAATTATCAGTGTCGCCCCGAATTTCTGGGGAACAGCCGCACGTATGACAAGACGCGTGAGGAAGTTGCCGATTTGCCTTGGAGCGATGCGGAAGTTGCCCAAAGGCTGGTACGTTTCGAGCAGCTGGAGAAATCCGTAAAGGCATTGGCTCCGATGATTGATGAAGTTCATCGGGCTCATTGGTTTGAACTGATTGAATATCCGTTCTGCGCTTGCAGTGAGATGAACCGCAAGATGCTTGGTGCCCAGTTGGCACGTCACGGAAAAGGTGCGTGGAGCGAGGCGGTGGCCGGATTCAATGACATAGCCCGAATGACCGAACGCTACAATACAATGCTTGATGGCAAATGGAAGAACATGATGGACTTCCAGCCTCGTCAGCTTTCGGTATTTGCCGCAGTAGATACCACGAAGCTGTCAGGACCTATTACCGGTTTCACGGGAAAGACCACAGTTATCAAACCGTCGGAAGGAACTTTCGGCAAGGATTCCTATCTCATCAAAGAATTGGGATATAGCCGCGAAGCCTTGTCACTGGCAAAGAACGATGTGTTCACGGCAGAGATTCCCGCATCGAAGGAGCCTTTGCAACTGGTGCTTGCTTTCGTTCCCAACAATCCTGTAGGTACGAAGACGCTCGAGGTGAAAGTATCCGTCGAAGGAGAGACGCCGGCTGTGGTGCATTTCCAACCTGAATACCCTACAGAAGACTGGATGCAGGATGTCATCTTCAACCAGGCACGCCGCACCATTCAGGTGGCACCGTCGGCTTCGGCTCGGAAGATTACCGTGGAGGCCCTCACTCCGGCAGTAGTGCTGGATGAAATTATCGCACGCGAATGAAACGAAATAAAATTATATCTGCATATATGAAAAACTTAGTAGCTATGGCTCTTTTGGGGAGCCTTGCCTTCATCCCCGGCAGGATGGCGGCACAGTATCATTTCGACAAGCCTCTGTACGGGGCCGCCTATTACAGCGAGTATACCCCGACCGACCGTCTGGACACCGACATCAAGATGATGAAGGAAAGCGGAACCACGGTGGTGCGCATCGGGGAATCTTCGTGGGGACTGTTTGAACCCAGTGATGGGAAGTTCGAATTCGACTGGATGGACCGCATTGTCGACAAGCTGGGTAAGGCGGGCATCAAAATTATTTTCGGCACGCCCACCTATAGTATTCCGGCATGGATGGCCAAGAATTATCCTGAGGTGCTGGCGGAGCAGACCAACGGGCGCCGCAGCTATTACGGCATCCGTCAGAACATGGATTTCTACAATGCCAAGTACCGTTTCTTCTGCGAACGCATCATCCGCAAACTGATGGAACGCTATGCCAAGAACCCTGCCATCATCGGCTATCAGGTGGACAACGAGCTGGAGGCACGAGGCGTGAACAATGAAGATTATTTTGAGGGCTTCAAAGCCTATCTCAAGGATAAATGGCACGATGACCTGCCGGCGCTGAACAAGGCGTGGGGACTGAACTACTGGGGTATGAACGTGTATAACTGGGATGAACTCTACAAGCGTGACGGTGCCACCTGTCCGTCCTACAAGAACGAGTGGGAGCGGTGGAACCGCAAGGCGACGGCCGACTTCCTGAACTGGCAGGTGAACATTGTGAACGAATACAAGCGTAAGGACCAATTTGTGACGCACTGCTTCATGCCGGCGTTTCACAACATAGACCAGGTGGAGGCTTTCAAGCAGATGCAATATCCTGCTATCAACATCTACCATGATGTGCAGGACAAGCAGGACGGACAGTCCATTGCTTATGCCGGTGATTTTATGCGCACGGTAGCCAAAGGTAACTACATCGTGACCGAGACGAATGCACAGGCCATAGGCTGGGACAGCAAAGGGCAGTATCCTCCATACGACGGGCAGTTGCATCAGAACGTGTATAGTCATCTGGCGAGCGGCTCCAACATGGTTGAGTATTGGCATTGGGGCACTTTGCATTACGGGCAGGAAACCTACTGGGGCGGACTGCTCGGGCATGATATGGAGGCCAACAGGGTGTTCAACGAATATACAGCCACCGCTCACGAGCTCGAAAAAGTGGGCAAGGAGCTGGTAAATCTGAAGAAGACCAACAAGGTGGCAATCCTCTACAGCCATGATTCCTACTATGCATTGCAGTTCATGCCTTTCTCTTCTACGGACAACTATCCGGTGAGGAGTCTGCATGATGCCCTCTACCGTCAGAATATCGAGACCGATATCGTGCCGTGCGACAAGATGACCGATTTCAGTCACTACAGTATGCTAGTGATTCCGCCTCTCTACGTGGCAACGGACGATTTGCTGACAAAGATTGATGCATTCGTGAAGAACGGCGGCGAAGTGGTGATGATGTTCAAGAGCGGCTTCTGCAACGAGAACTCGGCCGTACGCCCCATGAAAGCCCCCGGCCCTTTGCGCAAGGCTTGCGGTTTCTACTATCAGGAATATTCCTCCATCGGCGATATGGATTTGAAAGTGAATGAGCTGGGTGTCACCCGGAAGGCTGCCGGAACGTGGACGGAGTTCCTCATTCCCGAAACGGCCAAACCACTGGCTTACATCAACCATCCGTTCTTCGGTAAATGGCCTTGCATCACGGAGAATGCTTACGGCAAGGGACATCTCATTTATGTGGCTACCGTTCCTTCGGATGAATTGCTTGCCAAGGTTGTGGAACGTTCCGCACGGCGTGCCGAGGTACTGCCGTTCGACGGGAAGTACCGTTTCCCTATCATCATGCGCAACGGCATGAATGCCAAGGGACGGAAGATTCATTACATCTTCAACTACAGTGGCGGCGAGATGACGATTGCCTATCCTTTCGGCGCGTCCTCCAGTCTGCTGGACGGCAAGAAGCTGACAGAGAATGCTGCAGTGAAGATTCCGGCTTGGGGTGTGATTGTGGCGGAAGAATAATCCGTAAATATATTGTTCGTAAAATACTGGCGGTCGTTCATAAATAAGGAAGGACCGCTTGACAAGAATAGCGTGTAGAATTCATGTGCCTTTCTGGACTGATTCTCACGCTTTTTCTGAAGAATGTCACATTCTTGCACTACCCGATTCAAAATAACCCGTAAATGAATACGTCCCTCGGATATTTTTCCGTAATTTTGTCGCACAATAAATCATAAGAACAAAATGAAGAATCGAATCGCCATCTTTGCATCTGGCACCGGAACAAATGCCGAGCGCATCATGCAAGTATTCAGCAATCATCCCCAGATAGAAGTTGTGCTCCTCATAGCCAGCAAGGCCGGCATCGGAGCTTTGGACAAGGCCCGTGCAGCAGGTGTACCTGCCTACGTGTGCCCTCCCAAAACTGATTTTGCCCCCGATGGCCCCATCGCACAGTTGCTGAAGGAATACGGCATCACCCACATCGTTCTCGGCGGTTTCTTGGCCCACGTGCCCGACTGGATGCTGGCTGCCTACCCCGACAAGATTGTGAACATTCACCCTTCCCTTCTCCCCAAGCATGGCGGCAAAGGCATGTATGGTCACCACGTGCATCAGGCAGTCCTCGATGCCGGTGAAAAGGAGAGCGGTATCACCATCCATCTCGTCAATGAGTTTTACGATTCCGGTGCACCACTGTTCCAGGCAAAATGCCCCGTTCTCGAAGGCGATACAGCCGACATTCTTGCTGCCCGTGTCCATCAGTTGGAATATCAATACTTCCCTGCGGTTATCGAAAATTGGGTGCTGGGGAAATAACCTTTCGGCCTCGGACTTCCGGTCCGCAAAAATCTTCAAATCATGAAAAAACATCTGTTCCTTACTCTTTTTCTGGCGCAATGGTTTGCCGTGAGCGCTTGGTGCCAAGGTTTTGGCAACCGCGAATTAATCGATGACGGCTGGTCTTTTCATTTGGGCGACGTCACCTACGGCGGTGCCGAGTACTTTGACGCTTCCGGATGGAGAACGCTCAACCTACCCCATGATTGGAGTGTGGAATCTACGGCAAGCCCTGCTCTAGCCAGTTGTACGGGCTATCTGCCCGGTGGCATCGGCTGGTACAGAAAAGATCTGAACATCCCAGCCGAAGCAAAAGGTCGCCGCGTCTTCATCTATTTTGAAGGAGTCTATAACAACAGCGAAGTTTTTATCAACGGCAAGTGGGTGGGCAAGCGGCCCAATGGTTACGTCTCTTTCATGTATGACCTCACTCCCTATATCCATTACGGAGGTCGCAACGTTCTGGCTGTCCGTGTGGACCATTCCCAAGATGCCGATTCCCGCTGGTACACCGGTTCCGGCATCTACCGCGATGTTTATCTGGTTTATGCCAATCCCGTGCACATCCATCAGTGGGGCGTGAGTTATGCCGCTACCGTGGGCAAAGGCAATGCTACTCTGTCTGTTCGCACCGAGATTGACAATCAAGAAAAATCTTCTTGCGGAGTAAAAGTGCAGCACGAAGTTTTCAATTCGCAAAACACGAAAGTGGCTTCGGGAACGGGCTCTTGCTCCGTTGCTCCTGATGGTACAGCCTTCGTTGCGACTCGTCTCGCCATCTCCCGTCCCGAACTATGGAATCTCGATAACCCTTGTCTCTATACCCTTCGCACCACTGTTTTGCAGAACGGGAAGGTGGAGGATCGCACCGAAACCAAAGTCGGCCTCCGTTCTCTCACTTTCAATCCCGACAAAGGTTTTGCCTTGAACGGCCGTTACATGAAAGTGAAAGGCGTCTGCATTCATCACGATGCCGGCTGCCTGGGTTCCGCCGTGCCCAAGGAAGTGTGGCGTCGCAGACTCATGCAACTGAAGTCACTCGGATGCAATGCCATTCGCCTGAGCCATAACCCGCAGGCTCCCTGTCTCTATGATTTGTGCGATGAGCTGGGCCTTCTGGTCATGGATGAGGCTTTCGACGAATGGGAGTATCCCAAGAAGAAATGGATTGCCGGATGGAACAAAGGAACTCCCGGATTCCAGGGTTCTTCCTTCTATTTCCGTGAATGGAGCAAGCGTGACGTGGCAGATATGGTTTGTCGCGACCGTAATCATCCTTCCGTCATGATGTGGAGCATCGGCAACGAAGTGGATTATCCCAATGACCCCTATTCCCATCCTGTACTCGATAAAAAAGAAGGTACCACTCAGCAGTACGTGAGAGGCTATCTCAAAGGGCAACCCCGTGCCGAGCGCTTGGGCGATATTGCAAAGGAACTTGCCCCTGTGGTGAGAAAGTACGATTCGTCCCGTCCTGTCACAGCCGCTCTTGCCGGTGCTGTGATGTCCAACGAAACGGATTATCCCGGAGCATTGGATGTGGTGGGTTACAACTATACCGAATATCGCTACAAGCAGGACCATACCGCATATCCTAAGCGTGTGTTCTACGGCAGCGAGACAGGTCATGGACTGGATGCCTGGAAAGCCGTCCGCGACAATGACTACATCTTCGGGCAGTTCCTTTGGTCTGGTTATGACTATCTGGGCGAATCCGGAGTATGGCCCTCCCGTGGTTTTACCACCGGCCTCATCGACCTGGCGGGAAACATCAAGCCGCAAGGTTATTTCCGCCGTGCCTTGTGGTCGGAATCCCCGGTGGTCTATGTAGGAGCATATCCGCTGGGCAAAGCCGGCAAATGGATGCTGACTAATGCCCCTGCCATATGGAATTATGAGGATGGCGAACAAGTCCGTGTGGCTGCCTATACCAATTGCGATGAAGCGGAACTTTACCTTAATGGCCGTCGGATAGGCGAGCGCAAGCCATATGATGACAAGACTGCCGTTATCTATTGGGATATCCCATATTCAGCCGGAGTCCTGAAAGTCGTGGGCTACAAGAAAGGCAAGACTGTAGCCGATGATGAAATCCGCACAAGTGGTCTGCCTTATGCCGTCAAAGCTTCACTGGACAGAACGGAAAAGCTTCATGCCGGAGACTGCCTGCACTTGCTTATTCACATTGAAGACGAACAGGGCATCCCTGTAGTGCTAGCCGATAATGAAGTGACATGCGAGATTCAAGGTCCCGCCCGTCTCTTGGGTTTGGAAAGCAGTTATGACAATGCTGCCGATAATTTCCGCGATAACATACAGCGCTGCAAGAACGGGAAACTGCTGGGATATGTCTTTGCTACCGGAAAAGGGACAGTCACCATCAAACTCACTTCGCCCTTGCTGAAGCCGGCAGTGCTGACATTTCAGGTGGAGTAGAATATATTCACCATAGGGATTTCGGTAACGGCCACGGGTGAATTATCATGCACTTTGTTTGCTTTTTCAGAAATGTTGTTGTTTATTTGCACTTAGAGAACAACAGCATGACTCAAAATGGATTCAAACAACAAAAAATTCACCGAAATCTACAACGCATACTATAAGAAAGCATTCTATTTTGCAAAATCTTATGTCCATGATGAAGGTGCCGCCGAGGACATTGCCTCCGAATCTCTCATCAAACTCTGGGAACAGCTCAAGCTGAAAGACCTGGATCCCATTGTCCCCTTCTTGATTGCCATACTCAAAAACAAGTCGCTCGATTATCTTAAGCATGAAGAGGTAAAGCGTTCCACCTTGAGCGAAATGGCCTCTTGGCGAGATTACGATCTCTCCATTCGCATCTCTTCTCTGGAAGCATGCGATCCCGACGAAATTTTTTCCGGTGAAGTAGAGGCTATTGTCAGCAAAACCCTACAGTCACTGCCTGCGCAGTCACGCCGCATCTTTGTCATGAGCCGCTTCCAGCACAAAACTAACAACGAGATTGCCCAGACTCTGGGTTTGTCGGCCAAGGCCGTGGAATATCACATCACCAAAACCCTCAAGTTGCTGCGCGTAGCCTTGAAGGATTATCTCCCTGCCTTCATCTTTTTATTCATCTGAATTTTTTTTTGATTTTTGTTTAGGGATTATTGTCTCCGAATCGTTTCATTAATATAAACCGAAAATATGAATATCGAATTATTACGGAAATACATAGCAGGCGAAACCGATGAGCGGGAAACCCGTCAAGTAGTGGAATGGATAGCCCAAAGCGATGCCAACCGTCGGGAATACATGGAGCAGCGCAAACTGTACGACATTGCCCTGTGGAACACCAAGGCCGTAACTGCGGAAAAACTTTCTGCCAATCCCAGACATTCACTGAAATGGGTGTTGAGGGAAACCCTCAAGGTGGCGGCTCTTGTTGCCGTGGTATTCACTTTCACTTATTACTGGATGAGTTATCGCAATGCTACCTCCGCACAGTCTTTGCAAAGCATTTATGCACCGGCAGGCCAGCGTTCCGAAATTCGATTGTCAGATGGCACTCGGGTATGGCTCAATTCATGCAGCCGTCTCACTTATTCCGGCAGTTTCGATGGAGACTACCGTAATGTGAAACTCGAGGGAGAAGCCTATTTTATTGTCAGCAAGAATAAGGAAAAACCTTTCATTGTGGAGGCAGGAAAGTATCGTGTCAGAGTGTTGGGCACGGAGTTCAACGTCTCTGCCTATCCTGCCAATAAGGAATGGAGAACCTCTTTGATGGAGGGTAGTGTCATGATTACCGATACTCATGGCAATAGTCTGGTAGAGCTGCAGCCCAATACCGAAGCCTACGTCAAGGATGGTCGACTGATGAAATCGGGCTTCAATTCTACGGAACCCTTCTCGTGGAGGAGAGGTTTGCTGAGTTTCACCAATCTGCCGATGTACGAGATGGTCAAGAAGTTCGAACTGTATTATGGCATTCGCATCATAGTGAACAACAAAAGCCTGCTTGGTAATTCCTATACAGGAAAGTTCTTTATCGGTGACGGCATAGAACATGCCCTCGATGTTCTGAAAATCGACAATAGATTTACATATTTATATGATTCAGAGAAACAAATTATAACCATTAATTAATAAATCCTTATGCCTATGGAATGAACTTATATTATTCTTTTTTACTGACAGCCCGGCTGTCGATAGTTTTTTCAAGCCGTTTGAACGGCATTTAATAACTAATAAACCTAAGTTTAATCTTAAATTATTGTCCAAAGAAATATGAATAATATTTTCTATCGAAAATCTTTCATGTTGGTCCTGTTGCTCGTATTGGGTGCAGTGTTTGCCAACTCCTCTTATTCTCAGTCCAAGAAAGTGACTATATCGTCGAATAAGATATCTATGCGTCAAGTAATTCAGGAAATCGAAAAGCAGACCGATTATCTGTTTGTATTTAATGCCAAGGCTGTCAACCTGAACAAGGATGTCCAGCTGAAAGCTGAGAATATGCCGGTGTCCGAAGTATTGAATACCATTTTCAAGGGAACAGAAATTTCTTATGAGGTGAATGGCAAGAACATCATGCTTCTGGATGGCCGTTCCAAGTCTACATCAGTTGGCAGAGGCAGGGATGGTCGTATCACGGGTCTCGTCAAGGACGAAACGGGTGAACCTATCATAGGTGCCAACGTGTCCGTGAAAGGTGAAACCACTGGTACCATTACCGATCTTAACGGTAATTTCTCTCTCGATGCTTCTGATGATGCTACGCTTGTTATTTCCTATATCGGTTATACATCTCGCGAATTGAAGGTTGCCGGCAAACGT
The DNA here is from genome assembly GCA_036804505.1 of Bacteroidaceae bacterium. Classification (GTDB taxonomy): domain Bacteria; phylum Bacteroidota; class Bacteroidia; order Bacteroidales; family Bacteroidaceae; genus Phocaeicola_A. Next base: position 10,618 of record DAIRSI010000047.1, read on the forward strand.
AATCTGTCTGTTGTACTCAAGGAAGACAGCAAACTGCTCAATGAAGTAGTCGTTGTGGGTTATGGCGTGCAGAAGAAAGCTAATCTTTCAGGTTCGGTTGCACAAATCGACAACAAGAAACTGGAAAGTCGCCCCATCACCAATGTGTCCAGCGGTATTCAAGGTTTGATGCCGGGTATCACGGTAACTGGAACCAACGGTGCTCCGGGTATGGACGGTGGTTCTATCCGCGTTCGCGGCGTGGGTACGCTCAATTCCGATTCACCTTATATCTTGGTGGACGGTTTTGAAACTAGTACGCTCAATTCTCTTGATCCTGATGATATCGAAACTATTTCAGTTTTGAAGGACGCTTCCTCGGCTGCCATTTATGGTTCGAAAGCATCCAACGGTGTCATCCTCATCACTACCAAGCGCGGTCATAGCGGTGCTCCGAAAATTTCCTACACGGGTTATGTGGGTATGCAAGACGCTTCCACTTTGGTGGACCGTATGAGTTCTGCCGATTATGCTACTTATTACAATCAGGCTCTGGTTGCCAATGGCAAGAAGGCAAAATATACGGAAGACGAAATCAAGAAGTTCGCAGATGGTTCCGATCCTTATCATTATGCAAATACAGACTGGACCGGTCTGGCATTCAAGACAGGTGTGATGACTCGTCACAATGTGAATGTAACCGGAGGTACGGACCAAATCAAATATATGGCTTCTGCGGGTTACCTGCATCAGACAGGAATTCTACCCAATGCGAAGCGCGAGCAGTTCAATGCCCGTACTAATTTCGATGTAAACTTGACCAAGCGACTTACAGCTCATCTCAATCTAGCCTTTATCCGCAACAATTACAAGGATCCGAGTTCGGCATACGCCGGAGGAAGCAATGACCAGATCATTCGTCAGCTCAACCTTATCGCTCCCTGGATCGTGAACAAGAACGAAGACGGTACTTATGGCACTATTTCCGACGGTAACCCGATTGCTTGGCTTGATTCAGGAATGACGGTTGACAGAAACAACAGCAACTTCACCGGTTTACTCGGTGTGGACTATCAGATTATGGATGGTCTGAAACTGACTTTGCAAGGTTCTTATGTGGATAATTATCAACATTACAAGTATTTCCAGAAGTTCATTCAGTATAATGCCAACAAGAAGAGTGACCCCAACTCACTTGATGACCGCCACTACAAGTGGGACCGTACTAATTATGATGCAATCTTGAACTACGACAAGACATTCGGACAGCATGGATTGAAGGTGATGGCCGGCTGGCATACGGAGAAATACAACTATGCCTACAACAAGTCTTATCGCAAGAATTTCCCTAACAACGAACTTACCGATATGAATGCCGGTGACGCTTCTACACAGACCAACGAAGGCAATACCCGCGAACTCTCCATGATTTCCTACTTCGGACGATTGAACTATGACTTCGGAGGCAAGTATCTTCTGGAGGCTAACTTCCGTGCCGATGCATCTTCTCGCTTTGCTCAAGGACATCGTTGGGGATACTTCCCGTCTTTCTCTGCCGCATGGCGCGTTTCGGAAGAAGCATTCATGGAAGGAACGAAGGATGTAGTCGACAATCTGAAGATCCGTGCATCTTGGGGACAGCTGGGTAATCAAAATGCATTGGACGATTATTATCCTTGGATGAATACCTACAACCTGGGTGCAAAATATCCGTTTGACGGTACCTTGAACACCGGTTATTATCAGAGCAACTACCATTTAGCTACCATCTCTTGGGAGAAAGCTACGACTTGGGGTATCGGAGTGGATTTCGGTTTGTTCAAAAAACTCACAGGTTCTATCGACTTTTATAACCGCAAGACTTCGGGCATTATCATGAATGTGGATGCTCCCGCTGAATTTGCATTAGGTTCTTACAAAGATAATATTGGTGCCATGCGCAACCAAGGTATAGAAGTTTCTTTGGCATACAATACGAAACTGAATAAGGATTGGGGCTTGGACCTGTCGGCCAACTTCTCTTACAACAAGAATAAGATTCTTGACCTCGGAGGCGGTCCTGACAAGTATATCAGCAACGGTTCATACAATCGTCATAAGGTGGGCGAGCAGTTCAACAGCTTCTATGTGTATCGTGCTAACGGATTCTTCAAAAGCGATGAGGAAGCCGATGCATACACTGCAAAATATGGCAATCCGTTCGGCAAGAAATTCAAGGCCGGTGATTTGATTTATGAGGATACCGACGGTAGCGGCAAACTGGATTCCAATGACAGAACTTACTATAAGAATACCGATATGCCGGCTATTACCTATAACTTCAATATAGGCGTTACTTATAAGAACATCGACTTCTCCACTATCTGGCAAGGCGTTGATAAAGTAGCTCACATATATGATACTGAGGTTTATGGTGAATTTGTGGGTGACTCTTCTCATCCGGCAACTATATGGAAAGATGCATGGACTCCTACGAATACCAATGCACAGATGCCTCGTATAGCCGAAGCAAGAACATCTCCGAGCAACCCTCGTAACGTGATGTCTACATTCTGGCTGAGCAATACCGGTTACCTTCGTCTGAAGACTCTGCAAGTGGGTTATACATTCCCCAAAGGAATTCTTAATACGCTCAAGGTATCAAGTTTGAGAATCTATTACGCAGCAGAAAATCTATTGACAATAGACCATATGAAGATTAATCTGGATCCGGAAGCAACCAGCAACCGTGCTTCTTCCTATCCATTGCTTCGTACTCATTCTTTTGGTGTGAACTTAACTTTTTAACTAACGTATGAATAATTTGATAACTACAATAGATATGAAAAACTTGAAAAACTATATATTGGCAGGAATAGCAGTTTTATCATTCTCCTCTTGTAACGATTTTTTGGATACTATTCCAAAAGATGCGCTTTCACCTACTACTACGTGGAAAAGCGAAGAGGATGCCCAGAAATTTGCCATCGGCTGTTATGACGGCTGGGAAGATGGTGCAGCAATCCTTTATATGGACTGTGGCTCTGATTTCGGTTACAACAACTTCCCTTGGGAAGGACTTACAAACATAGGTAACGGAACTATGAGTCCGGGCGATCCGGGATGGTCATTCTACGATTTCTCCACGATCCGTAAATGCAATACTTTCCTAGAGAATGTGGACAAGGTGAAGTTTGCTAATGAAGCAACTAAAAAGGACCTCATAGCTCAGGTTAGAGCCATCAAGGCTTATTCTTATTTCATCATGAACTTCATGTATGGAGGTGTTCCTATCATCAGCAACTATCAATCGGCTGAAGAAGCACAAGTGCCTCGCAATACGGAAGCGGAAGTGAAGAAACTGGTCTATGACGAACTCGACGCCTTGATTCCTGATCTTAATGCCACTCCTTCTGCCCGGGGCAGAATAGCAAAGGGTGCCGCTCTTGCTATCAAGATGCGTTCTGCTCTTTATTGGGGGGATTATCAGAGAGCTAAAGATGCAGCTCAGGCCATTATGGACTTGAAGCAATATAATCTGGCTCCCGGCGTAGAGGGATATGCTAATCTGTTCAATGTTGCCGGACAGGGTTCCGACGAAATAATATTGGCTGTCCAGTATATTTCTACAACCAAAGGTCTGGGTACTATCGGCCAGATGTATAACAATGGCGACGGAGGTTGGTCTTCAATTGTTCCTACGCAGAATTTGGTTGATGCTTATGAAATGAGCAATGGATTGACCAAGGAAGAAGCTGGTTCGGGATATGATGCCACTCATCCGTTCTACGGAAGAGACCCTCGTATGGCTCTTACGGTGATTGTTCCGGGAAGTGATTTTAATGGAGCTATTTTCAATACGTTGGATCAAAAGATTGGTGGAAAAACAAATCCTAACTATCCTTTGGCAGCAGACAACAGTTCCAAGACGGGTTTGACATGGAAGAAATATTTGGATCCGATGGGTCAGTATTCCGATATTTGGGATACGAATGCATGTCCTATTATATTCCGTTATGCTGAAGTTCTTCTTACTTGGGCTGAGGCAGTCAACGAATTGTCGGGACCTTCGGCTGATGTTTATGACAAGTTGGATGCTATTCGTCAGCGTGTAGGTATGCCTAAAGTTGACAGAACCAAGTATGCTACGAAAGAAAAACTTCGCGAGTTGATTCGTCGTGAACGCGGTGTGGAACTGGCAGGAGAGGGAGTACGTCGTGCCGATATTCTTCGTTGGAAAGATGCTTCCGGCAAGATGGTTGCCGAAACAGTTCTTAACGGAACTTTACAGCGTATGGTAGGTTCAGTTAATTATAGTGAGAAGGAACCGCTCAAACGAGCTGTCATCAATCCGAACGCCGAAGCTAGTGCCAGAAAAATTGAAGACAGAGTATTCCATACCTACAACAGATATCTGCCGATACCTCAGAGTAAAATCAGCGCTAATCCGAAACTGGAACAAAATCCGGGATATAGCAAGTAACGGGCTGTCGTAAGATTATAATTAAAACTGAAAAGGTCGGGGTAGAACACTATCCCGACCTTTCTATTTGTAAAATTTGAAGTCCAATAGCAATTTGAAGGAAAATTCGAAATGTCTACAGATTTATTGTTTATTTTTGTGCTAAATAAAATGTGCAAAATATGAAGTTGCTGATTATTGAAGACGAAAAATATCTGTCGGACAGCATTGTTAATTATCTGGGACATGAAGACTATCTTTGTGAGCAGGCACTGACTTTCTGCGAGGCGATGATGAAGGTCGATCTTTACAAGTACGATTGTATCTTGCTGGATTTAATGTTGCCGGGAGGCAGCGGACTGGATGTCCTTCGGAAAATTAAGGAAACATCTCCGGAAACAGGTGTCATTATTGTATCTGCCAAGGATTCTCTGGACGATAAAGTGGAAGGATTAAAGATTGGAGCCGATGATTATCTGGCCAAACCTTTCCACCTGCCGGAACTTGGGATGAGAATTTTTGCGCTAATACGCCGCCGGAATTTCGAGAACAACAATCTGCTGAAATCAGGCTCAATAGAAATCAATCTTCTCAACAAAACAGTTGTAGTAAATGGTGTGCAGGTTGTACTGACAAAGTCGGAATATGAAGTGCTTCTTTTCCTCATAGAGAACCGTAAGCGGGTAGTTTCAAAGAGTGCGCTCGCTGAACATTTGAGCGGAGATATGGCCGACATGATGGATGATTTTAATTTTGTTTATGCACATATTAAGAATTTGAAATCAAAACTTTCTGCTGCGGGCGTTGATAATTGCATACGAACTTATTATGGGACCGGTTATAAATGGATAGAAAATGAAGAGTCTGTTGAATAAAAGCTTATCACAGTTTGTTGTCTGTATTGTGGCTATTTTGATTCTCACAATACCTTTGTTTTATCTTCTGACAAAGACTTATTATGCCGAAGAAATGAGGGATGTGATTCGTGCTATGAGTTTGGGAAAACCATTGCCTCCACTCGATCTGGAAGAAGATATTATGGTGGGAATGACATTGCAATATGTGCTTATCCTGGTGGTGCTCAGTTTGTCTTTATTCCTAGTCATGCGGTTCCTGACGCGTCGTCTTTGGAAACCTTTCGACGATACCTTGCAAAAAATAGAACAATTCAATCTGGAACACAGCGATGTTCCTTGTTTTATGGAAAGTGATATAAAGGAATTCGCCCGACTCAACCGTTCTCTCGAAAAATTGATGCACAAGGACAAGGATACATATAATAGCCAGAAAGAGTTTACCGAGAATGCATCCCATGAACTTCAAACTCCTATTGCCGTCATCAAGAGCAAACTGGACCTGCTGATGCAGGAAGATTTGACTCAGCAGCAGCTTGAAATCATTTTCCAACTCTATCAGACGATTATGCGCATGAGTCGGTTGAACAAGAGTCTGCTACTTCTTGCCAAAATTGAAAACTCACAATTTAAATCGATTGAAAGATTGGATTTGAAGTCATTTATCCGAAACAGGTTGGCTGTTTATTCGGAGCTTTATCATCGAAAAATAGAATTGTTTACCGATAGAGCAGATGTAAGCATAAAAGCGAATAGTTCTTTATTGGAAAGTTTGATTGATAATTTAGTGGTAAATGCCATTCGAAATACTTCACCCGAAGGTTTGATAGACATCATTTTGGGGCCAAATACTCTGATTGTGGAAAATAATTGTGAAGGGGAGGGATTGGATAAACAAAAAATCTTTCAAAGATTTAATTATTCGAATGAGAGAAAGAAGGGTAATGGCTTGGGATTGGCCATAGTGAAGGCAATCTGTGATTATCATGGGTGGATTTTGACCTACGAATTAAGAGACGGCAGACATACATTTAACATAGGATTCTAAAATCTTTACGATTAAAAAAGGCTAAATTCTTTGTCTAAATAGCGAAATTCAAAATTTCTTCTAAATCGGATTCTACTTTTGCTCAAAAAAAGCATGAGAAGATATCCTTTTTTTATGGTCGCCTTCATTGCCATAGGCCTGTCGGTTGAAGCACAACCGCCAAGATATTCACTCGAATACTATCTTGCCAAAGCTTTTCAAAGCAGTCCTTTGCTCTTGGACAAGCCTAATCAGGCTTCCATCCTTAACAGTGAGAAGCAATATCTGATGAATGTGTACACACATGCCCAGACATTGCTTTCTGGCAATTACTTGTTTGTACCGATAATCCAGAAAGATAACGGAACCACTTCGTTTAAATGGAATGCTCAGTCGGCCGACAATTACTACGGCTATGATCTCGGTGTGAGCAGTGGAAGTCTCCAATACGGTCTGACATGGACGAAGCCTCTGTTAGGAAAAAACGTTTACAAGGCTGCCGAGTCACAAATAAATGTACAGCGCGATATGCTCGACAATAATATCAGTTTGAGTCGTCACGACATAGAACGGAATGTCACGGACCAGTATATCCTTTGCATGCTCGATAAGAGTCAGATACTTTTTTCCGATAGTATTTCGAGTATTCTAGCCAGACAGGAGGCTTTTATTGTAAAGCTGGCAGGTATGGGACAGGCAAACCAGTCGGATATTCAGCGAATTCATATTGAACAGAAGGTCAATGATGAAATGAAGGCATCGGGTATGCAGTCATTTAGAAGTCATCTTATGGAACTTAACACCTTATGTTGTATACGCGATACCGGAACAGTGGACTTGGATAGGACAGATATAATAAAAAGAACGGCATCCGGAGAATCACGCTTTTTGAAAAAATATGATCTCGACAGTCTCTATACAATCGCATCACAGCATGTATATGAGTCGAAATACAAACCGCAACTGAATGTATTTACCAGTTTAGGGATGCAAACAGCTCACTATAATACCTTATACAAGAACTATGGTCTAAGTGCAGGGCTCACATTCTCAATGCTGCTTTCTGATGGGAAACTGAAAAGGATAAAAAGGCAAGAGACGCAATCTGCCCTTTCATCAATATCCGTTTATAGGAATAATCTACTGACGCAAAATAATATTCGGTGTAATCAATGTTCATTGGCTATAGAAGATTTTGACAGGAGAATTCGTATGCTCGGAACTCAATTAAATGAATATGATAGATTGTTAGAAATGGGACGAAAAGAAATCCAGGCGGGACAAATGTCCGTTTTTAATTACATATCAACATTGAAGAATGTCATTTCGACACGTCAGCAGAAGATGATATTGGAGGCTAACCGCCAACTGGCTGTGAATGCATATAATTATTATAACTGGTAATACAACAGCAAAATGAAGAATAAACTGATTTTATATTTGTCGGCTGTCATGGTCATCGGATGCAGTGGAAGAATGCAACAAGGTGATGAGTCGGAGCAGCCTTCGGTAACGGATGTTTCTGTTGCTTCCGTTTCTTATGGACACATTGACAAGGAAATAGAATTGACGGCCCTGACTGCTTTTTTGAAGAAGAGTGCAGTCACGGCACCCAATTCTTCCTTTATTACTGCGTGCTATGTGCAACCGGGTACAATCGTACATCGTGGGCAGATGCTGTACCGACTGGAAAGTAAGGAACGGGCAGCATTAGGGAATGAAATGATGGGTCCTGGTGCGGGAATAGTGAATGTGAAGGCTAGTTTATCGGGCGTTGTTACGGAGGTGATGCAGCAATCTGGCGGATACGTAACCGAAGGTTCTCTTTTGTGTTCCATTGCCAACACAGGTAGTCTGGTATTTGAAGTAGAAGTGCCGACAGAGGATATGAAGTATGCAAAAGCCGGAAAGACCTGCCTCATCTGTTTGCCCGACGGTCGCAAATGCAGTGCTGTATTGTCCACACCGCTTGCTACGATGGATGTCAATGCACAGGTGCAGCAGATTCCTGCACGGACAAGTATCTCTTTCCTTCCTGAAGGCTTGCGGGCAAAGGCTGTACTGAAAATGGCAGAAAGAGGGAATGATACTCAGATACTTCCCAGATCCGCCGTGCAAAGTGATGATAACATGACCTCTTTCTGGATTATGGAGGTGTTGGATAATGGATGCGCCAGAAAGATACCCGTTACCATAGGGAACAGCAACAGTGAGAAAACTGAAATATTAACACCCCGTCTTGTTTCTTCAGCTAAAATAGTTACGACAGGCAGTTATCAGTTGCAGGATGGTGACAGAGTGAAAATCATAAAATAGACAGGCAATGAACTCTATACAGAAAAAATGTTTTCATCAGATATATAGTAAACCGATTATGTTTGTAGGTCTGCTGATATTGATGGCAGGCATATACTGCTATATGCAGATGCAGACCAATCTGTTTCCGGAGGTCCTTTTCCCGAGAATCACGGTGATTGCCGATGCAGGCCAACAACCTATAGACAGAATGATGATAACTGTGACCAAACCGCTCGAAAGCGCGGTTAAGAAGGTGCCGGGAGTCACTATCGTAAAAAGCTATACAGGTAGGGGTAGCAGTGATATTGATGTTTATTTCAAATGGGGATTGGATATCTATGCTTTAAAAACCCAACTGGAAAGCCGAATCAATGAGATAAAGGAATTTCTCCCCCCCGGTACCATTATCTCTACTGAGGCAATGAACCAGTCGCTTTATCCGGTCTATGGATTTACTTTGGAAAGCAAGACTCACAGTCGAATCGAACTTCGTGATGTGGGAAACCTAATTGTCCGGCCTGTTTTTTCACGTGTCAATGGAGTAAGTAATGTAGTATTGCATGGCGGTAAGGCGAAAGAGTTTGTAGTTATACCAGAAACTGATAAAATGACAGCATTGGGAATTACTCCTTTGAAGATTAAGGAGGCTCTCAACGGAACTAATTTCGTCTTGGAGAATGGCAATGTTGCTGCCTATAATCGATTGTATCTGTCACTGACGGATACCAGAATCAATACCATTGATGAATTGTCGAACACGGTTATCCGCAATGATGGGGTGCGCAAGGTGAGACTTTGCGATGTGGCCCGGGTGGAAGTACAGGAACAACAGGAGTTCCTGAAGATAAATGCTGATGGTAATGATGCCGTGCTTGTGGATCTTGTGAAGCAACCGGGTGTCAATCTTCTGGATTTTGCCAAAGATGTGGAAGTGAAAGCCAAGGAAGCTCAAAAGCTATTGCCTCCCGGTTATGAGTTGAAGCCCTATTACAACCAGAGTGCATTTGTGGGTGACAGTATCCACAGCGTGATGAGGACCATTTATGAGGGACTGTTTCTGGCTCTCATCGTCATGATTCTGTTCCTGCGTACTTGGCGTGCCAGTTTGGTGGTGATATTGACTATTCCTGTAACCTTGGCATTGAGTGTCCTTTTCATTTACCTTGCTGGCATTACTATTAATATCATGTCGCTGGGAGCTATAGCGGCATCCGTAGGACTGATTATCGATGATGCAATAGTTATCATAGAACAGATCTACCGAGAACATGAGGAAAATCCCGAAATAGACAGATATTTTGCCGTGAAACAAGCTATCGGAAATCTTTTCCCGGCAATGATTGCTTCGTCTTTGTCCACAATTGTAATTCATTTTCCTTTCCGATTGATGAGCGGACTGGCAGGCAGCTTTTTCAAGGAATTGTCCGATACCATGCAGATAACCATGGTCGCATCTTTTCTCGTGACTTGGCTGTTGCTTCCGGTATTGCATCTGGCAATAGGCTATAAGAAACGTTTACGGCCAAGAAATATGGACAGAACTATTCATGATGACAAGGAGATTGAAGTTGCAGCCGTTAATAAGGTGGCATGGCTAACTTGGCTCTATCGCAAGCCATGGGTAGCTGTCTTTTTTGTTGTGGTACTTATTTCTGTAGGGTATATCGCATCTACACAAATGCAGACAGGCTTTTTGCCCGATCTTGATGAGGGAACAATTGTTCTGGATTATCACTCTCCATCCGGAACGGATATAGAAGAAACCGATAGAATGTGTCGCCAGATGGAAAAGATGATTATGGCTAATCCTGATGTGGAAACGTATTCACGCCGTACAGCATTGGGCATGTCGTTCATAACGGCCCCATGCAACTACGGTGATTATCTGATTCAACTGAAGAAAGATCGCAAGCGTACTACTCCTGAAGTGATAAGCGAGTTGCGCAGACAAATTTCTGCCAAGGTGCCAGTGATGACCATAGAATTCGGTCAGCGCATAGCCGATTTGCTTGGCGACTTGATGAGTACGCCCCAACCGATTGAGGTAAAGATTTTCGGTGATGATTACAGAATATTGCAAAAGAGTGCGGCAAAGGCCGAAATGCTTATGAGAAAGGTTCAAGGAGTAGTGGATATAGACAATGGCCTTGTGGCTGCCGGTTCGTCTTTGGTGTTTGTTCCTGATGTAGACCGCTTGTCGCAGTTTGGGATCACATTGAGGGATTTTCAGGAACAATTGTCGGCTTATACCGGTGGCATACCTCTTTGCCAGAATGATAATGTGCTTGAGCCATTGCCTTCACAGGCTGCCATGACAGGAGGCCTTCAAATTGGTTCTATACAGGATGGGGAGCAGATGCGCCGCATTTTGATGCGATTTACAAGTTATCAGGAGAATTCTCCGGAAAAGCTGGAGCATCAGCTGATATTCCTACCTGATGGGACAACGCGTCCGTTATCCTATTTCTGCAAGGTGAAGATTGTTCCGGGGGAAATACAGCAGCGAAGGGAAAATCTGAAGAGTGTAATCACGCTTACTTCCCGTATAGAAAACAGAGATTTGGGCAGTACTGTTGGCGATATTCAGAAACAGTTCAAGGATAATCTTCATTTACCGAAAGGCTATAGCATTTCTTTTGGAGGTGCCTATCAGGAACAACAGCAGTCTTTTCGCGAGTTGATGATGATCCTTTGCCTTGCCACGGTTCTCGTCATGTGTGTTCTGATGTTTCTGTTCCGTGAGTGGAGAATTTCTTTTGCTGTACTTTTCATTTCCGTCACCGGTATTTGCGGCTCTCTTCTTGCCTTGTGGATAACGGGAGTACCGCTCAATGTGAGCAGCTATACAGGAATTATTATGATAGTGGGCATTATCGCCGAAAATGCAATCTTCACTGTTCACCAGTACAACATGAACCGAAAGGCCGGAGGCGATGTTCCCGAATCCGTGAATTATGCTATTGCATTGCGCATTCGCCCTAAGTTGATGACGGCTATAGCAAGCATACTTGCCCTCATGCCTCTCGCTCTCGGATTGGGTATGGGAGCTCAGATGCAGCAACCTTTGGCCGTAGCAGTCATCGGAGGTTTCTGCGTGGCGTTGCCGCTACTGTTGATAGTCCTCCCTAGTCTTATGATGTTTATTTATCCTCAAATCCGCAACTAAGCCCTTGAACGTCCTTATTGCGTTTACACG
>DAIRSI010000048.1:0-21544 GCA_036804505.1 Bacteroidaceae bacterium
CGCCGACCCTCTGCTTGTAAGGCAGATGCTCTGAACCAGCTGAGCTAAACGCCCGGTCTATCTTTTTCAAAAGCGATGCAAAGGTATGATAAAGTTTTTATTTCTCCAAAAACTTTCAGATTATTTTTTTATTTTCTTGTTCGATTCTGACAGAATCCCCGCTAAAACGCCTTAATTGAACATTTTTTCTATATCCCGGTCTGCTATGATCGTAAAAATCTTTTTCCCGTCGGCAGTATAAGTAGGCGACTTACAGGCAAACAAAGAAGCTACCAGATTTTCCATTTCCATTTGTGACAGGACCTGCCCATCAACAATGGCTGCCGATTTAGCCATAGCCAGTGAAATCTTCTTTCTTACCTGATCTTTCACATCATTACCCGACATCATGGCATCATGCAACATGGAATGAATCAGTTCTATGAAATTCAATCCTTCAGAGCCTGATGGTATTCCATTTATAGCATAACTGCCTCCTCCCAAATTAGTCAGTTCAAAGCCTAAAGCTTTAAAGTCATCCATATATTCTTCCAGTACAACAGCTTCCGAATGAGGCAACTGAATCACTTCTGGGAACAGTACTCCTTGAGATACGCCTTTCCCTTGGGCCAACTGATTAATATATTGTTCAAACAAGACCTGAACATGAGCGTTATGCTGGTCAATTATGATAAGTCCCGACTTCACTGAAGTGACAACGAATTGTCCTTTATATTGATAGTACTCCGATGAAGGAATTTTTTCCACCAAGGCTGAAGCTTCTGTATTTTCACTATCCTCTATTTGTAAAGGTTCTTCATGAGAATGTTCTATTCCCTTATACAAGCTCTGCCAGTCGACATCATTCTTTGGCTGATAACTCCATTGGCGGGCATTCACATCATCAAAAGGATTATAATTAGGGTTATAATCCGGTTGCGGAGGTGCCACATACGCAGACCCTCCTTGTTTCATCACCGGGATGTCCGGCATTCCTTCCGTATCAAAATCAATAGATGGAACAGCATTGAATTTTCCCAGAGATTCTTTTACCGTAGCTGCCAGTATCTGCCAAATAGCCTGTTCATTTTCAAATTTGATTTCGGTCTTGGTTGGATGAATATTAACATCAATATTAGCCGGATCCACTTCAAAATATATAAAGTAAGGAATCTGCTCACCCACCGGAACCAGATTTTCAAAAGCATCCATAACTGCCTTGTGAAAATAAGGATGGCGCATATATCTTTGATTGACAAAGAAGAACTGGTTTGCTCCTTTTTTTCTTGCCGAATCCGGTTTCCCCACGAATCCTGAAATTTTAGCCAAAGTAGTTTCCACACCCAAGTCAAGCAACTGTTCATTCAGCTTTTTCCCAAACACATCTACCAAACGCTTCTTTAAAGTTGTTTCCGGCAATTTGTATAACTCGGTTCCATTATGATAGAGCTCAAAGGACACCTCCGGATGTACCAAAGCTATTCTTTCAAATTCCGACAAGATATTGCTCAATTCAGTCTGGTTGGACTTTAGAAATTTCCGTCTGGCAGGAACATTAAAAAAAAGATTATTTACAGTAAAGGTGCTTCCCTTTGCACAAGAAACAACCTCTTGTCCCACTAAGCTGGAACCTGATATTGTAACTGCAGTGCCAAGCTCTTGATTGTCAGTTCTTGTCTTCAATTCCACTTGCGCCACCGCAGCTATCGAAGCTAAAGCCTCACCCCGGAATCCCATTGAGTGCAACGCGAACAAATCGGATGCCGACTTTATTTTAGATGTCGCATGTCTTTCAAATGCCAATCTGGCATCTGTTTCCGACATACCCGTTCCGTCATCTATAATCTGAATCTGAGTCTTTCCCGAATCCGTTAATAAAACTTGGACACAATGTGCATGAGCATCTATTGAATTTTCCACAAGTTCTTTAACGACAGAAGCCGGACGCTGAATGACTTCTCCTGCCGCAATCTGATTGGCAACATTATCAGGCAGCAAATGAATGATATCGCTCATAGTATCCTCCTAAAAATATAAATCACCCGTTACCAGCCAATGCAGAATAAACAACAGAACTAAAATAATAACAAAAAGTTTCGGATAGGAAAGTGGTTTACGGTTACTCTCTTTCCTACGCTTCAGATGTGTGGTTCCTTCCACGAACTTGCCTCTGATATCCTCAGGATCAAATTCTTTCGGAGGAAGCAGTCCCAACTCTCGTTTGGCCTGTTCTTCTATCTTTTGAAGTCTTTCCTTTCTTTCGTCTACATAAATATATTTATGTTCAAACGCTCTAGGTTTTCTTGTCTTTGAATTTAAGAATAAAGCCATGGTTAATCTCCTTTCAATTTATCCAAATTTTGCAACGGCACTTCTCTCCTTTCCGTTTTCTTCAACTCCTGTCCGGCTTTCTTGCCTCTCCATTCAAATATATCATTTTTATTTAATGGACGTATATAGTCAAACCAAGCGAAAATCGGAATATACATTTTATCCTTCGGTATTTGCAACATAGGATATAAAGTTCCGTTCGATTGAGGTTTCATTATCATTTTATGCACCTTTTTGTCCTTCATAAATACCGACAGCTGGCTTGTAACAGATGTGTTCATTCCGATCATGGTACTATCTTCATCCAAAGGGTAATATACCACCTGAACGTTTCCAATAACATCCGTATGTTCAACCGTCCCTTTCTGAAAATAAATTTTCATTTCCTTGCCAGTCACTTGATTGTAATGCAATGAGTCTTTTTGTTCAATAGATGTAGCCTGATTGATGATATGCGCCCAATCAATCGTGCTGTCATTGGCATAAGCACGAATTTCCTCACCAAACAGCTGTTGTCCCTGATTCCACAAAATGGGATTATAATACATAGTCAGACAAGAATCCTTTGTGTTGTAAGACATAGAGTCACACACGGCCTGTACATCCTTCTTGTACATACGCACCTTCCTGTATGCCAACATTTTTCTATATACGGAATCCGTATTGATGTTGTATGTGAACATTTTCAGCGAGTCTGCATGAAGATAAGCCGAATCCGGTTGTGAATAATCAATAGCTACAGCTTTTTTTGTAGCCAAAGCATAACCCGTCTTCTCATTATAATAACAGTAGTCTCCTGTCAGCATATTTTTGTTTTTCTTATCCGACAAAATAACATTTCTGAACCCCTCTCCATAACCTTTCTTCCTGTCATAGTAGAGACTGTCTCCAACCATTCGTTTTTCTCCATTGGTCCATACCGAACGATTTAAAAGTATTCCTTGTTCTTTATCAGTATTATAAAAACCGGACTCGGAATATATATGATTTTCCTTGCTGTCGATATTAGACGGCCCCACTATATTTGCCGTTTTCGTTGCCGTACTATACCTCAAGGTATCCGAAGTCAGAGTAAACTTCGGATTTACAAGCTTAACGTTGTAATTAAACACGGCTACTTTAGTAGACGGGCTATACTCCCCCCAATCCGAGGTCAGCACATTTTGCTCATCCGTAAGTGTTCCGCCTTCAATAAAATACCCTATATTATAAAGCCGGTCATAATTCAAGCTATCGGTTGTAAGCACAGTTTTCCGGTTAATCAGCTTGACATTCATTCTCACAAAAGCCATCTGGGTATTTCCATCGTAATGCAAATAATCGCCATATAGAAAAAGGGTATCCCCCTGCTGCATCTTTACATTCTTGTAAGCTTCGAAAGAATTTGACTTCTCGTAGTAATAAGCACTGTCACAATACATATGGACATTATCCTGACGAAAATGGACTTTTCCTTTCAGCAGTTGGGCATCCGGCTTTAATATCTGATTATAGCTCAACTCGTCAGCATGAAGAAGAAAGACTTTCGTCGGATTTTTCACCGGGGTCGTTCTGTGCTTTCTCATCGGTCTCACCTGTGCCATGCAAACGCCAAAAAGGCATAAGACACCCCAAAAGAGCATCTTCTGTACTTTCCTGTCATATTTTGCATTCCATTTCAGCATAGCAAAGCTTATTTTTTAATCCATCCTGGATATTTGAAATCACAATGTTGCCATTTATCGCTGATTCGTACATACGTACTCTTTTGCTTTTGGACAATCCATTTTTCCAGTTTCTCCGATCTTCTTTTTTCAAGAACCACATTCTTCATAGCCTGGAAATCTTCTGTAATGGTTGCTTTATGTCCGTCGATTTTGGATTTCAACTTAACGATGGCACAGACTTCCTTTCCCTTACTGTTTGTCATGACAAAAGGCTTGGATATTTCATTTACATTCATATTATCCACTACCTTTGCTATCTCTTGGGGTAACTGTTGCATTTCAAAACGTGAAGTTCCTGTCTGAGGATTCGGCATTAATCCATGATTGTTTTTTGAATCCTTGTCGTATGACAGGACCGTAGCAGCCTCATCAAAAGAAAATTTACTGCTTCTTATGTCGTTCGAAATAGAATCCAACCGTGCCAATGCCGCATCCAAATCTGCCTGGGCAACTCTCGGCTTTTTCAATATATGGCGGACCTTTACACGATCACCTCTTCTCTCAATCAGTTGGATGATATGATATCCATATTCCGTTTCTACTATTTTCGAAACCTTCTTGGGATCGGTCAGATTAAATGCAACAGCCGCAAATTCTGGAACTAATTCTCCTCTTCCCACAAAATCCATTTCTCCACCGCGGCGAGCCGACCCGGGATCCTCTGAATATGCCAAAGCCAAAGTAGAGAACTGAGATTCACCGCTATTGATTCTATCTGTATAATCACGTAACTCAGCCTTTACCCTATCAATCTCTGCTTGAGGAATCTTCGGTTCAAGAGTAAGAATCTGTACTTCCACCTGCGTCGGGACGTAAGGGATACTGTCAGAAGGGAGATCTTTAAAATATCGCCGAACATCTGCCGGTGTCACCTTGATGTCACCGACTATCTTCTGCTGCATTTTCTGAACAGTAAGTCCGTCACGCACATTTTCACGAAGTTGCTCTCTGATTTGTGAGGAAGTTTTATTAAAATACTCCTCCATCTTTTCCTTAGAACCTATCTGCTGAATATACATGTTCATCTGCCGTTCAACAGTCTGGATAACTTCGGATTCTGTTACTTCAATACTATCAATTGCAGCTTGATGCAAGTACAATTTCTGAATTGCCAGTTGTTCCGGAATGACACAATATGGATCTCCGTCCCATTTTTGTCCTTCATATTGAGCCCTGATACGTTCTTCCTCTATATCCGACTTCAATATTGCTGCATCACCCACGACCCAAACGACTTCATCAATCACATTATCCTGTGCATAAGCCAAGAACCGGGCAAATAGCAAACAAAGTAAGGCAAAAAACCTGATGTTAAGATATCTATTCATTCTTAAAATTATTATATTCTATTTATATTATAAATGCTTGTTCACTGTATCCAGAACAGATTTGTCAATCTGAACATTATATTTCTTACGCAAATCCGTCAACACATCTTTCTCTCTTCTCTCCTGATAATCAATTTCCACACGTGCCTTGACTTCCGAAAAAGAATATTGCTTTCTTTTTTTCTTCTTGCCTATAACTGCCGCATAAGGGTATTGCGGATCAACCTTGTACGCAGCCCCATTAAATACGAGTTTGTCCACAACCGGATTCTCACCTTTAACAAAAACCCCTTCCCTGGCTTTTACCAAAAGAAGAGTATCAGTATTGCATTCAGTCTTGATAAAAGGCATTCGGTTTTCAACCGGCATTTTCTTAAGTTTCTTTCTCAACTTTTTCGTAAAATCCGAAGTCTTTCCTTGAATGAGAATACCTTCGAAGCAAGCCGTCGAAACAGAATAATCCTTCAAATGAGAATTATAGTAATCTATCAGATTCCTCTGATACTGTTCATCGGAAAAATTCTCATTAAATTTCATGAATTCTTGCGACAAAAGTCCATCCTCATATTCATGCAGCAGATAATCACTTGTTTTTTCAATCCCGTCCGTTTTATTTTGTGTCTGTAACGGGATAATCTTCACGATATAATATCCAGCAGGAGAAAGAAAAGGATCGGAAATCTCTCCTTCCTTCAAGTTAAAAATCACTTGTTCCACTTCCTTATACGTCTTATTTCGTGAAGATAAAATATATTCACTGCTGCCGGCGCGCATTCCACTATCCGAAAAACTGCTGGCAATAGCATCAAAAGGATTCCCTTTCAATGCCATATTATAAATACTATCCATGCGATTTCTTACTTTCCTCTGGTAATCAGCAGATGCATCCTGAGGAAGAGCTATGAATATTTGGGAAATACATACTTTCTTTCCCGGATTATCAATGGCATTCTCTATCGATCTGCCTTTTGCAGATAAAGAAGAATCCCAAGTCAGCTTGTTTTTATAATAATTATAAATTCTCTTGAAATCAGAAGTCGTATCCAATCCTTTCTCCTTCGCCGCCTCAGACAGAAGCTTTCTATTGATGAAATCATTCATAAAATCATCTATATTGTCCTCTTTCTGTTTGCCATGTTTGTTCAGAGAATACTCGAATTCCGATCTCAAAATGTTTTTATTATGTATCTTCAGGATTACAGGGTCATTCTGCGCCTGAGCACAAACCGATATCAACGCACTTATAATAAATAAAATATATTGTTTCATCTTTTTTTCAGAAAATTCTTGGCGAATATACGTATTTTTCAGATAGCTACCGACTTTTCTTACGTTTTTTAATAAAACAAGAGGTTACCCCTTTTGCGGAATAACCTCTTTCACAAACTATAACTTTATTTATTTATTCTGGACGACTGTAGTTCGGAGCCTCACTCGTTATGGCTACATCATGAGGATGACTTTCCAATACTCCCGCATTGGTAATACGGGTAAATTTAGCATCATGAAGTTGTTCTATATCTTTGGCACCGCAATACCCCATACCAGAACGAAGTCCACCTACCAGTTGGAAAATAACTTCATACAAAGTTCCTTTGTAGGGTACTCTGCCTGAGATTCCTTCCGGAACTAGTTTTTTAACATCTTTTACTCCTGCCTGAAAATAACGGTCCTTTGAACCACATTCCATTGCCTCCAAAGAACCCATACCACGGTAGGATTTGAATTTACGTCCGTTAAAAATAATTGTCTCTCCCGGCGATTCTTCTGTTCCGGCAACCAGAGATCCAATCATAACCGAATATCCGCCGGCAGCCAGAGCCTTTACTACATCTCCGGAATAGCGTAGGCCGCCATCGGCAATCAAAGGAACTCCAGTACCTTTCAATGCGCAAGCCACATCATAAACGGCAGACAATTGAGGAACGCCAACACCTGCTACGATTCTCGTCGTACAAATAGAGCCCGGGCCTATTCCGACCTTAATACCGTCGGCACCGGCTTCCACCAACATCTTCGCAGCAGCACCTGTTGCAACATTTCCAACAACTATATCAACATTCGGGAATGCTTTCTTTGCTTCTTTCAATTTTTCAACCACAGCCTTGGAATGACCATGTGCCGTATCAATAACGATAGCATCTACATCCGCATTGACCAAAGCAGCCATTCTTTCCAATGTATCATTCGTAACACCCACACCTGCTGCTACACGCAATCTACCTTTCGAATCCTTGCAAGCCATCGGTTTATCTTTTGCCTTTGTAATATCCTTATAAGTGATGAGACCTACCAGATGCCCATCCTTGTCGACAACCGGAAGCTTTTCAATCTTATTTTCCTGAAGTATTCTTGCAGCAGCCACCAAATCCGTCTGCTGATGGGTAGTCACCAGATTTTTATATGTCATAACCTCATCTACCGGACGGCCTACGTTCTGTTCGAATCTTAAGTCACGGTTGGTCACAATGCCCACCAGTTTCTTTTCATCATCGACAACCGGAATTCCTCCGATATGATATTCGCTCATAATATCAAGTGCATCCTGCACCTTAGACCCTCTTTTAATGGTCACCGGATCATAAATCATGCCATTCTCTGCACGTTTCACGATTGCCACCTGACGAGCCTGCTCCTCAATCGTCATATTCTTGTGAATCACTCCGATACCACCTTCACGAGCGATGGCTATAGCCATCTTCCCTTCGGTCACAGTATCCATAGCGGCTGTCACAAATGGAATTTTCAATTCGATGTTTCTGGAGAAACGAGTCGTTAAACTAACTTCACGGGGTAAAACTTCTGAATAAGAAGGAATCAAAAGGACGTCATCATAGGTCAATCCGTCCATCACAACTTTGTCTGCAATAAATGACATAGGCTTTGCTTTTAAATTTATTGCGTGCAAATTTAATCATTTTATTCTTTCCAATCACTAAACAAAAGACGTTTTTTTGGATTATATAACAAAATAAGGCAGCATCTCTGCCACCTTATTACCTGTTTGACCTATATGTAGTATCAATTTGCCATTTCCGAGATAAATTTGATACGGACAAGCCTGATTTCATCTTCTGTATAATCATCACCCAATTCTTTTACAGCATCATCAAGTCTATCCGTAGTTGATTCCTTGAAATAATCATA
This sequence comes from Bacteroidaceae bacterium, assembly GCA_036804505.1. Lineage (GTDB taxonomy): Bacteria > Bacteroidota > Bacteroidia > Bacteroidales > Bacteroidaceae > Phocaeicola_A. Next base: position 8,492 of record DAIRSI010000048.1, read on the forward strand.
AATATCATTCAAATGATCCTCATCCATAATTTCATCTAGGAAATAATCAATGTTCAACTTTGTTCCGGAATAAACGATGGCCTCCACCTCATCGAGTAATTCATCAAATTCGATGCCTTTTGCCAAAGCAATATCATCCAATGCAACTTTACGGTCTATACTTTGAATAATGGAGACCTTCAGTTTGGACTTGTTGGCTACAGTTCTTACTCTCAAATCCTCGGGCCGTTCAATCTCATTTTCCTCACAATGAGTTTTAATCAACTTACAGAATTCCGTACCGTAACGTTTTGCCTTTCCGGCACCTACACCGGGAATATTCTGTAGCTCATCCAAAGTTATTGGATAAATGGTTGCCATTGCCTCCAACGAAGGATCTTGAAAAATCACATAAGGAGGAACTTCCAGCTTCTTGGACAATTTTTTTCGCAAATCCTTCAGCATGGCATAAAGGGTAGGATCAACAGCACAAGAAGCACCTCCTCTTACCGGAGCTTCTTCATCCTCTTCCTCAAAGTCATTGTCTTCTGTTATTTTGAACGAGGTTGGTTCATCCAGGAATTTCTTTCCCTGTGACGTCACTTTCAACAACCCATAATTTTCTACATCTTTGTTAAGATATCCGGCTATAAGAGCCTGTCGGATGACTGCATTCCACATTTTTTCATCCTCGCCCATACCCGAGCCGAACACTTCCAAATCTTCATGTTTATGTGCAAGTACTTCTGATGTTTCCTTGCCTAACAAAATATCTATAATATATTCCGTCTTGAAATTTTCCTTTACCGCCAACACGGCTTCAAGAACAGCGCATAATGAATCCTGAGCTTCCACTTGTTTTTTTGGATTAAGACAATTATCACAATTTCCACAATTATCTTCTGTATATATTTCCCCAAAATAATGGAGAAGCAGCTTTCGTCTGCAAACCGACGACTCGGCATAAGCAGCAGTTTCCTGTAGCAGCTGTCTTCCAATATCTTGTTCGGCGATGGGTTTTCCTTCCATAAACTTTTCCAGCTTCTGGAGATCTTTATTAGAGTAGAAACAGATGCACTGCCCTTCTCCTCCATCTCGTCCGGCACGTCCGGTTTCCTGATAATATCCTTCCAGACTCTTTGGTATATCATAATGAATAACATATCTCACGTCAGGCTTATCAATTCCCATTCCGAAAGCGATAGTTGCCACGATGACATCTATTTTTTCCATCAGAAAATCATCCTGTGCCTTGGAGCGTGCAGCCGAATCCATTCCTGCATGATAAGCACATGCATTTATGTCGTTGGCGCGAAGCACCTCAGCCAGTTCTTCCACCTTCTTTCTGCTCAGACAATAGATAATGCCCGACTTGGATGAATTCTGCTTGATAAACTTAATGATATCCTTGTCGATATTTTTGGTTTTAGGACGAACCTCGTAATACAGATTTGGGCGGTTGAATGAAGATTTAAATTCTTTTGCTTCAACCATACCCAAGTTTTTCTTGATATCAGTCCGTACTTTATCGGTTGCCGTTGCCGTCAAAGCTATCAAAGGAGCTTTTCCTATTTCAGTTATGATCGGTCGGATACGACGGTATTCAGGTCTGAAGTCATGTCCCCATTCCGAAATACAGTGAGCTTCGTCCACTGCATAGAAGGAGATTTTAATACCCTTTAAAAATTCAATATATTCTTCTTTCGTTAATGATTCAGGTGCAACATAAAGAAGTTTAGTTTTCCCGTTTATTATGTCTAATTTCACCTGATCAATTGCCGCCTTATTCAATGATGAATTCAAGAAATGGGCAACCCCATCCTCTTCACTCAGATTGCGCATAGCATCTACCTGGTTCTTCATCAATGCAATTAGCGGAGAAATGACAATGGCCGTACCATCCATAATCAGGGATGGCAATTGATAGCAAAGTGATTTTCCACCTCCTGTCGGCATGAGCACGAACGTATCGTTCCCTGCCAAGACATTTCGAATGATGGCCTCCTGATCGCCTTTGAATGTATCAAATCCAAAATACTTCTTTAAAAGTATTGTTAAATCATCTTTTTTTGCTGCCATATCATTTTAGGTTTAGCTGTTCTTAAGTTATCTATCCAATTCGTTACATAAACAAAGTTATAAACAACTGCCCCAATAATACAAATATTTTCTCAATTATTTTCCGTTAATTTTTCAAATATCCTTTAAATCAGGCCCCAAAGTCAACTGTTCTGCAATCGGGAAAGAGATGCTTTATCCAATTGTTTCTTGGCATAATCTAAAGTAACTTCATATTCAGGCACTTTTAGAGACGGAATTTCAAACATAATATCCATCATGATCATTTCCACAATGGAACGTAGTCCTCTGGCACCGAGTTTGAATTCTATTGCCTTGTCCACTATATATTCATATACATCGGGATTGAACACCAACTTGGTTCCATCCATTTCAAAAAGCTTGACATACTGTTTCACGATTGAATTCTTCGGCTCCGTCAAGATATTTCTCAAGGCCTCTCTGTCCAAAGGCTTAAGATAAGCCAATACCGGCAATCGTCCGATAATTTCCGGAATCAATCCGAATGACTTCAAATCTTGAGGTGCAATATATTGCAGCAAGTCCTCCTTATCTATTTTCTGTACATTCTGGACCGAGCTATAACCCACCACATGAGTATTCAGCCTTTGAGCTATTTTTTTCTCAATTCCATCAAATGCCCCTCCGCAGATGAAAAGGATATTCTTGGTATTCACGGGAATCAGCTTTTGCTCCGGATGTTTTCTGCCTCCCTGAGGAGGTACATTCACAATAGAGCCTTCCAGAAGTTTTAACAGACCTTGCTGCACCCCTTCTCCACTCACGTCACGCGTAATCGAAGGGTTGTCGCCTTTCCGGGCTATCTTGTCAATCTCATCAATAAACACGATACCCTTCTCGGCTTCTTCCACGTTGTAATCGGCAACTTGAAGCAAGCGTGTCAAAATACTTTCGATATCTTCACCCACATAACCTGCTTCTGTGAGTACCGTAGCATCTACTATAGTGAACGGCACATGCAAAAGCTTGGCGATGGTTCTGGCCAGCAAAGTTTTTCCGGTTCCGGTATTTCCCACCATGATAATATTGGATTTTTCAATTTCCACATCATCTCCCGAATCTTTCTGGAGCAACCTCTTATAATGATTATACACGGATACAGACAAAATTTTCTTTGCATTATCCTGTCCAATCACATATTGATCAAGAAACGTTTTGATTTCACTCGGTTTGGGTAGTTCGTCAAAATTGAGAGAACTGCTTTTGGTCTTGGTTTTCAGGGATTCGTGAGTCAACGTATAGGCTTGTTCCACACACTCATTACAAATAAAACCATCGAAACCTGTTATCAAAAGACTCACTTCATTCTCCGAGCGCCCGCAAAAACTACATCTATTGTTACTTTTACTTTTTGCCATCGTTACTTTTTACTAGTAAGCACCTGATCTATCATGCCATATTCCTTGGCTTCTTCCGCTGTCATCCAATAGTCGCGATCGGAATCCTGCCAAATCTTGTCATAATCCGTATGAGAATGTTCTGCCAGAATCGTGTAGAGTTCTTTCTTTATCTTTTGGATTTCACGAGCCGTAATCTCAATATCGGAAGCCTGTCCCTGTGCACCACCGAGCGGTTGGTGAATCATAACTCTCGAGTGTGTCAGTGCCGAACGTTTTCCCTCCTTGCCGGCAACCAATAGAACCGAAGCCATGGACGCAGCCATACCTGTGCAAATTGTTGCCACATCGCTGTTAATGAACTGCATCGTGTCATAAATGCCTAAACCTGCATAAACCGATCCACCCGGCGAGTTGATATAAATGGAAATATCTTTTCCTGAATCGACAGAATCCAGATAAAGCAACTGCGCCTGCAGCGTATTGGCAGTATAGTCATCAATCTGAGTCCCCAAAAAGATAATGCGGTCCATCATCAGTCGGGAAAATACATCTAGCTGTGTTACGTTCAGCTGTCGCTCCTCCAATATATAAGGATTCAGATAACCGTTCTGAGACTTTATGACATCATCGAGCACCATACTGCTCATGCCTAAATGTTTGGTTGCGTACTTTCTAAAATCATCCATATTCATCTATATTAATTCGTTAAAAAAAGAGAGGTTTTGGTCTTCCTCATTGTATACAAATATACAAATTATTTACCAAAGCCTCTCCTTTTAGGAAGATTTAGCAATAAATCTTATTTTTCAAACAATTTATTGAAATCTTCCAAAGAAATATTCTTATTTTTCAAAGCTGCTTTTCCTTTCAATGCTGCAGCCAGTTTCACTTCAACGGCTCTGTTCACCAGTCCGTCAACCTGATCTTCTTTCTTCAACATATCCTCAGCATACTTATTGATCAATTCTTCAGGTGGATTCATCATACCATACTGTGCAAACTGGGCTCTGGTAACATTCTTTGCTACTTCCACTACGTCAGCCTGCTCAACTTTGATATCATTTGCTGCCACCAATTTGTCCTTAATCAGACTCCATGTCAGTTCTTCGATACTCTTGTCATAGTTTTCGTTGACAAAAGCTTCACCTTTTTCTTTGTTGTTCAGGATCATGATACGCTTCAGCAATGCATCAGGGAATTCCAGTTTGCCTATTTTCTTTGTCATATAATCACGAACATCAATCAAAAACTTATAATCGCTGTCACTTACCAGTTGTTGTGCAAGCATTTCTTTGATTTTGGCCTTGAATTCATCAACAGTCTTTACTGTATCCTTACCAAACACCTGATCAAAAATTTCCTGATTCAACTCGCCATCCACGAAACGTGTGATTTCCTCAACCTGGAAACTGAAATCAGCCTTAATTTCTGCAGCCTTTTCTTTATCTACCTTCAGCAAAGAAGCAATCAAAGAAGCCTGCCCTTCATAAGCCTTGTCCGGATTAAACACCAAAACATCGTTTTTCTTTGCATTTGCAAAGATTGCTTTCTGTTCATCGTTCTTCAGATATGATGGCATCAGCACTGCGCCCTCTACCTGAATACCCTCTTCTTTCACAGTTCCGTCAGCATTGAGTTCAGCAAGCAAGCCCTTCAGCATGTCATTTTCCTGATATGCATCTACCTGCTCATATTTTCCATTGCGTTGAGTATACATTTTTACCTGTTTCTCAACCATATCATCACTTACTTCAATTGTATAGTAGTCAATTTTATCCTTAGACGTAATGTCAGCCTCGAACTCAGGAGCCAAAGCCACATCAAACAAAAACTCGAATTCTTCATCCGTTTCAAAATTGATAGGTTTCTGCTTGTCCTCATTTGGAAGAGGTTCACCCAGCATGTTCACCTTGTTTTCGCGAATATATTCGTAAACCTTATTCTGAAGTATCTTATTTACTTCTTCTACCAAAATAGCTTTTCCGTATTGTTTTTTAATCAGTCCCATCGGAACCATTCCCGGGCGGAATCCAGGTAAATTAGCTTTTTTACGAAAAGTCTTCAATGACTTGTCCACAGCTTCTTGATAATCAGCTTTCTCAAGCTTTACAGTGAGCAATGCGCTCACCTTGTCTACGTTTTCTAATGAAATATTCATTCTGAAAATATTTAATTGTTTGTACTATATTCGAAATTGAGTTTGCAAAAATAGCTTTTATCTTTCAATTATCAAACTTGATATTTAAAAAAACCTGCTTATAATCAAAAATAAATGATTTTTTTTGCCATATTCTCAAATATTATGCTTTTCTTTGTGGTCGAATTGGTGACTGTAAAGTTTCTTGATTTTTAATTACATAGGTTTTACTGCCGTCTAATAAACGCCATTTGTAAACTCTCTGTCGTTTTAATCCTCTATTTTCCTATCACCATATTCAGAGAGTTAAATAACATATTATTTTTTATTATTTTATTTTTATGAACATTTACGTTGGTAACCTTAATTATAAGGTTAAAGAAAATGACTTGATGCAAGCATTGCAAGAGTACGGTACTGTTTCTTCAGTAAAAATCATTACTGACCGTGAAACAAGAAGATCTAAAGGTTTCGGTTTTGTTGAAATGCCGAATGATGAAGAAGCTCAAAAAGTTATCGAGCAATTGAACGGTGCTGAATTCATGGGTCGCCAAATTGTGATTAAAGAAGCTATTCCAAGATCATAAAGAATCAAAAAGCCTGTCTTTCGACAGGCTTTTTTTATTTTTCCTCCGTTTGGAAGGCTTTCCTTCTCAAAACGAAACTTGTACTTAAATATTTTTCCCTCACCGTCTGATTCTCTGCCAGTTCTTCCGGCGTTCCCTGAAACAGAATCTTTCCCTCAAAAAGCAAATAGGCTCGATCTGTGATACTCAGCGTTTCCTGCACATTATGGTCTGTTATCAAAATACCGATATTTTTGTATTTCAATTTCCATACAATCTGCTGGATATCTTCCACTGCAATAGGGTCTACACCGGCAAATGGTTCGTCAAGCATAATGAATTTCGGGTCGATAGCCAAGCATCGCGCTATTTCCGTTCTTCTTCTTTCACCTCCGGACAACTGATCGCCAAGATTCTTTCTTACCTTCTGCAAGCCGAATTCTGAGATAAGACTCTCCAGCTTTTCTTTCTGATAATCTTTAGGCTTATGAGTCATTTCCAGTACCGCCCTGATATTATCCTCCACGCTCATCTTTCTAAATACCGAAGCCTCTTGCGCCAAGTAACCGATACCGCTTTGTGCTCTTTTATATACCGGGTATTTGGTTATATCCAGATCATTCAGGAAAATTTTACCTTCATTGGGAACAATCAATCCGGTAGTCATATAAAAAGAAGTGGTTTTTCCGGCACCATTCGGACCTAATAACCCTACAATCTCTCCCTGCTTCACATTGATGGAAACATGGCTCACAACCGTACGCTTGCCGTACTTTTTCACCAGATTCTCTGTCCGGAGAACCATGGGCTCCTCGTTCTTCTTTTCAGACATCGGAGCTTCCGGCTGCACCTCTGACACCGTTGCATCTTCGGCAGGTTCCCCATTGGAAGAAACTACCTCCACATCTTCTTGGTTCACCAGATTATCTTGTATATTGTCCTTATCTGCCATATTTTATAGATTTTACGGCAAAAATACAACTTTTACACTGAACTCTAAACAAAAAAGACTACTTTTGCATAGTTTTTATTAGTAGTATATGATTTTTAAAGCTCTCAACACATTAGGCAGATATTTGATTCTGATGGGCAGAGTCCTCTCCAGACCGGAAAGGATGCGTGTCACTATGAAGCAATATCTTAAAGAGATGTCTCAGCTAGGAGTGGATTCGATAGGCATTGTCTTGCTTATTTCATTCTTCATCGGAGCAGTCATCTGCATCCAGATCAAGCTGAACATCCAAAGTCCGTGGATGCCTCGTTTCGCTACAGGCTACACAACGCGTGAAATTATGTTGCTCGAGTTCTCTTCCTCCATCATGTGTCTCATCCTGGCAGGAAAAGTAGGTTCCAATATTGCCTCGGAAATCGGTACCATGCGTGTCACCCAGCAAATTGATGCACTCGAAATCATGGGTGTCAATTCGGCTAATTTTCTGATTTTACCCAAAATAATGGCCTTGGTTACCATGATTCCTATTCTCGTGACATTCAGTACCTTTTCCGGAATTATCGGAGCCTATGCCACAACTTTTTCCGGAAAAATCATCAACGCTGAGGATCTTACCTTTGGCTTTCAATATTCATTTACGGAATGGTTTGTCTGGTGCGGCATCATCAAATCCCTGTTCTTTGCCTTCATCATCTCCAGTGTGTCAGCCTTTTTTGGCTATACAGTCACAGGAGGCTCCATCGAAGTGGGTAAGGCAAGCACGAACGCCGTTGTCAGCAGCAGTGTACTCATTCTTTTCTCCGATGTCTTTCTAACTCAACTTCTGACAAAATGATTGAATTGAAGTCCATATACAAGTCTTTCGAGGACAAGGATGTACTCAAAGATATCAGCACTCAGTTCCAGGACGGTATCACCAACCTGATCATCGGACAGAGCGGTTCCGGAAAAACCGTTCTAATGAAATGCATCGTTGGACTTTTGGTCCCGGAAAAAGGGGAGATTCTATATGACAACAGAAACTTTCTGGCCATGAGCAAGAAACAGAAGATTCTGCTTCGCCGAGAAATGGGTATGATTTTTCAGAGTGCTGCATTGTTCGATTCCCTCACCGTACTGGAAAATGTCATGTTCCCTCTGGACATGTTTTCCAATGACAGTCTGCGCGACCGAACCAAACGTGCCCGCTTTTGTCTGGATCGTGTGAACCTCATCGATGCCCAAAACAAATATCCGGATGAAATAAGCGGAGGCATGCAGAAAAGAGTAGCCATCGCTCGGGCCATTTCCCTGCAACCCAAGTATCTATTCTGTGACGAGCCCAATTCAGGACTCGACCCAAAGACCTCTCTGGTCATCGATGAGTTGATACACGGGATCACCACAGAGTACAATATGACCACCATCATCAACACCCACGATATGAACTCCGTCATGGGAATTGGAGACAACATCATCTTCATCTGCGACGGAGTAAAAGAATGGCAAGGCAATAAGGATGAGATTTTCACGGCCACCAACAAGCGGTTGAATGGTTTCATCTTTGCATCGGATCTGTTCCGAAAAGTCAAGGATGTAGAAACACACCATGCCGAATAATTATACATAAAAAGAGCTGCCTTCTTTCTTTAAGGCAGCTCTTTTTATATTATTTTTGTCTGATAAATATATTCACAGGATTTCCGCTCAATTCCCATCGCTGTCGAAGGTTATTTTCCAAAAATCTCTTGTAAGGTTCCTTTACGTACTGAGGCAGATTTGCAAAGAACACGAAAGAAGGAATCTGCGTGTTGGGGAGCTGCATGCAATACTTGATTTTGATATACTTGCCTTTTATGGAAGGCGGTGGATAAGATTCAATCAAAGGAAGCATTTCTTCATTCAGCCGGGCAGTCGAGATACGCGTCTTTCTGTTCACATATACCTGCTTTGCCTCTTCCAGCACTTTCAGAATTCTCTGTTTGGTAAGAGCCGAAGCAAACACAATAGGAAAGTCTACAAAAGGAGCGAGACGGTTCCTTACGGCATCCTCGAAAGTTTTCATCACTTTCACATCCTTGTTCTCTACCAAATCCCATTTATTTACTACAACAACAAGCCCTTTCTGATTACGTTGTATCAAAGAAAAAATATTCAAATCCTGTGACTCGATACCTCTCGTAGCATCCAACATCAGAATACATACGTCCGAATTTTCAATAACACGGATAGAACGCATCACCGAATAGAATTCCAAATCTTCAATCACCTTATTCTTCTTACGGATACCGGCCGTATCCACCAGATAGAAATCGAAACCAAACTTATTGTAACGGGAATAGATAGAATCACGCGTTGTACCGGCAATCTCAGTCACGATATTACGATCTTCTCCGATAAAAGCATTAATGATTGACGATTTACCGGCATTAGGTCGACCTACCACGGCAAATCTCGGAATATCATCTTCCAGAATCTCCTGAACGGGATTTTTGAACTTCGTGACAAGCAAGTCAAGCAAGTCACCCGTGCCGAAGCCTGTCAAGGCCGAAATACAATAAGGATCACCCAAACCCAAGGAATAGAACTCGGCTGCTCCATACTGAAAATCATTATTGTCCGTTTTGTTGGCAACCAGAATGACCGGTACCTTGCAACGACGGAGAATCCCCGCCACTTCCAGATCATAATCCGTCACCCCGTTTTTCACATCCACCACGAACAAGATAATATCCGCTTCGTCGATAGCCAATTTCACCTGTTTGCGTATTTCTTCTTCGAACACATCGTCCGAATTAACCACCCATCCGCCTGTATCCACTACGGAGAACTCATGTCCAGTCCATTCCGATTTACCGTACTGGCGATCACGAGTTGTTCCTGCTTGATCATCGACGATAGCCTGGCGAGATTGCGTTAATCTGTTAAATAGAGTAGACTTCCCTACATTAGGGCGTCCTACAATAGCTACTAAATTTCCCATTCTTTTCCTTTCAAAATTACGACTGTCACAGTCGGGTTAAACACTCAATCCAAATTATATCCAAAGTTTTTCAGCTCAGCATCACTGTTGCGCCAATCCTTGTCTACCTTCACGAAGGTCTCCAAATAGATACTCTTGCCGAAAAAGCGTTCCAAATCCTTGCGGGCTTCCATAGACACTTTTTTGAGTGTCCTGCCCCCTCTACCTATAATAATACCTTTCTGGGAATCACGTTCAACATAAATCACGGCATTAATATGAATAGACTTTTCTTTCTCCTGAAATTGCTCTACCACGACCTCCACCGAATAAGGTATTTCCTTATCATAGTACAACAGAATTTTCTCTCTGAGAATCTCCGTCACGAAAAAGCGCGCCGGCTTATCGGTCAGCTGGTCTTTATCAAAATAAGGAGGAGAATCCGGCAGCAATTCCTTTATTCTCTTCAGCACCACATCGATATTGAATTTCGACAGGGCCGAAATGGGAATAATCTCAGCCTTAGGCAATTGTTCGTGCCAAGCTTCCACGCGTTCCGTAAGATCTTTCTGGTTGGAAAGATCAATTTTGTTCACCAGAACCAGTACCGGAACATCCAGTTTGGCTACCTGAGCCACAAAATCCGCATTCTTATCACATTTTTCCACCGTATCAGTCACGTAAAGCAGGATATCCGCATCCGTCAAGGCCGATTCGGAAAAATTCAACATGGATTCCTGAAGCTTGTAATTAGGCTTCAACACTCCCGGAGTATCAGAAAATACTATTTGCATATCATCCGTATTCAAGATACCCATGATACGGTGTCGGGTTGTCTGTGCCTTGAAAGTCGCAATAGATATTCTCTCGCCGACCAGCAGATTCATCAAAGTAGATTTTCCAACATTCGGATTTCCCACTATATTTACAAAACCGGCTTTATGCATATTCCAAAATTTATAGACAAAAAAACGCATCTGAATAAGGGATGCGTTTTTTCATTAGTTATGTATACTTTTACTTATTTTTCTGACTTATTGCCATCATATCCCCACTTCACATAAACCGCTCCGTAAGTAAACCCGGCTCCAAATGCCGTGAACAGCATATTGTCACCTTTCTTAAGTTTACTTTCATAATCCCACAAGCAGAGTGGAAGCGTAGCAGCACTGGTATTTCCATAACGCTGTATGTTCACCATAACTTTATCCATCGGAACATCCAGCCTTTTGGCTACCGCATCAATGATACGCATATTAGCCTGATGAGGAACTACCCAATCAATATTATCTTTATTCAGTCCGTGCTTCTCGGCCAATTTTGCTGTGATTTCCGACATATAGGAAACCGCATATTTGAAAACCGTTCTGCCTTCCTGATGAATATAATGCATTTTATTGTCAATGGTGAAATAAGAAGGTGGACAAACTGAACCGCCAGCCTTCATGTGAAGGAAAGGCAGACCCTTGCCATCCGTACGAAGGATGGAATCCATAATACCACAATCCTCTGTCGTTGCTTCTATCATTACGGCGCCTGCACCATCCCCAAAAATAGGACATGTAGCACGTTCTGAATAATCTACCATCGACGACATCTTATCTGCCCCCACCACAATGATTTTTTTATGACGACCCGAAACAATAAACGAAGCCGCAGTCTCCATTGTGAAAAGAAATCCGCAACAAGCAGCCTGTAAGTCAAATGCAAAAGCATTTTTCAAGCCCAGCTTGTCACAAAGGATGGAAGCGGTAGAAGGGAAATGGTAATCCGGAGTACTTGTTGTGACGATAACCATATCGATAGAATCCGGATCCGAATTGGTTCTCTGCATCAGCTGCCGGGCAGCCTTACGCGCCATATAGGAAGAACCTAATCCTTCTTCATTCAGTATTCGTCTTTCCTTTACTCCGATTCTCGTCATAATCCATTCATCGTTGGTATCGACCATTCTGGACAGTTCTTCGTTATTTAGAACATATTCAGGAACGTATCCCCCTACGCCGGTTATGACTGCATTAATCTTCTCCATTATCTTTTATTTAAGAATAAATAAGCCGGAGAGCAGAGCTCTCAGGCTATAATTATAAGTTTGTCGCTAATTAAACAGCGGCTTCTTTTTCAATTGCTACCTTGCCTCTGTAGTAGCCACAAGCTCCACAAACGGTATGATAAACATAAAATTCTCCACAATTAGGACATACTGCCAACGTTGGAGCAACTGCTACATCATGAGTTCTTCTCTTTGCAGTCCTTGTTTTTGATTGTCTTCTTTTAGGATGTGCCATTTTTTTTAATCTTTAATTATTATCTATTATTTTCTTTAATTCATTCCATCTTGGATCCATTTCATTGCCTGCGGATTTTGAATCGCTTTCTTCTGAATCCTCATCATATTCACCGGCCGAGTGTTTGCTCAGCTCACTCATCATGTCTCGATTACATTTCCCAAAAGGATGTGTATGCTTGATAGGTATATTCAGAACAATAAATTCATATATAAACCAAGCCACATTAATAGCCCCTTCCTCTTCCGGAATAATCACAATATCATTCTCTTCAGAATAATCAGCTCCCAGCTTCACTAAAAGCTTGTCAGAGGTACTAATCGGTTGTTCCATGTCATCCAAACATCTGTCACAAGAAACGATGACATATCCCTCTGTACGGAAGGACAGTTCATAAACCCCTATTTTTTTCTTTACATCCAGATCGACGGTCAGTTTCCCTTTCGATATTTCCGTTGCATCTACATCCGCAAAGAAACGGTCATCAAGCTGAAAACTACAACTGAAGGAATTATCAGTCATTCCTTTCAAGTCAATCTTATATTTTTCGAATTTGCCCATGCGTTTCTATACAATGCTAAAATCCATAATCGGGCGACAAAGTTACAAAATATTTTCCTTATTCGAGCAAAAAAGAAAATAAATCTTTCTTTTTTCTCTAAAAGTCTTTCCATCAGGCCTTTTCTTAAAGAAAAAACGCCCCGCAGTGCAGATGCACTCGGGGCGTTTCCTTTGAAAAGACGGCGGCTA
>DAIRSI010000049.1:0-20731 GCA_036804505.1 Bacteroidaceae bacterium
ATCTTTATTCATTTTTGGCGTTTTACTTTGTGTATAGCTATTTCAGTATAAGACAATGCTTTGAAAATAATTCGGTTAAGCAGTATTTTGATGAAAGTTGGAATAGAGTTAGAATGGTTGGAATGGAGTTAGAATGTATTTTAATAGCATTCTAACTTCTATCTTGCTGATTAATAATGTAATAGTTAGAAAAGTTAGAATGGTTGGAATGCTTTTTATAAAAAAACTTCAGGAATTGGTATATCTACCCAAATTGATGACAAAATAAACTTCAAACTTATATTTTTTGTTTATACTCACTTCTTTTTCTCCACTGATTACATCTTTAATAATGTATAAAAGGATATAGGGAAGAGGCACTATACCGACATTTCTTTGTAATTTCGTTCTATAAAACAAATTTATGAAACATACACGCGAAGAACTGTTGAATACGCTAACGCATCTTGGAGGTACGCTTTTGATGCCGGTTGTATTGGTTTTATTGTTACATCAAACGAAATCATCCATGTGGCAATATACATTTTCTATTCTGGTCTTTTCCATTTCAGCTATTTTGATGTATGCTTCCTCTACTATTTATCATTGGGCTTTACCAGGAAGATTGAAACGTATTCTTCGATATTTTGACCATATCAATATTTATATTTTGATAGCAGCCTCCTACACACCGATTCTTTTGTGCGCCGTAGGCGGAACAACGGGGTGGGTGATGTTTGGCGTGATGTGGGGTATTGCTCTTTTAGGAACATTTTACAAGATTTTTTTTCTGGGTAAATATCCCCGACTTTCATTAGGTATCTATCTGACGATGGGCTGGAGTGGTGTGTTCGTTGTTAAACCTGTATGGGATTCACTGCCGGCAACTGCTTTGTGGTGTCTTCTCGCCGAAGGTTTTTTCTATACGATGGGTTCCTATTTTTTTTCGCGTGACGGAAAGCATAAATACTACCATGCTATATGGCATCTGTTTGTATTGGGGGGAACTCTTTCTCATTTTGCCGCTGTGTGGTTTTTCTTGAAATAAGAAAATCCCCGACAGACGAATCTATCGGGGATTTTTTTTGTTTTGTAAACAATAGAATCTTTATGCCTCAGCTGGAGTTTCTTCTGTTGCAGGAGTTTCAGCAGCGGGAGCTTCAGTTGCAGGAGCTTCAGCTTGAACCGGCTCTTCTGCTTTCTTTGCTTCAGCATCTGCTTCTGCTTTTGCAGCAGCTTCAGCAGCTTTCTTTTCAGCTACTTTCTTAGCTATTTCCTCGTTTACTTTCTTTTCAGCTTCCATGCGTGCTTTTTCTTCAGCTTTCTTAGCTTCAGCATCTTTAGCTACTATTGCAGCCAATCCACTTTGCTTGTTGTTCTTCCAAGCTTCGAATTTGCTTTTTGCGGTTGCTTCGTCAAAAGCGCCTTTGGCTACTCCGCCCAACAAGTGTTTCATTAAATAAACACCTTCATTGGAAAGGAGGTTGCGCACTGTGTCAGTTGGCTGTGCACCACATTTTACCCAATACAAAGCACGATCGAAATTCAAATCTACTGTGGCAGGATCGGTATTTGGATTATAAGTACCGAGCTTTTCAATAAATTTTCCATCACGTGGAGCTCTTACGTCTGCAATTACGATAGAGTAGAAGGCATAGCCTTTACGTCCTCTTCTTTGCAATCTGATTTTAGTTGCCATTCTTTTTTCTTTTTAATTATGTTAGTAATGATTTGAATAAGCTAATAACTCGTATTAGCGGCTGCAAAATTACAATATTTTTTTTATAGGCCAAAATGTATGGCTCTTTTATTTGATTTTATTGCATTATTAAAAAAATTTACTATATCTATTTGTATTATTCATTTCTTTTACCTATTTTTAGAAGCTAATTTTATGTGTATTGCATTAATGAAGGAAAAAACTAAAATGGGGGGATTTTTACAGTTTTATCTCGATGGCTTTAGGTCGATGAAAGTGGGAAAAGTGTTATGGGTAATTATATTCATAAAGCTTTTCATCATGTTCTTTATTTTGAAATTGTTCTTTTTCCCAGATTTTTTATCTACCAAGACATCCGATTCAGGTGGAAAGGGTAATTATGTTGCAAGTGAATTGATACAAAGAAGTATAAAACCTTAATAAATAAACAATTATGATTGAGCACATTAACACTACACTCGTAGATTGGTCGAGGGCACAGTTTGCCTTAACGGCCATCTATCACTGGCTTTTTGTTCCGCTGACTTTAGGTCTTGGCATCATTCAAGCCATTATGGAATCCATTTATGTGAAGACGGGCAATCCTTTTTGGAAGAATACGGCCCAATTCTGGATGAAACTCTTTGGTATCAATTTCGCCATAGGGGTTGCCACCGGACTTATTCTTGAATTTCAGTTCGGTACGAACTGGTCCAACTACAGTTGGTTCGTAGGAGATATATTCGGAGCTCCTTTGGCTATTGAAGGTATTGTAGCCTTTTTCCTTGAAGCAACTTTCATCGGAGTGATGTACTTCGGATGGGAGAAAGTTGGAAAAGGTTTTCACCTTACCTCTACGTGGCTGACGGTGATTGGTGCTACGATATCTGCATGGTGGATTCTTGTTGCCAACTCTTGGATGCAATACCCAGTAGGTATGGAATTCAATCCTGACACAGTAAGAAATGAAATGGTAGATTTTGCAGCTGTTGCATTATCACCGGTAGCCGTGAATAAATTCTTTCATACTGTTTTTTCTTGTTGGGTAGTGGGTGGAGCGTTTGTAGTCGGAGTGAGCAGCTGGTATCTTTTGAAAAAGCGCCATGTTGAAATGGCTTCGGCAAGTATGAACATCGGTGCAATATTCGGCCTTGCAGCTATTCTGCTTACTTTGTTCACGGGAGATGGCTCGGCCTATCAAGTGGCACAGAAGCAACCTATGAAACTGGCGGCAATGGAAGGTTTGTATCAAGGCAGTTGTTCGGCTGGTTTAAGTGCATGCGGAGTACTGGATCCCTCCAAAACAATTACCGATAAGAAAAGTCCGTTCTACTTCAACATTGAAATACCTGGCATGCTTTCTTTACTCGCTGAGCGTGATGTAAATGGTTTTGTCCCGGGTATTTGTGATTTACTCAACGGAGGCTACAAGTTGCATGACGGATCAATAGCCATCCCTGCTTCCGAAAAAATTAACAGGGGTAGGAAAGCAATATCTGCATTGGCATCTTATAAACAAGCTGCTTATGAAAAAAATGCTGCAGTCATGGCAAGTTCAAAAGCCGAACTGATGTCCAATTTTCAGTATTTCGGATATGGATATCTTTCTACACCTGAGCAACTTGTACCACCTGTAGCAACTACTTTCTATGCTTTCCGCGTAATGGTTATCTTGGGAAGTTTCCTTTTGTTGTTTTTCTTGGTGGTATTTATCCTTCATCAAAAAAAGAAATTAGAGACAATGACTTGGATGCAATGGATTGGCGTTTTTGTCGTTCCTTTGGCATATATTACCAGCCAGTGTGGTTGGATTGTTGCAGAAGCCGGACGGCAACCTTGGGTGATACAGGATCTTATGCCGACTAATGCTTCTATATCCAATTTACAGGTTGGTTCTGTACAAACTACATTTTTTATTTTCCTGGTTCTATTCACCGTATTGCTTATTGCAGAATTGGGTATTATGTTCAAAGCAATAAAGAGTGGACCTGAAAACAATCAATAATTATTAAATCGATAAACTATGGACAGTACATATATTTTATTACAGAATTACTGGTGGTTTCTGGTTTCATTGCTGGGAGCTTTGTTAGTCTTCCTGATGTTCGTTCAAGGAGGACAGTCGCTATTGTTCACAATAGGAAAGACCGAGGAGGAACAAAAATTAATTTTAGGTTCTACGGGCCGTAAATGGGAATTTACGTTCACTACTTTGGTAACATTCGGCGGAGCTTTCTTCGCTTCTTTCCCATTGTTCTATTCAACCAGTTTCGGGGGTGCATATTGGGTATGGATTCTGATTCTTCTTTGTTTTGTTCTACAGGCGGTTTCTTATGAATACCAAAATAAGAACGGTAATCTGTTAGGAAAAAAGACATATAGAATTTTCTTGATAATCAACGGAATTGTCGGACCACTGCTCATCGGTACAGCTGTTGGTACATTCTTTAATGGTGCTGAATTTTTTGTCAGTAAAGAGCAGATAACCCAACTCGCCATGCCGGTTATTTCATCATGGGCAAATCCTTTGCATGGATTAGAGGCTGCTTTTGTTCCTTGGAATCTGGCATTGGGCTTGGCTGTATTTTTTCTGACCCGTACTCTTGCGTTATTATATTTCGTAAATAATATTGATCAAGAGCGCATACAGCAAAGAAGCCGTCATCAATTAGGTATAAATGCGGCTTTATTCTTGTTGTTTTTCCTTTGCTTCTTTGTCCATATGCTGATAGGCGATGGATTTGCATATTCTCCTCTAACACAGGAAGTAACTATGCAACCATTCAAGTATGCCATTAACTTATGGGAGATGCCTGCAGTCATGGTAATTCTGCTTGTAGGTGTAGTTTCATTGTTGTATGGAATCATCAGGACTGCCATGTCGAAAACCTGGAAGAGCGGAATCTGGTTCTCGGGTGTTGGAACTGTTCTTGCAGTTCTTGCTTTGCTGCTTATTGCAGGTTGGAATGACACGGCTTATTATCCTTCCTTGACTGATGCTCAAAGTTCGCTTACCATTCGTAATAGTTCTTCTAGCAAGTTTACCTTAAAGACGATGGCTTGGGTATCATTGTTTATACCGTTGGTTCTTGCATACATTTTCTATGCGTGGCGTTCTATCGATTTGGGCGGTAAGAAGAAATAACTGATACATTATTATAAAAAAATCCCGGAGTTTCAATTAAAAGAAACTCCGGGATTTTTTATGGTGAAAATTTCTATCTATAAAGTTCTCTCAGCCATTTTTCAAGTTCGCCAGTCCATTGACGTTTGTAAGGGAAGTTTTCGTGATATCCCCATCCGTGTCCTCCAATTGGATAAATGTGCATGGTGGCAGGAATCTTGGCAGCAATCAACGCCTGAAAATAAAGGATACTGTTTTCGCATGGTACTGTAGTATCATCAGCGGAGCACATAATGAAAGCAGGAGGTGTGTTGGTTTTTACTTGCTGTTCGTTCGAGTAGAGTTTCATCAATTCCTTGCTCGGGTTTTTACCCAGAAGATTTTCCATGGAACCGCGGTGCATAAAAGGCTGATCCATGTTGATGACGGGATAGAACAGAATCTGAAAATCCGGTCGACATTCTTCCGTGAAATGAGTAGCAGCTGTAGAAGCTAAATGACCTCCAGCCGAAGATCCCATAATGCCAATTTTATGAGGATCGATGCCCCATTCTGCCGCATGCTGGCGCATCAGCTTAATGGCTTGTTGTGCATCGCTCAGAGGTACTTCATTGTGACCGTTTGGCATCCTGTATTTTAGGACTGCGTAGGTGATGCCTTGACCGTTGAACCAGTCGGCCATATCCAATCCTTCGTGATTCATAGCCAACCTTGCATAACCGCCTCCAGGACAAGCAACGATAGCCATACCATTGCTATTCTTTGCGGGAAATACCGTGATAGTGGGTTTGATAACATTGGCAACTCTGCCGCCTTCCAAATCTTCTTCAGTCCCTGTCAGGCCATTTGTGTTAGGAGCTCCATCGCTCCACAAGGGGATTACAATCGGTTTTTGAGCCGAAGCAAATGTTGCGGCCAGTACAGCCGCAAACATCAGACTAACGATTCTTTTCATGTTTCGTGATTTAATTATTGTTTTTCATTGATGCTTTAATCATATAATAAATAAGAATTACATAGGCTACCAGAGCAAGCAGTTCACTCATCGGATTGCTAAGCCATACTTCATTAATGAGGTTGATTCCTCCGAAGCGCATGGCAGCGCTGACAACTCCCATCAAGGCTCCTCCGGCTATGAATCCGGATGCAAGTAATGTTCCTTTTTCTCCTCGGGCTGTATTGACAGATGAATCTTTGCTTCGGGTGGTTACATACCAGTTGATGGCTCCACCTATTAAAAGAGGGGTATTCAATTCTAAAGGAATAAACATTCCAAGAGCAAAGGCTAATGCCGGAATCTTGCAAAGAGTCAGAATGATAGCGAGGACGGCTCCGATAGCATATAATAACCAAGGCGCTCCGGTTCCACTCATCAAAGGTTCAATAACAGCAGCCATTGCATTTGCTTGAGGTGCCGCCAATTGTCCGCTAGTAAAACCGTATGTCTGGTTGAGAATCATGATGACGACACCAACAGTAGCTGCCGAAACTAATGTACCAAGGAATTTCCATGTTTCCTGTTTGGCCGGTGTGGTACCTAACCAATAACCTATTTTCAAGTCTGTGATGAAACCGCCGGCCATGGACAAGGCTGTACAGACTACTCCGCCCATGACAAGAGCTGCAACCATACCTCCGGTTCCGGACAAACCTGCAGCAACCATAATGACAGAAGCGAGTATCAGAGTCATTAAAGTCATTCCTGATACAGGATTGGTTCCGACAATGGCTATGGCATTGGCAGCAACTGTTGTGAACAAGAATGCAATGACTGCAACGACAACAATGGCTATAACGCTCTGCAACAGACTACCCTTCATGACGTCGAAAAAGAAAAATGCGAATATAATTAACAAGGTAAAAACGGAACCGAATGTGATGATTTTCATTGGTATATCACGCTGGGTACGATCCACTTTCTTTTCGGCATTTCCTTTTCCTTTCATTTCTGCAGCAGCCAGACCGACTGCACTTTTAATGATACCCCAAGAACGGAAAATTCCGATAATTCCTGCCATGGCAATGCCGCCGATACCGATACTTTTTGCATATGACTTGAAAATCATCTCAGGAGACATATCACTGATTGTTTGGGTAATACTTGGATCCCACATATTCAGGACCTGATTGCCGAACAATAAGTTCATTCCAGGAATGACTATCCACCAAACAAACAGGGAGCCGAAGCATATGATAGCGGAATATTTTAATCCGACGATATATCCGAGTCCCAATACGGCGGCCCCGGTATTTACCTTGAATAGGAGTTTGGCTTTGTCAGCAATCGTTTCACCCCAACCACAAACACGTGTCGTAAAGTTTTCATTCCACCATCCGAATGTTGAAATAATGAAATCATAGAGTCCGCCAATGATGCCTGCTATCAGCAAGGGTTTTGCCTGGTTGCCGCTTTTTTCTCCTGAGACGAGCACCTGAGTGGTAGCGGTAGCTTCAGGAAAAGGATATTTTCCATGCATGTCCTTGACAAAATATTTACGGAAAGGTATCAGAAATAGTATTCCCAAAATACCTCCTAGCAGAGAACTGATGAATATTTCGAAGAAGTGAACTGTCATTTCCGGATATTTTCCTTGAAGGATATACAAGGCAGGCAAGGTGAAAATAGCTCCTGCCACGATAACGCCGGAACAGGCTCCGATAGATTGGATGATGACATTTTCGCCAAGCGCGTTTTTCCTTTTGAATGCACCGGATATACCCACGGCAATGATGGCAATAGGTATGGCAGCTTCAAATACTTGTCCTACTTTTAAGCCCAAATAGGCAGCTGCAGCCGAAAAAAGTACAGCCATAGCCAATCCCCAAAGAATAGACCAAAGGGTTACTTCGCGATATTCTTTTTTGGGAGACATGAGAGGTTGATACTCTTCTCCCGGTTTGAGCTCACGAAATGCATTTTCAGGAAGGCTTTCGAATTTTTCTTCTTCTTGTTTCATACGTAATGATTTATTATAGTTTATTATCTGAGGTCCAAAATTAGTAAAAAATGATTTGTCTTACGAAAAATATACATAAAAAGCTTTACTATTCGCGAATATTGTCTTAAATTTGCCGAGTTTTGTAAAGTGTAGTTGGCAAAATGGATAAAATAATAAAACATTCCGGTGTCGTTCAAAGCATTGACGGCATGTTGATTCGGGTAAAAATAGTTCAGACTTCGGCATGTGCTGCATGCTCTGCAAAAGGTTTGTGCAGCTCTGCGGAAAGCAAGGAGAAAACTGTCGATATATTCGATAAAGACGCCAATAATTATTCAGTTGGAGATCAAGTGGATATCATTGGAACAACAACTTTGGGACTACAAGCTGTCTGGTGGGCTTTTGGTATTCCTTTTGTGTTGATCATCTTGACCTTGTTCGTGTCGTTTACGTTAACGGATGGAAATGAATCTTTATCGGGAATCATATCGATCCTTTCTCTAATACCATATTATATTTTTCTGTATTTTTATCGTGACAAAATGGCTAAGAAGTTTTCATTTAAATTAAAACCTATAAATAATTGATTTATGAATTTAATTTTAGTGGCAGTGATTTCCTTAGGTGCAATAGGGCTCGTTTCGGCGATTGTCCTTTTTGCCGCCTCAAAGAAATTTGCTGTGTATGTTGACCCGCGAATTGCTGATGTGGCGGCTGTGCTGCCTCAGGCGAATTGCGGCGGATGTGGTTATCCTGGATGTTCGGGTTTTGCTACAGCATGTGTAAATGCTTGCGATAGTTCAAAATCCATCGAGGGTAAATTCTGTCCGGTTGGTGGACAGCCTGTTATGACGAAAGTCGCTTCCATATTAGGATTGGAAGCTACTGCGTCAGAACCTAAGGTTGCAGTTGTAAGATGTAATGGCAGTTGCGAGAATGCTCCACGAAAAGTGAAGTATGACGGAACCATGTCTTGTAAAGTTGTTCATGCCACTTGTGGCGGTGAAACAGGATGTTCTTATGGATGCTTGGGTTGTGGAGATTGTGTGGCTGCGTGCCAGTTTGATGCAATTAAAATGAACCCTGTAACAGGATTGCCTGAAGTAGACGAAGATAAATGTACTTCTTGCGGCGCATGTGTGAAAGCATGTCCCCGTTCTATTATTGAGTTGCGTCCGAAAGGTAAGAATAACAGGAGGATGTATGTCCGCTGTGTAAACAAAGATAAGGGTGCTGTTGCACGTAAGTCTTGTTCTGTTGCCTGTATCGGTTGCGGAAAGTGTGTAAAAGTTTGTCCTTTTGAAGCAATTACTTTGGAAAACAATCTTGCTTACATCGATCCTGAAAAGTGCCGCTTATGTCGCAAGTGTGAACCTGAATGTCCTCAAAGTACTATTATTGCAATGAATTTTCCTCCACGTAAGCCTAAGGCAGAAGTAGTGGAGAATGTACAAAAGGAAACAGCGGAAGTGCCACAAAATTCAAAACCGGAAGCTACTGCACCGGCAAATACAGCAGAAGCATAAATTCAATTGAGTATAAAACAAAAAAATATAATAGTGAAGACATTTAGAATTGGTGGAATTCATCCATCTGAATATAAATTGTCTGCCGGAAAGGCGATTGAAACTGCAGCGTTACCCAAACAAGCGGTTTTTCCTCTTTCTCAGCATATTGGAGCACCTGCAGTACCATGCGTCGCTAAAGGCGATGTGGTTAAAGTAGGTACCAAAATTGCAGAACCTGGAGGATTCGTTTCGGCAGCTATTTTTTCTTCTGTATCGGGAAAGGTCAGTAAGATTGACAATGTAGTGGATGCTACTGGTTATCCAAAACTGGCTATTTACATCGATGTGGAAGGAGATGAATGGGAAGAGTCAATAGACCGTAGTGAAACACTGGTAAAGGAATGTAAGCTGACTCCTGAGGAAATCGTCGCCAAGGTGAAAGACGCAGGTATTGTAGGTATGGGGGGCGCCAGCTTCCCTACGCAAGTCAAGCTTTGTCCACCTCCGGGAAGCAAAGCAGAATGTGTGATTGTCAATGCAGTGGAGTGCGAACCTTATCTGACTGCAGACCACAGATTGATGCTGGAAAAATCGGATCAGATTTTGGTAGGCTTGTCCATCCTGATGAAAGCAGCGAAAGTTAGCAAGGGATATATCGGTATAGAAAATAACAAACCGGATGCCATTAAATTGCTGTCTGATAAGGCTAAAGAATATCCTAACATAGAGATAGTTCCGCTGCAGGTAAAATATCCGCAAGGAGGAGAAAAACAATTGATCGATGCAGTTATCCGTCGGCAGGTACCGGCTCCGCCGGCAATTCCTGTCAATGTGGGTGCTATCGTTCAGAACGTTGCAACAGTGTATGCCGTTTATGAAGCTGTGCAGAAGAACAAACCTTTATTTGAAAGAATAGTTACTGTAACCGGTAAATCTGTAAAAAATCCTTCCAACTTTTTGACGAGATTGGGTACTCCGATGAGTCAGCTGATTGAAGCTGCCGGAGGATTGCCCGAAGATACAGGAAAGGTAATCGGTGGCGGTCCGATGATGGGCAAGGCACTGACACATACAGATGTTCCTATATATAAAGGAAATAACGGTATTCTGATTATCAGAGAAAATGAGGCGGTTCGTACGGCACCACAACCTTGCATTCGATGTGCAAAGTGTGTCAATGCTTGTCCGATGGGACTTGAACCTTATTTATTGGCTACATGTTCTAAGCTTAGTGATTGGGAAAAGGTGGAAGCCGAAGATATTACTTCGTGTATAGAATGTGGTTCCTGCCAGTTCACATGTCCGTCTCACAGACCTTTGTTGGATATGATCAGAATGGGAAAAACAACAGTCATGGGTATCATCCGTGCCCGTAACGCTAAAAAGTAATTCGACTATGGCAAATAAATTAATTGTATCCTTATCACCTCACATTCATGGCAATGACAGTGTAGAGAAAAACATGTATAACGTTCTGATAGCGTTGGTACCTGCTTTTATTGTATCATTGCTTTTCTTTGGTGTAGGTGCTGCAGTAGTAACTTTGACGTCAGTTGCTTCTTGCGTGTTTTTTGAATGGGCTATTACGAAGTATATTCTCAAGAGAGACAAACTGACCATTTGTGACGGTTCGGCTATCTTGACAGGTGTGCTTCTTGCATTCAACCTGCCATCCAATCTTCCTGTTTGGATTATTATCATCGGTGCATTGGTTGCAATCGGTGTAGGAAAGATGACTTTTGGAGGTTTGGGTAATAACCCTTTGAACCCGGCTTTGGTCGGTCGTGTCTTTCTTTTGATTTCATTTCCTGTACCGATGACCACTTGGCCAAGACCCGGACAATTCCTCTCATACATCGATGCCGAGACTATGGCTACACCATTGTCAATTATGAAAGGTGTAATTAAAGGTACTCCCGGAGCATCTTTGGACAAGCTTCCTGATGCCTTTTCCGTTTTAATCGGTCATACAGCAGGTAGCTTGGGTGAGGTCAGTGCTGCTGCACTTCTCATCGGATTTGTATATCTTTTATGGAAAAAAGTGATTACCTGGCATATTCCGGTTTCTATTTTAGCGACAGTATTTGTTGTAGCAGGTTTGTTTCATTTGGCCAATCCGGCTCTTTATGCATCGCCAATTCACCACTTGCTAACAGGTGGATTGATGTTGGGTGCTATTTATATGGCTACTGATTATGTAACATCTCCTATGACTCATAAGGGAATGATTATTTATGGAGTCTGCATAGGATTTTTGACAATCATCATTCGTCTGTTCGGAGCATATCCGGAAGGTATGTCATTTGCAATTCTGATTATGAACGGATTCACTCCGTTGATTAATACGTATGTAAAACCAAAAAGATTCGGGGAGGTTGTAAAGAAATGAAAAAGTTAGAATCATCTTTAAAGAATATGACAGTGGTGCTTACATCCATATCTGTCATAGCGGGAGGTTTGCTGGCTTACGTAAATGAAGTGACTCAAGGACCTATTGAACAAATTAATGCAAAGAATTTGACTGAAGGCATTAAGAAAGCAATAGGAGAGCCTACTGCCAAATTGCAGAAATCCGATACTTTAAAATCGGGAGATATAGTCTATACGACGGATAAAGGCATTGCTGTTGCATCTAAGGATCCTAGCGGGTTCGGTGGTGATTTGGAAGTCCTTGTAGGCTTTGATAATGCAGGTAATGTAAAAGGTTATACTATTCAGAAATCATCTGAGACTCCCGGATTGGGAGCCAAAGCAAAAGATTGGTTTCAGAAAGGTGCAAAGGGAAACATAATAGGAAAGAATCCCGGTACGGCAAATTTGAAGGTAACTAAAGACGGTGGTGAAGTAGATGCTATAACAGCATCAACTATAACTTCGCGTGCTTTCTTGAGAGCTGTGAATAATGCCTATCAGGCTTTTAAAAACGGATCGGCCAATGCTGCGAGCGGAGCGACTCAGAACACTCAAGGACAAGCACCGGAAGATACTACAACTGTTAAACCATAAAAAGGAGCATAGACTATGAGTAATTTTAAAGTTTTGATGAATGGTATCATCAATGAAAACCCGACATTCGTACTTTTACTGGGAATGTGTCCGACATTGGCAACAACCTCTTCGGCCATTAACGGTTTGTCAATGGGGCTGGCAACCATGTTTGTGCTGATTTGCTCCAATGTGGTAATTGCTTTACTGAAAGATTTGATACCTGATATGGTGCGCATACCTTCATTTATTGTTGTCATTGCCACTTTCGTGACAGTGTTGCAAATGGTGATGCAGGCTTATGTGCCCGACTTGTATGCAACATTGGGTATTTTTATCCCATTAATTGTTGTGAACTGTATTATTTTGGGACGTGCAGAAGCCTTTGCTTCTAAAAACGGCCCTGTTCCTTCTTTTTTCGATGGCTTGGGAATCGGACTTGGTTTCACTATGGCATTGACTTTACTTGGTGCCGTTCGTGAATTGCTGGGTACAGGTAAGATTTTTACCATTACCGTATGGCCGGAAGATTATGGTATGCTGATGTTTGTAATGGCTCCAGGTGCTTTTATAATCTTGGGTTATCTTATTGCATTGGTGAATAAATTGAAGAAATCATAATTTAAAAGAGAAAGATTATGGAATATCTATTAATATTTATATCAGCAGTATTTGTCAATAACGTTGTCTTGTCACAAATTCTTGGTATTTGCCCGTTTTTGGGAGTGTCCAAGAAAATTGAAACAGCAACTGGAATGGGTGCTGCCGTGGTTTTTGTCCTGACTTTGTCAACTCTCGTAACCTTTTTGGTTCAGAAATATGTTTTGGATCCGTTTGGATTGGGTTATATGCAGACAATCGCATTTATCTTGGTGATTGCAGCTTTGGTACAGATGGTTGAAATTATTCTGAAGAAGGTTTCTCCGGCATTATACCAGGCACTTGGAGTATACCTTCCGCTTATTACCACTAACTGTGCAGTTCTGGGTGTCGCCATTCTGGTTATTCAGAAAGATTATAATTTGCTGACAGGGGTTGTATACGCATTCTCTACAGCCGTAGGTTTTGCTCTTGCTTTGATTATCTTTGCAGGTATTCGTGAACAAATGAGTAGAGTAGAACTTCCTAAGGGAATGACGGGGATGCCAATCGCATTGGTGACTGCCGGTTTGCTGGCAATGGCATTTATGGGATTCTCCGGAGTTGATGGAGGATTGAAAATTTTATTCGGATTGAATTGATTCTGTAAATACGATAAAATGAAAGGCTTGGAACTAGTTTCCAGGCCTTTTTTTATATTTTTGAGTAAAAAGTCTTTTCTTAAAGAAATATTGTTTATTTTTGCCAAACAAATTACAAGTAAATTATGAAAGAACGTATCTTAGTTACCGGTGGTACCGGTTTTATTGGTTCTCATTCCGTTGTTGAATTACAAAACAGCGGATATGAAGTTGTTATTGTAGACAATCTGTCAAACTCAAAGGCTGAGGTTGTCGACAATATTGAAAAAATTACCGGCATTCGTCCTGCTTTCGAAAAAGAAGATTGCAAAAATTTTGAGGGTATGGATGCCATATTTGCAAAATACAGTCCGATAAAGGCTATTATTCATTTTGCAGCAAGCAAGGCAGTTGGTGAGTCAGTACAGAAACCGTTGCTATATTATCGCAATAATATTGTTTCGTTGGTAAATTTACTGGAACTGATGCCAAAACATAATGTGAAGGGGATTGTTTTTTCTTCTTCATGCACAGTATATGGACAACCTGACAAATTGCCTGTAACAGAAAATGCTCCTGTTAAACCTGCTGAGTCTCCTTACGGAAATACGAAACAGATAAATGAGGAAATAATTACAGATACTGTAATATCCGGTTCACCCGTAAAAGCAATAATGTTGCGCTATTTCAATCCGATAGGCGCTCATCCTACAGCTTTAATCGGTGAACTGCCTAACGGTGTGCCAATGAATCTTATTCCGTTCCTAACTCAAACGGCCATTGGTATTCGTGAGCAATTAAGTGTTTTTGGTGATGATTATAACACTCCAGACGGTTCTTGTATCCGTGATTATATTAATGTTGTTGATTTGGCTAAAGCACATGTAGTAGCTATAGACCGAATTCTTCAGGACAAACAGAAAAAGAATCCTGAAGTATTCAACATTGGTACGGGTAGAGGTTTGTCTGTTCTAGAATTAATTCATACTTTTGAAGAGGCAACCGGAGTGAAATTGAAATATAAAATTGTAGGCCGTCGTGCCGGTGACATTGAACAAATTTGGGCAGATCCAGCTTTTGCCAATAATGAATTGGGATGGAAGTCGGAAACAAATATTGAAGATACTTTGCGCTCTGCATGGAAATGGCAGTGTGTGCTGAGAGAAAGAGGCATACAATAAACATATATATTATGCTAAAGTCTGATTTTGCTCATGGACGTGTGAACAGCTGTGAGCATATCGTAGAAGTAAAACTTGTACGCAGACTTGAAAAAAGCATAATAGTTTTGTCGTGTTTTATTTTGTGTTTGTGTTGTACTACTCTCCGATGTGAATCGGGGAGTAGTAATTTTTTATGTAGATGCGCAAAAAATTATTCTAGTGTGAGAACCCTGAAGAAGTATTTATTAAAGCTTTTAGCCATATCCTGTAGTTGTCCTATCATTGCTTCTTTGCTAAAAAGTCCGTAAACTGATGATCCGGAACCACTCATGGATGCGTAAATAGCTCCTTGAGCGTACAGTTCATTTTTGATTGATTGGATTTCAGGAAACTGATTGAAAACGCTTTCTTCGAAATCATTCGCCAAATGTTCTTTCCATGTTTTAACAGGCTGGTTGATGATCTCCGGGAGGTGAATTTTGGGATTCTGAGGTTTAATCATGGAATATGCCATGGCCGTTGAAACGAAAACATCAGGTTTAATGACGATCAGATGATATCCTTTTAAGGATAGTTCAATGGGATGCAGTATGTTCCCAATTCCAGTGGCGTAAACGGCTTTGTTTTTTATGAACAAAGCACAGTCTGCGCCCAGACTCGCTGCATAGTTTTCCATTTTTTCGATGGAAAGGTTTAGTCCGAATGTATCGTTAAGGAGTTTAATCATAAAAGATGCATCTGAAGATCCGCCTCCTAAACCAGCACCCATTGGAATCTTTTTTAGTAGGCTGATAGTGACCGGAGGTAAATCAGGATAATCGGTTTTCAATAGACGATAAGCCTTTACAACCAGATTGCTATCCGGATTCCCTTCAATACTATTTCCATAAGCATTTAAGGTACAGTCTTTTTCTGCACTGTCAGTTTGAATAACTTCAAGCGCATCAAAGAGTGGTATCGGGTAAAAAACCGTTTCCAGATTATGATAACCATCCGGCCTTTTCTCTACGATATTCAGGCCTAAATTTATTTTAGCATTGGGAAATGTAATCATGTCCTGTTCATATTTGGGTTCAAAAGTAATTCTTTTTTTTTACATAACTTTTAATGAAAAGCTATATCTTTGCATGAAAATAAAAAGGTATGGCAGAAACAAGACGAAATTCCACGAGGACTCCCAAGTCTAAGGTGGCATCATTGAATGAATATGAGCATCTTCAACCTCAGGCTTTGGAGTTGGAGCAGGCAGTTTTAGGTGCTTTGATGATAGAGATGGATGCATATCCGTTGGTAAGTGACATTTTAAAGCCCGAATCTTTTTATGACCATCGTCATCAGCTCATATATCAGGCAATAGCCTCCTTGGCGCTAGGACAGAAACCTATTGATATTCTTACCGTTTCGGAACAATTGAAACGGATGAATAATTTTGAAGAAGTGGGAGGGGCTTATTATATTACATTTTTGAGTGGTAAAGTCAATTCTTCGGCAAATATCGAGTTTCATGCCAGAATCATAGCTCAGAAATTCCTTGCACGGCAATTGATAACATTTACGAGTGCCATACAGACCAAAGCGTTTGATGAAACTCAGGATGTTGATGATTTGATGCAGGAAGCGGAGGGGACTTTGTTTGAAATCTCCCAGCAAAACATGAAAAAGGATTATACTCAGATTAATCCTATCATTGCAGAAGCTAGAGAAAATATCAAAAAAGCAGCCGGAAGGGAAGATGGAATGAGTGGGTTGCCCAGTGGTTTCCATGCTTTGGACAAAATTACATCCGGTTGGCAAAATTCGGATTTGGTCATTATAGCAGCTCGTCCTGCCATGGGAAAAACGGCTTTTGTGCTTTCAATGGCCAAGAATATTGCCGT
Organism: Bacteroidaceae bacterium; assembly: GCA_036804505.1. Classification (GTDB taxonomy): domain Bacteria; phylum Bacteroidota; class Bacteroidia; order Bacteroidales; family Bacteroidaceae; genus Phocaeicola_A. The sequence continues at coordinate 16,495 of DAIRSI010000049.1, forward strand.
TGATGCTCGTCAGCCAGTTGCCATGTTCTCCCTTGAAATGAGTAACCTCCAGCTGGTGAACCGTCTTATTTCTAATGTATGTGAGATATCCGGTGATAAAATTAAAAGTGGAAAACTTGATGTACCCGAGTGGGGACAATTGGATTATAAACTAAAAAATATGAATGATGCACCTCTGTTTGTGGATGATACGCCTTCTTTGTCAATATTTGAATTGAGAACAAAGGCCCGTCGTCTTGTACGTGAACATGGGGTAAAGATCATTATCATCGACTATTTGCAGCTGATGAACGCAAGCGGTATGAGTTTCGGCAACAGACAGGAAGAAGTCAGTACGATATCCCGATCACTGAAAGGTTTGGCCAAGGAATTGAATATTCCAATCATTGCTTTGAGTCAGTTGAATCGAGGCGTGGAAGGACGTGAAGGATATGAAGGAAAAAGGCCACAGCTGAGTGACTTGCGTGAATCTGGTGCCATTGAGCAGGATGCGGATATTGTATGTTTCATTCATCGTCCAGAATACTATAAAATCTATGAAGATGACCATCACAATGATTTAAGAGGCGTTGCAGAAATAATCATTGCAAAGCACCGTAACGGAGCCGTAGCAGATGTGAGACTTCGCTTCAAGTCTGAATATGCAAGATTCCAGAATCAGGATGATGAAATGGTGGTGCCGTTGCCTCCATTACCCGAAGAACAAATTCGAGGATCAAGAATGAACAGTATGAACACAGCTCCTTTCCCACCAATAACTGATGATCCATTGGGGTTACCTCAGAATGAGCCTCCTTTTTAACATTATTCATGCAGATTGATGGCTTTTAATTAGTATAAAAAAAGATTTCTTTGTACCTTTGCAGGTCATTTTTAAAAACATAAAACAGTATACTATATGAATATTTCGTATAATTGGCTTAAAGAATATGTGGATTTCGATCTTACACCGAATGAAACGGCTGATGCGTTGACGTCCATTGGTCTGGAAGTAGACGGTGTGGAAGAGATTCAAACGATAAAAGGCGGGCTTGAAGGTTTGGTTATTGGAGAAGTTCTCACTTGCGAACCGCACCCCAATTCAGATCACATGCATGTTACCACAGTCAATCTGGGTGCCGGTGAACCGGTACAGATTGTTTGCGGGGCTCCGAATGTTGCTGCCGGACAAAAAGTGGTAGTTGCCACTTTAGGTACAAAACTTTACGATGGAGACGACTGTTTTACCATTAAGAAATCAAAGCTTCGCGGAGTTGAGTCCAACGGTATGTTGTGTGCTGAAGATGAGATTGGAATAGGTGAAGACCATGCAGGCATCATTGTTCTTCCAAAAGAAGCTGTCGTAGGTACTCCGGCTAAAGAGTATTATCATATTAAGAATGAATTTGTAATAGAAGTCGATATTACTCCCAACCGAGCAGATGCTTGCTCTCATTACGGAGTAGCCCGTGATTTGTATGCATATCTGGTTCAGAACGGATATAAAACAAATTTGCATCGCCCTACAGAAGATAAATTTGCTGTAGATAATCATGAATTTGAAATCGATGTAGATGTAGTGAATGCAGAGGCTTGCCCGCGCTATGCTGGCGTATGCATCAAGGGTGTTACCGTTAAGGAAAGTCCTGAATGGTTGAAGGATAAGTTGAATCTCATTGGTTTGCGACCAATCAATAACATAGTGGATATAACGAACTACATTGTCCATGCTTATGGTCAGCCGATGCATTGCTTTGATGCTGACAAGGTAAAAGGGCATAAGATTGTGGTGAAGACGATGCCTGAGGGTACAAAGTTTGTTACGCTTGATGGAGCTGAACATACTTTGACAGAGCGAGATTTGATGATTTGTAATGCAGAAGAACCTATGTGTATTGCGGGTGTCTTTGGCGGGCTTGATAGTGGTACAACGGAGCAAACAAAAGATATTTTCTTAGAAAGTGCATATTTCCATCCTACATGGATAAGAAAAACCGCACGCCGACAAGGGCTTAGCACAGATGCTTCATTCCGTTTCGAGAGAGGTATAGACCCTAATGGAGTCATTTATGCATTGAAGCAAGCTGCCATATTGGTGAAAGAGTTGGCAGGAGGAACAGTTTCTTCAGATATTAAGGATGTTTATCCCAATCCGCTACCTGACTTTAAAGTAGAACTAGAATACGGCGCAGTGGATTCTTTGATTGGAAAGAAATTGCCACATGAGGTTATAAAAAGCATTGTAAACAGTCTGGAAATGAATATTCTTCATGAAACGGCTGAAGCTCTCTCTCTGAATGTTCCGGCATATCGTGTGGATGTCCAGCGTCCTTGTGATGTTGTGGAAGATATTCTCAGAATTTACGGATATAATAATGTAGAGATTCCTTTGACTTTAAAATCAAGCTTGACAACCAAGGGTGATGAAGACAAGAGCAACAAACTACAGAATATAATAAGCGAGCAATTGGTGGGATGTGGTTTCAATGAAATTTTGAATAATTCCCTTACCAAGGGAGCCTATTATGATTCACTTCAAAGCTATCCACGCGTAAATACAGTAAAACTGATGAATCCGTTAAGCAATGATTTGAATGTGATGAGAGAAACATTGCTTTTCGGCGGTTTGGAAAGTGTAGCGCATAATGCCAATCGTAAGAATGCCGATTTGAAATTCTTCGAATACGGAAACTGTTATTATTTCCATGAAGAGAACAAAAATCCAGAAAAAGTGCTTGGCGCCTATAGTGAAGATTATCATTTAGGTTTGTGGGTAACAGGAATGAGGGTTTCAGGTTCTTGGGCTCATGCTGATGAAAAGAGTACATTCTTTGAGTTGAAGGCTTACGTAGAGAATATTTTTGCACGTCTAGGTTTGAATTCGCGTTCTTTGGTCTTGGAGAACTCTTCGAATGATATTTTTGCCGAAGGACTGACTTATATGACACAAGGAGGCAAGAAGTTGGTCGAACTGGGTGTTATTGCGAAGAGGATACTCAAGAATATGGAAATAGAAAATGATGTATTTTTTGCTGATATTAACTGGACGTTGTTGATGAAAGCAGTCAAGAAAGTCTCTGTAAATTATACTGATGTTCCAAAGTTCCCTGCAGTGAGAAGAGATTTGGCTCTTTTACTTGATAAATCGGTACAGTTTGCTGATATAGAAAGATTGGCGTACGATGCCGAGAGAAAATTATTGAAGCAGGTGGCCCTGTTCGATGTGTATGAAGGCAAAAACCTTGAAGCCGGGAAGAAAAGTTATGCAGTAAGTTTCTTGTTACAAGATGAAAATGCAACATTAAACGACAAGCAGATAGATAAAATTATGACGAAATTAATTGCTACTTATGAAAATAAGCTAGGAGCAAAACTAAGATAAAACCAGAAAAATAATTCATTAATTATCAAAATATAGTCCAATGGGAAGAGCATTTGAATATAGAAAAGCTACAAAGCTGAAAAGGTGGGGGCACATGGCCAAAACCTTTACACGTTTGGGCAAGCAGATTGCCATAGCAGTAAAAGCAGGTGGACCGGAACCTGAAAATAATCCGACCTTGCGTTCTGTCATCGCTACATGTAAGCGTGAAAACATGCCGAAAGACAATATCGATCGTGCCATCAAGAATGCAATGGGTAAAGATCAAAGTGAATATAAGGGAATGACCTATGAGGGATATGGACCTCATGGAATTGCTGTTTTTGTTGACGCATTGACTGATAATCCGACTCGTACTGTTGCCGATGTTCGCTCGGTATTCAATAAGTTTAATGGAACTTTAGGAACTATGGGTTCTTTGGCTTATCTCTTCGATCATAAATGCGTCTTTACATTCAAAAAGAAAGATGGTCTTGATATCGATGATTTGGTATTGGACCTCATTGATTACAATGTTGATGAAGACATTGAAGAAGACGAAGAAGAAGGAACTGTGACGATCTACGGTGATCCGAAAAGTTACGCGCAAATCCAAAAGCATTTGGAAGAATTGGGTTTCGAAGATGTCGGAGGTGATTTTACTTACATCCCGAATGATTTGAAGGATGTTACCGACGAACAAAGAGATACTCTTGACAAGATGGTTGCAAAATTGGAAGAATTTGACGATGTTCAAAGCGTGTTTACCAATATGACACCATCCGATGAAGATGAAGAATAAATAAGAATTTTTCTACAATTATATAAAGGAAGTCCGGAAATGAAGTGAACCCCGAAAGTTAGACAAAAAACTTTCGGGGTTTTATTATGTCAACA
>DAIRSI010000050.1:0-20630 GCA_036804505.1 Bacteroidaceae bacterium
CATCGGAAAAAGCAGAAAAGTTGCCTTCCAAAGCAGACTGCTCATCCAAACAAATCTGTCTCATCCGACGATAAAAGCCAATTCTGCGCTTAAGTCGCTCATCACGGACAAAACAAAGAATGTAGGAAAAAATAGCCAACAATAAAAGAATGGCAAAGGTCCATGAATAGTTTCCGTAAAAGAAATAAAACAAAGCAATGCCTGCAATAAAAGCAACCAACTTACCATAAAGCATCTCCAGACTTTGTTTTTTTAACCCATGGAGTATTATCTGAACAGAATCAATTTTGTCTTGATAGTATTTCATTGATTTGTATCTAAATGACTTATGTAATCTTTATTGACGGCAATTACCCCCTTAACCTTTTTGAAAAACCGGATGGATTCTTCCAGGGTTTTCCCTTTAGGTATGGAAATGGCCACTCCGTTCAAAGTTCTGTATTGATAGATAATACCTGCACCAAAGGATTTAATTGCTTTCATCAAAAGTTCCGGACCTACATCCCCATCATAAAAAATAATGAGGGTACTCCTGCTGTATTCCATTCCACTTGTTGAAGTATTTACAGGTCTGTTTTGGCTCCTTACGATTCCATATCCGGAAAAACAAAAGAGCAACAGCATTATAAAAAAATATCGAATCTTCATCTTACGCACGATGTTTCCAAATTGAAATGACTTTACCTCGTATCGCTATCACATTGAGTACCGAAACTAATATAAATAAAGCCCCACCTGCCAAGAACATGTTGGTCAGGGAATCATGAGCCATCTGCGGTGCAAGCAGAGTAAGAATATCCAAATAATAACCGCGAATCCACAAAACCAGTACCACAGCCAATAGCAAGACAAGGACATTCAGGCCGAACGTCAGCAACTGGTAGGGCGCCGCCACTCGGGACGGACTGTAACCCAACAAAAGAAGATTTTCCAATTTCACCGTATTCTTCTGCAACAGTAAGTAAATGCTCAACATCAGGATATAGAAAGACAGGGCACTGATAAGCAAACCGACTCCCATGACAATGGAAATCGTCATTTTCAAGAACCAGGTAGTCTTGCCGGCATCCAGCTTGTCATCCTCCGTCTCATACCCTTTCTTCTGAAAGAATTTGGCAATGCGGTCATCAGCAGGATTACCCACTTCGACTATCAGACGGGAAGAAGCAGTCTTAATTTCAGGTGCATAAGTCTGATTGGCCCAATTCATGAATTTCTCAGGAACAAGAATTGTATTCAGACGATTGCTGAATCCTACGATGTTTCCACGGAAATTGGCCTGTTGTCCTTGAGTTCCGCGAATGAGAATATTCAAATGAATCATACCCATCAATCCTTCGGAAATCTTCGGCATATTATGACTTTGTGCAAATCCGAAATTATACAGATTCAAATAATTGCGTGGAATAATGATTGGAACATCCTGACTCCCTGGCGTGTAAGTCCACTGATGGGAAGTAACATCCACAAACATATCGGGCACAGATTCGAAGAACATTTCCGTGCTCATCTGCATGCCGGTTCCTTCCATTGCCAACCCAGCTGACACTTTATATTCCGACGGTTGGAAAGCACCTACAGCCTTACTGAACGGTTGTTGCTTCACTTCATCGATATCCTCTTGAGTAAAAGTATTGCTCTTGCCGGTAAAAGTTCCAATAGTACTGATACGTTTGCTCACAATAACATAATCCTTTTTCATGAAACTGTCTCCCTGCGTAAAGACAGGCAGGACATCCTCATAGAACTGCACACTTAACAATACAATTGCCATACCGCACAGATTGGCAAAAAAGAATCCAACTAACTGCGGTACGGATATATGTTGTCTTAAAAGTTTCCAAACTAAATTCATAATGCTTTGATTTTAGACTCGTGTTTACAATTTAAAACTTTTGTCATAGTTTAAGGGAATATGTTTCCCAATTGATGTAACAATTACCCCGGCACCCTGATGGTCCATGGCTTCTTCCTTAATCATCTCTCCCATAATACGCCCGTTCTCATCATCCAAATGGCTGATAGGCTCATCAAGAAAAAGGAAATCACAAGGCTGACAAAGGGAACGGATAAAGGCAACTCTCTGTTGCTGTCCGAAACTCATTCTGCCGACTTTGGCCGAAAGTTTGTCCCCAATGCCAAGTCTTTCAAACCATTGGCGAATCTTAGGTTCATCAGCATAATGCGTCAGCTTGTTCTTTATCTGAATGTTTTCCAAAGCTGTCAGTTCCGGAAAAAGACGTAACTCCTGCCAAAGCAGGCTTAACGTTCTGCGCCTTATGTTTACCCACTGTGCTACAGAATAATTGCGAGTTGACTGAGCATCAAAAGCAATAATACCTTGATAATCGAAACGATAACCGTAAATAAAACTGCATAAAGAAGATTTCCCTGTGCCCGAAGCTGCTTCAACCAAATACAGCCTTCCTTTTTCGAACTTTACCGCATTGTTCCATACTTCGGAGTGAATGTCATCCCGAGACAAGAATACGTTAGGCAACGTATTCTTCAATTCAATTATGTTCATCCTTTTATATATATTAAAGCAGAGCCAGTAACGTGATCAATTTTTCCAATACATTGACTGTACGATCCTTCATTACTACTTCAAAATTAAATTTTCCTTTATCGGCAACAGCAAAATCCACATAACTGACATCTTGAAAAGCCATTGCAACTTGTGCTGTTTGAGGATTCTGACTCATCATCTGACGGAAAGAACCACTTTGCATCAATGCTTCGGTATTCAAGAGTACAAAGCAATTGGATTTTTCCATTTTGGAACGCCAGGGAGCCGATGAAAGATTATCATCAACCTTCTCTCCTATTCGAGCTGCCGTAGCCCCATTGCCTGTATAGTAAAGAATACCGTTTTTAAAGCCAAAATAACAAAGTTTATTGGCTGTCAACGGCATTGAAAAACAATTGGGAGCTGTCGTTCTCAAACGGCCTGTCATCTGGAATGTTTCTTTCAAATCATTCAATGGTGTGCCATTCTTTGCTTCTGCCATCACTGTAGCATCCGTTTCGCCCGTTAAAGAAACAGAATTGACTCCGGCTACGATATCACCGCTCATAGAAGTCAAGAAACTGTCAATATCCAATCCCAGACCTCCCATAAGGCCACTGAACGGGTCACTTCCAGAGCCTAACAGATTGGAGGCCTTCGCTCCATCCATATTTAAAGCGATAACCAAAGGAGTACTTATAGAAAATGATTTGGTAAAACGCCCCTTAATGCGCCCGAAAGCCCCTTTCTGTGAATCCATCTGAGCCTTTAACGCCGTATTGGTTGTAAAACACTCACCGTCTATGGAGACACGTCCTTTCTCAAACAAGAGACCTGCAACGGCATACACCTCGTCCAACTTAGCCTCAGAAGGCAGAAACATTTTCAAATCAGCAGAATAAGATTTAGGAAGAGCACTCAGCATGGCAACAGCTGTCACTTCTCCTTTCTGACTCTGAAGCTTTTTGAAATATTCACTCTTGGCGTAGCTTTCTTCGGCCTTTTGCTTAAACAAGACGGTCATGTATTCTATCAAATCCTCTTTCTTGTCAGAAACCGTCAGAAGAACCAAAGCACTTCCGTTTGTTCCCAACATATAATCATTATCTCTTAAAAAGGAATATCCGTCCTGTTCTTCGACTTTCTGCCCTAATTGACGGGATAGGATTTCCAGAAAATTTTTCACATTCCCCTTGTCCGAAACCTTAATCACCAGTCCGGTTTCCTTGCCTTCCGTAGTAGAAAAAACAAAAATCTTATCGGTAAGGGAAACTCCTAATTCTGTCGGAGTCCTTACACCGGCTTCAATTGTCTTGTAATCCTGAGCGTTCAGTCCGGCTCCAACCAACTGAAGAATCTTATTCTGTAACTTTTGCAAGTTATCACTTTTCAAACTGGCCTTTTCCATGATGGCTTTGCCATCTATAGCCACAACGACTTTTGCGTCTTTCGGCAGCACATTCTTATAGTCACCGCCCTTGGAACAAGAAGCCAAGAACATAACTGACAAACAAAGAACGATAGAAATTAAATGACAGTTTTTCATTTTAGTTATATTTATATTTGGTTTATTAAATTCATTAAGTGTACAGCTACCAAAGCCGCAGTTTCCGTTCTCAGTCGGGACTTACCCAGACTGATTGGTTTAAATCCATTAGCCATGGCCAGTTCTACCTCTTCTTCACTGAAATCCCCTTCAGGACCAATAAGGACCACAATACTTTCATTGTCGCCACATTTTTTAAGCACATCCTTCAGTAATGCTTTTTCTCCCGGGTAGCAATGAGCAATATATTTTTGACCTTCCACAATTCCCATTCTTTTCATAAAATCATTGAAACCTTCCATTTCATTGAGAACTGGCTTGTAGGGTTTCAAAGACTGCTTCATGGCACTCACCAAAATTTTATCTATCCTGTCAGTCTTTAAGACCTTTCTTTCCGAGAATCGGCAATTGAGAAAAGACATCTCATCAAAACCTATCTCGGTTGCCTTTTCCGCCAGCCATTCCATACGATCCATGTTCTTGGTCGGCCCTAATGCCAGATGCAAATGTCCTTTCCAATACTTCTCACACAGCTTTCTAGATTCTATCTGAACCAGACACCTCTTACCGGTAGCGGTCGCTATTTTCGCATCATAAAAGTACCCTTTCCCGTCCGTCAATGTAATTTCATCGCCTGATGTCAGACGCAGGACTCGCAAACAATGTGCAGCCTCTTCCTGAGGCAATTCCAAAGTCGAATCTATGTCCGGAGTATAAAACAGATGCATGCCTTAATCCTCCCTTACATGTTTATATCTGAAACAGATAGCAAATAAAATAGCCACAACCAAAGCATACGAGGCAAAAATAAACCACACCGCCTGCCAATCGCCAACGGTATAGAAAGAACCGTTGTACTCAAGCGAATGAGTGAAATGACTTACTACCGCCTGTGCACTTAAAGTTCCGATAGTGGCACCAATGCCATTCGTCATAATCATGAACAAACCTTGTGCACTACTGCGTATAGATGCATCGGTCTCCTTATCCACATACAAAGAACCTGATATATTGAAAAAATCGAATGCCACACCATATACTATCATAGACAAAATAAACAACCATACACCGGAACCGGGATTGCCTAATCCGAAAAAGCCGAATCTCAAAACCCAGGCAAGCATGGCAATTAGCATCACATTCTTTATCCCGAATCTCTTCAGGAAGAACGGTATCAGCAAAATGCAAAGCGTCTCACTCATCTGCGACAAGGAAATCAAAGCATTGGCATGATTGGCCCCGAATGTATCGGCATATTCTGCTATTCCTTTAAAAGAAGTAATAAACGGATTTGCAAAACCGTTTGTTATCTGCAACGAAACGCCAAGCAGCATACTGAAGATAAAAAATATAGCCATCTTCTTCTGCTTGAAAAGCAAAAAGGCTCTCAAACCTAAAACATCTATCAAAGATTTCTTTTCACCACCTTTACTACAAGGACAGTCAGGTAATGTTAAAGCATACACTGCCAGAACTACACTTATGGCCGCCGATACAAAAAACTGGAAACAAGTAGTCTGAAAACCTATATAATCTATGAAAAGCATGGAGCAGATAAATCCGATGGTTCCAAAAACCCGAATCGGAGGAAATGCTTTCACAGTATCCATTCCTGCCTGTCCGAGAACCGAAAAGGCAACAGAATTGGACAAACCAATCGTTGGCATAAAAAAGGCGACACTCAATGTATATAAAGTAAACAGCAGCGGGAACTGAACTTCCTGTCCTGCCGTATAGCCATACCAAGCCGCACTGCCCATGAATATTGCTGCCAGAAAATGACAAAGGCTAAGAACCTTTTGAGCCGACATCCAACGATCTGCAACGATACCTACCAACGCAGGCATAAACAAGGAAACTATACCTTGAACAGCATAGAACCATCCTATATTTCCAGCTAGATTCACGCTAACCAAATAACTTCCCATGGAAGTCAGATACGCTCCCCAAACTGCAAATTCAAGAAAACTCAATATTATCAATCGTGATCTGATATTTTTCATAAAAAAGAGATTTAGTTATTCATTCTAGAGCGCAAATATACTATTTTTTTCTTTATGATTGTTTTAACCCGTTTTAATAATAAAAAAAACAGACTCTCTATCACAGAGAATCTGTTGGAATTTTAACAATAGTAATATTATTCTTATCTATCTTATGAAAGAAACCTCTTATATAATATTAAAAATCTTCGTCACTCCAATAAAACAGTGTCACTCTTAATAACAATCTTCATCCTCTAAACCAAATTCCTATTTTCTTGTGATAATTGAAAATCTTCTTCACTCTTTGTTTTTAATTAAGTCTACTTTAATCTTGAAATTGAATTATTTTAAGCAACTCAAAAAATACGCACTCTAAATAACATATATTCTTTTTCTATCGAAAACTTCTTTTTTTGATGTGACAAAGATAAAAAGTGATATATGCTTATGTCTTGTCAATTCTTTTTTTTATTTGTCAACTTCACAAAAAAAAATTGTCAAGTCCTATTTTTATTTGTCAAGTCCTGATTTTTTGTAAAATTCTTTCCTGTCACGGATTATAAATGAGTCCTCACATATAAAAAATTCTTCATGCTACAGTTTGAAAAAAATATTTCTGAGCGTTCTGAAATATATCAAGAAGAACAGTTCTTTACTCAAAGACAAATCACTTTACCGCCAGTAAAAAAAACGACAATGCCCGGACTCTTGCGAACCCGGGCATTATTGTTTATAAATTATTTTTCATTCCACATACAAAACCAAACCTTTCAGATATTCACCTTCAGGATGGTAAATATTAACAGGATGATCAGCAGGCTGCGTCAACTGATGAAGAATACGAACACTTCTTCCGCTCATGGCAGCAGCCGTAAACACTGCCGTACGAAATTGATCCTTTGAAACCACTTGTGAACAGGAAAAAGTAAACAGGATTCCTCCGGGCATAATCTTTTCAAATGCCTTTGCATTAAGTTTCCGATAACCTTGCAAGGCATTTCGCAAAGCATCTTTGTGTTTCGCAAAAGCCGGAGGATCAAGTATAATCAGATTATAGCGATCACCCATGCTGTCCAGGAACTTAAACGCGTCATCCACATAAGCCTGATGACGGGTATCACCCGGGAAATTAAGTTCTACGTTCTTGTTGGTCAAATCAATGGCTTTGGCCGAACTGTCAACAGAATGTACCAGCTGTGCCCCTCCTCTCATGGCATAGAATGAAAAGCCTCCGGTATAGCAGAACATATTCAATACATTCCGGTCCTTGGAATATTTTTCCAATAGATGCCTGTTTTCTCTTTGGTCAACAAAGAAACCGGTTTTTTGTCCTTTCAGCCAGTCGACATGGAATTTCAATCCATATTCCATCGCTATATTATCATCACTGCCACCTTTCAAGAAGCCGTTCTCCTGTCCAAGATCAGCTTTAAAAGGTAAGGTAGTTTCTGATTTATAAAAAATATTGTCTATGATTCCTCCCATTACCTCGGAAAGTGCATCGGCAATTTCTTTCCGACAAACATGCATTCCTACGGAATGGGCCTGCATAACAGCAGTTTTACCATATATATCAATAATCAGTCCGGGAAGATTATCCCCTTCACCGTGGACCAACCGGTAAGTGTTGTTAGTTGGATCCGTAGTCAGTCCGATACTCTTGCGCATTTCGTAAGCCTGCTTTAGCTTGTTTTCCCAAAATGCAGGAGTCACTTCCTCCTGTGTAAAAGAAAGCACACGCACCGTAATGCTACCTATCTGATAATGCCCCATTGCAATGAATTCGTTTCTGGATGTATAGATATCCACTAAATCTCCTTCCTGCAAACCATTCTCCATTTTTTGGATTGCTCCACTGAATACCCAAGGATGAAAACGCTTCAGCGTCTCTTCTTTCCCAGGCTTTAGATATATTTTTTTATAAGCCATAAATTTTCAAGACTCTTCATTTAATTCTATAGTTCTTACTAAAGGGACAGGTACAGGATATATCAATTCATAATCCTGAGCCTTCTTCCGTTCTTCTACGTAGCGGTAAATCCGCAGACAAGCCCACGCATCAATGGATGCATATTGTTTCTGTTTGTCGGACAACACATCGGCTTCCCAGTTTGTCAGCCGTTGGTTCTTACTGATTTTTTCACCAAACAGTAAAGCATATATCTTTTGCAGACTCATATCGGTCACTCCGAATTCCTTCATGTACTTCTGTAATTCCACAAATCCTTGAGGTGCAAAATCCGTTCTCTTATGCATGGCATTGAAATCGTCTCTCAAAGACAATCCTATTTTCAATATCTGCCCGTTTTCAAGAAAATGGGTAAGAGAATCAGGAAAGCCGATATAATTCAATCGAAAGAGAAAACAAATTTCCTCTGTAGAAATCTGAATGAGAGATACTTTATAGGTTTTCCCTTTTGCAAAGGACGGACGCGTTTCAGTATCCAGACCAACTACCTTCTGAGTATTCAAGTATGCTACAGCCTTATCACATTCAGATTCGGAAAGAACCACAACAATCCGGCCTTGAAAAGATACATTAGGCATGAGCGTAATAGCCTTCTTGTCAACACTTGTCTTTATCTGTATCATGCCTCTTCCTCTCCTTCTTCTTCGGACTTGCCATGGTCATAACGCACTTCATGAAGGGCACGCATAGTATTGACCAGTGTCTGACCCCAAAACAGTTCAAAATTATTCCGACAAACCGTAACCGAATCATGCATGGTTGCATTAAGGCCCAATTTAAATACTGAAATAAAGTTCTTGATATCCTGATAGATGTCAGCCAAATCCTCCGAGATGTCCTTTTTTATCGGTGTATCACTATAGACCATATCTTGAACGAAAACATCCAGATAATCATCCCTGTCACCCATTATCTCAGCCAAATCCGAGCGCATGGCTTCGTAATCATCTTCCGTAACAAACTCCTCAAGTTCTTCTTCAGACAAAATTTCACTTGATGGCAACATGGAGGCTTTGATATATAGCAAAGGCAATATCTTAAGAATAGTATCCACGAATTCATACCGCTTCATTCCCTGATTTTTTTCAAGGAAATCACAATATTCCGCTGCAACCGTTACAAACTCCACTACGTTTCTGTCGAATATCAATTTTGAATCTTTTACCATATTCTATTAATATTGATTGCAAAGGTAAGAAAAAAGAGAGAAAAAAGACTCATATTTTACATTTTTCAGCTACATTTGCATTATAATCAATATAAATAGGCGAATGGCTAAGAAAAAAGCAGAAAAAAATATTGTCAAGGCAAGTGGATTTTTCGATATATTCAAGAGCGAAACATTTCAATTCATTATAGGACTTACTTTTCTATTATGTTCCGTATACATGATATTGGCATTTACCTCCTTTTTCTTTACTGGAGGTTCCGATATGAGTATATTGGAGCATCCCATAGGCGATGATTTGGGAATGCACAACAATATCCGGAACTATGCAGGAGCACAAGGTGCAAGAGTAGCGAACTTTTTCATCAATGATTCTTTTGGAGTTCCGTCATACTTCATTCCTTTCTTTCTGATTATCCTTGGATTAAGGATGATGAGAACTTACAGACTGAAACTGTGGAAGTGGTTCATCGGATGTTCCGTTCTCATGGTTTGGAGTTCCATCTTGCTGGCGTATCTATTTACTAACAAGTTAGATTTTATTTTCCCGAATTTCATCTATCCGGGCGGACAACATGGTGCGAACATCTGTACGTGGTGCATTTCCCAGATTGGAGAACCGGGTCTTATCCTATCCTTATTTATTATAGCTGTTTTGTTCTGTATATACATCAGTTCGGAAACTATCCATCTCATCCGGAAAGCCCTTCATCCTTCAATTAACTTCAAGAAGAATAAGGAAGAAGAAGCTGAAGCTGCCGGGATACAGGAAGACATCATCGCATCGGACCCCCTGACAAAGGAAAAACATATAGATCCGCAACCTGTCACTGTGGATTTTCCTCAGGATGAACCTAATGACGATAAAATAGATCCCGAAGAGGATATTATTTCAGGAGAAACAGAGGACGAACCAGATATCTCCGAAGACGAATATCCGGAAGGTGAAGACAATGATGACAAAAACCTGATAATAGAAAAGGAAGAAACTCAGAAGACAGAACCGAAATTTTCCGTAGACAAAGCTCCGGATGATATTTATGAAGGTCCTGAACTGGAGCCATACAATCCAAAATTGGATCTGGAGAATTATCATTTTCCACCATTGGGACTGCTGCAAAAATACGAAAACAGCGAGCCTATCGTCGATATGGAAGAACAAAGCGCAAACAAAGACAAGATTATCAATGTATTGCGTAGTTTCGGTATCGAGATCAGTACCATCAAGGCTACTGTAGGTCCTACCATCACTCTTTATGAAATCACTCCTGCTGAAGGTATCAGAATCAGTAAGATCCGTAATTTGGAAGACGATATTGCCTTGAGTCTGAAAGCTCTCGGCATTCGAATCATTGCCCCTATACCGGGGAAAGGAACCATAGGTATAGAAGTACCTAACAAAAAGGCTAACATTGTGTCCATGGAGTCTATCCTAAACAGCAAGAAGTTTCAGGAAAACTCTTACGAGTTGCCTTTAGCATTAGGAAAAACAATCACTAACGAGGTCTTTATGGTCGATCTGACCAAAGCTCCACACATGCTGGTTGCCGGTGCTACCGGTATGGGTAAGTCCGTAGGACTAAATGCAGTCGTTACCTCCCTTTTATATAAGAAGCATCCTGCCGAACTGAAATTCGTAATCATCGACCCCAAGAAAGTGGAGTTCGGTATTTATGCTCCTATAGAAAGACATTATCTGGCCAAACTGCCGGACAGCAATGATGCCATCATCACAGATGTAACGAAAGTAGTGCAGACTCTGAAATCGCTTTGTGTGGAAATGGATACCCGCTATGACCTGCTGAAGAAAGCGGGAGCTAGAAACATCAAAGAATACAACGAAAAATTCATAAAAAGAAGATTGAATCCTCAAAATGGTCATAAATTTCTTCCTTACATCGTGGTTATCATTGATGAATTCGGTGACTTGATTATGACTGCAGGCAAAGAAGTGGAACTCCCGATTTGCCGTATAGCCCAGTTGGCACGTGCCGTAGGCATTCACATGATCATTGCCACACAAAGGCCAACTACCAGTATTATCACAGGTACCATCAAGGCAAACTTCCCGGCCCGGGTTGCATTCCGCGTTGCTTCCATGATCGATTCCAGAATCATCCTTGACCGTCCGGGCGCCAACCAGTTGATTGGCAAAGGTGATATGCTTTATCTGCAAGGAGGAGAACCCATCCGCATCCAATGTGCATTTATCGATACTCCGGAAGTAGACAGAATTGTGAACTTCATCAGCAAACAACAAGGATACACATCTGCCTTTATGCTTCCGGAATATGTAGAGGAAGGTGACGGCAGCGCCACACAAAGTGACATTGACATGAACCGTTTGGATTCGATGTTCGAAGATGCTGCCAGACTGGTTGTCATCCATCAACAAGGTTCCACTTCTCTCATCCAAAGAAAGTTCAGCATCGGATATAATCGTGCAGGACGCATTATGGATCAGCTAGAAAAAGCCGGAATCGTAGGTCCAACCGAAGGCAGCAAAGCCCGTAAAGTTCTTTGTGCCGATGAAACGGAACTGGAAATGCGTTTAAGTGGTCTTCAATCCTAATAAATATATATTCAAAAGACATTTAAAACAATAGAAATATGCTCAGATTTAAAAGTATCATTATTATTCTCTTCGCGTTGCTTCCGACAATGACATTTGCACAAAAGAATGCAAATGCAAAAAAAGTATTAGACAATACCTCTGCTATTTTCAGTTCTGCAAAAGGCATTCGTGCTTCCTTCACTATCCAGAATTATCAAAGAAATAAACTGATCGGAAAAAGCAATGGGACCATTTTACTGAAAGGTAACAAATTCCAAGTGAATACCCCCGAGATGATTTGTTGGTTCAATGGGAAAACACAATGGACCTATGTAGTGAGAAACGAGGAAGTAAATGTTGCAAATCCTACGAGTGAAGAACTTCAGAACATCAACCCATATGTATTCCTGAATTTATACAAACAAGGATTCAACTACCGCATGGGAAAGAATGCGAGCAAAAATGGAAAAAGTGTTTATGAAATCATTCTAAGTGCTGAAAATACAAAACAGAATTTGTCCAATGTAACCATTTACATTGCCAAAGGCGACTATAAACCCCTTGAAATGATATTGACAACACACAACAATACTTCGAGCAGAATCAGCATCAGTTCTTTCAACAAGAATGTGACTCTACCCGAAAACACATTTGTATTCAACAAAAACAAATACCCAAAAGCAGAAATAATTGATTTAAGATAACCCTAATTATTATAGAATATGAACATTGAAAAAGTAAAATGCCTGATTATTGGATCAGGACCAGCAGGTTACACTGCAGCAATTTATACAGGACGTGCAAATCTGGCCCCAGTTCTTTACGAAGGAATACAGCCGGGCGGACAGTTGACCACAACTACTGAAATAGAAAATTTTCCAGGCTATCCGGAAGGTATAGACGGAACAGAATTGATGGATGACCTTAGGAAACAAGCATCACGTTTCGGAGCAGACATTCGCAATGGAGTTGCTACAGCTGCAGATTTAAGCAAATCCCCCTACAAAATAACCATTGACGGAGAGAAGGAAATAGAGACCGACACGCTTATCATCTGCACAGGTGCAACAGCAAAATATCTGGGACTAGACGATGAAAAGAAATATGCCGGCATGGGAGTCAGTGCCTGCGCTACCTGCGACGGATTCTTTTATCGGAAAAAAGTCGTAGCCGTAGTTGGAGGAGGTGATACAGCTTGCGAAGAAGCCACCTATCTGGCAGGTTTGGCATCACAAGTATACATGATTGTACGCAAAGATTATCTACGCGCCAGCAAAATCATGCAAGAACGTATTGAAAATAATCCTAAGATAAAAGTTCTCTATGAACACAATGCCACCGGTCTTTATGGAGAAAACGGTGTAGAAGGAGTCCATCTGGTGCAACGTATCGGCCAACCGGACGAGAAGCATTATGATCTTCCTATCGACGGGTTCTTCCTGGCTATTGGTCATAAACCTAACTCCGATATTTTCAAAGCTTACATTGATACTGACGAAATTGGTTATATAATCACTGAAGGTGACAGTCCCAGAACCAAGGTCCCGGGAGTATATGCAGCAGGAGATGTAGCCGATCCACATTATCGTCAGGCTGTAACGGCAGCAGGAAGCGGCTGTAAAGCTGCCATTGAAGCTGAAAGGTATTTGATAGAACACGGAATTTAAAATTCTCAACGAAGACACATGATTTATTCTGCAATAAAAAAGAACCAAAAGTTGGCAGACAAGCGGCATCCCATGTTCGAGAAGAACAAATTTGCCAAATATCTAGCCTACTTTATGGTTGCTTTTTGGGCCTGCTATCTCATTTTGTTCGGATGCACTTTTCCCTCCATGTTCAGAGGCATAGCACCAAATATGGAACCATATCATATTCTGAATACGGGAATGATTTTTGTTTTTCTGACTGACTTTCTTCTTCGCTTCATATTCCAGAAAGTCCCTGTTCAGGAAATCAAGCCCTATTTGCTTTTTCCCGTAAAAAAGAACACAATACTGAATTGTTTTCTCATACAATCGGGACTGAACACCTATAATTTATTCTGGATGTTCATGTTGGTTCCATTCGCTTTTCTTACGATTTTTAAGTTTTACGGATTCATAGGCGTTATTGGGTTCCTGCTATGTTATTGGATTTTATTCATCGCCAATAACTATTGGTATCTACTTTGCCGGACTCTCATCAATGAAAGAATACTATACGTCCTACTTCCTGCCTTTTTCTATGGATTGCTGGGATGTGCCATGTTCATACCCAAAGAAAGCCCGGTATTCGAATGGTCCATGAATTTCGGGGAAGGGTTTATCCTATGGAATCCGATATGTCTTTTGACCTGCATTTTACTGGTACTCTTCATGTTCTGGCTCAACATGAAGATACAAGCCCGGCTAATATACAATGAACTGTCAAAAAAACAAGACACCAAGCTACGTACTGTTTCGGAGTTCAAAATCTTCGACCGCTACGGGATTATCGGTGAATACCTTCGTCTGGAAATCAAATCACACTTGCGGAATAAGCTAGTAAAGACCCAATTTCGTACAGGCCTGTTCATTATGCTGGCTTTTTCTGCAGCACTCAGCTTCACTGAAGTATATGACGGTGCATTCATGACCAGTTTCATATGTATATACAATTTGGCAGTACTAGGCATTATGACACTCACACAGATCATGTGTCCCGAAGGAAGGTATATGGACGGGCTGATGAGTCGCAAAGAATCCATTCTATCATTACTGAAGGCCAAGTATTATTTCAATTGTGTCATCGTTCTCATTCCTCTACTGCTGATGATATTTCCAATATGCAAGGGAAAAATCACAGTATTAATGGCTCTATCCTATTTCTTCTTTACCACAGGGGTCATCTTCTTCACATTGTTTCAGCTGGCTGTTTACAATAAGAATGCAGTAGACCCCAATACAAAGATCATAGGAAAAAATCGAGGAGGAACCTATTATCAGCAATTAATAGCAGGATTGGCCTTTTTTATACCGGTAGCTTTGGATGCTTTCCTGAGAGCAATTTTCAGCGAAACCGTGTCTCTTTGGATTCTACTAATTTCAGGAATTCTGTTTACATTCGGTAATGACATCTGGATGAGGAACATCTATAAGAGACTCATGAAGCGGCGTTACGTCAATATGGAAGGTTTTAGGGAAACAAGATAAGTAATTACAAATATTGTAAAACAATGGATATTTCAATCAACCATTTACTTAAGAAATTCGGCGACAAGACTGCCGTAAACATTGACCAATATGTCATTCATTCAGGTGATATGCTTGGATTGGTAGGGAATAACGGAGCCGGGAAGACCACCCTTTTCCGTCTGATTCTGGATTTACTCAAAGCCGACGACGGTGATGTACATATCGGTGACATTCAGGTTAATCTCAGTGAAGAATGGAAATCTATCACTGGAGCATACATCGATGACGGTTTTCTCATCGATTATCTTACTCCGGAAGAATATTTCTATTTTGCGGGGAAAATGTATGGAATGAACAAAGAAGATGTAGATGCTCAGATTTCCAAATTCGAACGATTCATGGGAGGAGAAGTAATCGGACAGAAAACATTGATTCGAAATCTTTCTGCAGGAAACAAGCAAAAAGTAGGCATTATTTCGGCTATGATACACCAACCCCAAGTGCTGATATTAGATGAGCCTTTCAATTTTCTCGACCCAAGTTCCCAATCCATTATCAAGCATTTGCTGAAAGCCTACAACGAAGAAACCCATGCCACGATCCTGATATCAAGTCATAATTTGAATCATACCACAGATATTTGTCCGCGTATTGCTTTACTCGAACATGGCATCATTCTGCGGGATATTCAAAACGAAAACAATTCTGCAGAAAAAGAACTGGAAGAATATTTTAATGTTGATGTTGATTTTCAACCTTCTTCTGACAATGAGACTGAGAAAGCCGATATTCAAGAAGAGCAGGAAGATGATAACGCTAAATAAAAATGATTTCTAATTTACTTGTCAAAAATATTATAAAGATAGCCAAGTATATAGCCATCTTTTTTTTCGCTTCAACTTTTATGGCTGTTATAGCCCTAAGGTTCATTCCTGTGTACATAACCCCTCTCATGGTCATCAGATGTGTCCAAAATATTGGACACGGAAATGCTCCAAAATTAAAGCATCATTGGGTTTCATTGGATGAAATGTCGCCGAGTATGCCTATTGCCGTGATGGCATCAGAGGACTCTCGTTTTCTGAGTCATCATGGTTTCGATTTCGAACAAATAGGCAATGCAGTGATGGAACAAAACCGCAGAAGGCATAAGAGAAGACGAGGTGCCAGCACCATCAGTCAGCAAACCGCAAAAAACGTATTTCTATGGCCAAGTTCTACCTGGGTGCGCAAAGGATTTGAAGTTTATTTTACCTTCATGATAGAATTGTGCTGGAATAAGGAAAGAATCATGGAAGTCTATCTTAATTCCATAGAAATGGGTGATGGTATTTATGGAACTGAAGCCGTTGCTGAAGAAAATTTCAATACGACGGCCGCCTCTCTCACCAAAAGGCAATGTGCACTCATTGCAGCTACCTTACCCAATCCGAGAAAATTCAGTTCGGCAAATCCTTCAAATTTCATGAAACAACGGCAAAGATGGATTCTGAATAATATGCGATTGATTCCGACATTTCCTACCGAAGCCAAAGAGGGAAAAGAAGAGAAAAAATAATCATTCATAAAAAAGTCCGCTTAAAATAATAACTAAGCGGACTTTTTATACTAATTATATCATTTCTTTAACTGCTCATTCATAGCTGCAGCAGCGCGCCTTCCATCACCCATGGCCAAAATCACCGTCGCGCCTCCACGAACGATATCTCCTCCCGCATAAATGGTAGATATACTACTCTGCATATTTTCATTAACTACAATCGTATTCTTCCTACCCAGTTCCAAACCTTTTATAGACTTTGGTACAATAGGATTCGGTGAAACACCTACTGCTACAATTGCCATATCAATATCCAATGAGACTGTTTCCCCCTCAATGGGAACAGGACTTCTACGTCCGCTCGCATCCGGTTCTCCCAATTCCATTTTCTGCAAAATTACCTGACACACGCGACCTTTTTCATCCGCCTTATATTCCAACGGATTATGAAGCATCAAGAATTCAATCCCCTCTTCTTTCGCATGTTTCACTTCTTCAAGACGCGCAGGCATCTCTTCTTCGGAACGGCGATAAACCAAATACACTTTGTCAGCACCAAGTCGTCTTGCTGTACGGCAAGAGTCCATAGCGGTATTGCCACCGCCTACCACCATCACATGTTTAGCTTTATTAATAGGAGTATCCGTGTCGTCACTTGCAGCATCCATCAAATTCACCCTAGTGAGATATTCATTGGATGACATGATATTAATGGAATTCTCACCAGGAATATTCATGAAGTTAGGCAAACCGGCTCCAGACGCTACGAAGAAACCTTTGTATCCCTCTTTCTCCAATTCTTCCACACCGATGGTTTTACCCACAATACAATCTTTCTCAAAATGCACACCCATCTTTCGGAGATTATCTATTTCAAGATCAACGATCTTATTGGGCAGACGGAACTCCGGAATTCCATATTTTAAGACTCCTCCAATCTCATGCAAAGCTTCAAAAACCGTTACGTCATATCCGTATTTGGCCATATCTCCAGCAAAGGATAATCCTGCCGGACCGGATCCTACCACACCGACTTTTATTCCATTTTTGGGAGCCATTTTCGGAACAGAGATATGTCCGCTTTCACGTTCAAAATCAGCTGCAAAACGCTCCAAATAACCGATAGCCACTGCCGGTTCCTTCATTTTCAAATGAATGCACTGACTTTCACATTGTTTTTCTTGAGGACAAACGCGACCACAAACAGCGGGCAGCGCACTTGTCATTTTCAAGACTTTTGCTGCTTCAAGAAATTCTCCACGTTCGATATTCTTAACAAAAGAAGGAATATTAATGCCTACCGGACAACCAGACATACAAGTAGGATTAGCACAATCTAAACAGCGTTTCGCTTCAGTCAATGCCTGTTCTTTGGTCAAGCCTTGATTTACTTCTTCTTTACGACTATGAGAACGATATTCAGGATCCAGCTCCGGCATCATTACACGCGGAATAGCTGTACGTTCTTTTGCCTTCATGCTTTTACGAAGTTCGTCACGCCACGAAGCATTTCTATCTGTCAAAGGATCTATCTGTGTTGTCTTCTCTGCTTCACATTCTTCAAAATGCTGAAATTCCTCACGTTCCACATCTTTGAAAGCGGCCATCCTCTTAAGCATTTCATCAAAATCAACCTGATGTCCATCAAATTCCGGTCCGTCTACACAAACGAATTTAGTCTTTCCTCCAACAGTAATCCTACATGCGCCGCACATACCCGTGCCGTCAACCATAATCGTATTCAAAGAAACATCCGTAGATATATTATATTTTTTTGTCAACAGACAAACAAATTTCATCATAATGGCCGGACCTATTGCAAAACATTTATCTACCTTTTCACGCTTGATGACTTCTTCTACTCCTTGGGTTACCAGTCCCTTCGTTCCATACGAACCATCATCTGTCATGACAATTGTTTCATCCGAACTCTTTCTGACCTCATCTTCCATGATAATCAACTCTTTGGTTCTTCCGGCCAAAACAGAAATCACTCTGTTGCCAGCAGCCTTCAAAGCCTGAATGATAGGTAGCATAGGAGCTACGCCTACTCCGCCACCAGCACAAACAACTGTACCGAAATTCTCGATATGTGTAGCTTGTCCCAATGGACCGACAACATCTGTAATCGAATCACCGGCTTTCAATTCGCACAAGCGAGTTGAAGAAAGTCCGACCTCCTGAACAACCAAAGTTATTGTACCCTTTATCGGATCAGCTCCGGCTATTGTTAAAGGCATACGTTCACCTTTCTCGCCAACGCGAACAATAACAAAATGCCCGGCCTTTCTAGCTTTAGCTATTAATGGTGCTTCTACTTCGAACTTGAAAACTTTCTCGGAGAACTGCTCTTTTGAAATTATTTTATTCATGATTGATAATAATTTGATTCTTTTTCTTTAAAGAAGATTACTATTTAATATTATTTTTTGCAAAATTAAAACAAAATCCTTGAATGACAAAAAATAAGCCACCCTTTTGAGGTGGCTTATTTTCTCTATATATCAAATATTTTAATCAATTATATCAAAGCCACAGTAAGGAACCAAAGCTTTCGGGATTTTGATGCCTTCCGGAGTTTGATTGTTTTCAAGAAGAGCAGCAACAATTCTTGGCAAGGCCAAAGCTGAACCATTCAATGTATGACAAAGTTCAATTTTCTTATCTGCTGTACGATAACGGCATTTCAAACGATTTGCCTGATAAGAATCGAAGTTGGAAACCGAACTAACTTCCAGCCAACGCTTCTGTGCAGCCGAAAATACTTCAAAATCAAAACATAGAGCAGAAGTGAAACTCATGTCACCACCACACAAGCGAAGAATGCGATAAGGAAGTTCCAGCTTTTGTACAAGACTTTCTACATGGTCAAGCATTTCCTGATGAGAAGCCCGAGAATGCTCCGGTCTATCAATGCGGACAATTTCAATTTTTGAGAATTCATGAAGGCGGTTCAATCCTCGCACATCCTTGCCATAAGAACCTGCTTCACGACGGAAGCATTCTGTATAGGCACAATTTTTAATGGGAAGATCCTTCTCATCCAAAATTTCATCGCGATAAATATTTGTTACAGGAACTTCCGCTGTGGGTATTAAATAAAGATCATCTACCTCACAATGATACATCTGGCCTTCTTTATCAGGAAGCTGACCTGTTCCAAAACCTGAATCAGCATTAACGACTGTTGGAGGCATGATTTCCATATAGCCTGCATCACGGGCTCTGTCCAAAAAGAAATTAATTAAAGCTCTCTGCAAACGTGCACCTTTTCCCTTGTAAACAGGAAAACCTGCACCTGATATTTTAACTCCTAATTCAAAATCAATCAAATCATATTTCTTTGCCAATTCCCAATGAGGAAGAGCATCTGCCGGTAATTCAGGAATCACACCGCCCATCTTCTCAACCTTATTATCTTCGGCGCCAACACCTTCAGGAACAGAATCATAAGGAATATTCGGAATTGTGTATAATAAAGCAGTCAATTCTTTCTGCGCTTTTTCCATTTCTTCCTGAATACCTTTATTCAAGTCTTTCAATTCGCTTACACGAGCCTTCACTTTTTCAGCTTCTTCTTTCTTCCCTTCTTTCATGAAAGTTCCGATTGTCTTCGACAGAGAATTTGCCTCTGACAAATTTTTATCAAGTTCAGTTTGTGATGCCCGTCTTTTCTTATCAATATCCAAAACTCGCTGGATTGTCTCTTTAGCATCTTTGAAATGTTTCTTTTCCAGACCTTTGATAACATGGTCGGTCTGCTCGCTAATCAATTTTAATGTAAGCATAATATCTTAAATTTATATCAGTTCAAAATGAAGTCACAAAGTTACAATGTTTGATTCAGTAAAACAAATTTGATAATCAAAAATAGGAGACTAAAAACAAAAAAGCTCTTCACTGCCAACAGTGAAGAGCTTTTTAAAATCTTTAGAATATTATTAAGCTTCAGCAGGATCAACAGAAACAAATCTTCTGTCTTCACGTCCTTTTTTGAAGTTTACTGTACCATCTACTAATGCGTAAAGAGTATGATCACGTCCCATACCGATATTTTCACCCGGATGGAATTCTGTACCTCTTTGACGAACAATGATGTTACCGGCTTTGCAAACCTGTCCACCAAAAATCTTTACGCCTAATCTTTTGCTTGCTGATTCACGGCCGTTCTTAGAACTACCTACACCTTTTTTATGTGCCATTT
>DAIRSI010000051.1:0-18571 GCA_036804505.1 Bacteroidaceae bacterium
AATTAATTAATTAATCTTAAAAATTAGACACACAATGAAAAAGTTATTTGCAATTCTTGCAGTAATGGGAGTCATGACATTTGGAATGACTCTATCAGTAATGGCTCAAGCTGCCGATTCTACAGCTGCTGCAGCTCCCGATTCAACGGCTAAAACTGAACAAGCTGCTCCCGCCGCAGACAATGGTACTGCTGTTGAAGCTGCCGAAGGCCAAAGTTTCCACAAGGAACTGAAAACAAAGTTTATTGAAGGTAGTGCCGGATTTATGTCATCTATTGCTTTGGCAATGGTAATCGGTCTTGCTTTCTGTATTGAGAGAATCATTTATTTGAGTTTGGCTGAAGTTAACACTAAGAAGTTGATGTCTTCTATCGAAGGTGCTCTTGAATCTGGTGATATCGAAGGAGCAAAGACTATTTGCCGTAACACTCGTGGTCCGGTTGCTTCTATCTGCTATCAGGGCTTGATGAGAGTTGACGAAGGTCTTGACACTGTTGAACGTGCCGTTGTTTCTTATGGTGGTGTTCAGTCAGGTTACCTTGAAAAAGGATGTACTTGGATTACATTGTTCATTGCGATGTCTCCGTCATTAGGATTCTTGGGAACTGTCATCGGTATGGTCATGGCATTCGATAAGATTCAGCAGGCAGGTGATATTTCTCCGACATTGGTTGCAGGTGGTATGAAAGTTGCCTTGATCACAACAATCTTTGGTTTGATCGTTGCAATGATTCTTCAGGCATTTTATAACTATATCCTTACCAAAATCGAGGAAATCACAAGTGATATGGAAGACTCTTCTATCACATTGCTTGATATGATTTTGAAGTATAACTTGAAATACAAAAAATAATATTTGAATTAAAATGACTAAACCTAATTATAGAATATCGTACTACGTATTATACGGACTATTCATATTGATTGCAATAGTAATGGTTCTGTTCTATGGCGTAGGATATAGCACTAATACAGATAGCGCCGGTAATATAGCTCCGGTGAATACTGATTTACTAATGTTTCTGATGTATGCTATGTTGGTGGTTTGCTTTATAGCAGCTGTCGGTGGTGGTATTATGCAGTTCATTAGTAGTTTTAAAGATAATTCAAAGAAGGCCATGCAGTCTTTGGGCGGCTTCCTCTTGTTGATTGCAGTTCTTGTAATTGCTTATGCATTGAGTTCTGGCGAACCTTTAAAGACAGGTGAAGGTCTGTGTACAGATACTTTCAGTTTGAAATTATCTGATACTTGTTTATATTCAGTATATTGCTTGTTAAGTGTAGCTTGTTTAGGACTTATCCTTAACATTACAGGTATTTTCAAGAAATATAGTTGATTAAAATCTTTAAAAAAGAAGTAAAATGGCAAGAAAGAAAAGAAAAGTTCCACAGACAAATTCCAGCTCAACAGCGGATATGGCATTTATATTGCTCATTTTCTTCTTGATAACTACATCTATGGACACTGATAGAGGTTTGGCGCGTTTGTTGCCACCACCTCCACAGAATGAACAAAAGCAAGATGACATTATCATTAAGGAAAGAAATGTCCTACAGGTTCGTTTGAATTCTCAGAACCAATTGCTTTGCGGTAGTGATTACATTTCCGTGACACAATTAAGAGAGAAAGCAAAAGAATTCATATCTAATCCGACTGATGCAACAGATATGCCTGAGAAGCATTTGAAGAATATTCCGCTATTAGGAAACTGTATGATTACATCTAACCATGTAATATCTGTACAGACTGACCGCGGTACTAGTTATGATTCTTATTTCTACGTTCAGAACGAATTGGTTGGAGCTTATAATGAATTAAGAAATGAGCTTGCAAAATCTAAATTTGGTAAACCTTATGACTCTTGTTCAAAAGAACAACAAACAGCCGTACGTGCTTATTACCCGATGAAGATTTCTGAAGCTGAACCTAAAAACTATGGAGGAAAGAAGTAATGGGAAAATTTAATCAAAGTGGTGGGCGTGAAATGCCTGAATTGAACACTTCATCATTACCTGACCTTATCTTTACGTTATTGTTCTTTTTCATGATCGTTGTGCAATTACGTGATGTTACGTTGAAGGTTCAATTTAAGGTACCACAAGGTACTGAGCTTGAAAAGCTGGAGAAAAAATCATTGGTTTCTTTTATCTATGTAGGTAAGCCAACTAATGAATTTATCTCTAAGATGGGTTCTGATAGCCGTATTCAGTTGAATGATAAATTTGCTGATGTTTCTGAAGTTCAAGACTATATCGCTCAAGAGCGTATGGGTATGAAAGAGGAAGATCAGCCGTATATGCAGGTTTCTTTGAAAATGGATAAGGATACCAAGATGGGTATCATTACCGATATCAAACAAGCTTTGAGACAAGCATATGCATTGAAGATTAATTATTCAGCTTTGAAACGTCAATAAGAAAATTTATATATAAAAAAGGCGACTCATTTATGGGCCGCCTTTTTTTGTCTATGAAGTCCTTCTTTATTTTTCCTTATTCATCAGTATAAAACCTGATAATTCGTTCCAAAGCTCTTTGGCATACAGGACAGAATCCGGGAGCTTCATTGATTTTCATTCGGCATTCCATCGCTGGTCTGTAGACGCCCTTTGATGAGTAGCCGCCTCCCTCAAATACACCTACTTGAGTATAGATTTTAGAAGGATCCTTTACCGGTGGAGTCGGTATTTGTGTTCCTGTTGGGAGCATATCTTTCCATTTTGTTTCGAAGTGAGTAAGCGTGGTCAAGTTAGGTTCCCAAGGTTCTACACCTGCCGGATACATTGGCGTATATTGATCATCGTAATAATATTCATCACCTAATCCGCCAAAACTGTGCCCAAATTCATGTACAACAACTGGTTTGAAAAGAACATGATGAGAAGTAGTCAAGGTATATGAATTGTAAATCCCGCCGCCGCCGTATACATCTGTATTTGCAAGTATTATAAGATGTTCGAAAGGAATTCCTGCAAGCTGGTCATATAGTTTGCGGATATGCGTTGTTGTTAAGTATCTGTCGGAATAGAATGTGCTGAAGTTGGACTCTGCTGCGGTTTCCTTCCAGATATTTTGTAAAGGAACGCTAACGCCACTATCTTTTGACGGGCAAGCTACAGCTATTATATTGAATCTGTTCTTTAGTTTCTTAAAGGGTTCGTGGCTAAAAAGAGATTCCGTTGCAATTTCTGCGTCTCTGTAAAACAATTCTTTTTCATTTGCCGTGTAACCTTCTGCAACTATGGCTACGTCAATGCATTTTTCAATTTCTCCACCTTTCCAAATATATTTGAAAGGAGGATTGGCAGATTGCAATTTTCTTATTAAAATATCTTTTGGATCTATATGATGCGTCAGCTTGCACTGAATCTTTGCATATACATCGGTGAGTTGGATTGAAACATCTACAGGATTGAGAGGCATGGGTAATTGGAACGTGTTCTCGAAAGCTTTCGTTGTTTTTGTAGCCTCTTGCGTAGTTAGCCATTCTTGAAAAAGACTGGAGAAGGACATCTTATAGATAGTTTGATGTGTCTTGGAATCCTTCATTTCTATTTGTCCATTGCCTGCCAATGGGACTTCTGCCAGATGATTGCGCTTTCCAGCCCATACGGGCGATTGTGATAATTCACTTAGGGAGATGAATTGTTTGGCAGAATCTCCGCTGAAGATATAATCAACACGCAGAGTCTGATTATTGAAATGAGAACCGAATTCTTGTCCTGAAAGAGGTGTGAAGACAAGACACAGTGCCAAAAAAGGTAATAATTTTTTCATTATATAATTAATTTGGTTAGTTAATGCAAAAATAGAGGATTCTTTTCTCAAAATGCTTTATTCTATACTTTTTTTAATTATAAAATGTAACTAAAGAAAAGGTTATTTATTGTTAATACTTACGGTCTTGTTCAATTTTTTAAAAAATACTTATAGATTATTTAATAATAAAGAAAAAGTTTTCTATTTTTGTAGAAATAAAACTTATTAGATAACTTATAATTTTATAGTAAATGGGACATCATCAATTAGATTCTTTAGATGAACAGATTTTACAACTGATAGCAGAAAATGCTCGTATTCCTTTTTTGGAGGTTGCAAGGGCTTGTAATGTATCGGGTGCAGCAATTCACCAACGCATTCAGAGATTAACTAATATGGGAATTCTGAAAGGTTCGGAATATATTATAGACCCGGAAAAAATTGGTTATGAAACATGCGCCTATATAGGTTTATATCTTCAAAATCCAAGTCAGTTTGATTCTGTTACTAGTGCTTTGAGGAAGATTCCGGAAGTAGTGGAATGTCATTACACTACAGGAGGATATGATATGTTTATAAAGATTTATGCAAAGAATAACCATCACCTGTTGAGTATTATTCACGATAAGCTTCAGCCTTTAGGTTTGGCTCGTTCAGAAACAATCATTTCTTTCCATGAAGAAATAAAAAGGCAGATGCCAATCATTGATATCGCAGAAAAAAATGCGTCTGTCGATGATGAGGATGAAGAGGAAGATGAAGAATAAGTTTTGCTTATTCTTTAATATAATCGATAAATGAATAGGAAAAGGGATGCTTATCATCTGATGGATGAGTTTCCCTTTTTTCTTCTTTCCATGTTTCGGGATTTATTTCCGGGAAAAATGTGTCGGCATGTTCAGGCGTATTTTCTATTTGTGTTACATATAGTCTGTCGGTGTATGGCAATGCCTCTTTATACACACTTGCGCCACCGATAATGAAGACTTCAGATTCTTCGGAACAATGTTCCAATGCGTCTTTCAGAGAGCCAAAACTCTCTGCTCCTTCAAATTTCAATGATGGATTGCGGGTTAGTATAATGTTGCGTCGGTTGGGTAAGGCGCCATGAGGGAATGTTCCAAAAGTCTTTCTCCCCATAATGATTGTGTGACCGGTTGTCAATGCCTTGAAACGTTTCAAGTCGTTTGGTAACCAGTAAAGTAATTTGTCTTGATAGCCAATTGCATAGTTCTTTGCAATAGCAACGATAATATTGATTGTACGATCTCCCATAAATTTAAACGGATACGTTGGCTTTTATATGAGGATAGGGGTTGTAATCTTTTAGCTCGAAGTCTTCAAAATGAAAGTCGAATATATCCTTAACATCCGGATTGATTTCCATTGTCGGTAAAGGTCTTGGCATGCGGGTTAATTGTAATTTTGCTTGTTCCAGATGGTTCAGATACAAGTGTGCATCACCAAGAGTATGAACAAAATCCCCGGCATGGAGACCTGTTACTTGGGCCATCATTTTCAGTAGTAAGGCGTAAGATGCTATGTTGAATGGAACGCCTAGGAATGTATCAGCACTTCTCTGGTAGAGTTGAAGGCTCAGACGGCCATCGGCAACATAGAACTGGAAAAGCAAATGGCAAGGAGGCAGGTTCATTTTATCAAGGTCGGCAACATTCCAGGCACTGACAATCATACGCCGCGAGTCTGGATTCTTCTTTATCGTTTCCGTTACTTCTTTTATCTGGTCAATAAAACCGCCGTTATAATCAGGCCAAGAACGCCACTGGTATCCGTAAATATGACCTAGATCACCTTTCTCATCAGCCCATTCATTCCAGATACTTACTCCGTTGTCCTGCAGATACTTTACGTTAGTATCCCCATTCAGGAACCAAAGCAATTCATAAATGATGGATTTCAGATGAAGTTTCTTTGTCGTCAGACAAGGAAAACCCTCGTCCAGATTGAAACGCATCTGATGTCCGAAAACACTTTTTGTTCCTGTTCCTGTACGGTCATTCTTTTGAACGCCTTCAGAAAGGATTCTATCCAGAAGATCTAAGTATTGTTTCATTTCAAGTATTGTACTTTATCGTTCTTCACTGATAATATGATAAACGATGGTGCCGGTAAAAATCAGGACTCCGAGAGCCAGTTTAGGCAAATTGCCTAAAATCAGGTCTTGCGCCCCTTGTGATGTGAGAACGTCACAGAATGTACCGATAATAATGTTTATTCCACCCAGTAAAACGAAAAGTACGATGCAGGCAACCCAGCATATGGGAGTCAATATTCTGCCCCATTTGTATTGTCTGCCCGGAATTTCTCTCATCACTTTTTCGGAAAAGCCATTGTCGGCAATTTTTTCTTTGTGTGATGCGAAAAAGTCTTTTATTAATTCATCATCTGTCATTTTCATAACCGTTACTTTTTAAATATTCAGAAAGCTTTTCTTTTCCTCTAGACAAGTGTGATTTCACAGTACCTGCCGGGAAACCGGTGACACTCGCAATTTTTTCTATGGACAAATCTTCCATGTAGAACAAAGTGATGCAAGTGCGTTCTTCCTCTTTCAAACATTTCATCGACTCGTAAACATCCATTTTTGCTCCTACATTCTCCTGTTCGGTTTGGTAGTTGGCATCCACTTCACTGCTGTCGATACTTTCCGTTTCTTTCTTGCTGCGAATATAGTCATAAAAAACATTATATGCAATTCTGTACAGCCAAGTTGAGAAATTTGAAAGATTTTTAAACGAATTTAGATTCGTGTATGCCTTAATGAATGTATCCTGGGCAAGATCATCGCTCAAGTCGGAATCTCCTGTCGTCAGATTAAGGAAGAAACGCCGTATAGGTGATTGGTATTTCTTGACCAGTGTATCAAACGCCCGGTTATTATGAAATACCAATACCTGCGCCACCAACGATATGTCGTTGATTTGACCCATTTTTATTCGGCTTTCTCTGTTGTGGAAGTTTCTTTTACTTCGGATTGGGCAGACGGAGTCTCAGTCTTCTGTTCTTCTTTGGGAGGATATGGAATTGAATAACTTTGATTTTCCGATCTGTCCTTGGCAATGAAGAATTGTCCGGCACCGATACACATTATCAGCAATCCGATAGAGGCAAAACCCATGCTATCGAAGAAGAAGTAGAAGAAAATGGTTAATCCCAGACCTACAAAGACATTCTTCAATCCTTTTTCCCGTAAATTCCGGGATTCGGGAGTATGTTTTTCAAGTAGTTCCCTTGGTACTTCCTTTCCGTTCTTTAAATATTCCTGGGCCATTTCGTAGCGCATTCTTTTGTCTTTATTGTGCGAACGAAATATTATCAGTAAAATGATGCCGATTAGAATAATCGGGAATCCGAATATTAACAGTAGAGCCACGATGGCTACAAAGATGCCTCCGGCGGCCATTGCCTTGGTGTTTCCGTCCAGTCCGGAGAACGGAACGGAAAAATCAAAATCATTATTGGAACTGTCATTGTTGTCGAGTGAGGTATCCGTATAATCGGCTGTATCTGTAGCAGTGGTATCCGAAACTACCGTCACACTGCTGTTATTGAGGGAATCCACGATGGGTTTTTGCTCTTTTGCGCTTAAACTCATTCCGAACATAAGCGCCATAATCAATAATGCTTGTTTCATGATATAATTTATTTATTTTCTTTTCTATGATTTAGACGTTGTGAAAACTCTTTTTGGTTGCAACATTTGGTGAATTTTTTTTATTCTCCCGTAAAATGCCGTATATTTGCTTACAAAAATAAGAATAAAGAATGAATTTACCTGAGAAATTCTCTTCATACACTGCAGAACTTTTTGGAAAAGAAAGTTATGAATCTTTTTTACGGGCTCTTGAAGAAGATGCTCCGGTAAGTGTCCGTTTGAATCCTGTCAAGTCATTCGGATTCCAAGAGGAAGGAAAGGTTCCTTGGTGCGAGCAAGGGTATTATTTGTCTGAACGACCGACGTTTACTTTTGATCCTTTGTTTCATTCCGGCTGTTATTATGTGCAGGAGGCCTCTTCCATGTTTCTTGATGCGGTGCTTCGTCATTATGTTTCGCGTCCCGTCAGGATGCTCGACCTGTGTGCTGCTCCCGGTGGCAAGTCCACTTTAGCTTGTTCCGCCTTGCCGGAAGACAGTCTGTTGGTTGCCAATGAACTTATAAGACCAAGGGCACAAGTGCTGGCAGAGAATATCATCAAGTGGGGATATCCCGACACAATCGTAACGAATAATGATTCTGCCGACTTTTCTTTTCTTGAAAATTATTTTGATGTTGTGCTAGCTGATGTTCCCTGTTCCGGTGAAGGCATGTTCCGGAAAGATCCTGATTCCATTTCGGAATGGAGCCCTGATAATGTGGAACAATGCTGGATGCGGCAACGTCAAATCATTGATAATGTTTGGCCTTGCTTGAAACCAGGAGGTTTGCTCATTTATAGCACTTGTACTTATAATATTAAGGAGGACGAAGACAATGTCGGATGGATGAAGGATAAGTATGGGGCAGAGGTCCTGGACGTAGATATTCCTCAGGAATGGGGGATTACGAGAAATTTGGCCGGCACGGGATTCCCTGTCTTTCGTTTTCTTCCTCATTGTACCAAAGGGGAAGGTTTCTTCCTTTCCATTCTTCGAAAAGTAGATACAGATGGTCAATCTTCGTGTTTCCGCTATCCCAAAGATAAAAAGAAAAAGACGGAGAAACCATTGCCGTTTCCTAAAGAATGCAGGGGTTGGTTGTTGAATGCCGACAGATATGATATAGAAGTACAAGATACCGCTGTCCTTGCAATACCCAAAGTTTTTGCCGATGATTTTCGCTTGCTTGGGAGTCGGATGAAAGTTCTTCATGCAGGTATAAAACTGGCTGAAATAAAAGGAAAAGACTGTATTCCGGATCATTCATTGGCAATGAGTCGTGAATTGAAACAAGAGGTTTTTCCATGTTTCGAGGTCGATTACAGTATGGCGATTGCTTATCTTCGCAAAGAATCCGTTGTGCTTTCGGAAAGTGCTCCCCGCGGGTACGTTCTTTTGACTTACCGTCATATACCGATAGGCTTTGTGAAGAACATTGGTAACCGCGCAAATAATCTCTATCCGCAGGAATGGCGCATTCGCAGCGGGTATTTCCCGGATAAAATAATCTGTCTCTGAAACGAATTTTCTGGCATCGCCGAAAACTAGTTGCATTTTTTGTTTGCATCGGGATTTGTCAGCCCGGCATAAATTTCATCATTGGTCTTTACTGTTTTCATCAAGACCCAATGATAAGTGTTCTTGTTGCAATCTTTCAATTCGTAGGCCTGTATGAATTTCCAACCTCTTTCTCCCATCCAGTTCATGGCGTCTTCCAGCGAAACAAATGTTACCGCCAGAATACTGTTGGTGTTTACGAAGTTTGTTCCCGCAACGGGAGTAGCCTGACCTAAATCGATTGTGACCAGAAAGTCTCTGCTGGGCAAAGATTCCGTTCCGATAATCTCACAATATGCTTTCCTGCTGGATTGAGCTCCTGCCAAGGTCGATACAACCAGCATCAACAAAACCATAATGAGCCTTTTCATATTCCTTCAGATTTAAAGTTGTTCACCAAAAATATATAAAATAAGTTATTAAAACAAATATTTTCGGCAAAATATTGGCTTAAACATAAAAATATGTTTCTATTGATGGCGTGATGTAAAAGAAAATATCGAATCAGGGAATCCTATTTCTACTGCTTCTGATCAAAGCTGAGCCGATAAGTGCATCCGTTTTTCCATTCGGAACAACCGTAGGCGGTTTTTCCTTTGATGATGGTTCCTTTTCCACAAACGGGACATGGTTTGCCAACCAGGTCATCTTTGAAGAGGTCTTGTGAATTTTGAATAAGAGGAGCAGGCGACGGGTTTTCAGCCGTTTTCTTTTTAGGTTTGGGCGTGATTGTTTTTTTATTACTCTTGCCTGCATTCTTTTGTTCCGGTTTTTCTTCCGCAGGAGCCTGCTGTATGGAGATACGGCGGTTGGTGCTATCGCTCAACACCTTTTGCACGATTTCGGATACCATTTGCTTCAGTTCTTCCAGAAAGGTCTTGGCATCGTATTTCTTCTTTTCTATCTCGCGCAGTTTCTTTTCCCAAATACCGGTTAGTTCTGCCGATTTCAGCAGCTCTTCGTGAATGAGTTGGATGAGTTCGATGCCTGTGGACGTGGCAATCAGGTTTTTCTTTTCCTTGCGGATGTACCGCCGTTTGAATAGAGTCTCTATGATGGCGGCCCGTGTGGAAGGACGTCCTATTCCGTTTTCTTTCAAGGCATCCCTCAGTTCGTCATTGTCTACGAACTTACCGGCGGTTTCCATAGCTCTCAACAAAGTAGCTTCAGTGTATGGGCGTGGAGGAGTGGTCCATTTTTCATATAGTTGGGGAATATGCGGACCGCTTTCGCCTTTCACAAAAGCCGGAAGTACATTCTCTTCTTGTGCCGGATCGTTTTCTTCATCGGTATTCTTTACTTCTTTGGCATAGATAACTCTCCATCCCGGTTCCAGTATCTGTTTTCCTGTGGTCTTGAAGGGTATTTGTTCCACATCGCCGAGAACCGTGGTCGTTGCGAATTTGCAGTCGGGATAGAACACCGAGATGAAACGGCGGGCCACCATATCATAAACTTTCCGCTCCATGTCCGACAGATTTTGAGGATAAACTCCCGTCGGGATGATGGCGTGGTGGTCGGTAACCTTGGAATTGTCGAATACCTTCTTTGATTTGTTCAGCTTCTGACCCTCCAGTGGTGCGGTGAATATGGCATAATCACGCAGTCCCTTCAGTATCTGTGGACATTTGGGATAGATGTCGTCGCTCAGGAATGTAGTGTCAACACGAGGATAGGTGGTTACTTTCTTTTCATAGAGTGACTGGATAGTGCGCAATGTATCATCGGCAGAGAAACTGAATTTCTTGTTGCACTCCACCTGGAGAGAGGTAAGGTCGAACAGACGAGGGGGTGCTTCATTCCCGTTTCGTTTTGTCACATCTGTCACCGTGAAGGGCGAATTCTGAATTTTCAGAAGTAATGCTTCTCCGCTTTCCCTGTCCTTGATGGGGTCTATGCCGGGATTATCCTCCTGCTTGCCTTGTTCCAGAATCAGTTCCTCCTCGCTTTTTCGGATGATGGCACTGAATGTGGTTTCGCGGTAAAGAGTTTTCAGTTCCCAATATTGCTTGGGAACGAAATTATCTATTTCGAGTTGTCTGTTTACGATAAGGGCGAGCGTCGGTGTTTGAACTCTCCCTATGGAGAGCACTTGACGGTTTTGCCCGTATTTCAAGGTATAGAGCCGTGTGGCGTTCATGCCCAGAGTCCAGTCGCCTATGGCACGGCTGAGTCCGGCTTCATAGAGAGGTTGGAATTCCGCCTGGTCTTTCAGGCTTTTGAAACCTTCTCGGATGGCCTCTTCCGTCAGAGAAGAAATCCAGAGTCGCTTCACCGGGCATTTGGCTTGAGCCTTCTGCATGACCCATCTTTGGATGAGTTCTCCCTCTTGGCCGGCATCACCGCAATTGATGATTCCATCGGCAGCTTGCATGAGTCGGGCAATGATTCTGAATTGTTTCTCGATACCGGAGTCGGATATTAGTTTGATTCCGAAGCGTGGAG
This sequence comes from Bacteroidaceae bacterium, assembly GCA_036804505.1. Lineage (GTDB taxonomy): Bacteria > Bacteroidota > Bacteroidia > Bacteroidales > Bacteroidaceae > Phocaeicola_A. The sequence continues at coordinate 11,419 of DAIRSI010000051.1, forward strand.
GAATCATGGGGAGGCTGGAAAGGCTCCACATTTTCCATGCGGAACTGTATTCATGCGGTTCCTTGAGTGTGCAGAGGTGGCCGAATGTCCACGTCACCTGGTATCCGTTTCCTTCAATATACCCCTCGTGACGTTCCGTTGCTCCCAGAACATCTGCTATTTCTTTTGCGACACTTGGCTTTTCGGCAATGCAAACTATCATCTTTTTCTCTTCTTTTCTTGATAAAGTGATGCAAAGTTACATTATAAAATTGAGATAAAAGAGTGTTCTGTGAATTTTTGTCCCATAGCAATGCAAACATTCGGCTTTTCTTTTTTACTTCTGTTCCAAGTGTTTTTTATCCTGTTTCAAGGAGTATTTTATGCTTGGATTCCTTATATAATTTCTTTTTACCTATGTAAAAATATATCTTTATATTTGTGAAGAAAGATTATAACAATTGTGAATATATATCTTTACATTTGGTGAGAGATTAAGATGAAGGATAAAAGCAGTAAAAACCTCGGCAAGAAGGGATAAAAACAATAGGGAGGAATCCTCTTTTTCATAGCAAAGAAATATGAAATAGGGAATTATATTTGATAATATAATATGATTCTGTTCGGAATAAAGGTCGTATCTTTGTGGAGAAACTAAGTCCCGAAATAAGTGAATTATGAAAAACATTATTTTATCTTTTGTATTGGCCTTGGCCCTCGTTTCTTGTGGAAGTTCCACCCGTGAATATGTGTCCGTCCGTCCTTCTTTGGATTTATCTGGTGAGTGGGTCACTCCATTGGGTGCAGTTCATTTGCCGGGAACTATGGATGAGGCTCGACTGGCACCACGGAATCTTGATACTTTGGTGACGGCCAATCTTACAAGAATCTATCCTTATCGGGGTAAAATGATGTATTCCAAAGAGATTCAAATACCGAAGTTGATGGAAGGGAAACGCCTGACTTTAGAGATGGAACGTACAAAACCTTCTGTCCTTTGGATTGACGGGGATAGCATCGGATATATATCCTGTTTGGAATCGCCTCATATTTATGATGTTACAGGAAAACTTTCCTCAGAAAAGCACACCTTGAAAATATCTGTGGACAATGCTGATACCTCGGTACCTCAAGGCATTCAGGGGTCTCATGCCTGGACGGATGCCACACAGACCAACTGGAACGGTATTGTCGGTAAATTCCGGATTGAGGCCATGAATTCTACCTACATAAAAAAGGTCTCGGTCTTTCCGCTTCTTTCCAAACATGCCGCGCGGATTCATCTGGTCATGAATACTGATGCCCCGGCAACGGGAAAGATAAGTGTGGAGGGACATGCCTGGAATACCACGGAAAAATCCGTGGTGAAGAAGAAAACATTCGGTGTGGAAATGCTTCAAAAGGGTGAATACGCATTCGATTTTACAGTGGATATAGGCAAGAACCCTTGTCTGTGGAGCGAGTTTTCGCCGGCTTTGTACAAGTTGAACGTGACCTATCGCGACAAAAACGGCTGCGATAACCGCATCGTTGACTTCGGAATGAGGGATTTTTCCGTGAAAGGCACTCAGTTCTCCGTCAACGGATTGACCACATTCTTGCGCGGAACCCATGACGGTTGCGTGTTTCCTCTCACCGGTTACGCGCCTATGAACCTGAATGAATGGACGCGTTATTTCAAGATTCTCAAGGAATATGGATTCAATCATGTACGTTGTCACTCCTGGACAATACCCGATGCAGCCTTCGAAGCCGCCGACCGGGCCGGTATGTATCTGCAGGTGGAACTTCCGTATTGGGGTTCTATGGATGAAAAAAACGTAAGGCTCAACGAATTCCTGATGGCGGAAGGCGAGAGAATCTTGGAAACTTACGGCAATCATCCCTCTTTCACCCAACTGGCTCTTGGCAATGAATTGAGCGGTGATGTGAAAGTGATGCGCAAATTTGTAGAACATTTCCGCTCGCTGGACAGCAGGCATCTCTATGCTTTCGGTTCCAATAACTGGCTGGGTACGGAAGGATACCAGCAAGGAGAAGATTATTATGTAACCTGCCGTGTCGGACGTGATACGGATTCCCTTTATACCACCCACGTACGTTCTTCTTTCTCTTTTGCCGATGCCTATAAAGGTGGAATCATCAATGGCTGTTATCCCAATACGGAACACACCTATTCCGGTGCTACAAAACCTTGCCCCATACCCGTAATCAGTCATGAAAGCGGCCAGTTTCAGATATATCCCGACTATTCCGAAATATCCAAATATAAAGGTGTGCTTTACCCTTATAATCTCGAAATATTCAGAAAAAGATTGGAAAAGAACGGCTTGTCGGCACAAGCGGAAGCCTTTCATCGGGCAACAGGAGCCTTTGTATCACAATGTTACAAAGAGGATTTCGAGATGTGCCTGCGCACTCCCGGCTTTGGCGGTTATCAGTTTCTCGACTTGAAAGATTATCCCGGACAAGGTTCGGCTTTGGTAGGTCTGCTGGATGCGTTCATGGACCCCAAGAAAGGTGCGATGGATGGCGAACACTTCCGCCGTTTCAATTCCGCGGTCGTCCCCATGGCAGAATTCCCGACCTATTGCTTGGAAAATACTCAGACACTGAAAGCCCGTATTGTTATTTGCAATTATTCGGAACATTCCATAGAGAACAAACCTCTGCAGATACTATTGACGGATAATGAAAAGACGATTTATGAGAAGAAATCTGTTGTTTCCATCCCCCAGGGAGTGCTTCGGAATGTAGAGACACTTCAAGTTCCATTGACCGAAATCACCAAGCCTGCCCAAGTGCAACTGACCTTGAATTATGACGGACATCAAAACGACTATGAGCTTTGGGTATATCCACCCGCAAATCCAGCCGACAACGGAGTCAAGGAAACAACGGTATGGAATGAAGAAATACAAAAAGAAGTGGAAGACGGAGCTACCGTGCTTTATATTCCCGAGCACAAGGACATAGAAAAGATAAGTGTGGATGGATTGTTCACGCCCGATTATTGGAACTATGCCATGTTCAAGGGTATTTCCGAAAACCTGAAGCGGGAAGTGTCTCCCGGTACGCTTTCTCTGCTGGTCGACCCCACACACCCGCTCTTCAAGGAATTTCCTACCGAAATCCATAGTAACTGGCAATGGTGGAGCATCTGCCGGTTTTCCCGACCGATGATTCTCAATGCCCTTCCCAAAGACTATTTTCCTCTGATACAAGTTATCGACAATGTGGAAAGAAATCATAAGCTGGGAATTCTTTTCGAGTTTTGCATGGGAAAAGGAAAGCTGATGATATGCACCTGCAACTTGAATTCCATTCAGGACAAGCCGGAAGGGCGTCAGTTCAAAAAAGCCATTCTCGACTATATGCAGTCGAAGGAATTTTTTCCGTCCCGTCAGATAGACAAGGAAACATGGAAAGCGCTTTTTGCCGAACAAATGGAAAAGGACAACATAAAAGGCGTGAAAAACATCACATCCTATGAATAGAAGTCATCGAACGTTTCAAATAATTAACATAAAAAGCTGTTAGTAAAATACTGTTACTAATAGCTTTTTGTCTATATTTGCATGACTATTAAAATTTTACGAGATGCTTAGACGCTTTTTGTTCTTTGTTTGTTCCTTGATTTGCTTTTTTCAGGCTGATGCGAAGGTTACTTTGCCTGAAATAATAGGGGATAACATGGTTCTTCAGCAGAATTCTGAGGTGAATCTTTGGGGGAAATCTTCAGGGAAAGCCGTCTCTGTCACATCTTCATGGAATGGTACACCTTCTACAACTCAAGTAGAGAAAGACGGCTTCTGGAAAATCAAGATTCACACTCCTAATGGAAGCTATACACCACAGTCCCTTACGATATCGGATGGAGAGTCCGTCACACTCGGCAATATATTGATAGGAGAAGTATGGTTTGCTTCGGGACAGAGTAATATGGAAATGCCTTTGAAAGGCTTCAATAACTGCCCGATAAAAAAATCAAATGAAATCATAGCGTTTGCAGGAGATAATAAAAATAAAATTCGTTTTGCTACAATACCCAAGACTCCTTCTTATACTTTACAGAATGAAGTCGGAGGAAAATGGAAAGTTTGCAATTCCGAGAATGCTCCCGATTTTAGCGCTACGGCATTCTTTTTTGCCACCAATCTAAATAAGGCATTGGATGTTCCGGTAGGAATCATTAATTGCAGTTGGGGAGGTTCTCGCGTGGAAAGCTGGTTGCCAAAGGAAATTCTTCAGAATTACAAGGATATAGACTTGACCAAGGCAGGCATTGAAAAGGTTATTGATTACAAACGCCCTTTGCTGATGTATAACGGTATGCTTCATGCCTTGACTTCGTATACTATCAAGGGATTCATTTGGTATCAAGGAGAATCAAACGTAGGTCACGAAGATACTTATGCAGATCGTTTGGTCACTATGGTAAAACAATGGAGAAGTGAATGGGGAGAAGGGAATATTCCTTTCTACTTTGTTGAAATTGCTCCGTACAACTATGGATGGAAGGACCAGGGGGCATTTCTGCGCGAAGCTCAGTTCAAGGCTCAAACTTTAATTCCGAACAGCGGCATGATTTCGACGAATGATTTGGTACTTCCTTATGAGAATAATCAAATACATCCTTGCAATAAACTTGAAGTTGGTCAGCGTTTGGCTTTCATGGCTTTGTGTGGTACATATGATTGGAAGGGCATAGCTTGTCATGGGCCAGAATATAAATCCATGGAAGTGAATGGCAATGCAGCTTATCTTTCTTTTAATTATGCAGATTCCGGTTTCAGTCGGATGAAAGATATAAAGGGCTTTGAAATTTGCGGAGAGGATAGAACGTTCTATCCGGCAGAGGTAAAGGTTCAAGGACAAGTTTTGGTAGCAAGCAGTGCAGAGGTCCAAAAGCCAGTAGCTGTGCGCTATTGTTTTCGTAATTTTAAAATCGGTAATATAGGGAATCTTAACGGATTGCCGATGGTACCGTTTAGAACAGATAGTTTTGAAAAGTAATTACCTTCGATAAATAATAATACCTTTATTGTTTCATAGGTGTTTTTTAAGGTTAAAAAAGATTACAAAAGGAAGCCGGTTTGAGAAAATCGGCTTCTTTGCTATAATGAGGATAAGGTATATTCTTTATTTATCTTTTCCAGAATCGTGGAGTCAGAACCAACAGTACAGAGAATACTTCGAGACGTCCTACAAGCATGAGGAATGAAGCAATCCATTTGCTAAGGGCAGGTAATTCCGACCAAGAGAAAGAAGGACCGAATTTACCTAGTCCAGGACCGACATTGCCAAGGCTTGATACCGTAATGCCGAAAGCTTCCATAAAGTCTACTCCTGTACACATGATGGCAAACCATCCGCAAATAATGAGTGCCAGATAAAAGGAAATAAAAGCAAGCAAGGTAGTACGAACACTTTGTGATACCGTTGCATTATTCACCCGGACAGGAAGAACTGCATTGGGGTGGAGTATTCTCTTGAATTCATTTTTGCAGATTTTGCTCAGTATGGCCAGACGTACACATTTTATGGCACCTGAAGTAGATCCTGCGCAACCTCCAACAATCATAGTGATGCATAGAAGGAGCCAAAGTGGCGGAACCCACGTAGCATAGTCGGCAGAGACGAAGCCTGTGGTGGTTTGTAAGGATACTACTTGGAAAACTGCTTTCCTAAAAGATTCTTCGCTTCCCATACTTGTCGTGAAATAGAGCGTGACAGCGGTAATGGCGGTGAAGGTTAAAACGGTTCCTAAATACCATTTAAATTCTGTGTCCTGGAGGAATTTCCTTATTTTTCCTTTTAACGAAACTGTATACAATAAGGTGAAATTGATTCCAGACAAAAACATGAAAATGGTGACTACATATTCAATATAGGAGGAATTGTAGGACGCAATGCTGCCCTGACGGGTGGAATATCCTCCGGTAGATGTAGTAGTCATGGAATGGCAAAGGCTGTCGAAGATATTCATTCCTCCAAAGAGAAGGAAGGCAGCTTCCGCCAGGGTAAGTCCGAGATAGATGCTCCATATCCATTTGGCTGTGACTCCTATGCGTGGGTGAACTTTGTCATGCGTGGGGCCTGTAGCTTCGGCGGCAAATAGTTTTATGTCATTCATCCTGTAGGTTGGTATCACCGCAATGGTAAAGAACACAATACCCAATCCGCCAATCCATTGTGTCATGCTTCGCCAGAACAGAATTCCATGGGGCAGGCTTTCTATATTGTTTAGAATTGATGCACCTGTGGTAGTGAAACCAGACATAGTCTCGAAAAAAGCATCTGTCACGGATGGTATAAAGTTTCCTATATAATAAGGAAGCATTCCGATGAAGGAGAATGCAATCCAGGAAATCGTGACGATGAAGTATCCTTCTTTCTGCCCCATCCTGTATTCCGCATTTTTCCCGATGAACTTGAAGATGACACCTAGCACGACGGTCAGTCCTATTGTGATGGCAAAGCTTGACCAGTCATTTTCTTTATAGAATAAGGATAAAAGCAGGCAAATCAATAGAAGTCCTCCTTCGATAAAGAGGAGAGATCCGAGGATTTTGCTTATCAGTTTTCCGTTTATCATAGCTTAATTGAAGTATTTTTCGATTTGTTGCAACATCATTCCTATACAGAAGACAACCACATGGTCTTCTGCCTGGAACCGCGTGTTACCGGTTACGAGCATGCCTTCTCCGTTTCTTATCATACCGCCGATAGTTGCTCCTTTGGGAAGTCCGAGATCTTTCACCGCACGTTTGGTGATACGGTCTCCTTCCTTCACCGTGAACTCGGCTACATCTGCATTGGCAATTGCCAGACATTTCACATTATTGACGTCTGCATCCAGAAGCATCTGATAGATGTGACTGGCGGCGATCATCTTCTTGTTGATGACAGTTCCGATATCCAGACTTTCGGCCATACTGATGTAATCGATGTTTTCCACTTCGGCTACAGTCTTTATGACTCCCATTCTTTTGGCTGCCAGACAGGCCAGAATGTTACTCTCGGAATTGCCTGTCAGAGCAACGAAGGCATCGGTTTCTTTCAATCCTTCGTCTTGGAGCAGACTGAGATCTCTTCCGTCCCCGTTGATGACCATGTTTTTTTCACTGAGTAAGTCAGTCAGACGTTCGCAGCGTGCGGGATCGTTTTCAAT
>DAIRSI010000052.1:0-17588 GCA_036804505.1 Bacteroidaceae bacterium
TGCAATGTAATTGCCTGAAATACAACTATTTAATTTTTAGAACTCCCCTTAAATTTATTCTGAGGTACCTTGGATGGTTTTGATTTTTCCCTGTTCATCATATTCCAGTTCAACGACTTTAAGACTTCTCAACCAAGTGCGTCCACCCGATGGAACACTATCGTGATGGAAAAGATACCATTTTCCTTTGAATTCTACGATAGCATGATGAGTTGTCCAACCTACAACAGGGGTTAGAATCACACCTTGATAAGTAAACGGTCCATAAGGATTATCACCTATTGCATAGCAGAGTTTGTGAGTGTCACCCGTGGAATATGAGAAATAATATTTACCGTTATATTTGTGCATCCAGGATGCTTCAAAGAAACGGTGCTCATTATCTCCGGCCTTCAATGGATTCCCCTCTGAATCCAATATAACAACAGGTTTGGGTTCTTCAGCAAATTCCAACATATCATCAGCCAATCTTACGACCCGTGAAGGTATGGCAGGCTCATCATCTTTAGGAAATACAGCCGATTCCAGAGCTTTATTGTCTCTGTAACGTTGCAATTGTCCTCCCCAAAGACCTCCAAAATACATATAATAGTGACCGTCACCATTATCGAAAACTGCAGGATCGATGCTGTAACTTCCCTTTATGGGATCGGATTGCGGAATAAAAGGTCCTTCGGGCCTATCTCCTATTGCAACTCCGATATGAAAGACATCATTTTTATCTTTTAAAGGGAAATACAGATAGTATTTACCGTCTTTATATGCGATATCACAATCCCACAACTGACGCCCGGCCCATGGGATATTGTCAACATCAAGCACAACTCCATAGTCTGTCACTTCACCATTTTCAACATCTTCCATGGAAAAGACATGATAATCCTTCATGTCAAAATGATCTCCATTGTCATTCTCCGCTATACCGCTTTCACGGTCATGTGAAGGATAAATATAAACTTTACCATTAAATACATGAACGGCCGGATCGGCCATATAATCATTCTTTACTAAATACTTTGGTGTTTTCATAATTTTTTGAATTTATTTGTTAGCTTCATTGATAATCATTTTGACAATTGTTTTAGGGTTAGCATTTCTGTCAAAGAGGACCGGATAATCCTTACGTCCCGGGATCGGCCAATCATTTCTCCAGGAATTGCTGTCAGTAAGTCCCCATACTGTCACTCTGGAGATAATGTTCGAATGCTTCAGAAATATTTTGAAGAAACCATTCATTCTTTGAGTCCATGCATTTTCTGCTTTACGTGTCATTCCTTTTGCATAAGGATTCAACTTTTCCAAATATTCCGCCTTCTGGCTCACTTCTGCTCCAGTAATATTTTGAGGATTGGGCAATACTGTCAGATCCAATTCAGTTATCATAACCTTGCAACCGGTTGTTCCATAGGCTACTATTGCTTTTTCATATTCATCAAAAGTAGGATAATCCATGGTAATATGTCCTTGCATACCTATTCCGTCGATTCTGATTCCTTTGGCCTTAAGCTTCTCAACCATATTCAATACTGTTTTCATTCGTCCCGGTTTTGCCATGGAATAATCATTGTAATAAAGTTCAGCATCGGGATCGGCTTCGTGGGCAAACTGGAATGCCAACGGAATATAATCTTCCCCTAATATCTGATAGAACTGGGATTTTCTGAATTCGCCATTATCTTCTATCGCCTCGTTCACTACATCCCATCCTTTTATCCGACCTTTATATCGGCTCACGATAGTCTGTATATGAGTCTTCATTCTGGCTTTCAAAGTATCAGCTGAGACATTATTTCCGTTATCATCTATGCAGAACCAAGGTGCCAGTTGGGAATGCCAGATAAGGCAATGGCCAATTACAAACTGTTTGTTTGAAGTTCCAAAATCCACATAAGCATCAGCGTCTGTGAAATTGAAACAATTACGTTCAGGATGTATCACCATACTTTTCATGCAGTTTTCGGGAGTGACCGAACTGAATTGTTTTGCAATGACCTGTGACTCGCGACTTTCAATATTTTCCGTCTGTCGGACATTTACTGACACTCCCATCAAAAATTTATCTTTCAAGGAATTTCTCAACGTCATTGTCTGTGCGAAAGCATTATATAAAAATACACCCGACATAATAAATAAAGCAATGGCTATAATTCTTTTTCTCATTCTTGAAAATTATATAATTATTCTACTTTTTCTCTTTCTCTTCTTAACGTCAGTTCTTTCTGCATCTGCTCATTGAATTTTTTCGTTATGGGGTAAAAAGACAAAGCAAGTACTCCCACAAGGAAAGTTATTGCAGGAATAATACTAGCTGACATCTTAATTCCTGTTATTGCTGATTCGCTCTGCATGGTAGCATTTGCCACATAGCCGAAACTGGACAGAATGGTTCCTGCGATGGCACCCCCTAAACCTAATCCGGCTTTAAGTGCGAAAACAATACCGGCAAAAGTCAGTCCTGTAGCTCTGCGGTAATAAATATATTCCGAATGGTCGGCCACGTCTGCTATCATCGCCCATAACAAAGGTACTGTAGGTGCATATGCCAAACTCTTCAGAATGTTGAGTATGAACATGGTGTTAATGTCGTTTTTCGATGGGAAATAAAACATGGCAGTGAAAACAGCTGTCAATGCCAGACAGATGATAAAAACCCATTTCTTACCATATCGGTTTGCAAGGAATTGTGAAAGCAATATCACGCCAAAGAACTGAATTAAAGATCCAACCATATTAAATAGACTGAATCCTACAGTATATGCATCTGCGTTTTGCTTTGCAATAAGTCCGAAAGCATTCAAAATACTGAACCAAAAGCCTCCTTGTGCATCTGGAGCTGCTACCAATCCCATCTTATCAAGAAACTGCATCAATGATCCCGCATCCACATAGTTCTGAAAATAGAATGACATGGCACTTCCCCACATGGCAAGCGTAGTAAACAGGAATAATGTGAGAATGAACATTGACCTCCAGGGAATACTATTAAACAAATCCTTGAAATCTTCCTTAATGTTGCTTTTCTGATTGATCGGGGGTGAAATTCTCTCTTTTGCTGAAAAGAACGTAATTATAAAAAAGATGAAACCAACTGCTGCAAAAAGGGAAACGGTACAAAGCCATCCTTTACCTGCGTCAACTCCAGTACTCGTGTGTCCGAATTTATTAACCAAAGGTAAAGTTAGTCCTTGAATGATAAATGTAGCAATAGTAGTTGCAATGAACCGGATGGAAGTTATGCTGTTGCGTTCCTTTATATCTGATGACATCACGCCGCACAGTGAAGAATACGGAGTATTGTTGAATGAATAGGCCGTCATCAACAAAGTGTATGAAATTCCGGCATAAAGAGCAACCAAGGTTTTATTTTCAATACCCGGGTTATAGAATGCCAGAATATAGAACACACAGAAAGGAAGTGCAGTCCACAAAACCCAGGGACGATATTTACCCCATTTGGTCTTAGTCCTGTCCGAGAGAATACCGACTGTAGGGTCTACAAAAGCGTCCACGACGCGGGCTATCAACAAAATACTTCCGGCGACTGCGCCTTCCAGACCAAACACATCAGTGTAAAACTTCAACTGAAAAATCATCATCATTTGAAAGACAAAATTCGCTGACATGTCTCCCAAACTGTAACCGATTTTCTCGGTCATAGAAACTTTTTGGCTTTGCATATTCATGGCATTAGATTTTATTTACTTTTTGGGCTTATTAGTGTATTTAATTTATTAACTATTCTATTTCCAACGATTTCTTTGTTAAGAGGATGGATATCATTCCACTCACCCACGTCCGAGGTTTCAATGAGTACAGTACGTGGCGTAGTCTCTGCTACTTCCTTTTGTGCAAGCTTCAAACCTGTCCATCCAGCTTGTTCGGGACTTTGAGGATGCATAAAGCAAGGTAACTGAATAATTGCAAAGGGAAGATTCGGAGCATTCAAACGATTTCGCCAGTCACCAATGAGAGCTTTCAATAAAGGAGCATAATCATTATAACGACCGGTATTTGATTCTCCTTGATACCACACCGCAGCTGTAAATTTAAAGTTCAGAAGCGGGGATATCATTCCATTATAAAGACAACATGGCTTATAATATAGAGTAATGCCTTCAGGCATTTTAGGCATCTTCGCTGCCAACTGATACGTCCAACCCTCTTTCATGGAAACTTCATCTTTATCAAAAATCAACTTATAAGGCTTGTCCGGCACAAAACATGGCACGCCTGAATAACTTATCAATCTTACATCTATGATATTCTTTCCCGGCTTCAGATAAGATGCTTTTACTTTGTAAATTCGAGGAGGGTATTGATACGATGTAGACCCGATGAAATGTCCGTTAATAAAAATAGAATCTGCATCAACTATACATCCCATACGGAGAATGGCTTCACTCCCAGCCTGTTCAGCTGTAAGGTTGAATTCCTTGCGAAATAAATGCAGGCCGTTGATGGGACGAAGCCCATCGAATCCCCAGTCGGCCGAGAAAAGGGAAACTGGTCTCCAATCTGAAGAGTTCGATGAGGAAGATGCTCTGTTCATGACTTGAATCCAATTCTCTCGAGTTATTTTTGCCAGATTCTGAATACTTTCTACGTATTCATTATTCTTGCAAATTTGCAAATCATTATAATATTCCGGGAACTGCTTGATGACGTCTTCGCTTATCCAGGATTCCACAGGTGTTCCACCAATGGAAGAATTGATTATGCCAACCGGAACCTTGTATTGGTTATAATATTCCTTTGCAAAGAAATAGCAGACAGCTGAGAATGAAGGAGCCTGAGAGGGCATTAAAGTCAGCCATTTGCAAATTCCGTTCTTCACATCATACTGAGCTTCATGAAAATCGGGATTCATGGGCAGTTTGATGTAATGGATATTTTCATTGGTATAGGCTGCCACTTGTTCCTTATATAAATCCATTACTCGCGAGATGGGCAATTCCATGTTGGATTGTCCGGAGCAGAGGAATACATCACCGATCAAGACATTATTGACCGTAATATTGTTTACCGTAACTTGATAAGGACCACCAGCGGGTTGTGCAGGTATAACCACATACCAATTCCCCTGAGTATCAGCATGCGTTTTATACTGTTTGTTTTTGAAGGTAATCACGACGTGTTCATTCGGATCTGAATATCCCCACCATTTCATTTCTGTGTTTCTCTGAAAAACAATTCCGTCAGAAATCATCTTCGGGAGTCTTACTTCAGCTTGTAATGAAAAGATCGATGTGCTAAATGCGAGGATTAACCCCCAAATATATTTTTTCATTCTGTTGTTGTTTTTATTTAAATTCATATAGTTTCACATACAAAATACTGAAATCTCCAATCGGTATTCTCACATGACGCCCTTGGTGATCTTGATCACCATTGAGCCTACGGACATATTTCAGCGTACAGTCAGGAAGAACATGCACTTCATCAACTGCTACAATTCCCACTTTAGACTGATTTCCCCATTGGTTTTTATTCAACTGATTTCCTCCGCTCTGTACAAATCCATCTTCTCCGATGTTTTTATTATCCATTATTGAGGCGGACTCTTTCCTTTCGAAAGTAACAACAATGCCACTACCGGCTATGACAAATTCATTTTTCGAAAGTCTGATAATAACTCCACCTCCTTCGGGCCATTTTGTTCCATCTGTAGCACGCGGATCCCAAGGCAAAGTATAATAATGTCTGCAAATAAGCTTATATTCATCAGTAAACAGAATTCTCTCTTTATTTTCATGATTAAACAAGAGTCCGTTCATTTTTCCCTGTCCTTGCATCTTTAGAATCAAAGGAGACAATTCCTTCAACTTCGAATAGGCTTTTATCAGCGATGGATGGTCGGATTCAGAAATGTCTTCAATCGAAAAAGGGCTGAATCCCATAGCATCATATTCTCCGTAAACAAAAAAGGCACGAACGCCATCGTTATCCTCCAATCGAATTTCCGGTATGAACAAAGGGTTATTAATACGTTTGTATCGGGAAACCAATTCCTGAAAATTCAAGTCGTACAAGTCTGGAGACAGAAAATCTATGGATGGAGCGGCACAATGCCAAATATCGATAAGATGTGCCAATGGACCTCCGGAAGGATATTCCCCCGGTTTCCGATTTCTACTGTTCATCGCTGCATTCACGTATAGGGGAATCGAATAGATAGAGCGTGCCGTCTTTGCCATCTTCTCTACGTAGCGGGCATAGTTCCAAGCAGTAAACATTTCTTCCGAATATATATCATTTCCAAAGACTTCAATCCATTTCCCTCTAGTTTTACTTCCATTTTCTTTCCATTTCTTCAACATGTCCGGATGGAGACTTTGTTCGTTCTTTTTCAAGAAATCAACCAAAGTTGACGGAACCTCGGAATCATATAATTTATTGGCGATTTCAGAATAGTCACGGGGGCCTTCAAGCATACCAATTTCATTTTCAATTTGAACCATGATTACAGTTCTGTCATTGCCATCTATCTGCGCTATATGTTTCATAAATTCAGAAAATGCACGATTATCAGCTTGAAATACATTATCAGAAAAAGCACTAGCTATTTCGAGAGGTTCGCCGTTTTTAGCATGTGCACGCGGATATTTCTTAAAGTCTGTTTTAAACCATTCAGGCGCATAACAACTCATGCTATTTTTCCAGGCCCCAAACCATAAAAAAACAATTCTCAGATTGTTCTTCCTCGCTTCCATTATGGCTTTATCTGTGAGGGTAAAATCAAATGTACCCTCCTTCGGTTCCAACAAATCCCAATATGCAGGAACAAGAACTGTATTCAGGCCAGCCTGTTGGAGTTTTGGAAATATACGTTCTATATCATTGATTGATGACGCCGATGAATTGCCTAATTCTCCAGCGATAATCAAAAAAGGTTTCCCGTCAACAATGAACCTGGTGGCGGTTCCCTGTCGGAGAAGATGAGGAATCTCCTTCTCTGCAAAAATACAGAAAGAAAAAGCTACAAGAGAAAGAAAAAGCACTAATCGTCTCATAATTTATCAAATTTCTTATGCAAATTTAGTTACAAATAAAAAAACAAAACAGATTTTTCGTTTCAGATATCGTATCAGAATGTAACATCCCTATATATAAATGTAACAAAAACTATTACTTATGAAACATCATCCCGATTTTGTATAAAAAACTTACTTTTTCTATTCATCTTATTCATTACTAAAGAGTAGAAATATTCCTATTTCATCGAAAAAAACATATAGTTCAAAACAGAGCTTCATTACAAAAAGGATGGCTTGTATTCCTGTCACCAGAAAATACTGTTCATCAGACAAGTGTGGTGAGAGGATGAGATTCTTCAAACCAATATAACTAAAATCAGATATTAAACTACTGATAAAAAGATGTGAAGAACTGTAAGTATCGAAGGAAGAAGACGAGCTTATCGGAGGCGGCACCGATAAGCTCGTCTTCCTCCTCGGCTGGTTATGTTTTTTCAAGGTTAAAGAAGCATTTCAAAGATAGTATCTAATAGGGTAAGATATATAGTATATTTGAGTAATATATCCTATAAAAATATTCTGCTAGTATTTGATGTTAATTCCGCTGGCTTTATCAGGTTAAAGGTATGGCAAGAACATTCTAAAAATATCAGTTTGTTAAGAATAAAGTTGCAGGAATCCGAATTATTGCATACATTTGCTAAACCTATCACCTAAAAATGTAATAAAATGAAGAACCGTGTTCTAAAAAAATGGCTTTTTCTATTACAGGTATTTATCATCCCGGCCTGTTTATATGGTCAAGTAGGAAAATTATATTCGGCAGAACTCGATTTGTCAAATAGTCTTATAAATTATCTTTATCAAGACAGTTATGGTTTTGTGTGGACCTCTACAGAATATGGACTCAACAAATATGATGGAACGAGATTCACTATCTATAAAAACAATGAAAAAAATCCTACATCTTTAAAGAATAACTACGTCAGACTTTCTTTCGAAGACAACAAAAGGCGATTGTGGATCGGAGGCATTAATGGAATTCAAATATACGACCGCGATAAAGATAATTTCAAAGAAATTCCTATAATAAAAAATGGAAAGAGAGTTTTTCCTTCGGTCATTTCCATTATTCAAATACACAATGGTGAAATCTGGATAGGAACAGTCGGCAGAGGAATATTTTCATATGATGAAACAAAAGGTATAGCGGTATCAAAGAACGATATCAACAAAGGAATTGGTACATTATTTACAAGTTGTTTATTAGAAGATTCACAGCTTAATATCTGGATAGGAACAGAAGACAATGGCGTGATATGTTATATACCTGCCATCAGAAAATTCAGAAATTACAAATATCCACAGCTCTCAAACAACCGGGTGTCAGCAATTGCAGAAAATAAAAGTGGACAAATCTTTGTTGCTACTCTGAATAATGGTGTCAATCTGTTTGATAAAAATACTAACTCTTTCAAAACAATCGATAACAACACAAGTCTGCCTATAAAGAGCCTGTTCGTAAACAGTAAAGATGAATTGCTTATTGGTACAGATGGTAACGGACTTATGACTTATAATAAAAACAGCGGACACTTGGACTATTATCAGCCCGCCCACTCCAGCTACAATCTGTCATCAGGAAAAGTACATACAATATTGGAAGATAGAGATGGAAATCTATGGCTGGGAGTTTTTCAGAAGGGTATTTTATTCTTGCCAAAGATTGAAAGTAAATTCGATACATGGAACCTTGTAAAGAAAGATTCACACAATATTATTTCGAGTTGTGTGATGTGCATGAGGCGAACGACTGACGGAAAAATTTGGGTGGCTGTCGACAGTGAAGGATTGTTCGAACTGAATGATTCAGGAGAAATAAAACGTCACTTTGCCAGAATAAAGGGCGATTCGAATAGCGTGCCAAGTACTATTATGTGCATGTTTGAAGATTCCAATAAAAATTTGTGGCTAGGCTCCTATACACATGGTTTAGCCCAATTTGACAAGAATTCAGGGAAATGTACATATATCAACCCGTTAAGAGATAAAAGAATCTATAGTTTGACGGAATGTAACGATCACAAGCTATACATTTGCACTCTCGGATCGGGACTTTACAGCTACAATCTCACGACACACGAATTAAAACATTATGACATGAGATCGTCTTTAGGACGCAATTTCTCAGATTCAGAAAAATTAGGTGCAGCCATGGGATTCATTACCTCTGTCTATGATGGAAAGGACTTGATTTGGCTAGGGCACTTCAAAGGCATTAACTGTTTTAACATCAGAACAAACTCTTTCATTGAATTAAAGGATATCAATAAAAGGCTCAACGGGAGATCGTGTTATAGTTTAATGAAAGACAGCCATAACAATATTTGGATAGGTACCTCGTCCGGACTCTTTCTTTACGATTCCAAAACCAAACTAATAAAGGAATATTCTACTGCCAATGGCCTGTCCAACGAAGTCATTAGCGGAATATGCGAGGATAGCCGACACCAAATATGGTGCAGTACTTACTATGGAATCACAAAACTTGACCCTCAATCAGGAAAATGTCTCAATTTTTTCATTCAAGACGGATTGCAAGGAAATGAATACACTTACGGCGCTTATTATAAAGATAAAAGCGGACTGATATATTTCGGAGGTACCAATGGCTTAACAAGGTTCAATCCCGATCTCATTCAGGAATCACGAAGACACCTAAGATTACAAATCACCAATTTCTATTTGTATAACAACCAACCAGTAAATACCAGAACAAAATCCGGCAGTCACTTCGTCATTCAGCAAAGTGTATTAAAGAACGAAGTATATTCACTGGCACATAGCGACAATACATTTACAATAGAATTTTCAACAATGGATTTTTCCAATCCTGAAAGAATTATCTATGAATATAAGATGGAAGGACTAAGTGATCAATGGACATCCAGCAGGCCTGGAATCAATCGCGTGACATATAATAATTTAAGATCCGGCAACTATACCTTTGTTGTAAAGGCACGAGATGGTGATAATTATTCAGAAGAAAAAAGAATTCATATATTTATAGCCCACCCTTGGTATTCATCATCATGGGCTTTCCTACTGTATTTCTGTCTGTTGGCAACCTTTATTGCAGGTTTGGCAAATATCATTCGTTCGAAGAGAGAACAATTAAAAGAAGTTCGTAAACGTAAAGATGCCGAAAAAATC
The DNA here is from genome assembly GCA_036804505.1 of Bacteroidaceae bacterium. Classification (GTDB taxonomy): domain Bacteria; phylum Bacteroidota; class Bacteroidia; order Bacteroidales; family Bacteroidaceae; genus Phocaeicola_A. The sequence goes on from DAIRSI010000052.1 coordinate 10,188, forward strand.
AATGAAGCTAAATTGCAATTTTTCATCAACATCAGTCATGAAATTCGCACGCCTATGACGTTAATTGTCAATCCACTTGAAAAGCTCCTTAAAACTACTCAGGATATCGAGATGAAAAAGACATTTATTTTGATGCATAGAAACGGACAAAGAATTCTCAGGCTTATCAATCAATTACTTGATGTAAGAAAAATTGATAAAGGACAAATGTACATCAAATGTCGAGAGACGGATATCGTTGGATTTATCAAGGATTTAATGCTGACGTTCAGTTACGCAGCCGAGAAGAAGAATATAAACTTCAGATTCTTTCATGAAGATGAAGAACTAAAGGTATGGATAGACCTTAACAATTTTGACAAAGTCCTGATGAACTTACTCACCAATGCATTTAAATTCACTGCTGACGGCGGAGAAATCACTATAACATTAACAACAGGAACCAATCCGTTGGCAAAAGATGCCTTGAAAAACTATTTCGAGATAGCTGTGCTTGACAATGGAATCGGATTGATTCCAGATAAAATAGAAAAGATATTTGAACGATTCTATCAGATTGACAACGATATTACACAATCTAATTTTGGCACAGGAATAGGACTCCATCTTTCAAAATCTCTTGTGGAACTACATCATGGAAATATCAAGGCCGAAAATAGAAAAGATTGTTCAGGAAGTAAATTCACCGTTCGTCTACCTTTAGGCTGTAATCATTTGAAATCCGCCGAATTAGTCGATCCTGAAGAATTACATCTGACATCAGAACTTCCGGCACATAACTTCTACTCCACCAAAGAAGATACTGATGAAGATATCGAGACGCATGATACCGTTGAAATAGAAAAAGCCAAGACAAAAACCAAATATCGGATATTGATTGTGGAAGATGAAGATGATATCAGAAATTATCTGGAGCAAGAACTGAATAAATTCTATCATGTGTCGACATGTGAAAATGGGAAAATAGCATTGGAATTGGCTCTTACTACTAACGTAGACTTAATAATAAGCGACATTATGATGCCTGAGATGGATGGCTTGACGTTGTGTAAAAAGCTTAAGCAAAATGTCAACATTAATCATATTCCGATAATTCTGCTTACTGCCAAATCAAAAATGGAAGACAAAATGCTTGGCATGGAAACCGGAGCTGATGCTTACTTTGTGAAGCCCTTTATTATTGAAGAATTACAAGCAACGATTGACAATCTTCTGTCAAACAGAGAAATGCTGAAAAATAAATTCAACGGCTCCCAATCTCAAGAAGACAAAGTAAAAAAAATCTCTTTGAAATCATCAGATGAAATTCTTATGGAAAGAATCATGAAGGCAGTCAACGGACACATAGACAATCCCAAATTCAGTGTCGAAGAACTTGCGTCCGAAGTGGGATTAAGTAGGGTTCACATCCATAGAAAACTCAAAGAATTGACAAATCAGTCGGCCAGTGATTTTATAAAAAGTATCCGTTTAAAGCAAGCGGCAACATTATTGTCTGAAAAGAAAATGAGTATATCTGAAGTTGCCTATGCAGTGGGATATACCAATTTATCGCATTTTTCAGCAACATTCAGGGAACAATTTGGAGAAACGCCTAAGGAATATATGAACAGACAGAATAAAGAAAAAGAAAATAGTTCAGAAAATAATACTTGATTATTTTCCTGTTGATTTTTTCTTTTTGGAAAGTTCACTGACTTTAGCAGGATTCTTGCTGATAAAATCTTTCCAATTGCTATAGTGCTTTTCACTCTCCGGACGACCCATCTGAAGATAATGGCAATACGAAGCAGCCAAAGCATCGGTGGCATCCATAAAGTCACTCATATCCTTATCGGAAATTTTAAGAATTTTTTGAAGCATTTTGGCAACTTGTTCCTTACTGGCACTTCCATTACCTGTCAATGCCATCTTAATTTTCAAAGGAGCATATTCATGAATAGGAATATCACGGTGTATTGCTGCAGCTATAGCGACCCCTTGTGCCCTCCCCAATTTAAGCATGGATTGTACATTTTTACCAAAGAAAGGGGCTTCAATTGCAACTTCATCAGGAAGAAAAGATTCAATGATACCTGTTACTCTCTCAAAAATATAGCCAAGTTTCAAATATGGATCTTTAATTTTTCGAAGATCAATCACACCCATTGTAATCATGGATGCACGGGTTCCAACAATCTTCAATACTCCGTAACCCATAATATTAGTACCTGGATCGATTCCTAGAATTATTTTTTCAACAACAGGCTTCAGCATGCCACTTAATTTTAAAGATACTGCAAAGATAAGGTTTTTATAAAAAACAACAAAACAATTATCTTACTATCAACTTGTGACTTCATATCTCTAAAAATATTTAAAATTATTTAGAATTAATAGAGAAATTAAGAATAAAAGCGTATAATTGTAAACATAAATAAAAAGCGTAAATTAAGACTATATATATGAGATTCGGATTCCTGTTATTATATATGATTTTCGGTTTTCTTCCATTATGTGCACAGGGGATTAAAGGCATAATTACGGACAACGACAATCATCCAATCAATAATGTAGCCATTGCTTTGCAAAAGAGTGACTCTACATTGGTCGAAGCTGCTATTACCAAAGAAGACGGTACGTTTTCTTTTAGAAGTAAATTTTTACCATACAGACTTATTATCAATCATATAGCTTATATAACAAAAATCATCGACAGTAAAAAAATAGACGCAGGACATATTTATTTGGAAGAAAAAAACGCGCAGATTCAAGAGGTTGTTGTAAAAGCTAGTCGCCCTGTAGTGAAAGTTGACAAGGGAGCAATGTTATTCGATACAAAGGAATTAATGAAAGACAGACCGGTAAACAATGCCTTAGATATATTGTCGCAAGTTCCTATGTTGGAAAAAAGTGATAATAATTATAAAATTGTCGGTGCCAATGAAACTAGTATTATAATTAATGGCCGTCGTACCAGCATGACTTTAGAGCAAATAAAAGAATTATTGGCATCCACACCTTCTTCACGAGTAAAGGAAATCCAGATATTTTATAACTCACCGCAAAAATTCGGAATAAATGGTGCTGCAATAAATATCATTATGGATAAACTCCGTTCTGATAAAACGACTTTAAATGGATCTGTTGAAGCCAAAGCAAGTCAGGCTTTCTATTTTACTCCATCCGGCAGCATGAATCTAGCTTTATCCGGAAAACAATGGTCTTTGAATACAAGTTATTCTCTTTCACGACATTTGGACCATCTGGGTATGGATCTTTCAACAAGGCATACATTGGACGATCAATTACATCTTGTTGATTTCTGCAGTTCATGGAAAATGAGAAATTTTAATAATCTGCTAAATTCTGAATTCAATTATAGCTTCAAGAACAAAGATGAGCTTACTATAGCATACTATGGTCAATTTGAGAAAAGAAAATACAATGTGTTTTCCAATATTAACATGGATGAAGTTCTTGTACAGAGTTTTAATAAACAAAAAAATGATAACAATCTTCATAATGCATTAGCTGAATATACTCATGGTCCTTTGACCATTGGTGTAGATTATACTCACTTCAACGGAACCTCTAACCAATTACTCAACAATCTAGAAAACGATAGCACACAGAATATTCTTTCAACTTCGAAACAGAGAGTGAATTCATATGATTTTTATGCTGATGTGGCTAACGATATCGGTAACGGAACTTTATCCTACGGTATCGATTATAAATATTCGCACACAAACAATGCGCTGAACACTTGGCAAAACGAAATCATGACTTCTGATACAGAGGAAAATTTCACTTCTAAACAATATGAACAAAGCATTGATGGGTATATAGGATGGCAACAAACTTTTAATAAAATAATTACTTTGAATGCTTCTGTCTCTGGGGAATATTATAAGTCTGAAATGAAGCAAGATGGGATTACAACAACGATGTGGGAGAATTTCCATTTTTTTCCCAATTTCACCTTTTCATATAAAATCAATCCGAAGAATTCTATTCTTCTAACCCTGACAAGTGAACGTAAATATCCTCCTTATTCAAATACTACGGCGCGCAGATTGTATATAAACGCATATACGGTCAACCAAGGTAATCCAGAATTAAAACCAAGCCTCTCCTATCAACTGAACCTGAATTATGTTCTGAACAAGAAATATGTATTTATGCTATATGCAAGGTCTTTCCCGGATTATTTTTCACAAACTTTCTATCAGAGCAATAAAGAATTAAAAGGTATCTATCAGACAGTAAATTACGATAAATATCATCAGATAGGCCTTGTACAGATAATACCTATTACTTTTTCACCATATTTTAATGCTACTTTTACATTTAATACAGCCTATTTATATAATAAAGGTGTCATTAAAGACAAAGATTTGCTGAATACCCTAACATTTGATAAAAAGAAATTTTATGGTATATATCAAGTTCTTTCAAATGTAGTGCTGTCAAAACGTAACGGACTTTCATTACAGTTTAAATTTTTCTGGCAAACGTCAACTATAAACGGACTATACGATATGTCTTCCCGGTCCAGTTTTTCTACAAGTTTTGCATGGAAAAAGCCAAAAAGTCCTTGGAGTTTAGTCGTTTCCGGAGAAGATTTATTCGAAACAAATAATGGCAAAAAGACCATCGACAATGGCTTGCAACAAAGTGTATTAAAACAATATCTTGACTATAGACTTCTATCGGCATCAGTAAGATATTCTTTCGGTGGTTACAAGGAAAAAAAGTCAAGAGTTGTAGATTCTTCAAGATTCGATCAATAATCTTAATAATGAAATGAAGAGCTTTCCTTTATATATACAACACGATGCAATGCAATGTGGTGCTACATGTTTACAAATGATATGTAAATATTACGGGAAGGACTATTCTCTTGTTCAAATATCTGAACTATGCTGCATAACCAATGAAGGTGTATCGCTTTTAGGAATGAGTGAAGCTGCTACAGAACTTGGTTTTCAAACCAACAGTGTTTTAGCAACCCCTGAACAACTGACAAAAATCACTTTACCATGTATTTTACATTGGGACCAAGAGCACTTCGTTGTTTTATACAAGATTAAGAAAAAAAGAAAAAAAATCATCTATTATATAGCAGATCCGGGATGTGGTTTAACTGAATACACCAATGAGGAATTCTATAAACATTGGCTCTCTACCATTCAACATCACGAAGAAAAAGGTGTGGTGATGATTGTTGAAACATCACCGGTCTTTTATAAAAAAGACATTACCAAAACTGAAAATAAACGTTCTTTTTCTTTTCTCTACGGCTATATAAAAAAATATAAGAGATATTTTCTCACCGTTATAACCACTTTACTTATCGGGTGTATTATTCAACTTATTCTACCTTTTCTGACTCAGATGATTGTCGATGTAGGTATCTCAAAAAAAGACATGAACATCATTTGGTTAATTCTCTTGGGACAGCTTGTCTTAACTGTCAGCAGGACTATTGCCGACTTTATTCGCAGCAAAATCTTACTTCATATAAGCATTCGAATCAATATATCCCTGGTTTCTGATTTCCTGATTAAACTTTTAAAACTGCCTATGTCATTTTTTGACACAAAGCTAATAGGAGATTTGATAGAAAGAATAAACGACCATAAAAGAGTCGAAACATTTTTAAGTCAACAGGCTCTTTCTGTAATGTTTTCTTTATTGACTTTCATTGTTTTTGGCATAGTACTTTTATTCTATAACATACCTATCTTTCTTATTTTTATTTTTGGCAGTATTTTATATGGGTTATGGATAAGCACATTCCTCAGTAAAAGAAAAGTCTTGGATTATCTCCTATTTGACAAACAGGCGGAAAACAATGACAAGACTTTACAGTTTCTGACATCCATGCAGGAAATTAAACTTCAAAATTGTGAACAACGCAGAAGATGGGAATGGGAAAAGGTGCAAACAGGTCTTTTCGATGTAAGAAAAAAAAGTTTGAACTTGCAGCAAACACAAGAAGCCGGCTGCATCTTTATCAATGAAATAAAGAATATTATTATCACAATTCTCGCTGCCAAAGCTGTCATTTCAGGTGATATGACTCTAGGTATGATGCTTGCGGTACAATACATCATCGGTCAGCTAAACACGCCTGTAGATCAGTTGATGAAATTCTTATATTCAATACAAAATGTAAAAATTAGCTTGGAACGCATTAATGAAATTCATGAATTGGAAAATGAAGAAAATGATAATCTGATAAAAAAAGACTTCACACAAGGTGGATTTCCAATCATACTTAAACATATAAGTTTCAAATATAACCTCCACGCTCGAAAAAAGACCATCGATGATGTTGATTTTACAATTCCACAAGGAAAAATCACAGCAATAGTCGGTGCTAGTGGAAGTGGAAAAACGACTCTGATAAAACTTATATTAGGCTTTTACCATGTAATTGATGGATCTATATATATAGGTGATACAAATATCAATTATATGAACATGAAAAGTTGGAGACGTCAATGCGGAGTTGTGATGCAAGATGGTGTTATTTTTTCAGAATCTATTGCCAGAAATATTGCTATCGACGATTCTGAGATTGATGAGAATAGATTGCATCATGCGGCTGCCATTGCAAACATAACTGATTTTATCAACAGTTTACCCTTGGGTTATCAAACGAAAATCGGAAACGAAGGCATTGGAATCAGCAATGGACAAAAACAACGAATATTAATTGCAAGAGCCGTCTACAAAAATCCACAGTACATTTTTTTAGATGAAGCTACAAACTCATTGGATGCTGAAAATGAAAAAGTCATTGTAAATAACCTCAGCTCTTTTTATAATGGCAAAACAGTTGTAATTGTAGCTCACAGACTTAGTACAGTTAAAAATGCCGATCAGATTCTTGTAATTAATAAAGGTAGAATAGTTGAAACAGGCACTCATTCCGAATTAATCAATATTCGTGGTTATTATTACAATTTAATAAAAAACCAACTTGAAATTGGAAATTAGTTCTCTATTTATGCCAAATTAATGTTAATTACATTAATTATCATTAATTATTATATTGTAATATTGATTTAATAAACAAATTTGATGATATTTATAACTGAATTCTAAAACAACAGTTTGTTTAACTTCAAAAACAAGAAAAATGGGGAAAGTTGATTTTTTATTGGCTAGTATGCCAAGTTTAAGCGAAGAAGAAATGAATTCCATCTTAGGTGGGAAAAAAAGAAAAGTAAAAGAAGAAATTCTTGATACTATTACGGAAGATGCTATTCCTTTGTAAAAATAAAAAGCGGAAGAATTTTCCGCTTTTTATTTTTATCTATGTTTGACAATTTATTCTGATAATTTTTATAAAGAAGGGGGTGTGTCAAAACGACGCGCCCTCTTTTTTTTTAAGCACAAAGCCCCGAC
>DAIRSI010000053.1:0-1315 GCA_036804505.1 Bacteroidaceae bacterium
ATTATAATTATTTTTGCATACAAGAAGGTTTATTATTATGATTAGCGGGGATTACATATACTTTTATTCTGCATGTTTGATATTTGTATTCTCGAATATCTTTTGTGCAATAGTGCGTGCTACTCATGTATGCAAGCCATATCGTGACAACAGGAACTTCTATTTTCCTGCCTACCGCAACACCATTTTGTCCTATATTGCTTTGACTTTTGAATTCCCCTATTTTCTGCATATCCATTCGACAGATGCTTTATTTTACGCACAAATGTTTAACTTACTGATTTATCCCCCTATATTGGTTGCTGAAATAAAATCATATTTTTTCTACAAAGGGACAAAGCAGATTAGCAAATTCTTTTTGTTTTTTCTTCCGAGCATATTACTCCTCCCCCTTTTCCTGATTTCTCTCGATGGGCAAGATGTTCTTATACCCTATCATGGAATAATTACTCTGGTTGCCATAGCACTGTTCATCCCCCAGCTTTACATTCTCTACAAGACAATGGTAGAACTGAGAATTTGGATGAAAAACAAAATGGAATCCCAATTCTCCAACTTGGAAGATTTTCCTAACGAATTGGGATCAAGTGCCTTTTGGATGATTCCCATCATTTTTACTCTCACCATCACTACGAGCATAGTTTATCCTGTTCCATGGATGAAACTGATTTGGGATGTCTTCATTACCGTCGTCAATTTTACATTCCTGTGTTATATCCTCGACCCACACCGGAAAATAACGGTCGACGAAGATAATGTGGAAGACGAAAAGCCCATTGAAAAACAATCAAAGGAACAGCTTCGCAGGTTACAAAAAGAACTTGTAGAACTCATCGTCAACCAGCAGATGTTCAAAAACAAGAATCTGAAGATGGACGATCTGGCAAAGCAGTTGAGCACAAACCGTAATTATCTTTCGGAAGCATTTGCCATGACACAATACGGGTCTTTCTATAAAATGGTGAACCAATGCCGCATAGACTATAGCATCAAACTGATGATGAAGCATCCCGAATACCGCATAGACCAGATAGCAATCGAATCCGGCTTCACCTCACGAATCACTTATACCAGGGTATTCAAAAACATTATGAATATCACCCCTACGGAATGGCTTGAAAGGTCAAGTGACGCCATTGAGGCAAAGAAAGAACTTATCTGACAGATTTTCTTTTTCCTTTATATTTCCCCTATATTCAATTAATGCCTAAAAGGCATCTGATTAGTTGATATCCTTTGAGAAATTAATGCATATATACCGAACATTTAGTCTTCTCATTGCAATGCTACAGTTATCGCATTGCAATGCTATAAC
>DAIRSI010000053.1:1415-17574 GCA_036804505.1 Bacteroidaceae bacterium
TGCAATGCTATAACTAAACATTCATTATAAAAGCACTAATTGTTCGGGAACAGATGATTAATTTATCAGTTTTTGCCCACTAAGATATCCTGTTTGCACAAATTATAAAAAAAGATTCGCACACTTTCATGCACGAATCCTTTTTCCATTAATCATAAAACTATTTCATTGAAGAATATCTTCCGGAGAAACATATTCATCACCGAACAGCTCGGCAACAGCTTTGAAAGTGGTTTTTCCATCCACAACATTCAAACCTTTCAGCAAAGATTCATCATCCTGACAAGCCTTTTTCCAACCTTTATCTGCCAAATCCACAGCATAAGGGAGTGTGGCGTTGGTCAGAGCCATGGTCGATGAATATGCCACAGCACCCGGAATGTTTGCCACTGCATAATGCACAATACCATCAACCACATAAACAGGATCGGAATGTGTCGTCGGGTGTGAAGTTTCGAAACAGCCGCCCTGGTCAATGGCAACATCCACCAAAACAGTTCCTTTCGTCATCAAGCCCAGCATGTCTCTCGTGATGAGGTGCGGAGCCTTTGCTCCCGGAATAAGCACACTGCCGATAACCAGATCGGTAGTTGGTAATTCCTTTCGGATACCGTGTTCCGTTGAATAAAGAGTTCTCACATTTTTAGGAAGGAATTGACTGATTTCACGCAGACGGGCAATATTAATATCACTGATGATGACATCGGCTCCCATGCCTGCAGCAACCCATGCCGAAGCAAGTCCCACGTGTCCTGCTCCCAGAATAAGGACTTTTGCCGGACGAACACCCGGAAGTCCGCCTAAGAGAATGCCTTTTCCACCCTGAGGTTTTTCAAGGAAACGAGCACCTTCCTGAACAGCCATCTTTCCTGCCACTTCGCTCATGGGAATCAGCAAAGGCAAAGAATGATCTTTCTTCTGCACCGTTTCATAAGCGATGCACACGGCACCCACTTTCTTCATGGCATCATATAAAGGACGATCCGAAGCAAAATGAAAATAAGTAAACAAAACCTGATTCTTACGAATCAATCCATACTCCGGTTCAATGGGTTCTTTCACTTTCACAATCATGTCGGCAGTGCTGTAAACATCTGCAATTGTCGGAAGAATCTTTGCCCCTACCGAAATGTAGTCTTCATCGGGAAAACCGCTGTTCACGCCAGCATCTTTCTGTAGGTATACTGTATGACCATGTTTAACAAGTTCAGAGACTCCTGCCGGGGTCATTCCAACTCGGTTCTCGTTGTTTTTGATTTCTGATGGAATACCAATTTTCATATTATTTTTATTTAAGAATTATATCGCAATTATACAAAAAAGCAAGCACAAGTTTTTCTATTGATAATTTTTTTTTGATTTTTTTTTTGCTACAAACAGATTATAGTTTTTTACCTAGATTTAAATATTTTCTAATAGATTTTTGCCTGCAAAAATAAAAAATTATACATTTGTACCCATATCACAAATGAAAAAATGAAGATAAAGTTTTTTATCATCCTCTTTCTCCTATTCTTCTTCATTGTACCAATAGATTCAAGAGGATATAACACAGAAAAGACAGACAGCGAAAGGATGCTTATCACCGAGCTAAACCATGCTGAAGGACCTGACCGACTTTCCATTATAGAAGAGCTGGTATCCTTGTATTGGGATGTGCCGCAAGAGGAATTTTGGCTGAAACGCCTATACGAAGAATCCATCAAATATGATTCCGTTTATAAGGCAGAATTTGCATTGAAAAATCTGGCCAGATACTATCATAACTGCAACATGAGCAAAGAACTGGCAGATTGTTCCGCCAAAGCGGATTTACTGGCCAAAAGGAGCAAATATCATTCCTATTACTATTTTGTAACAAAATCATTTGTCTGCCAAAGATTTCTTTGGGATGAACAATATGAACAAGCCATCATTCAGGCTTCGTCCTTGCTAAATCTGGCAGCAAAAGAAAGAAATCAGGATGGTATTGTGTGCAGTGAAGAACTCTTCGGGCTTATTTACCAACTGATGGGACGCTATGACAAAGCATTGGAACATACACAAATAGCTTTTAAAATCATTAATGAAAAGAAGTACAAAAACATTACCGATATCGCTCAAATGACAACTACCCTCATTGAAATCCAACTCAAATTGAATAACTTGAATGAGGCTCAAAAACTTATTAATTCATTTATAAAAATCCAGAAAGACATAGAAAAAGGTACGTACGGAATAAAAAAGGGATTTCCTATCCAACGCAATTACAGACTTGCATATACTTACTATGCAACACTTTTTCTGCAAAAGAAGGATTTAATTTCTTCCAAAACGTTTTTGGATAAAGCTTCAGTCATTACAGAAAGTGATGTCTATGTGGATTTCATGCTAAACTATGCGAAAGCCTTATACGAAAAATCCTCCGGCAATTATCAAGCTGCTCTTGATGACATCAATAAAGTAATAGAGGCCGATGGAGGCAGTAATATTGAATATCTTGCTATAAGAGCCGAAATTTATGCCAAATTGGGATGGAATGAAAAAGCATCGGATGAATATAAGAAATGCCTGCAGATGAAAGTTGATTCCGACAACGTGAAATTCGACAAACAAGTGGCCTACCTGCAACATCTCTATGACACAAAGAATCTGGAATTACAGCTGAAAGACAAAGAAATCCAGTTCAGAAAAATAGAGAATCGAAGTCTGGTACTGGTTTCGACAATATTGATGGCAAGCATCCTCATACTGATCTATTTTCTTTCCCGCAACAGAAGACTTCGCAAATTACTGGAAAAAAATAATGCAAAACTCGAAAAGAGTGAAGATATGCTGAAACTGGCCTTGCAAAAAGGAAGTGAAGTGGAACGATTGAAAATGAACTTCCTTCACAATATCAGCCATGAAATCCGTACCCCTCTGAACTCCATCGTCGGCTTTTCTTCCGTCCTTGTCAATGATACTTCATGCGACAAGGAAATGCAGAAAGACTTCTGCAGACTTATTCAGGAAAATAGTGATGCGTTGCTCAACATCATCAATGAAATAATTGAAATTTCCGAATACGAAAATTCCATCATTTCCATCAATCCAGACAGTATCTCTTCATGCAGTGTCAAAACCATCTGTACCCATTGCATCGACAAAATTCATTCCGCTTCCATGCTACATGAAAACGTCAAAGTCATTCTGGAAAGTAATAAAGATGATTATCAACTTGCTACAAATCCCGAAAGGCTAGAAAAGCTCATCATGAATTTACTGACAAATTCGGCCAAATATACCGAACAAGGAAGCATTACGCTATCTTTCGAGATGAGTGCGGATTCAAAATTCATCATATTCTCCGTAACAGATACCGGCAAGGGAATTTCCGAAGATCTGCGTAAAAAACTCTTCTCAAAATTTGAAAAAGGAGAAAGCTTTGTACAAGGAATAGGGTTGGGTCTCTCTTTGTGCAAGATTCTGGCAAAAGGATTCGGCGGTGAAATTCATCTTGATGAGACATATACCTCGGGGGCACGTTTCGTGTTCAGCCATTCCACCTCTTTACACAAAATAAAAGAAGCCATGAACAACGTTACTGACAAATGACGCTATACTTGCTTCTTCAATTCCTTAATAACTTTGGCCGGAACACCTGCCACTACGGTATAGGGAGGAACGTCTTTCGTCACTACACTTCCTGCAGCAACCACACTGTGTGTTCCTATTTTCACTCCTGCGGTTACCACACTATTGGCACCAATCCACACATCATCTGCAATTTCCACTTGGGCAGTTTCCACACCAAGGGCATTGATAGTGGAAGATATATCATCAAAACGATGGTTCAATCCACTGATGACAACTCCTTGAGCCAGATTCACTTCGCTGCCAATCTTGACAGGACCTATGATAGTATTGTGAATGCCAATCCTTGTATTGTTTCCAATTACGACATCCCCCACAGCGTTGTTTACACAGGCAAAAGACTCCACCACACTGCGGCTGCCCATAGAAAAGACGCGGAAAGGAATCACATCCATTCTTGCACTGGAATAGATATGACTATGCTTCCCCTTATGGATATAAAAACGACGAAGCAACCTCAGCCACAGCCGCGGCCGGCATAACACGGGATGTATCATTGCCCACAGCAAAAAATCTTTTACTTTGGGACGACTTTCAATTTTTTCTTTCAAACCAGCCATTTTATCTTGCTCTGTTACTTGTCACAAAGATAAAAAGAAGGAAACAAGTATGCAAATTTCCTTGTGAAATAAAATAAATGTAAGTAAATTTGCGTCAATTTAAAACGATTCACCAAATAGATATATGGAGACAATCAAAACTTTATTCTGGATATGCTTTATCCTGGTGTTCTACACCTATATCGGTTATGGTATTCTCATGTGGATACTTGTGAAACTGAAAGAAAGAAAAAACAAAGGAAAAGATGAAGAAGTATACTCTGATGATGATTTACAGGAAGTCACCCTGCTGGTAGCAGCCTATAACGAAGAAGCCGTCATCGATGCCAAGATGGAGAACACATATTCTCTTAAATATCCCAAGGAGAAGCTGCATCTGGTTTGGGTAACCGACGGCAGTAATGACAAGACCAACGAACTTTTATCACAATATAAAGATGTGGAAGTACTCTTCGAGCCTGAAAGGAAAGGCAAGACATCTGCCATCAACAGAGCAATGACTTACGTATCCACACCTATCGTCATCATGACCGATGCCAATACCATGCTGAACGAAGAAGCCATCGTAGAAATGGTGAAACCATTCAAGGACAAGACCATCGGATGTGTGGCAGGCGAAAAGAGAATCATGACCAAGACCCGTTCGGGCGTTGCTGCCGGTGGAGAAGGCATGTACTGGAAATATGAATCCACGCTGAAGGATTTGGATGCACGCCTTTATTCCGCTATGGGTGCTGCAGGTGAACTGTTTGCCTTAAGAACCGACCTGTTCGAAAAGATGGAGTCCGACACTCTTTTGGATGATTTCGTTTTGAGCATGAGAATAGTCTTAAAAGGCTTCCGGATAGCCTATACGAAAAAGGCTTTCGCCATAGAGAGCGGAAGCAAAGACATGCACGAAGAAGAAAAGAGAAAAGTACGTATTGCAGCAGGAGGCATGCAGAGCATCATACGTTTGAAGGCTTTATTGAATCCGCTTAAATACGGTATTGTAACATTTGAATATATCAGTCACCGGGTTCTGAGATGGAGCATCACCCCTATCGCATTTTTCTTGATGTTCCCACTGAATTTATTTCTTGCCTTTGCCATCACCAATGGAGGCGAAGCCATTTTTTACCTTTTATTGATGATGGGGCAAATGTTGTTTTATCTCTTGGGTTACTGGGGATATGTCCTCAGTCGTCTGCGAATAAAGAGCCCTAAGCTTTATATCGTTTATTATTTTCTTTTTATGAATATCAATGTCATAAAAGGATTCTTTTATCTTTCACGCCATCACTCCGGTGTGTGGGAGCAGTCTCAAAGAGCTTAAACGAACGGATTCTATTCGCCAAGAATCCTTTTCAGCAAATCTATCAGTTCTTTGGCAACGATGGGCTTGGTCATATATTCCGTACATCCGGCTTCGGTTGCTTTCTGATGATCACTGTCAAAAGCATTGGCCGTAAGTGCAATGATTGGAACATTTGCATTCATCTTACGGATTTCACGCGTGGCTTGCAAACCATCCATGATAGGCATTTTAGTATCCATCAAAACAACATCGTAAGCCTGTGCCTTGAACATTTCCACAGCTTCCTGACCGTTTACTGCATGAGCCAAATTATAATGCTTATTAAGTATCACTGACAGCAAAAGATAATTGCTGTATGTATCTTCGGCAATTAATATATTTTTCATGGCTTTCTGTTTTTATTATTTTATTAGTTATGACAAAAGTAAGATTTTATTGCGGAATGTACAAGAATTTTTCTTATTTTTGCTACAAAAATTAATTGTTATGGGAAAAAAGGCTGTTATCAAGTATTTTCAACTGCTCTCAGTGTTATTTACACTCATACTGGCAGTAATCACTTTTGTAGGTCTCTATGCTGGAGACACCCCCCCGTCAGATAACATTTACAAAGCTTTTTTGTGTCTCGGACTTCCCATTTTGCTCATTTGTAACATTATAGCTGTCATCTATTGGGCCATCCGATTCAAACTTTGGATTGTAGTACCAGTATTTACTTTGATATGCTGCTGGAACTATATCGGCACCTTCTATCAGATGAGAAGCAAGCCTGCCGACAGTAACAGCGGATTGAAAGTTGCTACTTTCAACGTTCATTCCTTCAACAAAGAAAGTTCCGGATTCATAGGGAAAGACATTCTTAACTCCATGATTAAAAATAATGTTGACGTAATCTGCTTCCAGGAGTATTCCGATATCATCAGCCTTACTCAGGAAAGTCTTACAAAAGTTTACGAAACCCAGTATCCTCATGCCGTAACCGGTGCCGGGGATATGGTTATTTTCAGCAAATATCCTATCAAGGAAAACAAGAAGATTGATTTCGACGGAACAAACAACAGTGCCATGTGGGCAGATATAGATGTCAATGGAAAAATCATACGAGTCATCAACGTTCATTTGCAAACTACCGGAATCAACGGTGCCTTGCACAGAATGTCGAAACGGGAAAAGAAGGGCGAAGTCATCACGAATCAAGAGATGGCCGAAACCATCTCCAGCAGCTATGCCGACCAATTCAAGATTCGTGGAGGTCAAGCCATCACTGTTGCCAATGAAATCCGTACTTGTAACAAGCCTATGGTATTATGCGGAGACTTCAATGACAGTCCTTATTCATTCTGCTACCAGACAATTCTTGGTGGCATGAAAGATGGCTTTGTAGAAGCCGGAAGCGGATGGATGTACACATACCGCGGTTCAAAAGCACCCTTGAGAATAGACTATATGTTCCATTCTCCCGATTTGAAATGCGTAAATTATTATGTGGATAAGGAAATCGACTACAGCGACCACTATCCCGTATTTATGAGAGTTCGTTGGTAGAAGCCAGCGGGATGGAGAAACTGAAGACGGAACCGACTCCTTCTTCCGACTCAAGCCACAAATCCCCTCCATTTTTCTCGGCAAAATCTTTGCAAAGCAATAATCCAAGTCCGGAGCCTTCTTCATTATGGGTTCCGTATTTGCTGAAATGCGTTTTGGTATTAAAGAGTTTTGCCTGGTCTTCCTTGCTGATACCACATCCATGGTCCTGCACGCTAATCACTGCAAAGTCTTCTTTATGACTGCAGAACACTTCTATAGAAGTACCTTCCTTACTGAATTTGATGGCATTGCTGATGAGGTTTCTCAAGATAGTCTTCACCATATCAATATCGGCATTGACTTCCTGCTTGTCATCTACTGTATTTTCCTTGATGACCAGTTTGATATTTTTGGAACTTGCCACCATATTAAATATATCGGCCATACCGAAAATACACTCGCTCACAATGAATTTCTGTCGGACAACATTCAAACGACCTGTCTGACTCTTGGTCCATTTCAGCAGATTATCCAGCAAGGAGAATATTTCTTCCACCTGTTCATTTGCCTGGACAATCATTTCGGTCATCTCTTCACCGATAAGTTCCTTTGGCAGACTCACAGCCAGCAGATTGAGCACCATTTTCACGGCACTCATAGGAGAACGCAAGTCATGTGCAATGACGGAATAGAGTTTGTCACGCCCTAAGATGGTATTCTGCAATTCTTCTGTTTTCCTCAAGATGATTCTTTTGGCAGCAATCAGTGATATCTGGTGCATCACACGAATCAGAAGTTCCTCTTTGTTGAATGGTTTGGACACGAAATCACTGGCTCCCACGTTAAATCCCTTCACAATATCCTGCGTGCTGTTCAATGCTGTCAGGAAAATAATAGGGATATCCGCCGTTTCGGGATCGGCCTTCAAATACTGAGCAACTTCGAAACCGCTCAAGTCCGGCATCATGACATCCAGTAAAATCAAATCCGGATTCTTGGCACGTGCCATTTCCAAGGCTTGTCTTCCAAAACTGGCAGTAATGACTTTATATTCTTCGTTCGATAATAAAACCTTCAGCAAAAGGACGTTGGACATGACATCATCAACGACCATAATCGTATAATCTGATTTAATTATCTGTTTTTCTAATTCTTCCGCCATAAGGTATAGTCTATTTAAATCCTGTCAATAATGCTTTTAAAATAATCTATCATTTTCAAGAGCCCATCATTCAGACAGATTTTGGGTTCCCAGTCCAACTTCTGTTTGGCCAGCGTGATATCCGGTTTCCTTTGCCGAGGATCATCAAAAGGCAATGGTTTGAAAACAATTTTTGATTTGGAGTGTGATAAATCTATCACTTTCTCGGCAAGCTGAAGAATGGTGAATTCACCCGGATTACCTATATTAATAGGTCCGGTGAACTTATCATCCGTTGCCATCATGCGAATCATTCCCTCCACGAGGTCATCAACATATTGGAAACTGCGGGTTTGCTGTCCGTCACCGTAAATGGTAATATCTTCGTTCTTCAAAGCCTGAACAACAAAATTGGACACCACCCTTCCGTCATGCGCCAGCATGCGTGGCCCGTACGTATTGAAAATTCTGATTATTTTGATGCGAACGCCATGGAATCTGTGATAATCCATAAAAAGCGTTTCGGCGCAACGCTTGCCTTCATCATAGCAAGAGCGAACACCGATGGGGTTCACGCTTCCCCAATAAGACTCCGGCTGGGGATTCACTGCAGGATCACCGTAGACCTCACTTGTAGAAGCCTGCATAATCTTTGCATGTGTACGTTTGGCAAGGCCCAACATATTCATAGATCCCATCACAGCCGTCTTTGTCGTCTGTATAGGGTCATGCTGATAATGAATCGGTGATGCCGGACAAGCCAGATTGTATATTTCATCAATCTCTGCCCAATAAGGATTTATTATATCATGCCGCACGAGTTCAAAATTCGGCTTGTTTATCAAATGCCAAACATTTTCCTTTGTGCCCGTATAATAATTATCGAGACAAATCACATCATTACCTTCATTCACAAGGCGGGTACACAAATGGGATCCGATAAAACCCGCTCCCCCACTAACTAATATCCTTTTCATTACTCTAAATTGTTTATTTAGCAAATTTAAAAAACATTTCTTTTTCTACCAAACAAATAATAAATATTTTGTAAATATTTTTTAATCATGGACAGTTATCGCAAAAAAAGATTTAAAATGAATGGTTGCAAATGAAATTATTAGTACCTTTGCAGCCTGTTTAATTTTAAAAACAAAACATTTTTATTATGAAAGCATTTGTATTTCCTGGACAAGGAGCTCAATTTGTAGGTATGGGTAAAGACCTGTACGATAGTTCGGAACTGGCAAAAAGTCTTTTCGAAAAAGCTAACGAAATATTAGGATACCGCATCACGGACATCATGTTCAGCGGTACGGATGATGAATTAAAGCAAACAAAAGTTACCCAACCAGCTGTATTCCTTCACTCTGTGATTTCTGCTCTTTGCATGGGCGAAGATTTCAAGCCGGAAATGACAGCCGGACATTCTCTTGGAGAATTTTCTGCCTTGGTTGCTGCAGGAGCTTTGACGTTCGAAGACGGATTGAAACTGGTTTATGCTCGTGCCATGGCCATGCAAAAAGCTTGTGAAGCCCAGCCATCTACCATGGCTGCCATCATCGCTTTGCCAGATGAAAAAGTTGAGGAACTCTGCGCACAAGTTCATGCAGAAGGAAAAGTAGTGGTTTGTGCCAACTATAATTGCCCGGGACAAGTAGTTATTTCGGGTTCCATCGAAGGCGTCAACGAAGCTTGCGAACTCATGAAGGCAGCCGGTGCAAAAAGAGCACTCGTGCTCAAAGTTGGCGGTGCTTTCCATTCACCACTCATGCAGCCGGCAAAGGAAGAACTTGAAGCAGCCATCAAAGCTACGGAAATACACACTCCTAAATGTCCTGTATATCAGAATGTAGATGCAAAGCCCCATACCGATACAAGCGAAATCAAAGCCAATCTGGTGGCACAGCTCACTTCTTCTGTCCGTTGGACTCAAACCGTAAAGAATATGGTTGCCGATGGCGCCACTGATTTCACCGAATGTGGTCCGGGTGCTGTATTGCAAGGCTTGATCAAGAAGATAGAACCTTCCGTATCGGCTCACGGAATTGTTCCAAATGAAGCATAATATTGCCTAAAACCCATAAAAATGGAAGGGTGCCTGCTTTCAGGCACCCTTTTCTTTTGCATTTCTCACTTTTTTCGGAAAAAAATTTTATATTTGCGAAAACTAAATAAATACGTATGGATAACCAGGACGAAAAAAAAATAATCGTGTATCAAGTCTTGCCAAGACTCTTCGGGAACTCTACCCTTGTACCAAAAATCAACGGTGACAAACTTCACAATGGTTGCGGCAAATTTTCAGACTTTACCACCAAAGCACTCGAGGAAATCAAATCCTTGGGAGTAACTCACATCTGGTATACCGGAATCATTGAGCATGCCACCCAGACTGACTATACGGAGTATGGAATCAAGAAAGACCATCCTGCCATTGTGAAAGGTCTGGCTGGTTCTCCCTATGCCATCAAGGACTATTATGACGTGGACCCTGATCTGGCTTCGGATGTTCCCAACAGAATCCATGAATTCGAAAACCTAGTGAACCGGACCCACAAAGCCGGTATGAAAGTCATAATAGACTTTGTAGGCAACCATGTGGCCAGGCAGTATAACAGCGATGCAAAACCCCAAAATGTAAAGGATCTGGGTGAAGAAGACTACACCGAACATGCATTCGACCCGAGAAACAATTTCTATTACATCCCGGGGCAAAAGTTTGAGGGACATTTTGATATGCAACAGAAGGCCGACAAACCCTATGAAGAGTTTCCCGCCAAAGCTACCGGCAACGATCGCTTCGACAATTGCCCGAACAGAAACGACTGGTATGAAACCGTGAAGCTCAATTACGGAGTTGACTACTGCAACGGCCGTTGCACTCATTTCCAACCTATTCCAAATACATGGATAAAGATGCTGGAAATCCTTTTGTATTGGAGTGAAAAGCATATTGATGGCTTTCGTTGCGATATGGCAGAGATGGTTCCCGTGGAATTTTGGAGTTGGGCAATTCCCCAAGTCAAAGAGAAGCACCCCGACATTATCTTTATTGCCGAAGTTTATAATCCACCCTTCTACCGCCTTTATCTGGAAGTGGGTAAATTCGATTACCTTTATGATAAGGTAGGGCTTTATGACACATTGCGTGCCATCACCTGCAACAGCCAGTCGGCCTCCGCCCTTACCGGGTGTTGGCAAAGTCTGGACGTACCCCAAGAACGCATGCTCAACTTCATGGAGAACCATGACGAACAACGCATCGCTTCCGATTATTTCGCACTGAACGGATGGAGGGGCATTCCGGCCATGATTGTTTCAGCATGCATAGGACCAAACCCTGTCATGATTTATTTCGGACAAGAGCTTGGTGAGAACGGCATGGACAATGAAGGCTACAGCGGACGCGACGGCCGCACTTCCATATTCGACTACTGGAGTATTGACAGCATCCGTCGCTGGAGGAACAAAGGCAGATTCGGTGATGCCATGCTCAATGACAATGAAAAGCGTCTGCAAGCATTCTACAAGAAACTGCTCAACACTTGCAATACCGAAAAAGCCATTCGCAAAGGTTCCTTCTTCGATTTAATGTACGTGAACCACGGAAGCTGGACTTTCAACGAACACAAGCAGTTTGCTTTCTTCCGCAAATACGAAGACGAACTTCTGCTGATTCTAGTCAACTTCGACGAACTTCCGGCACATGTTGGTCTCAATATACCGGCACATGCTTTCGAGACCCTGAATCTCAAGGAAATTGACAATTGTCCGGCAACTGACCTTCTCACCGATAAAGAAGAGACTCTGACACTCATGCCTAACAGACAACTGAACACAGAAGTACCTTCTTTCGGTGGTAAAATACTAAAAATCATACAATAAACAAATAAGTAAGGGGCAATTACAAAAAAAATTTAGTAATTGCCCCTATTTTATGCAAAGATTTGCAAAAGGGAAGAGTATATAGTTAAACGTTGTTATATAATAGCTGTTTACGAACACAAAACTTGCTATTACAAAAAAACTACGTAATTTTGCATTGTGTTTTTCATAGTATTAGATTTAAGGTTAACAAAAGGTTGAAGCACAGTGGTGCTTCTTTTATTAGGAAACGGCGTGATGCCGTGCAACTAATAAAAAAATCCCAGGAGCAACAAAGTTGCTTTTGGGATTTTTTTTGTTCCTAAAATTAAAATAAGATATATAAAACTGTTATTTCAAAGTTTTGGAGTCAAATTTCAAGTTATAATCTACAGCCACTTCTTGGATCCATTTTCCGGTTATATGCTTTTCAGCTTTCGTACGCCGGCTCACCAAAGTCATGGAGAACGTTGCCTGCATCTTGCAGTATTTGATACCTGTAACCACAGCCATGGTAGAAGTATAGGCCGGTACATCCACAGACACTTTCTCTCCAACTCGTTTTGAATCTGTCAAAATCGTTTTTTTACTATATTTCTGGAGCGTAGTGTCGAAATGGATTTCCTCGTTTTTGATGGATGACGGCACTTTCACATCAACCTCCCCATCGGAAGTCCAATCGAAAGCCGATTCATCGTCACTTGTGAACACTGTTTCGGTTTTCAGATCCTGAAAAGGTTTCAACTCCATCTTTTGCTGGAGAGATGTGTTGTTATTTAAGGTAAATCTATCAACGTAAGACTTGTCATAAGTGGTTACACCATCACCATTCTCCAATGAATATTCTATTTTGGAAAATGTATATCCTTCGGATTTCTTCTGACGGATGGTCACATCTTCTGTAATGTCGCCTTGCGTGAATTCTATGATTAGTCCGCGAGTACCTGCATCAAAATTCTCCTTTACTATAACCTTCAGTTCTGTGGGTGAATCGCGTTTAATTGTAAACCAGCTGCTGGATACCTGTCCCAACCCACGCAGATGCAAGGGAGCTCCATTGATATCGTAAATAGGCATTCCGTCCGGATTGTAGATGCAAGAAATGTTCCAATCGGCAGTATTGGTAGGAATAGTCACAACACCGCTTTCACCCTCGAGCATTGTTTCGGTGAAAGATGTAATGGCTTTTTCATTATCCTGGCTGCAAGATGAGATTGCCAGCAATATGAAACCAATGACTAAATATCGAAAACTAAACCTTCTCATATCCTAAATCAAACATATTAGCACAAAAATAAGTTAATTTCACGAAGTTGCCAAATATTCTTACTATAAAATTACCTTTTTTCTCTAAAACAGAATATTTTGACGATAAAAAGGGTGATTTTATACGCTAAGTCGTTTTCGCGAATTATGATGCTTAACTATTGCGACAACATACCGAGATCTATTTTCTGCCCTTTACTGTGAATTAAAGCAAAAGCACTGCCTCTTTTTTCAGCATCGGAGCGAAAAGCCATTCCGCCCTCATAGTCGTAAGTGAAATGCATCGGAACGAAAAGACCCGTCTTTATCTTCTCCAAAAACTGGCAAGCCCCTTTTGAATAGTCGGAACCCATGCGCCTATCCACGGGAAACATGGCCACATCCACCGTATTTACTTCCTTTGCTATGTATTTCAGTTCGGCGAGATAATCCCCTTCGGCCTTCTTTATTTCCTGCGGAGTAGATTCATCCTTCCAGTGCCAGTTGTTCAAATCGCCGGCATGGAAGAAACTCCTCCCTTGCACGGTGATGAGAAATGAATCTCCGGAATCGGTGGATCCGAAGGCTTTCACGCGAATGTTTTCATCAGCATACTCCTCACCCTTCATCAAAAACACGCCATCATCAGACTTAGCTCTTTTGCGACGAAGAATATCCCTTGAAAGAATGAAAACCATATCGGAATCAATATGCTTCCATTCCAGCACCTGTGGGTTGAAGTGATCGGGATGAAAATGTGTAGCCAGTACATATTTCCTACCCGGACGTTTGAGCAGAACATCGTGAACGAAACCATGACGCTCGTCTTCCGTATCCTCATAGAAATCAATAAAAACAGTTATGTTATCCGTTGTAATGGCAAATCCGCTATGAAAAATATAATATAGTTCCATCATCATTCTTTTCTTTTAAAATTTTCGGTTAAAATAGTAATAATTTCTGAAAGTAGTGTCCATCATATCCTGAAAAAAGAGTAGAATGATTATCTTTGCATCCGAAATTCAATTTTAGAAAAGAAAAAACAAGATATGGAACAACCTGTTTTGAATGAACATAACAAGGAGGAATTTCCTCCAATGCATACCGCCGAGCATATTTTGAACCAAACAATGGTAAGGATGTTCGGATGCGAACGCTCCCGCAAAACCCATATAGAGCGCACCAAGAGCAAGCTGGATTACTCATTGCCGACGTGTCCCACACCGGAACAGATTGCCGAAATTGAGAATCGTGTGAATGCAGTCATCACGGAAGACCTTCCCGTCACCATGGAATACATGCCACAAGAAGAAGCTCAAAGCCGTTTCGACCTCAAAAAACTTCCGGATGATGCCAGCGAGACGCTACGTATCGTGCGTGTAGGCGATTATGATGCCTGTCCATGCATCGGTACCCATGTGGAACATACCTCACAAATAGGCAAATTCCGCATCAGCAGTACCCGTTATCAAGACGGACTCTTTCGCATTGTTTTTCGATTGGATTAAGCCTCACAAGTTCACTCCCACTCTATCATCCCCTCAGGCAGATTTATCTTCTTTGGGGCACCTCTCCATCCGTGCACATAATAATGCCTCGCCAGGCAATCATCAAATTTCGTCACAAAACTTTCTTTGATGCGTGCACATTTCTCATTGATGGAATTCTGCAAAGGATCCGTGAGGCTCGTTATACTCGATTCGATGTCGGGAATATTATCGCGGTTTGTTATTCTCTTATAGATACTCATAAGTTCATCCCTGTAATCCGGCAAAGATTTGAAAAGAATACCCTCGGGATGGCGTAGAAACAAGAAATATACAGCCTTCGGCAAAGGCCCCATAGTTATTTCCATATCGTTGTAATCTGGCAAAAAGATACGATTGTCTTTTGTAATGCGTATGCGGCTCAGCTTGTCCGTGGGATTCTTGATACTTTTCAGCACCATCACGCTTATGCCCCTCTGTCTCAACAATTTCACCCTAGCATCTATTTCCTTCATTAACACCTCTGTTTCGGTGAAGAAGATTGCCTCTACTCCTTTGTCATCCTTCTCTGTCGTACGGAAACGAATTCCATCATCGGCTGACAAATGACGAAAACACACATCAACGCCATTACAGATGCCATTCCAATCCCTGGTCCCAAAGGGAACGAAAGAAAATGAGAATCCGTCCTCATCTTCACCTTCGAAATGAATGAGGCCGGGCGCATCAGGCACTTTCCCAGACACAAATTTCCAAAGACAACCATTGTCCGTTTCAGGGCGCACCACCACTTCGGGCACCCAATCGGGATTCCGATAAGCTACCACTTCGGGAGTTGAAAGTCGCTCCGCCACATCGGGCAGATACACGAAATCCACCGCATGATTTCGGAATTCCCCCTTCAAATCCCCTAGATGTTTTCTAATGATATCGTTCAGAAACGCATCGAATTCCTTCTCCACGAAAATCACTTCGTCAGGTGAAGGTTCGAAAGGCAATTCTTTTGAAAACTTCAGCCTCACCCCGTCGGGCAGTGAAGCATACGCCAGCGAACGCCTACGCTTTCGAACTCTGATTTGTAGAATCCTAAAGAGCAACATTCCGATGAGAACTACTGCTATAAAAAAAAGTATATACATATACATATACATATCCAGTTTCGTTTGATGAGACTTGTTGTTCATTGACACTGCTGCAAAGATAGTCAATATTCCGACAAGCCCATCACTCCGAAACCGAATAAAATCCTCGTCACGGCCTAAAGCATCAGTTGGAATTCAGACATACGTGCAAAGTACCCGGCACCGTTGATTGCCACTGATTCATTGACTTCAGTGGCATTCATTAGACCTAGAATCACGAAGCAGGGAATAGCCCCCGCCAGCGAAGCAAGTTCCACCACGCTCCTCATCATCCTATTGTC
>DAIRSI010000054.1:0-15030 GCA_036804505.1 Bacteroidaceae bacterium
TATGCACAACTTTTTAAACATCAATATATTATCTTTTTAATTCCGCCAACGGGTATAATAATAATAATGTAAATGCTTTCTTGTACATAACAATTTGGTTCTATCTGTTAAAACTATAATAATTCACACTCTTTGAGGTATCCGATACCACTACTTCACTTTCAATAGCCGCTTTATATCATCACATATAGCCACTGCCACTTTAGAGTCTGCACAGCCGTAATAAAGATATAGCTTCTTCTTATAATAGGCCAATCCTTCGATAAAAACGGTTCCGTCTTTATACTGTCCGCTCTTCTCAAAAGGAGCTTCAGGCATGAAGAAAGGTTTGTCCAAGCGGCCCAATACTTTATAAGGATCTTTGGAATCGAGCAGAAGTTGACCTGCACAGTAAGCGCCTGCCGGATAGTTGACATCCCCTCTCTTCTTGTCATTCTTGCCATTATACATCAATACAATGCCTTGTTTGGTACGGATGGCAGGAGGACCACATTCAGTCATCTGGCTATCAAAGTATCCGTTACGCGGCTTGGCTATCTTCAATAATTCATTGTTCTCATCCAGTACAGGATACCAGTCCGTCAGGTTATCGGAAGTAGCTGCGTGTACGGCATATTCTCCCCAATACATGAAGTACTTGCCATCCACTTTATCGATAACCAGTTTTCCACCTTTCACCTTCGTAAGAATAGAAGCTGACTTCGTTGCTATTCTGGCAAAACGACCGTCATACGCCTTCTCAAAAGCAAGGCCATGCTTAGTCCAGTTTTTCAGATCCTTGGAAGTAGCCACAGCAAGACGGGGAGTCTTCCGGTTCCATGCTGTATAAAGCATTACATACAGTCCGTCTTCGGTCATTGCTACCCGCGGGTCTTCACAACCACCCGGACATTCGATGCTTTCAAATTCATCTCCACCGGGAAAAAGTACCGGACTGTCCAGTCTCTTCATAGTCACTCCATCCGCACTCTCGGCATAACCTATACGGGAAGTTCTTTTACCTATACCTTGTGCTGAATTATCTTCGGCACGGTAAAGCACAACAATCTTTCCGTCTTTCACGGTGGCAGCTGGATTGAAGACATCACTCTCCTCCCACTTCACCTGTTCTTTTCGCATCGGGCAATGGAAAGAGGTGGGTTGTGGTACCAATACAGGGTTAACTCCCTCAGGACGTAAGAACGGGCCAATCACCCAACTCTCTTGTGGTTTCTTGTCGGTATCATCTGAAGAAGGCAGAGTAGAAAAACTACTAAGCGACAGAACTCCTATCAGACCCATTATTAGTTTTAATTTCATTTTATTTCTTTGTTTTACATGGTTAAAGTTATCGTTTTACTGACAAATACGCTTATAAATCATGGTCAGAACTTCCAGTCTGGATGTCTTTCCGAGAGTAGCTTTGGGCTTAAACCCACATAATGCACTCCATTCCTGTAGCGTTCCTTCATCAATCGCTCCGTGCAAATTAGCATTCCATTCGGGCAGATATCCTCTCAGCCCCATATATTGCGCCAAGCGGAAGTTAGGATCTTCCGGTCGTAAATCACGAAAGTAGATCAACGTTGCTTTCTGGTCCACCAACAAATCTTGTAACCTGGATATATCTACATCCTGTACAGGCACTTTGCAGTCAATTGCCAACGAAGCAGCAATACCTGCCGCCTGCCCCAACGCCATCCAGCAAGGCTCCATACGCAATGTGGAGAAACCGATATGCGAACCGGACACAGGTACAGGTAACAGCAAATTTTCTACATTTCGGGGTAGAATAACCCCCAATGGTACCGTATAGACAGCTGTAGGATAGCTAATAAATCCATCCAGATGCGCTCTTCCAGCTTCCCTTTTTCTGGCAGCATGTGAATCGAGTGCATAATGACTGGCTGTCACACTATTAGCATGCAAAGGTGGGCGCTCACCCGATGCTGTGGGCAAAGCATCCTTAGCAGTGAAGAAATAAACTCCTTCAAAGCGTCTTCCTTCGCGTACATAAACCTGCCGGGGAAAATATTCATTATCTTGATATTCATCTTTAGCCAATCCCCATTCCAACATTGCTTTACGGAAATGTTCCGGTAATTCCGGATCATTCTGAGCAAACCAAAATAGCCCCAATGTATAATCTTTTAAACGTTTGGCAAACTGATCTCTCCACTCCCAGGATGAAGTGGGCCACGGCCAATTCTCCTCAGGCAAATCGGTAGAAATAAATGCAGCATGCTGGTTATTGCCATCTGTCTTTTGATTGGGTAATTTCACAATACTGCTCAACTTTCTGATTCCCCAACTGTCTCCGGGTAGCTTGGTTGGATTGCCTGCAGCAATATGACGGCGATTTTCTTCCATCATCTCGTCCGTCACTTTCAGCATAACTCGTTGAGTATTCTTTCCGGTCCATACGTCTTCAATTAATGGCACATATTCATCCCTATTGTAAGATGTCGGTTTCGGAAAAAGAACTCGAATTTTAGGATCATTTGTCAGACAAAGCCGATAATTATATGCCTGAACTGCATTGTCTGCTTCCCCAGTGCTACCACTGGCAGGCAGACTTTTCCAATATTCATAAGCTCGTCCGGCTCCGGGTTCCCAAAATTCGGTTTTACTTTCCCTTCCTATACGAAAAGGCACACCGGCAGCTGCTCCCAAATCCCCTTCATAAGTAGCATCTACAAACACGTCACCCTGATAAATCTCTTTCTTCCCATTCTCACGATTCAAGATACAGATACTTTCAATACGCCCGTTCTTGATAGAGATATTCTGATTTTCAGCATCAAATTGCCGCATTAAGAGCACAGTAATCTTATCTTTATGCTCATTCAGCATATCCTGATAAATGGTTGTCGCAACAGACGGTTCAAAATGGAAGCCATCACTGCAGTCCTTCAACTGTTGAGAGTTTTCTCCATAACGATCTGCATAATATCGCTTAATCCTGGAAGTAAATTCCAGGAACAGACCGGTAGTCGCTTCCCGGGTGGCAATATCCGTTGCTCCCAGCCCGTTGGCAGGAAGTCCTCCAATATGCCGGGTACGTTCCAGAATAACTGAAGTCTTGCCCTGTCGGGCTGCTGCAATAGCCGTCATAATGCCACCGGGGTTACCGCCCACCACCACAATATCAAAATGGTTTTGAGCAGACACTCCCAAACTGAGTAGCAATAAAGCTATAAGGATATGGAATCCCTTCACGCTATTATCTTATTTGAGTTTATACTTCTGAGTATCTATATTCCAGCCTTTCAACACCAAGACTGCCCCATCAGCCAACTTCTCTTCCCCTGTTTCAATGGTGACTGTTTTCTTTTCACCCGGAATCAAAGAGAAGAAGTTATCTGAATAGAATGACGGACGTATCGGGCTCATCTTGGAATTGAGAAATTGCAACTGATTGAAAAAAGCAAAACCATTGGACGTATTCTTCATCACAATGTCCACAAAATAGCGTCCATCTGCCTGACGTGTTTTATAGGAAAGCTTCACTTTGGCTGCTTTCAACTTACTCAGATCCTCAAAGCCTGATGATGTAGGACCGGTTAAGGTCTTGCTGCCTTCATACTTATCATTGGATCTCCAATAGAAGTTGGAAGAAACATCTTTGCCTTTTTCATCTTTCAACACTAACTTAATAAAGTGAACCTGGGAAATGTTTTCAGGAAAACGAATCGTCAAAATATCGTTAGCAACTCCATCTTCCGGCAAATCGACAGAAGCAGACTTTTCAAACACCTTCTTGCTATTTATATCATATACCTGAGCTATCACCTTATAACCAGTAAAGGCACGATAGTAATCGTTCACCACGGACACTGTATTTTTCAGATAGTCAAACTGAGCATGCAGCGGTTCCAGTGAATTAGCTGTATGATACAACGAAGCTGTGGGTTCCAAAGACCAATCCCACATACGGGAAGAAACCTGACGCATGGAACAGTTATGGTACCAGAACAAAAGTCCGGAACAGAAACGATCGCCGTAATCCAATTTATTATAATTCCATACTTCCCAGATACTCTTAGAATTCATAGCACCCAGCAGTTGTCCTTTTTGGGCAAACTCATCAATGGAAGATGACTTTCCATAGTTATTTACCAAATCAGTATACATGGTAGTCATCAGGTGAAAACCATTTCCATCCAGATAATCCCACACTTCCTTATTGATAGGCCAAAGGTCTTTCTCATCCATCATCTCACGAAGGATTTCCACTGTGGGAAGTGTAGGAGCACCATATTCAGGATTGAAACCATCGACACGGCTTCCACGCGGAGATGCCGTATTCTCATAGTGCTGCATCGGATTCACTTGCTTGTAAGGACTTCCGTCATGTACTCCGGCACATTCGGACTGCATCTGATAACCTCGCGTACCATCCAGTTTATTCAATAATTCAGGGGTACCGGTAACCTCAGTACTCTCATTGGAAGCCACATAATAAGCCAAGGAAGGATGATTACGAATACGCTTCACGGTAGACTCCACATTATTCAGATAGTTGCCCTTATCTTGCGGATGGCGTGTATCACCTGTCATCCAGAATTCCTGCCATACCAATAATCCCATCTCGTCACACAACTGGAAGAAATAGTCAGATTCAGCAATTCCCCCTCCCCACATACGTAAAAGGTTGACTCCTGACTGGAGGCTATATCTCAATTCAGCATAAGTACGTTCATCGGAAGTTCTCAACATAGCCTCCGGTATCCAGTTTGTTCCACGGATAAAAAGACGTTTACCATTTACATAGAAGACACGTGATTTATCAGGTGTATTCGTATCAGAAGTAATTTCACGAATACCAAACTTCGTTTTTACCGAATCACACACCACTCCATCGATGGATACGGTCATTTTCAGCTCATACAGGTTCTGAGGCCCTTTATTCACAGGCCACCATAAGCGGGGAGCGTTAATCACCAATTGCGGGAACTCTTCTGGAGAGAAAGACAAAACTTTCTCTTCTCCACGCATAACTTTAACTTTTTTCTCGAAAGTTATATTTTCACCAAGAATCTCACCCTTCACCGTGCAATTAATAGGGTTAAAACCTGTTGTCGGATTCACAACTTCCACCGATACAAATTCGCGTGCCTGGTCGTAACCGGGTTTGCGTAATTCCGATTTCACGAAAGGATGACGCAATGCCACTTTACCGGTAGAATAGAGAGAAATATTCTTCCAGATTCCTGTATTACGGTCGCGAATGCCATCCATAAAAGTGAAGTCCCAACCCACAGTCATCAGCATGGTAGTATTCAATCCAATGTTTCCGTTTCCACCATTATGGAATTCGCCTACTGCTCCCCAGGATTTTGGTTTAGCACTGCCCGGAACATCCACCGGATATACTTTTATAGCCAACGCATTGCTCTTGTCTATTTTTACAAAGCTGGTCACATCAATATAATCCTGCAAAAACATGCCCTTAATCGTGCTTAGCAGGTTTCCATTCACCCACACCTCAGCACGATAGTTAATGCCATCCAGTTGTAACCAGACATGCTTGCCTTCAAATGATTTAGGAACTGTAAATTCAGTCCTGAACCAATAGGTATAGAAATCACGTCCGGTTTCAGAAATATCCGGTATTAATTTAGATTCGATTTTATTATTGATACCATAATAAGGCTCAGGATATTTTTGGTTGTACACCAATGAATTCAGAACCGTACCGGGCACAATGGCAGGCAACCAATTTGTTGTCGGATAATCAGACAAAGATACTTTCTCTCCGGGATCTGTTACGTCTCCCGCCTTCATCATTTTCCACTGATAGCCCCCATTATGGGTAATATCCGAGTCAAGCCAGATGCGTTCAGAGCCTCTGGCATCATTCACTTGCGTTTGTCCGGTTACTACTGTCGAATAGGAAAACAACAGTAAAACAAAGGTAAGGGCTTTGGCCCAACTGCTTATATTCATTTTATAAGTATAAATAAGGTTTCGATATAAGATTACTAAAATAACAGAAATTATTCTTCTAAAAGCGCAACAGCACACCAAAGGTAAGGAGCTTGTCCATGATAATCGCCTACATTTTGTTTACGATCATAGTAGTATTGCTTATCGTTCTTTTTGTTGGTGCCCTCGCAAACTGATTTTACATTGTTGTTCTCATCTATGTACTTCACCATAGCCATCCATGCCTTGCGGGCAGCAGGTGCATATTCTTTAGCATCCAGCCAGCCATTCTTCACACCCTTAATGAAAGCGAAAGTGAACATGGCAGACCCTGAGGTTTCAATCCAGCAATCAGGATGATCCAACAACTGATGCCACAAGCCATT
Source organism: Bacteroidaceae bacterium (assembly GCA_036804505.1). Taxonomy (GTDB): domain Bacteria; phylum Bacteroidota; class Bacteroidia; order Bacteroidales; family Bacteroidaceae; genus Phocaeicola_A. The sequence continues at coordinate 6,294 of DAIRSI010000054.1, forward strand.
GGAAGACTGATACTTTTTCAGGCTTTTCATCATAGTGCGATAGCCATGCAGGATGCGTGGACGGTATTCACTATCTTCGGGCAAACTACTCAACAGCTCTGCCATACCGGCAGCCATCCAGCCATTACCTCTACCCCAATAGAAAGGAACATCCGGTGCATGATAGAAAAGACCATTCGGACACTGCAATTCATCCAGATACATCACCATTTCTCTGGCAGCACGGTCTATATATTTACGATCACCGGTAACTCTATAAGCCTGAGTCTGTACAATCGTAATCATATACATATCGTCAATCCACAAACGAGTTTGCCAGGAATATCCTTTCTGATCCCATTCTTTTTCTTTGGGTTTTGCATTTTCAGGAAGTTGCCATTGAGTATCGGCATAAGGAAGGCCCAAATCCAAATAACGTTGATCTTTTGTTATCTTATACAGTTCCAGAGGTAAACTGCCAAACATATTCACATCCACATGATTCTTGATAGGCAACAGAGCTTTTTCCGTCGTAAACAGAAGTTCAAATCTGTTCTGTAAAAGCTTCACAAGCTCTTGATCATTGGTGAGTGCGGCAAATTTCAATCCACCATTCCAGGTAAAAGTCTCCGGATAGCTAATCCATTTTCCGATATGAAGCATATGCTTTCCATCTACAAAATGATATGCCAGACGTTTACCTACTTCTTTGGGAGTATATCCTTCAGGAAAATCGGTCAACAAACTTGTCTGGGCAAACACCAACTGAAAAGGAAGCAAAAACAGTAATAATAACGACTTCTTACACATAAGGTTAATTTTTTATTTATTAGACATTAAGAAATACATAATTGTTATCATGGTATATCTCTTACGAGATGGTTACAAAGATAGCACGCAGCATCTTCTCAATAGAGAAGAAGCATTCCAATAAATAGAAAAAACATCTCAAAATCGCATAAAAGTCACAATTTTATTCCCAATAAAAGCACTATCCCCCTTATCCGGCAAAATCTTTCGGAAGTACTCCAAATTGTTTCAGGAAACATTTAGAGAAATACGAAGAAGAACTAAACCCTACCATATAACAGATTTCATTAATACGACTTTCACCTTCTTTTAATAACTGGGCAGCACGTTTCAAACGTTCTATACGCAAATATTCGTTCGGGCTCAAATCCAATACCCCTTTCATTTTACGGTAGAAACTGGAACGGCTCATATTCAGACTTTCTGCCATATCATCCATACTAAATTCTTGGTTCGACAAGTTAGAAAGAATAATCTCATTCAATTTCTTGATGAATTCTTCATCAGCCTTGGTCAGTGCCATTGTATTGACTGCTACAAAAGGAGATTTAGCAAAATCCCGGCGAAGCTTTTCCCGATTGTTTATCAGATTAGAAACCACAGCCAAAAGATATTCCGGTGAAAAAGGTTTCTCAATATACGAGTCCGCCCCTAATTCCATACCCTCAATCTTAGACTGAATATTAGTCTTAGCCGTCAAGAGTATAACAGGAATATGACTATAACCCACATTTGACTTTATTGTCTTGCACAATTCAAAACCATCCATTAACGGCATGACAACATCACTCACCACCAGATTCACAAAATTACCATCCAATGCTTCCAATGCCTCTCTACCATTAGTTGCCGTAACTACAGCATATTGGGATGACAACTGACGTTCGATGAAAGCAAGCATTTCCGGGTTAGCTTCTACAACCAAAACCATATGCTTGCTTTCTTTTGATTGTTTTCCCTCCGATTTATCATCCGAATATTGCTCACCAGATGCTTCTGTTTGTAACTCTGCATCCATATTCTCCATATCAGAGTCTAAAGTAATCACCGTATCCTGAATAATAGGAAGTGTCAGGACAAAGACATTGGCATCTTCACCCGGAGCCATAACCAGGGTCCCACGATGGAGTTCTGCCAGAGAACGGGAAAGAGCTAAGCCAATACCCGCACCTGTAGCAAGCTTTCCTTCCTCCTTCTGACTGAAACGAACAAAAGGCTGAAAAATCTCCTCTTTCATTTCATCGGGAATAATAACTCCATCATTCTTTGTCACTACATAAAATGCCTGTATCTCTATATCTACTTCCAACTTAATATGCATATAGCTATCGGCGTACTTCATCCCATTATTCAAAAGATTACTGATAATCTTCGTAAATGCTTCACGATTCACATGGGCGCAGAAATTTTCTTCAGGCAACTCCAGATTAAAATCAAGACCTTTCTGACGTGAAAGAGAACTAAAACGCATATAAGTTTCTTTCAAGATATTGGTAATATCACATTTAGTAAAGTTCAAGCTATAACCCTGACTCTCTACTTTCCTGAAGTCCAGGAGCTGATTTGTAAGGTTCAGTAATCTTTCCGTATTATGTTGCATAATATTCAGATCCTCGTGAGTCTCCGGGTCCAAATGCTTTTTCAAAAGAATATTCTCCAAAGGCCCTTTAATCAACGTTAGCGGAGTCCGGATTTCATGTGCCACATTGGTAAAGAAATCTATTTTAGCGTTATAAATCTCGCGTTCTTTTTCCTGCTCAAACTTCTCGAGTTGACGGCGATGCTGCCTGCTGCTGCGCTGCCTGAAATAGCAAAAGGCATATACAGAACCGACAATAAACAACAATATATAAATGCAATATGCCCAGAACGAAAGATAAAAAGGAGGAAGAATATGAATATATAGCAAATGTTCTTCAGGCCCCCAAATACCATCACTATTAGACGCTTTCACACGGAACACATAATCACCATGCCACAAATTGGAATAAGTGACAATAGGGCTTTCGCCCACAGTAATCCAGTCTTTATCAAAGCCATCCAACCTATACATCAGCTTATTCATTTTCGGCACCTGATATCCAAGGGCTGCAATACGGAAAGAAAATGAGTTTTGATTAGCCTGAAGAGTGATACTATCCGAGAAAGTGATGCTCTTTTCAAGAGGAGTATTTTCTTCATCTGCGCGGACTTCTTTATTGAACAGCATGAAATCTGTAATCACTACCGGTGGCAAGCTTTTATTCTCAGTAAATGTTTTGGGATTAAATACTACAAAACCATCAATACTACCCAGATAAATAGCGCCCGTTTCATCCTTATAACTGGAACGGTAGTTAAATTGATCACCAAGCAAGCCATTGGCCGTTGTATAACCCTTTACCTGTTTTGTTTCGGGATTAAAGCGTACTAACCCGCTATTCGTTGTCAGCCAGAATAATCCTTCTGCATCCTCTACAATTTGATAAATCACATCATTGGGCAGGCCATTGGATGAATTATAGCTGGTAAAGGTCTCCGTTTCGGGATGGAACAAGCAGAATCCTCCCCCTTGTGTAGTCAACCAGATTTGCCGATGTGAATCTTCAAAAATACTCAAAACTTTGTCATAAGGAAGACTCTCTTTATTACTTTCATTATGCACGTAGTTCTTCCATTTTTTTTCATTGACATTGTAGCAATAGGCACCATTCACATAGGTAGCTAACCATAAATTGCCACCCGAATCCTCTTTTATATCATATACAAACCTACCGGCCAACTCCTCTATTCTGTCAAAATCATCTGTCTGTTCATTATACCTCAACAGTCCGAACATGGTTCCCAGATAAATATCTCCTGTTGTTGTTCTGCAAATAGCAAAGATACTATTGTCTATCAATGAACGGGGAGAATCGTTTTTCTGATAAGTTTTCAAGATATTCCCGGTATTGGTATCTACGATTTTCAATCCTTTAGAAAATGTGCCAACCCACAACTTATCACCGACCATACATAAGCCATGAATATTGGTAAATCCGAAACTGGGTGCAAAGAAAGAAAATGTTTTTGTCTTCGGATCAAAACGATTCAAACCGCCATCCTCAGTACCAATCCATAATATCCCTTTATTGTCCTCGCAGAACTCACGTACCCGCTTACCATGCAAATTATTATCCCCATCTTTCGGATAATACTTCTCAAAATAGGTGTAAGACTTTGGATAATAGTCTACTCCTCCAAAATATGAGCCTACCCAGATACCACCTTCCCTATCCTCACATAGCGAATAAACAGCATTATCAGACAAAGAATAAGGATCATCTTTAGAACTATACAAGTGCACATACTTATCTGTGCGAAGATTATAAATATAGACTCCCGATTCTGTACCAATCCACAATTCATTATCCGAGTTGACGAGCAAATCCCGGCTATATACCATTTCACCGGTTTCATCCATCAACAGTAAACTCCGTAAATTACCGGAAGTAAGGTTCAATTCCTGAACCCCTTTTCTTATGGAACTGATATAGATACAATTATAGGCTCCCGGCACAATCTTCATGATGACGTCATCTTTAAAAATTTCTTCACCATCCTTCGGGGAAAGATAAGGATGAAGTGTTTTTAAATTATCTTTAGAATAGAACAAGCCACTGCCATAGAATCCAACCCAAATAGTCCCGCTATTATCAGAAGTTACACTCTGAACATTGGCTGAGAAGCTGTTTAATGTATAGTTGTGAAGCTGTTCTTTTTGCGGCTCATAGCAAAATAGCCCTTGTGTTTCAACAGCTATCCAAACCCGTCCTTCCTTATCTCCCGAAATTGCAGAAACAGTCCGCTCGATTTGGGTGTTTTCCTTACTTTGCAAGTTAAAAGGAACAAAGATCTCGCGGGCAGGATAATAAATATACACTCCGGCATCCGTACCAACCCAGATATTCCCTTTATTATCTTCATAAAGACAAGTTACGAAATTGTTCCCCAAACTATGATTGTCGTTCATATCACGCTTGAAGTTCCGGAACGACATACCGTCATATCTACTCAGTCCCCCCTTAGTACCGAACCACATAAATCCCTTTTTATCCTGCATGATCGCATTGACTGTAGTTTGGGATAATCCATCCTTAATGCTAAGATTTTTGAAATAGTAATGTTCGTCTGCTGCTTGTGTCCAACAAACGATATAGCAAAGAAAACTAATAAGGGCTATTATTCTCTTCCTCATTTTTGTGTTTTTTGATAGATTCGCACGTCAAATATAGCTCAATCTGATGACAAACGATAGCAGAAATACTTCAATAAATAAAAAATTCGTCTCTTTAATACTTTAAAAAATGTAGGAAACCGTCGTTTATGAAAAGACTTCGATGAAAATAGCCCATTTCATCGAAGTAGGTTCTCTGCCACAATGCTGTTTGAACTTCTTTCATTGCCCAATAAGACCCTCTTCATTGCCTATTTTTTATTCGTTCCACTATAGTGATTCGCAAGGATAACTATAGCATTCCTTACGAACCACTATAGTAAAACGTAAAGTATACTATAGTAGAACGAATAAAAAGTGCCTAGTAAGCTATATCCCAATAGGCAGGCGGTGAAATAAAAGATGCCTGTAAGAGTTATTGCTATAATAGAAGAAAATAGTCGGCTTAATTCATAACCGTGCAGTCATGAATCACTCGGAAAAATGATAATTATAAGGATTCCGTTTGAAATGATAACGATGTCGGGGCAGTGGCAATGGATCCTGCAAACGCAATTCCCAAGCCACCAGTTTTGTCAACAACTCATTCTGCTTATTTACAAACTTTGAGTTTCCAAACAGGTTATTAATTTCATACGGGTCTTTCTTCAGATTATACAGTTCTCCCCTTCCATAACTGTTCATTACCAGTTTCCAGTCGCCCATACGCACCATTCGGGAAGTTCCGCTCTGAGTCCAGGTATTCAGTTCGTCAAAACGAGCCACTTTATCATGTCCCAGCGCACCTTCCTGCTCAAAAGTCAGTTTATCATCCAAAGGCACATCCTCACCACCGAAGCCCAACTGCACAACTATACTTGAAAACTCCTCTTTCGGGTATTTCTTACCTGTCAGCATCGGCCACAAACTCCGTCCCTGCACACCTACAGGTATAGAATCACCTATCACCGTACAAAAAGTAGGGAAAAGATCTGCCAATGAAACATGCGCATCTATCGCTTTAGCCTGTTTCTTTATCTGATAACCGGCCCAAACCATTGGTATACGGGTCAGGGACTCGGACAAGCCTGCTCCTTTGCGAATTAAGCCGTATTCACCGCAATAATCACCATGGTCAGACAGAACTACAATGATTGTTTTCTCAAAAAGTCCTTTTTCTTTCAAGTCCTCAATCAGTCGCTTTATCTGATCATCTATAAGGCGAATCATTCCCATATAATTTCCCCTTAATCGAGGTATATCTTTCTCTAGATCAGGACAAGAAGCATCTTCCAGTTCTGCCAGTATCTGGTACTTCTCCCCTTTCCTCAATGCATCCTGACGTGAAGTCTTCACTGGCGGAAGCTTATCCGGTGCAAACATCGAGTAATAAGGTTCACAGACTTGATAGGGATTATGTGGTTCGGGAAATGAAACCCAGACAAAGAACGGATTATCCTTCTGGCTGTCGATCCATTCTATAGCTTCATCCACTATTCTTGCGGGCTGTTGGTCCTTGACAGGTATAGGCGAAGGTTCCAGACACTGTCCGACAGACTCTTTAAAGAATTCGGAAACGGCACGTTCTCCCTCCGTCACCGGCTTATTCTTTCCCCAGTGAGAATATTCAGACCAGAAATCCATATCTTTCGAACTCAAATAGCCATGATTCTTACCCACTAAAGCAGTCTTATAATGGTTCTCCTTCAAAACAGTTACCAAATCTTTTGCATAGTGTACATCACGTACATTGTGATTCGTACGCACATGAGTAGCACTGGGGAAACGGCCTGTAAACATAGAACAACGTGCTGGACTGCTGGCAGGCATAACCGTATACGCCTTATCAAACCAGGCATTTTGGTACGCCAATTCATCGACGTACGGAGTGATTTCCATCGGAAAACCTTCACGCCCACACAAATCCGCGCGCTGCTGATCTGTCATTATCACCACAATATTGGGCTTATCTGTCTGAGCGTACAAGGACAAGCCTACCCCCTGGAGAATAACTCCTGAAAAGAGATACTTTCTTAAATCCATAACTATCTATTTTAAGTATAAGTTCCACAAACGAATAATTTCCTCTTTCACATCACTTTAAACGTATGCGAAAATAAGTCTTTTATTAGTACTCAGGTAAAATAACACATATACTTCATAATCCCAATAAAGAGATTATGAAGTATATAAATTAAAGTGGCTTTTTCAGCCAACTATGAAGAATAGAATATTTTATTCGCTCAGCAACGCATAAGCACACCAAATAATGGGAGCTTGCCCATGATAATCACCTGTAATGCGGGGACGATCCAGATAATACTGGTGGCTGTTCTTCTTGCCTGTACCGATGCAAACTTCCATCAAGTCATTGTTATCATCAAGATAGTTGCAAAGTCCCAACCATGCACGGCGGGCAATCGGTCCATATTCATCCTTGTCCAGCCATCCGTTCTTCACACCCAAAATCATGGCATACGTAAACATTGCCGAACCGGAAGTTTCCGTCCAGCAGTCCTTTTCGTCAATCAACTGGTTCCAGAGTCCATCTTCATTCACATATTTCTTCAGGTTCTCCATCATCAAGCGATATCCTTTGAGGATGCGTTGACGGTTAGGATCGTTTTCAGGAAGGTTGAAAAGCAATTCCGTCATACCAACAGCCATCCAGCCATCGCCACGTCCCCAATAGAAGGGCACATCGGGCGCATGATAAAAGAGACCATTCTCACGCTGAATCTCATCCAGATAAAGCACCATTTCCTTGGCAGCGCGGTTGATGTATTTTTTATCTCCCGTTACGTGATAGGCTTCGGCTTGCACAATGGTAATCATATACATATCATCAAGCCAAAGGCGGGTCTGCCAGGAATATCCTTTCTTATGCCATTTACGTTCTTCATCGTTTGCCTTCTCAGGAAGAATCCACTGCGTATCGGCATACGGTAATCCCAGTTCTTTATAGCGCTCGTCCTTCGTCATGCGATACAGTTTCAGAGGCAGACAACCGAACATATTCTGGTCTACATGAATCGGAGGAGGAAGCAAGTCTTTCTCCAAATGGAACAACAGCTCAAAACGCTCTCTCAGTTTCTTGGTAAGTTCCTTGTCATTCGTCATTTCGGCGAACCGGAGCGCTCCATACCAGGTGCAGACTTCAGCATAATGTATACCTCTGTCTCCATAAAGTTGGTGTTTGGTCTCCATCAAGCGACTGCTTACCTTTTTCCCTACGATTTTGGGATTTGCTCTTACAGGGAAATTACTGAAATAATCTTGTGCGGTGATGGTACTTGTCATTACAAATACAGCCACAACAAATAGATAAATGAAACGATAATCTCTCTTCATAATTCTTATAGTCTTTAAATGAATAATTAATTTGCTCAGTTGTCTTATCATTTTCTTACGGAAAATTTATATATGCAATGGCTATCATATTTCTCTCCCGGTTTCAATAATGCTGACGGCCATTCCGGTTTATTAGGAGTATCGGGATATTTCTGAGTTTCCAAACAAACGGAAGCACGATGACCATATACGATGCCTTTCTTTCCCTTTACCGTACCATCAAGGAAGTTGCCGGCATAAATCTGAATTCCCGGTTCGTTCGTGTAAACATCGAGTACGATACCAGTTTTAGGGGATTCGAGAGTAGCACATTTCTGAGAAATATCCCCTTTTGTATTGAGTACCCAGTTATGATCGTAACCTTTACCATACCCGTTGGCGGAATTAATTTAAGTTGATAAATATGAGTAAAAAGTTGTACAT
>DAIRSI010000055.1:0-14437 GCA_036804505.1 Bacteroidaceae bacterium
GTTTTCAATGACTTTGATGTTCATATAGTCCGGGGCATATTGGGCTGTTCTTACGGCTATACGGCTTCCACCCATAATCATGACATTCCTTACGTCTTGATAATTCTCTTTTCCGGATATTTTCCGGATGTAGGGAATGTATTTCTTTGTTGTCATGAAGTACACAAGGTCTTGTGCCTTGATGACATCACTGCCTCGAGGAATGATGGTATCTGAGCCTCTTTTGATTGCTACAACGTGATAGGGGGTTTCAGGACCTCCTAATTCACTTAAGGGTATATCCAATATTTCGGCAGATGAACGTAATTTGGCTCCGACAAGTACCAGAGCTCCTCCATCTACTTCCCACCATTGGCGTATCCAGCTCATCTTCACTGCATCGACAATTTCCTTTGCAGCCAGCATTTCTGGATAGATGAGGGAATCTACGCCCAGTTTACGGAAAAATTCCTGATGCTTAGGAAGTAAATATTCATAATTATCAATACGGGCTACAGTCTTTTTAGCTCCCAGACTGTGTGCCAGAATGCAGGCTGTCATATTCCTGCTCTCGTCCGGTGTTACGGCAACGAACAAGTCGGCTTTGTCTATTTCAGTTTCTTTCAGCCCGACAATGGATGTTGGGGAGATATTGACTGTCATCAAATCAAAATTGGAACTGAGACGACTCAGTTTCTCTTCATCGTCATCAAGAAGTATGATGTCTTGCTTTTCTCCTGAAAGAAGTTTGGCCAAGTGGGTTCCTACAGCTCCGGCACCAGCAATAATGATTTTCATATAGGGTAATATTATATTGTCGTTAGTACTTTTAGAATTCCTTCTTCATCGAGTCCGCAGAGATGAAACAGCTCTTTGATGGAGCCGTGTTCCACGAATGTGTCGGGTAGTCCGACTCTCTCGATTACGGGATAGTGGTGATGGTCGGCCATGAATTCCAGTACGGCGCTTCCCATACCTCCACGGATAGTACCGTCTTCTATGGTGACTATCTTCTGGAATCGTTGTCCGATACTTTCGAGCATGGCTGCATCGAGGGGCTTGAGAAACCTTAGATCGAAATGAGCAAATGTCTTTTCGGTTGTTTTCTCTGCTTTAGCAATGGCTTTGCTTGCAATGCCTGCTATCGGACCGATGGTGATTACCGCTACATCCTTTCCGTCTTTTAGCATTTCTCCTTTCCCTATTTCAAGTTTCGTGAGCGGACATCTCCAGTCGGAAAGAGATCCTCTTCCACGGGGATAGCGGATGACGAACGGTCCCATATCTGGTAACTGTGCGGTGTACATCATTCTGCGTAGCTCATGTTCATTTCTTGGAGAAGCAATGGTGAGATTGGGGATCGGTCTCAAAAAGGCCATATCAAATGCACCGTGGTGAGTGGGGCCGTCTTCTCCAACCAGACCGGCACGGTCCAGACAGAAAACCACATTCAACTTCAGCAAGGCCACATCGTGAATCAAATTATCATAGGCCCTTTGGAAGAAAGCGGAATAGATGTTACAGAATGGCAACATTCCTTCTTTGGCCATTCCGCCGGAAAAAGTTACGGCATGTCCTTCGGCAATGCCGACATCAAAGGTGCGCTCGGGCATGGCTTCCATCATGATGTTCATGGAACATCCTGTGGGCATGGCGGGAGTAACACCTACTATCTTATCATTTTGACGGGCAAGCTCCAGCAGAGTTTCTCCGAATACGTCTTGAAAGCGGGGAGGTTTGCCGGTTGTGTCCTCTATGAAACGTTCTCCTGTGGAGGGGTCGAACATGCCTGGTGCATGCCATTCCGAAGTCTCTTTCTCGGCAGGGGCAAAACCTTTTCCCTTGATGGTATGGATGTGAAGGATGCGGGGACCCTTCATTTCCTTGATGCCGCTCAGCACCCTGACCAGATTTTTCACGTCGTGTCCGTCTATCGGGCCGAAATAACGGATGTCCAATCCTTCGAAAATATTCTGTTGCTGGGCGAGCATGGACTTCAGGCTGTTGTTGAAACGGATGAGTCCTTTCCTGCGCTTTTCATTGAGCAATCCCCATCGGTAGAACAGCTGCGAAACTTTATAACGTACCTGATTGTAGCTGGCGGAGGTGTTCAGATTCAGGAGATAGTCCTTCATCCCTCCTACGCTGCGATCGATGGACATGTTGTTGTCATTGAGGATAATCAGCATGTTGTTGGGTGTAGTAGAGGCATTGTTGAGACCTTCGAATGCCAGTCCTCCACTCATGGAGCCGTCGCCTATAACTGCTACGACATGCCGGTCGGTTTCTCCTTTTTTCAAAGAAGCGACAGCCATTCCCAGTGCTGCCGAAATAGAATTGGATGCGTGTCCGCAGGCAAAGGTATCGTATTCACTTTCCTCGGGTGAGGGAAAGGGGCGGATGCCACCGAATTTACGGTTGGTAAAAAAAGCTTCTCTGCGCCCTGTGAGTATTTTGTGCCCATAGGCTTGATGTCCTACATCCCAAACAATGCGGTCGTAAGGGGTATTAAATACGTAATGCAGGGCTACTGTCAGCTCAACGGTTCCCAAACTGGATGCAAAATGACCCGGGTTACAACAGAGTTCTCTGATGATATCTTTCCGGAGTTCATCGCACACTTCGGGCAATTCTTCTATGGATAATTGCCTTAAGTCTTTGGGATAGTTGATCTTATTCAGCAAGTAATATGTTTTGTTGTCAGTCATTTTTCTTAAATCTGCTGCAAAAATAACAATAAATAAGACTTATTATTAACTTTGTGCGGTAAAAATTTGATGAAAGGACTTGAGATGGAATTTAGAACGACAGTAGAACTGCCTGTGAAGCAGACAATAATTCAGCATTCTGATAAAATAATGCTCATGGGTTCGTGTTTTGCCGAAAATATAGGCAAAATGTTTATTGAGAATAAATTTGTGTGTACGTTGAATCCTTACGGAATTTTGTATAACCCGATGTCTATAGCGTGCGCTTTGGATGAGTTGCTCAGGAAGAAAAGTTATACCGAGAGGGATCCCGCTTTGGTGGAATACAACGGATGGCACAGTTTGCATCATCATGGAGCGTTTTCCGCACAGACCCGCAGGGAATGTGTTCAGAATATCAATGAGAAACTGAAACAAACGTATATGGACTTCTTTCAGACGGATGTTCTGCTCATTACGTGGGGAACGGCATGGATCTACAAATGGGGATTGACGGGTGAAGTAGTGGCCAACTGTCATAAGATTCCGGCGTCGTCATTTGTTAGAGAGAGGCTGGATGTTCATGGTATTGTCCAGACTTATGAATCACTGGTGCTGCGGCTTTTGACGGAGGTGAACCCGGAACTGAAAATCATTTTCACCGTGAGCCCTGTGCGTCATGCAAAGGATGGGTTTCATGAGAACCAACTCAGCAAGTCCATTCTGTTGCTGGCTATCGAGAGTTTGCAAAAGAAGTTTCCGGGGACGGTGTCTTACTTTCCTTCCTATGAAATCATGATGGACGAGTTGCGCGACTACCGTTTCTATGCTGATGATATGTTGCATCCTTCGCAATTGGCACAGACATATATCTGGCAAAGGTTTGATGAGTGTTGCTTTTCCGATGAGTGTCGTAGGATAATCGGACAGTGGAATGAAATTAAAAAGGGATTGTCACACCGGCCTTTCCATCCGGAATCTCCCGAATATAGGGAGTTCTTGTGCCAAATAGTGTTAAAGATGACCCAACTTAAAGAAAAATACCCGTACTTTGAAGTCAAAAATGAAATGGAATTATGTCGTACTCTATTGAAACAATAGCAGATTTGATTGGAGCCAAGCGTTTCGGCTCCTTGGATTCACATATTGATTGGATTCTTACTGACAGCCGCTCGCTCTGTTTTCCGGAAGAAACTTTGTTCTTCGCTTTGAAAATGAAAAGGAACGACGGTCATAAATACATTGATGAACTTTATCGCAGAGGTGTGCGCAATTTTGTAATCAGCGAGATACCTCAAAACGTGCAGCAAATGGTAGACGCTAATTTCCTGCAAGTGACGAGTCCGCTCAAGGCGTTGCAGAAGTTGGCCGAGGAACATCGCGAGGAATTTCAGATTCCGGTGGTGGGTATCACCGGCAGTAACGGAAAGACGATTGTGAAGGAATGGCTTTACCAACTCATTAGTCCGGACAAGGTAGTGACGCGTTCGCCGCGGAGCTACAATTCGCAGATTGGGGTACCGCTTTCCATCTGGCTGATGAATGAGGAAACACAACTGGCGGTGATCGAAGCGGGTATTTCCGAAATGGGAGAGATGGATGCTCTGCGCACCATCATCAAGCCTACCATCGGCGTGCTGACCAACATTGGCGGGGCACATCAGGAGAATTTCTATTCACTGGCGGAGAAGTGTATGGAGAAGGTTTCGCTCTTCAAGGATTGTGATGTGGTGATTTACAACGGCGATGATGATCTCATTTGCGACTGTATCTCGAAGTCCATGCTCACAGCAAGGGAAATAGCTTGGTCGAAGACCGACGGAGAGAAGCCTCTCTTCATCAAGTCCATCGCTAAGGGTGAAAATTCCACGCGCATAAAATACCGCTATCTGGATATGGATAATGAATATACGATACCTTTCATTGACGATGCTTCTATTGAGAATTCGCTGAACTGCCTGGCAGTGTGCCTGTATTTGATGATTGCCCCCGAGGATATTGCCGCGCGGATGGCTCGGCTGGAACCGGTGGCCATGCGTCTGGAGGTGAAAGAGGGAAAGAACGGCTGTACCGTTATCAATGATAGTTACAACTCGGATATCGCTTCGCTGGATATTGCACTGGATTTCATGGCGCGGCGTCCGGACCGCAACGGGAGGAAGCGTACGCTGATTCTTTCGGATATTCTGGAGACGGGACAGAGCTCGAAGTTCCTTTACCGCAAGGTATCGCAGTTGGTGAATAGTCGCGGAGTGGATAAAATCATCGGAGTGGGTGAGGAAATCAGTTCGGCTGCTTCGGTGTTCAATATAGAGAAATATTTTTTCGCTACTACGGACGAACTTCTGGAGTCGCCGCTTTTTGCCGCGTTGCGGAATGAGGTGATTTTGGTAAAGGGTTCGCGGCGGTTCCGCTTCGATGAGGTTTCGGAGAGGCTGGAACTGAAGGTTCATGAGACGATTCTCGAAATCGATCTGAACGCGCTGGTGGATAATTTGAATTACTACCGGAGTAAGTTGAAGCCGGAGACGAAAATCGTGTGTATGGTGAAGGCTTCGGCCTACGGCGCCGGCTCCTATGAGGTAGCCAAGACGCTGCAGGACCAACGAGTGGATTATCTTGCCGTGGCTGTGGCCGATGAAGGCTCGGACCTACGCAAGGCGGGTATCACTAGCTCCATCCTTATCATGAATCCTGAAATGACGGCCTTCAAGACCATGTTCGACTATAAACTGGAACCCGAAGTGTACAGCTTCCATTTGCTGGATGCGCTGATTAAGGCGGTAGAGAAAGAGGGCATCACGAATTATCCTATTCATATCAAGCTCGACACGGGTATGCATCGGTTGGGCTTTGCACCGGAGGATATGCCGAAACTGATTCAGAGAATCAAGTCGCAGTCGGGTGTTATTATCCGTTCGGTGTTCTCACATTTCGTGGGGAGCGACAGTCCTCAGTTTGATGCCTTTACGCGGCGTCAGATAGAGATTTTCGACAAGGCTTCATCGGAACTGCAGGCAGCTTTCGGACATAAGATTATACGCCATATATGTAATTCGGCAGGTATTGAGAGGTTCCCCGGCGCTCAGTATGACATGTGCCGCCTTGGGTTGGGATTGTACGGCATCAACCCGATTGACAATTCGGTACTGCACAACGTGAGCACGCTCAAAACTACGATTCTTCAAATTCACGACGTTCCCAAGGAGGATAGTGTAGGCTATAGCCGTAAAGGTCGTCTGGAACGGGATTCAAGAATTGCCGCTATTCCAATCGGCTATGCCGACGGATTGGATCGCCACTTGGGCAACGGTCACGGCTATTGTCTGGTGAACGGGCAGAAGGCTCCTTACGTGGGTAATATCTGCATGGATGTTTGCATGATTGATGTGACGGATATCAACTGTAAGGAGGGTGACCGGGTGGAAATATTCGGTGATGACTTGCCTGTGAGCGATCTTTCGGATATTCTGGAAACCATCCCTTATGAGATTCTTACCAGTGTATCTACCCGCGTGAAGAGGGTTTATTTCAAAGATTGACTTTTTTTCGTTGTTAATAAATGTGATGAGGGATCGTCGGAACAGAACCGGCGGTCCTTCTTTTTTTGTACTTCGTGCAAAAGGGGGGATGCATCGAACAAGTTTCCAGCTTGCAGGGAGCTTTTGCAAGTTTGCAATTTGGTCCTGCAGCTTGCAGGAGGTTTTTGCAAATCTGCAATTCATACTTCATCCTGCCTGAGGTACAAAATGTAAACTTACACGCACTACTTTTTCCTGCCGGAAGTTTTCCGCGCTGATCTGCAAGCGTAAAAAAAAGGAGAAAGCCCTTTGATTGGAAACTTTCTCCTACTTATTATTATACTTCCGCTTTGCTATTGCAGGAATGAGATAAGCACTCCCGCTGCCACAGCCGATCCGATGACACCGGAAATGTTGCTCGCCATGCAGTAGTTCAGTACATGGTTTTTGGGGTCGTACTTTGTGGCGATATCATTGGCTACGCGTGCGGCCATCGGTACAGCACTCAAGCCCGTTGCTCCGATGAGTGGATTGATTTTCTTCTTCGAGAACAAGTTTACCACTTTCACGAACAGAATACCGCCGGCAATGGAGAATCCGAAAGCGAAGAATCCGCCAACCACGATTCCTATGGTGGTCCAGTTCAGGAACGCCGTGGTAGTCATTGTTGCACCCACGCAGAGTCCCAGAAAAATGGTCGATGCATTCAGAATGCTGTTGGCCGCTGCATCCATCAGTCGGGAAGTGTCACTGCCGATTTCCTTCACTAGATTACCGAACATCAACATTCCAATCAAAGGCACAGCAGTAGGTACAAACAGTGCCACGATGGTAGTCACTACGATCGGGAACACGATTTTCAGCACTCTCAGATTCTTGATTTCTTCTTTCGAAGGATACATTTTCTCCTGTTCCTTCATGTTTATACGCAGTTCCTTCTTTGTGCAGAGCAGATTCACCACCAGCGGAATGATGACCGGAACCAACGCCATGTAGGAATAAGCCGCAATGGCGATCGGGCCCAGCAAGTGCGGTGCCAGTTTTATGGTGGTAAAGATAGCCGTAGGACCATCAGCACCTCCGATGATACCTAGTGAAGCAGCTTCCTTCGGGGTGAATCCCATCAGGATGGCAAGTAGTAGCACCGTGAAGATACCTAATTGGGCCGCAGCTCCGAAGATGGATAGGCGCAGGTTGCGCAGCATTGGGCCGAAGTCCGTCAGTGCCCCTACACCCATGAAGATTACAGGCGGAAGAAATCCCGTCTTGATGAGCATATAGTACAGAAAATTCATGATTCCGAACTCATGGGCAATTTGTGGCAACGGCATGTCCCAGATTACTTTCTGCGTGCCGTCTGCCAGCGTCACCATACCGTTCGAACTTGCCTGAATCACTCCCATGTCTCCGCCCGGAAAGTTGGCAAGCAACACACCGAAGGCGATGGGTACCAGCAAAAGCGGTTCGTAGTGCTTCTTTATCCCGAGATAAAGCAACAGAAAGGCAATTGCATACATGATGAGGAACGACGGGTCGGCAATGATATTGCTGAACGCCGTCATATCGTATAGATTTCTAAATATCTCTTCCATTATCCAATCTTCATTAAGATGTCATCTTCCGATATTGAGTCGCCCACCGTCGGGTAGATGGCGATGATTGTTCCGTCGAATTCCGAGCGGATGGCATTGTAGGTCTTCATGGCCTCGATGTAACACACCACATCGCCCTTCTTCACCTGGTCGCCCACCTTCTTCGGAGTTTCCTGTGCGGTCTTCGCCATGAAGAACTTGCCTTCCAACGGAGCGAGTAAATCCTTACCTTCGCCTACGGGCACTGCCGGTCCCGCACTTTCGGGCAGAGTAGCCGTGCTCACGTCGCCGTAAGCCACTGTTACCTTGTATGCCTGACCGTCCACTTTCACGGTGAGTGTCTTAGGCTCCTTGTCTTCCGCCGGCTTTATTTCCTTTTCCGTACGGCGTTTCTCAAGGTCAGCCAGAAAATCTTCCTTGGCTTTTCCGCTCTTGTAAGCCTCATACTGAGCCGGATGCATCGCATATTCGAAGAGTTCCTCGTCGTCCTGTCCCGTGTCCCATTTTTTCTCTTTCATCAGCGCACGGTATTTCTCCAGTGCATTCGGATAGTTGTCCTGCGGATTGCCCGTGAAGAACTTGCGTCCTTCGCGCTCGGCTTTCTCTATGATTTCCGGAGCCAGTTCGCCCGGCAGTTTTCCAGCCTTGCCCAGAATCATGTCCCAGATATCGTCGGCAATCATACCCCAGCGTTCTTTGCCCTTTTCCATCTGCATCACGTTCATTAGTGCGATGTTCTTCACGTACTGACTGAATGGTGTCACCAGGCAAGGATAACCCAGCCGCGGCCAAACATAAGCCACTTCCTTGAACAGCTTGATGAGCAGCTCGTCCTGAGTCATAAACTGCTGGTTGTGTTTCGCTTTGTATTTGTTGATGGATTCCAGATTGGTTTCGAGGTCGGCCATGAGACTGCCCATCATTCCGCCCGGCAGTCCCGGACCAATGAGCAGAGAATTCATCAGCCTGTTGCGCGGACTGCAATACAATCCCAGAAAATCATCCAGAAACTCCTGAATCATGGAGCGCACTTTCATGTAAGCCTCCATATTGATTTCCTTTACCTGGAATCCAGCATCTTTCAGCATTTCCTGAACGGTGATGATATCAGCGTGTCCCGTGCCCCATGAAAGAGGTTCCATACCTACGTCCACGTAGTCGCAACCGGCCTTGCACACCTCCAGAATGGAAGTTGTGTTGAATCCCGGTCCTGCGTGGCTGTGATACTGCACCGGTATCTCCGGATGCGCTTCCTTGATGCCGGCTACGATTTTACCAAGAGTCACCGGCCGTCCGATGCCTGCCATGTCTTTGATGCATATTTCATCCGCACCAGCTTCAATCAGTTCTTTGGCAATTTTTACGTAGTACTCCACCGTGTGGACGGGAGAGTGTGTGATGCACAACGAGCATTGCGAAATCATTCCTGCATCGTGCGCATACTTGATGGATGGGATGATGTTGCGTGTATCGTTCAGTCCGCAGAATGTACGTGTGATATCCGTACCCTGCACTTTCTTCACCTTATAAAACAATTGTCGAACATCTGCCGGCACCGGACTCATGCGCAAACCGTTCAATGCGCGGTCCAGCATCTGAGTCTGAATCCCTGCATCGTGGAATGGTTTTATCCACTGGCGCACAGCCTTGTTAGGATTCTCTCCGAAGAGCAGGTTCACTTGTTCAAAACCGCCTCCATTTGTTTCAACACGGTCAAAGCATCCCATCTCGATAATGGCCGGAGCCACCTTAAGCAATTGGTCAACTCGTGGCACATATTTACCGGCAGACTGCCACATGTCACGGAAAACCAAACAGAACTTTACTTCTTTCTTCATAATATCTGTATTCCTTATTTGTTTTTACTTGATTTTTTCCACTTTCATCACTTTTCCCTTGCCGCCTGTCAACGCATTCACTGCCGACTGGATGATGGCGATAGTCTTTGCATCCACAGGCACTGTAGCCGTAGCTGGCTGTTTCTTTTCTTCCACGTCCTCAGGCGCGAACTTGTTCACTAAGGCTATCAGCCCTTTTCCCAGATAGATAATGATAAGCAGAATGACAAATACCGTAAGCATCCCCACTACCATTAATTCCAATCCGATACCTAAATTTTCCATATCCTTTTAGTATTGTTGATTTATTGATTAAAACTATTTCAAATAAAATTCCACAAAATTGGGACGAATTTACTAATTTATATTTGAAATTGAAAGTATTTATCGTTTAAAAACGTAAATTCTTCATTATGTATGCTAACAATAAAAAAAGGCATCCTTTCGAATGCCTTTTTATTATGTCTTGTAAGTATTTTCTTATTCTAAATCCACCGGTTTGTATTTAGGAACCAGTACTTTCATGATAGCCCAAGCTATCAAGTAAGCGAATGCACATACACCGAACATGATGGCATAAGCTGTCGGCACACTGTTAAGAGCACGGTAATGATCTTCAAGTCTGCCGGCCATTACCTGTACCAGCACACCACCCAAGCCACCTGCTGCAGCACCGATACCTGTTACGGCTCCAACGGCCGATTTAGGAAACATATCCGATACTGTGGTGAACAAGTTAGCAGACCATGCCTGGTGGGCAGCTCCTGCTATACTGATTACTGCAACGGCAGCCACAAGCCCCATCGAACCGCTCAGTCCGGCTACGGTCTGTGTGCTCAGCAGCAGAATCGGGAAAAATGCAATGATGATAAGAGCCGTCATACGTGCTTTATAGGTCTCCCAACCTTTGTTCATGAATTTCATAGGAAGGGATCCTCCATATACGGAGCCGATAATGGCGATGCCGAAAACGATGAATGTGGAATACATCACCGTATGATTGGTTTCACTGGCACTCAGTCCGGCGCAGAATTGCTGTTTGATGTAAGTAGGCAACCAGAACAAAAGGAACCACCAGATTCCGTCGGTCATAAATTTACCCATCACGAAAGACCATGTTTGTCTGTAAGTAAGCATTTTGTACCAAGGAATTTTCTTGGCAGTTTTTTTTGCTTCGGAAGTAGCAGATGAAGCTATCGGTTTCTGTTCGTCACTGTTGATATAATCCAGTTCAGCTTGGTTTATTTTGCCTCTTTTCAACATTTCCGTAGGTGATGCATACATCTTATGCCAGAAGAACAGCCAGATAAAACCTATTAAACTGGTGATGATGAATGCCATCTGCCATCCGTGTATTGAACCGAGAAACAATTGTGTTCCTTCCAGTGGATTCCATGCGGCAAGAATAGGAGGGATAATCAATGCACAGATCATGGCTCCCAAATTGGAACCCGAATTAAAAATGCCGGTTGCCAACGCACGTTCCTTCTTAGGAAACCATTCGGCAACAGTCTTGATGGAAGCAGGAAAGTTACCAGCTTCGCCGGCTCCGAATAAACCTCTGGCAGCCAATTGACCGGGAAGTCCTTTGCCTGCTATTGCACTGCAAAAACCAGCAATGGACCATACGATTAATGAAGCAGCCAAGCCTAACTTGGTACCTATTTTATCAATGATAAAACCTACTATTAATGTAAATCCTGCATAGAAGGCAGTGAAAACAGATGTCAGGATGGAATAATCGGTCGATGACCAGCCGAAACCGTTCGGATCACAGAAATAATCCTTTAAATAACCGATAACGTTACGGTCCATATAGTTGACCGTCGTGGAGAATAACAGCAATGCAGCTATTGTCCATCTGTACTTTGTAATTTTTTCGCTCAGATTTGATGCGCCCATAATATTAATTTAATTGTTTATAAAAAAATTGTGTCAAAGATATGTTTTTTAGATGAAAAAAAGAACTTTTTTATTGTTATTTTACCGATTAACCAGCTTTTGACCCCTTAAAAAACAATTTTTACTCCTTTGTTATGGATTTTATTCTTATTTTTGTAGTCGTAGAAATCAACAGTTTAAATCAATATGAAAAACATTTCTAAAAATATCTTCTTTTTGCTGGCTATGCCATGCATCACTTTTGCCGGTTTTGCACAGACAGTTCCAAACAATGCTCCATGGTCACTTCGGATAATGGATTCAGAAATGATTCGCACCCCGAAGGCTTGCAATCTAGATTTCCAGCCAACATTGAAGTGGGATTATTGCCATGGTGTGGAACTGCAGGCCTTTCTCAATGCTTACGACCGTTATGGGCTTGATAAGTATTTTAATTATGTAAAGGAATATTGTGATACAATGCTTACAGCGGATGGACACATTGTCAGTTACAAACCTTCTGAACTGAGTCTGGATCGCATCAACACTGGAAAAATTTTCTTCAGGATGTATGAGAGGACAAAAGATGAAAAGTACCGGAAAGCAATGGATATGCTTCGCTCCCAATTGACTTGTCAGCCGCGCACATCCGAAGGTGGTTTCTGGCATAAGTTGGTTTATCCCAACCAGATGTGGCTGGACGGTATCTACATGGCATCCCCATTCTACGCTGAATATACTTTCCGAAATAACCGTCCTGAGGATTATCAGGATGTACTCAATCAGTTTCTTGTTATTGCAAGACATACCTATGACCCGGCCAACGGACTTTATCGTCATGCATGGGATGAAAGTAAATCTCAGAAATGGGCCAATATTGTAACCGGTCAGTCAGCTCATGTCTGGGGACGGGCTATGGGCTGGTATGCCATGGCATTAGTCGATGCCTTGCCGTTTATTCCCAAGCATGAGGTAGGAAGGGGAAAAGTTTTGGATATTCTTTCAAATGTAGCTGCTCAGATAAAACGGACACAAGATGCAAAATCCGGAGTCTGGTATCAAGTCTTGGACGAAAGCGGAAAAGAAGGAAATTATTTGGAGGCAACAGTCTCTACCATGTTTGTTTATACACTCTACAAAGCTGTTCGTCTCGGATATATCAATCGCTCTTATCTAGATGTGGCTGAAAAGGGATATCAAGGTATCTTGAAAACCTTCATCACTGTTGATGTAAACGGATTGGTATCTATAAATCATTGCTGTGCCGTTGCAGGTTTGGGAGGAAATCCATACCGTTCGGGAGATTATGATTATTATATTCATGAGAAAATACGTTCTAATGATGCAAAAGCCGTCGGACCTTTCATCAATGCCAGTCTGGAAAGAGAATTGTTGCATGAAACAAATTATACCGTAAAATAAAACAAATTGATTACAATGAAAAGAATTATCGAATTATTGGTTATGGCCCTTTGCTTTTCCATAACATCGCAGGCCGAAATCAAAGACACTTTGTTTGTAGCGCGTGACGGAACGGCTCCATATAGGAATGTAGCTGATGCTGTCGAAGTGGTTCGGGCATTTATGGATTACACTATGGTCATCTATGTAAAGAAAGGCGTTTACAAGGAAAAGCTTGTTATCCCCTCTTGGGTAAAGAATGTGGAAATTGTGGGCGAGGACCGTAATAATACAATCATAACCTATGATGATCATGCCAACATCAACAAGATGGGGACTTTCCGGACTTATACCGTAAAGGTGGAAGGAAGCGACATTACCTTTAAGAATATTACGATTGAAAACAATTCGGCCCAGCTCGGGCAGGCTGTGGCGCTTCATACCGAGGGAGATCGCCTTTTGTTTGTCAACTGTCGTTTCCTGGGGCACCAGGATACGGTCTATACAGGAAGTGAGAATGCACGTTTGTGGTTTCGTCATTGCTATATAGAAGGAACAACGGATTTTATCTTTGGACCTTCTACTGCTTATTTTTCAGATTGTGATATTTATTGTAAGCGTGATTCATATATTACGGCCGCATCTACTGTGAAAGATATAAAATATGGTTATGTATTCGATCATTGCCACATCACAGCTGCTCCGGGTGTGACCCGGTTGTATTTGGGTCGTCCTTGGCGTCCCTATGGTTATACCTTATTTATGTATTGTGATTTATGCAAGGAAGTACTTTCAGAAGGCTGGTTCAACTGGAATAATCCGGAGAATGAAAAAACTGCCCGTTATCTGGAATATAAGAATACGGGAGAGGGTGCCTCCGTGAAGAACAGAGTATCGTGGAGTCATCAGCTGTCAAAGAAGGAAGCCGAGCAAATTAATGTGGAAAACGTTCTGGGAATAGGCAAATTATGGATTCCATTAGAATAATACTATTAAAGATGAATTTCCGTTATCGGAAACGTTAAAAACAATATTTGCACAATATTTACTAAAAATTGCACATACCTTTGTCGTAGAAGCCTCATCTTTGCAAACGATAAGGTATCTGAATAGACCTTAATGTTTAATAATTAATAAAACACATCTATGAATTTAAAAGTTCAAAATCAAAGAGCGTTTGTCACATTATTAATGTGTCTCCTCTGTCTGACGGCTTTTGCTCAAAGAACCATTAAAGGTTCCATAAAAGATACGGCAGGCGAACCGATGATCGGTGTGAATGTACTGGTGAAAGGAACAACCAACGGTACAATAACCGATTTTGACGGTAACTTTTCCTTAACGGGTGTTTCCAACAACGCAACGTTGCTGATTTCCTATATCGGCTATTTAAGTCAGGAAGTCAAAGTGGGGGCACAGAAAGAAATGAAGATTGTCATGAAAGAAGACAACAAAACTTTGGATGAAGTTGTTGTCATCGGTTATGGTACAGTCAAAAGAAGAGATTTGACCGGTTCCGTTGCTTCTGTAACGGGCGA
>DAIRSI010000056.1:0-12673 GCA_036804505.1 Bacteroidaceae bacterium
ATTTTCTGTTTTTAACGAATTTTCAGTATTTATCTCCTTCTCATTCTTATCGAATTTCGGAATTTGCATCTTACGGTAAGATGCGTGAGATGTGTGAGATGTGTGAGATGTGTCAGATATGTCAGAAGTGTCAGTTTTTGGGTCGGGGTGTTCGCATCAAAGTGGTGGAATCTTCATGGTGCTTGATACCCCCTCCCGTTTCTCGAGAGAAAAAGACGTAACACGACATAACGAAAAAGTACGTTACTTGTTACGTTTTTTTTAACCCAAGGTTTTTCTTTCCGCTTTTTTTATTTGCTCATTCAAAAATGAATTGTATTTTTGCGAAGATAAAAATGGAATTGATGGAAAGATACTATTATGCCGATTCATTCGATGAATTCAAGGTGAAACTCAACGAACAAATTCTAGGCGAACTAACCGCTAATAGCGAGTTTGACATCGATTTGAACCAACGTTATGCTTGGGAAGAGGAAATAACCCTCATGAAATCCATTCTTGCAGAATATAGCAAAGGCGAAATCATTTTCGAGTATTCCATCCCCCGTTTGGGAAGGCGTATAGATGTGATTGTAATCATCCATGGCATTGTGTTTACACTCGAATTCAAGGCAGGAAACGACTCCTACGAGCGTCTGGATTTGGAACAAGTATGGGATTATGCCCTCGACTTGAAAAACTTCCATGAAGATAGCCATCATCGCATCATCGTGCCCATCCTCATTGCCACCAAAGCCAAAGACTATTCCGAGCACATAGCCATCAGCCATTATGACGATATGGTGTACGAGCCTATCTGTTCCAATCGAGATAGTTTGCACTTCTACATCAGTAATATATTGCAGCGTTACGCCCACTTTGGCGAGGACGATGCTCGGCAGTGGATTTACAGTCGATATTCGCCTACTCCGAACATCATCGAAGCTGCTAGCTACATGTACAGCCATCATTCGGTGGACGATATCACTCGTTCCGAAGCCTCTGCCGAAAACCTTACGACAACCAGCCAATACGTGCAAGAAGTAATTGCACAGACGAAAGAAAACGGTGAAAAAGCCATCTGTTTTGTCACAGGTGTGCCCGGTGCTGGAAAAACCCTCGTGGGCCTTGATGTGGCTATAGAACAATTCAAAAAGAAGGACATCGCCGTGTATCTTTCGGGTAACGACCCTTTGGTGAAGGTGCTCACGGAAGCCTTGGCAAGAGATAAAGTGAAGCAGGAAGGCAGGGACAGATGCAAAAAGAGCGACGCCGTGCGTAGTGTGAAATCCTTCATACAAATCATTCATCATTATCGCAACAACACGTTAAGCAAGGTGAAGATTGCGAATGACGATATAGAAATAGACCCTGCAAAGAACATCAAACACAAGGACGATGGCTATGCCGATGTGGATCATGTGGCTATCTTCGACGAAGCTCAACGAGCATGGACAAAAGAGCAACTAGCCTCTTGGCTAAGCCGAAAAAAGGGAATGCCTGATTTTCCTTATTCCGAACCTGGGTTTTTGATATGGTCTTTGAATCTCCGTGAAGATTGGGCAGTCATAGTGTGTCTGGTTGGAGGGGGACAGGAGATAAATACTGGCGAGGCTGGCATTACCGAATGGATTAAGGCCTTGAACGAGAGATTTCCCCATTGGAAAGTCTATATCTCCAATAATCTCACCGACAAAGAATATGCCGAAGGAAAAGTGGAAGTACTTCTGAAAGACAATCCCAATGTGACCGTGAGCAATAAACTCCACCTGGCCGTTTCCATGCGTTCCTTCCGAGCCGAAAAACTATCGGCATTTGTGCATTATCTTTTGGAACTGGATGCCGACATGGCTCGCAGCATCTATGCCGAAATAAAAGACCGATATCCTATTGCCTTGACACGTTCCCTAGAGAAAGGCAAACAATGGCTCAAAGACCATGCACGAGGCACAGAGCGCTTTGGTATGCTAGTTTCTTCACAAGCCTATCGCCTCAGACCTCTAGCCATTGATGTGCGTGTACACCCCGACACCGTACATTGGTTTCTTGATGACGAAAATGACATACGTTCCTCTCAGTTCTTGGAAGATGTTGTTACCGAATTCGACATCCAAGGCTTGGAAGTAGATTGGTCATGCCTCATTTGGGATGGTGATTTCAGACATACGAGGAATGGATGGCAAAACAATTCTTTTGTTGGCAGTCGTTGGAATAATATCAGTAAGCCCGAGCGCAAACTCTATCAAAAGAATGCCTATCGGGTGCTCCTTACTAGAGCTCGCCAAGGCATGATTATCGTGGTACCCGAAGGCAACCCCGAAGATAAAACTCGACTTCCAGAATTCTACGATGGAACATACCATTATCTGAAAGGGTTGGGATTGGAAGAAATATAAGAATTTTCCCCCCCCCAAAAAAAAACGTAACACAACATAACAAACGTAACAAAATCGTGTTACGTTTGTTAAGGCTGGCTTTTTCTTTCCGCTTTTTTATTTGCTCATTAAAAAATGAATTGTATTTTTGTGATAATAAAAATAATGAAGGATGCTAGACAATGATGAAACCAAACCCGATATGAATTATATTTTATTGAATGGCAGTCAAGCCACAGGCTTTATTTACGAACTTTCTTCACAATTGGACAAAAATACTGACGAGGAAATAAACTATGTAAAGTTTCTTAACATCAGTCTAGCAAAAAATCAAAGAATATGGAGTTCCTATTAAAAATTATAGGTATTATTTTGTGAAATCCCTGCATTCTTTTATTTTTGCATAAATCTATTCAACATAAATATAAACTTATGGTACTTGATTTGCATATACAAAAACTCATTAGTGAAAAAAACGGTTTTGAAATGACAAATTCATTGCAGTTCTCTCTTTTGTCAGACGAAATTTTCAAATCAACACAATCAAGACTGAGCGTGAATACTTTGAAACGACTTTACGGTATGCTTCCAGAGGTAAATACTACATCTACCACATTGGATATCATAGCCAAATATTTGGGATATTCCAGCTGGAAGAGACTTATTGCAGCAGGTATGGATATCCATTCTTCCTTCAATAATGACTTTTTGTGTGTATTGCCCAAAGAGATGGAGGCAGGGCAATGTCTTACCATCGCTTATGAACCCGATCGGATAATGAAATTGAAAATAACTCAAGATTATTGGTGTGAAGTTTTGTCGTGTACGGGGGGAAAAATTTGTGTAGGTGACTTGCTCGATATTCCAAGTTTATGCATTCATGCTCCTTTAATAGTAATGGAAGTTGTTCGCGAGGGGCAGTCATTAGGCTCTTATATTGGTGGGAAAGAAGGGGGAGTTACAGAAATCATCCTGTAATTTGATTGTGCTTCTCTATCCATCTCGTCCATCCAGGGGCATTTTGACCTCGTTTTTTTGATTAATATTTTTCTTTTTCTATCTTTACATAATCAAATAATAATGATGATAACCCATTGGCAGAATTAAATATACACTTAATTAATTTCTCCAACGGGTTGACGATAATATAACAAACTAATATGTAATAAAAAAAACAGCTCACAAACGTTTGAGATTTGCTAAACTTTTGTTAAGTTTGCAATGTTGTTCTTCATTTGAATGGACGACAAGAAAAACAGAAGTGTTTAGCTAATTCTTGCTAATGAAATCTGGACAATTTCATAACGGTATAAGAATAGATTTTGAACGCTCTGCTTGAATGAATTATATCCAAATTATAATACATTTTGGTGTGAGCTGTTTGTTTTATTCATACCGTGGGCAGTCCAGAGCCTCATTAGTGGATAAACTAACAGACTCACACTTCTTTTTCCAAGATTATTAACCAGCACAAAACTAGGGTCTGTAGTGCATTGAAAAAATATTTCTATGCAAAGAGTATATTTCCGACCGGCATGGAATTGCGGGCGTTACAATGAAAAACATCATGCTGCTCTCATGTTTAATCTGATGGAAGGCATGAGTTATTATTTCGAAGATGAGTCAGCTGATGTCATTGGTGAGATTCTCAAGAAAGAAAAAAACGATAGGTTTTCTATAAATGATATTTCTGCGGCGACCAATATATGCAAGGATTCACTGGAACCTTTTTTATATGAATTGATCCGTTGTGGATTGCTTACCGATTTCCACACTTCGGATGAAAGTGTAAGTTCATATCGTAAATATCTGATGGAAAACAAATCATGTCAGGATAGGAAAAAAATGAATGAAACTCAGGAATATCTACCTTATCCCGTTTCTTCAGCCGAGATGGATTATGCTGACAGGGTAGGAGGTGTGGTAAGTGTTATGTTTGAACTTACCTATAATTGTTCTGAGAAATGCATTCATTGCTATAATCCGGGCGCAACACGCAATGATAAGGAAATCAGTCATAGGGGGGATAGAAAGGAACTGACTTTGGACGATTATAAACGCATAATAGACGAACTTTATGAGTTAGGACTTGCCAAAGTGTGTTTGTCCGGAGGAGACCCCTTTTCGAATCCCTTCGTATGGGAAATCATAGATTATCTTTATATGAAAGGTATTGCCACAGCCCTATTTACGAATGCTCAGCGGTTATTTGGTAAAGAAGAGCGTCTTGCTGCTTATTATCCATTACTGGTAGGTATCTCCATATATAGTGGTATTGCAGCAGAACATGATTATATTACTCGCATTAAAGGATCTTGGGAAAGATCAATGGCTGTAGTTAAGAAGTTATCTCAACTGGCTGTTCCTATGAATCTTAAATGTTGCATCATGCGTACCAATGTGAAGCATTATTACATGGTTGCAGATATAGCTGAAAAGTTTGGTGCTGTTCCTCAATTTGAAGTTAGTTTGACGGATTCGATCGATGGTGATATTTGTGTAAGTCGTAATCTGCGTCTCACACCTGAACAGTTGGAAATTGTGTTACGTGACAGGCATATTTCACTTTATGTAGGTAAGGAATTACCAAATTACGGAGGACAGAAAAAATACCTGGACAATATTGCCTGCGGTGCTGGTATCACATCTTTTTGCATAACTCCTGAAGGATTTGTACAACCTTGCTGTGCATTTCCCAGCTCTTTCGGGAATTTGAGAGATCAATCATTCGGAAGTATTTTGGAAAGTAGCGAATTGGAATGGTGGCATAATTTAAGACTGAGAAATTATGAAGAATGCGGAAGACATGATTATTGCGACTATTGCAATCTATGTTCGGGAACCAATTTTTCTGAACATGGAACACCACTTAAGGCAAGTGAGAATAATTGTTATATGGCGAAAATCCGCTTCGCCCTTGCTGCGAGAATGATGAAGGATAATTATGATCCGCTTCAAGGAAAGACATTAGTGGAATGTCTGGAAGATGTTCCAACAGAATATTCAGAAACAGAATTGAGGCGTATTGAGACTATTAATCATAAAGATAAAAAAATGAAATAAAAAAGGATAAATGCGGTTTCCTTTAAATACTGCAACAATAAAAAAAAGAATTATGAAAAAAGTAGATTTGAAAATCAGTAAGGCATCAAGTGATGTTTGTATGTCAAATTGTCCTAAAGATTCCGAAATTCAATGTGGCATTATGTGGCGTTCGATGTAATTGTTATTTAAAAAGGTTTGCATCAGTCGTTTTCCGACTGGTGCAAACCTTCATTCTTAAATTGTGTATCGAATATGATTCAAAGTTTTAAAGCGAAGGCGTGTTTGTTCAATGTACTCAAGGAGGCATCGGATTCTTTTGAAAACGTGCCATATCCTTATTTCCGTTCTTCCAATGGCGACAAGGAAATCTTTTGCATAAGTCCGCTTCACGGCAGGAGTTTTGTGATGGCTGATAAGCGTAGCGGAGGAAGATACGTGGTGAGCAAGGGAAACGGGCTCAGCTATTCCGAGTTCGGACTTCTCAACACTGGAGAATTTGGCAACGATACTTGGGGATTGCTCTTGCGCCAAGATGCCATGCGTGATTTTATCGTTGGCGATGAAATCAGGAAACTGGGTATCAGAACTAATCGGATGGAATATGTTCTCGAATTGCAAAACGAGATTATCATCCCCCGAACAGGTATTTCCTTGAAACCTGTATTGCTGCAATATTCTTTGGAATGCCCTTTCCGAATAAATGACGCTCCTTTCATGGAAAGAGTGCAGATAGAGTCGGAAGTAAGAAAATGGAAACAATACGATGATAAAGGATACCACAGCCCTTATATGATTGCTGCAAAAGTACTGATTGGCAACCTGAGAACCATGCAGGATTTGGGAATTCTCCACAATGCGATTCATGCTGGCAACTATACTTGGGCTTTGGAACTACTCGACTTCGAATTGTCGCATACTCCGGCCTATCCCTATTCCAACGAGGACTACATCAGGCATGTACCTGATCTCATGCCTCGCGAGGCCCTTCAGACTTACGAAATTATTATTTACATAGCTGGATGTTTGCACGAAAGGCCCGATTATGGATGGATCGATTCACTTTTTAATGACTATGGATATGATTTGGATAAATTTCGAGTAAATCAAGTTATATGAGATAATGTTTGCATAATGGCATTGAGCAGTTGTGCGACAACTTTATATTAAGAAAACAATATTAAAAACAATGGAAATATGAATGAAATACCAGTTTCTTTGATTTGTGGGAATTGTGGATGTACTGTGGTGTGTATGGTAAAAACATCTTCAATGTGCGGCGTGAGTGTCACCTGCTGTAATTGCTCGGCAATAGTTATGGCTTCTTGTGTTTGCGATTCCTATGGCAGAGTCCGCATTTATAATGTCAGGACCGTGGGCGGACTCACTGGAAGAAAAAGATGAAGGAATTCAATTATTATATCATTACGTAACAACCCAATTTTATATTTTTAATATATTTGTATAACTTAAAAAAATAAAGGGAACGATATGCTTGTTGACACAAAAACAAAAGAAATAATATATTTGTTAGTGTGAGAAATATTTATAATTAAAAGTTATGAAAGATAAAATTGATTATTATTGAATCAGAAATAAACAAAGTGTTGAAAAATCAAATAAATGAAGGAATAACCTTCAATGGTAATTCTTTTGACTTTAATTTTATCCATGACGATAAGAAAGATATTATTTATTTGTGTAATAAAAACTAGAAAAGAAAAAATTCAGGGAAATAAAGTATTATTATTATGCCTATTATTTCACGAAAGATACACCAAGTACAATAAGGACGATAAATAATACAAATGATATTACTATTTTTACTTTAATCGGGAAAAATGACTTATCAGAATTGGAAATGAAATTTTATTATTCTAATAATTATTTACTGTAAACAGATATATTATTCCCCAATAAAATTATGTTATGATGAGAAAGTATGAATTGGAATATGAGTTCATTCCTTTGTGTGTATCGTTGTTTGAGGACGGTAATATTTCTTCCGATGAATTGGCCGATTTTAATACAAACTTTATAGATGATG
Organism: Bacteroidaceae bacterium; assembly: GCA_036804505.1. GTDB lineage: Bacteria > Bacteroidota > Bacteroidia > Bacteroidales > Bacteroidaceae > Phocaeicola_A. The sequence continues at coordinate 7,444 of DAIRSI010000056.1, forward strand.
ATATTGTCGACGGACTCAGTATATCTTCCGAAAGGCAAGCCGACGGAACTCTGATTATTATGTTCACTTTCCCCGAACCCGAAAGGGAGTCTTTCGCTAAAAATGGTCTTATCGTCATAAAGGACGAGAAGAAGGCTTTCTATATGACTTTGGAGATGGGCAGGGATTGCTGGTTTGTGTGTTCCACAAAGGCATCCAGTCATTTCAACTATGGACATTTAGAGGGATCACCCGATTGGGAAACTTTCAAGAAAACGGTTTTGAAGATGATTGATGAGCAAATAATAAAATAATTGGAGCAATATATGAAAAGAGGTAACAAATGGAATGACTTGGGCTTTTTTGTAGCCGATGGAATCAGCTACGATTTGGAAAACGACTGTCAATCTGCCGAAGTGATTGCCAGCATTATTGCTTACGAAGGACACGTTGCGATTCCTGAAACTGTGAACGATGGTAGTAAAACGTATCCGGTGACGGGCATTGCCCTCTATGCTTTCAAGGATTGTACTGAATTGGTATCAGTCAACATCCCTGCCAGTATCACAAGCATATATATGAATCCTTTCGAGGGGTGCTACAAGTTAGTCTCTATCAATGTGGATAAGGAAAATGCACATTATTCTTCTTTGAGTGGAGTGCTTTACAACAAGGCTTGTAGCAGCCTCATCTGTGTTCCTGCGGGAAGAGAGGGAAAATTCGTTATCCCTGACGGAGTGAAAATAGTAGGGCGCCAGGCGTTTCATTCCTGCAAGAAAATTACCTCCGTCTTGTTTCCCAAATCTGTATTGTTTATAAATCCCGACATACTTGAATCAATTAATAATAGGGAATATACAGAGAGGGAACTCGTCCTTGTATATAAGGAGACTTTGGATGCTATCCGTAGGCGTTCCTATGAGATAGTAAAGGATGGCAATCCCGTAAATATAGTTTTGAACCTTAATGACGTGCAGGCCTCGACAGTATTTTTCGACAAGCCTTACCCTCCTGATGAAAATACTCCTTGCTTTTATGGTGAAACCTTGATAGAAGTGATCGACTGCGATACACTGGATGCTGCTAAGAAAATGATTGATGAAGAGGGTGTTCGTCCCATCGTTCTCAATATGGCCGACTCTTTCAATCCCGGAGGTCTCGTAGATTTAGGAGCCGATACTCAGGAAGAGAATCTTTTCCGCCGCAGTGATTATCTGCGCTCATTGTATCAGTTTAAAAATTATGCATCGGATTATGCCGACATGGGGGTTGCCCGCAACAAGAATCATTCCTATCCGCTGCATGAAAGAGACGGAGCTGTTTATTCACCTTTGGTTACAGTATTCCGCGGTAACGAAGCCGATGGATATCCTTTTTTGGAGCAACCCTATACAGTTGATTTTGTGGCAATAGCAGCTATCTGCCTGCTTCACGGCAGTCTTTCTCAAAAAGAAGCTGAAACCATGCGCCACAAAATCAATCTTCTGTTACGCATTTGTAAAAGCACTGGGCATACTCATCTCGTGCTTTCAGCTTTAGGATGCGGAGCTTTCTGCAATCCCCCGAAGAAAATTGCCGCCTTTTTCAGCGATGCACTTCAGAGTGATGAATTCCGTCATGCTTTCCGTCACGTTGTGTTTGCTATTCGGGACAAAGGAAGATTGAAGTCGAACTTTCGTACGTTCAACGATATTATTTGCTGCGCACGGGTCTGACGGGAAGGGCGTTTATACGCATAGTATCATCGATCTTCATATCACCGTCAATTACGAAAAACAATATATAGGAGTGTTTGGGCGTTGCCTCTCTTTTTGAAGCTGTACTTGTCCAGTATTCTCCTATTTTCAGTTCTTCACCAGGTTCGTAAGTGGGACTTAGTATGGGGAGAAAGATACTCTTTCCGTTGGGGCCGATGAACATGTAGCCGTCTGTTCCTCTGTAATTCCCCATTTTGTGTGTACAATGAGTTAACAGTTCATGCATCTCGTTCCGTGTAGGCATTCTCCATCCACCTTCCAGGTAGGTATTGACCACATCATATCTCGTACCACTGATGTCTCCATCGAAACTTTCCGGGAGTGGGGACTGGCTGCCTTCTTCAAGTTCTCCCGAAGCATCGCCCCAAACGAATTGTTTTCCATATATTTCGGGGCTGTCGGCCCCTAGATTGCATGTGGACCAGTATACACTGAGTCCTAGATCAATATAGCCCTGATTACACCAGTTTCCGTCTTCTTTGGACAGATCTGTGATTTCATCCAAGGGTTCTGGTGTTTCGGATACAGTCAGGGAGTCTTCGTTTGCAGCAATAGCAACCGAATCTGTTGTTATTGAAGTAGGTTCACTCTGATTTGTCATAAGTTCGCCCGAGTTATACGATTGTCCGTTGGAAGTGCTTCCTGCCTGGTGATTCATGAGATAGATGAGTCCGAAGATTGCTCCTATGATGATGACGATCCATAAGAAAATTTTACCAATATAGGAACTTGTGTCGCTGTTATTGTTGCTGCCGGTGTTGTAGTTGCAGTTTGTATTATAGCCATAATCGGGCATTTGTTTCTTGCTCAAATAATAAAGTTCAAGGACACTGGGGTGTTTTTCTTTTATATATCTGGGAGGTGTGATTGTCTGTCCCGGCATCAGATCGTCCACTATATTCAGAAATTTGTTCCATTGATCCAGCTTCATATAGGTTTGTTTCAATCCTTTCAGCACATGCAACACACAGGTATCGGTGGTATAGCTGTCGAAAATATTTTCTTCCAGATTTATGTATTCCGGATATGGAAGAAAGACGTATAGGGATTGAAGGTTCGCCATTCCCATAAATGTATTCATTCCTATATCGGTGACATCCTGCCCCAAGATGACGCATTTGCAGTATTTACATCCATAAAAGCAATAGTTGCCAATGACACCCCGTTCTATTTTTACGGAATTCAAATCAATGTTAAAAGAGAAAGCAGTGGCGCACAAAGTGAAAATGCCGTTTTCCACGACATAGTTTCCGGTTGCTAATTGGGGTGGGACACGAACGATTGCCGTTCTTTCCTTGTTATACAAGACTCCTCTGTAAGATGAATAGAAAGTATTGGCTTCATCTACCTCAAAGGTGCTTTCGCAACAGATAAAGCCGGGGAAAATCACCTCGACCGATGCCGGTATATATGTTTTCGACACGCGGTCGCATTTATTGAATGCATATTCGTCTATTTTTTTGATACCTGGTGGAATATGCAGTTCTCCGGAAAATCCAAGAGGAATGCGTAAAAGCGCGTCATCGTGAAATAGTAATCCGTTGATTGAGAAATAAATCGGATTTTCTTTGCTTACTTCTATGGAGATGAGATTTGGAAAACTCTCCCAAAAAGCGTTGTCGATTTCATCAATGTATTTGGGAATAACGATGCTTCTCAATCCCTTGTTGAGGAGAGCATCCTTGTCCAACTTTATCAACATCACTATATATTGTTCCCCGTTATAGGTGATTGATTCGGGAATAATCATTCTGCTTCCTGTGAATCGGTTGGCAGAAACAAGTACGGCTCTGTTATGTGGCTCGTCGTTGTAGCATGCGTATGCAATGTTGTCAATGATAGTAAAATCCATATTCATTATGAGTTCAACGGTTAATAATCAAATCGTATTACCCGCTAATGAATAATTCGGGAACGTTAGTTCTTGATGTTATAGGAGGGGAATGATGGAGTTAATCCATGCATTCTGATTTATTCCCATACCGTTTGAAATTGTCCAGATTTCATTAGCAAGAATAAGCCAAAAAGCCTTGAAAAATACAAGATTGTATCCCTTTTCGGGACTAATCATACAAATGTATAAATAATTCGGGGAAGCTTCAAATTTTCGGACTTTATTTCATCCCCATCAAACCTTTTCTTCGAAGCGGAAAGGCTCGTCGCACTGGTATGCTGTATAGTCCTGTGATTCAGGCTCTCCGAAATCACCTATGAACTCACAGTCTTTGGGCTCGTCGTTCTCGTTGAGAAACACAAAAATGCTCCCGTCGCCTGGACATTCGTCTTTTCCCCCCTTAACCTTACACAACCACTCTACGCAGCCCCCGTCAAAATCTGAGTGGAAACGCAGGAATTCTCTCTCTTTCTCTTTTGCATCTACGTATACATCTGTATTACAAATCCAGTCGTCATTAAATTCACTGTGATCGAATTTTACGAAAAATACAGGCATTGCACTGGCGAAGGAGGAATATGCATTCACGCTTTCTCCGATTTCTTTCATATCGAATGCTATGGGATTGATGAGACGGATGTGAGCAGTGAGTTCCGTTTCGCTTTTTCTCGTCAGACTCAAACTTCTGTCTCTGTAGAGGTACTGTGTGGACATCTGCGTTTCCACCTCGTTTGCTATGATGAGAATTCCGCATTTGCTAATCGCTTCTACAACTAGATCCTGTTGCCCTTTGAACGTAAGGTCTGTAATACCTTTTTGAGGGTTGTCGACAGTCAGTCCCAGTTTGTTTGCTGAGAGACATTTCGAAATGCTTTCCACTATCATTTCGTGTTTTTGGGCAAGAGTAAAGAATTGATTTTGACTTTTCATAATAAACTATTTTAAAATTATACGAACAAAGTTACAAATGTTTGTTCTACTATACCCTCTTTTTTAACATCAGTCGATGATTTTTAGAAAATGGACAGAAAATAAGTGAGCGGATTACCTTGCTAATTCCGTTTTTTTTTCTATATTTGTAGGAACAAAAAACTAAATGTTATGTATGTACCCCAATACCCCAAAAAAATCATTGAGAAAGCAGCCAATCAATGGCTTAAAAATAACCCAGAATTACGTAGATCAATAGTGAATCTGGGCGCTATTGCTATCAACACTGATGCGAACGTGAGAGACCTTAAGATTTTGCTTGATAACAAATTGGGCACAATTTTCCATAGAAGCCATTTTGATGAATGGATGAATGGTTATAATTGTTGTGAAGTGGATCCCGTAATCGAATACGAAGATTCTTGTATCGCCTATATGAGTAAGTATTATGATTTTGATTTGAAACCCTATGTGAAAGAGATTCATCAGTTTCTGTTTTTCACTCCCCTTTTGAATAAAAGAAATCCACAATGCTGGCGTTTCCTGAGCAATTACTATTTGGCAAAGGGAGGTATTGATGCTACCGACAACTTATATACACCTGCATCTGTCTTCAGGTGGGTTCTAATAATTATATTTTTTGAGATACTTATTCCGCCAGAGCCCTTTA
>DAIRSI010000057.1:0-12370 GCA_036804505.1 Bacteroidaceae bacterium
TAAAGGGCTCTGGCGGAATAAGTATCTCAAAAAATATAATTATTAGAACCCACCTTAAGACAAGAGGAATAATTCAATTTATTCCTCTTATTTTTTGATTATTAAAATGTTTTGCGTAATTTTGCACCGCTTTTTGAAACATCGTGTGATGGTGAGTTAAGCAAAGAGATTATAAACTTAATTTAGAGTAACACAAACTTTAATTATGAAAACAATTGATGTAAAAGGTACTGCCAGAACCGAATTTGGCAAAAAAGGAGCACAGAAATTACGTAAGGAAAATTTAGTTCCATGCGTTCTTTACGGAGTAGAAAAAGATGAGAACGGCAAGCCTATAGCAACGCCATTCACTGTAAAAAACGAAGAACTGCGTAACTTGGTTTATTCTCCGCACATTTATTCAGTGAACTTGAGTATCGACGATAAGACTTGTAAGGCAGTCATGAAAGATATTCAATTTCATCCAGTAAATGATAAGATCCTTCACGTTGATTTCTATCAGATTACTGATGATAAACCGATAGAAATGGAAGTTCCAATTGAACTGAAAGGTCTGGCTGCCGGTGTTAAGGCCGGTGGTAAATTACAGTTGCAAATCCGTAAATTGAAAATCAAAGCAACTTATGATAAGATTCCGGAGAAAATGTTTATCAACGTTGAAAAACTTGCTCTTGGAAAATCAATCAAAGTTGACGAGCTGAGTTTTGAAGGTTTGCAAATAGTAACACCTAAAGAAGTGGTTGTTTGTTCAGTGAAGGTAACACGTACTTCGGTTGCAACCGATAGCACGGATGCAGATTCAGATTCAACAAATGCTTAATAGAAAAGAATGAAATATTTGATTGTGGGTTTGGGTAATATCGGAGACGAATACCAAAATACCCGTCATAATATAGGTTTTAATATGTTGGACGCCTTTGCAAAGGCGTCCAACGTTGTTTTTAACGACAACAAGCGTTATGGCTCAATTGCTGAAGCGTCGTTGAAGGGGAGGCAGTTAATTCTACTGAAACCATCCACTTATATGAACCTAAGCGGGAACGCTGTCCGATACTGGATGCAACAGGAAAAAATTCCTTTAGAAAATACATTGGTCTTGGTTGATGATATAGCACTTCCGTTTGGCGAACTAAGAATGAAACCCAAAGGAAGTGATGCCGGACACAATGGACTGAAAAATATAGCTGCAACATTGGGTACGGAAAATTATGCCAGACTGCGTTTCGGCATAGGAAACGAATATTCCAAAGGCGGACAAATAGATTATGTATTAGGACATTTTCCTGAAGAGGAAATGAAACTGATGGATGAACGACTGAATGTTGCCTGCGATATGATTAAAAGTTTTATCCTAGCTGGCATACAGATTACAATGAACCAGTTTAATCACAAATAATCTCATGGCAGAAGCTAGAATAGATAAATGGCTGTGGGCAGCCCGCATTTTCAAGACGAGAACACTTGCTGCAGAAGCATGTAAGAAAGGGCGCGTCACTATGGGTGGAGTACAACTTAAACCATCCAAGATGGTTAAAGCCGGAGAAGTAATTGATATCCGCAAACCTCCCATTACATATTCTTTCAAAGTTTTGCAGGCTATCGAAAAAAGAGTAGGTGCAAAGCTTTTACCTGAAATTATCGAAAACGTCACATCTCCTACCCAATATGAATTATTGGAAATGAGCAAAATAAGCGGTTTCGTGAATCGGGCTAGAGGTACAGGAAGACCTACCAAAAAGGAGCGCCGTGACTTGGATGATTTTACATCTCTTGAAGATATCAGTGAATCCGATTTTAATTTTGATTTTGATTTTGAAGATGAACCGACGACGGATGATAAGTCTTCAAACAAATAAGATTTCTACACTTATTCCAAAGAGATTATAGATTAACTTGAAACAGCATTTATATTATACAATATGCCCCGTCGATAATAATATCAACGGGGCATATTAGCTTTATCACAAATATTTTTTTATTTTATCAATCATTTCCTGATACTCTGCATCAGAAAGATACACCTTTCCGGGATTCATTTGAAATACGCCTCCGTAATCAGGTCCATCAACGTATTTTGGAGCCAAATGAAAATGCAAGTGAGACAATTTATCGCTGTAAGCGCCATAATTGATTTTCTCTGGATGAAAGGCTTTATCCATGGCACGTGTAACCCGCGTAACATCAGCCATAAACGCATTTCTATCTTCATCATTAAGTTCGAACAGATCATTTACATGGTCTTTATATGCCACCAGGCAACGGCCTCTGTAGGTTTGTTCCTTGAACAAGAAAACACGCGAAACACTCAATTGAGCTATTTCAATCATTAAATTGTGTAATGTATCATTGTTGGTGCAATACAAACATTCTTTAGGATCACTTTTCATACTTCTATTTTTTTGATTATTAACGAGGTAAAGTTAATCATTTATTTCGTTATACTGACGTTTCTTCCGCTTTTTGTTCCAATAAATTATGAATATTGCAATTTTCTCCTACCACCCAAACCACATCACCGGCTTCAAAAGGCATATCTGGATCCGGTATGCAAAGTGAATTTTCACTTCTTTCCACTCCAACAACCAAACATTTAAAGTAATTCCGAATGCCACTTTCACTAATCGTTTTACCAATAAAGATAGAATCATCCGTGATTACGAATTGTCTCAAAATCATTTCCCGGCATTCAACCTCTTTGTCTTCGGCAAGAACCACTGATTGCTCAACCACTTCTGCGAAATGTGATAACTGTTCATCAGTTCCAATAACCTGTATCTTATCATCGGGATACAAACTTGCATCGCCATCTGGTATATTGATACGATGGCTTCCACGAATAATAGAGGCTATATGAATGCCGTATTCTTTCCCAAGATTCAAAGTTCTAAGGGTCTGGCCAGCCCAACTGCAATCGGCAGGAATTATAAAATCAGAAAGGTGCAGATCTCTTGAAAGCAATCTGACTGCATACTGAGGCTTCTGTGTTCCTAAATACTCTGCCTGCATATCGCGAAAACGAAGATTCAATTTGAAAGTTCTTTCCAACTGGATGGAATGCTTCTTAAGACGTTTGGAAACAAGCATGAGTATAACCAGGCCTAAAGCAATCGATATAAGCAAAGAGGCTGAAGTACGATAAAAATGAGCGATGACATAACTAACAAATGCAACTGCCACTAGCAGTCGCAGAAGTATCGTGACTAATAATGGCGCACGATTGTATCGACTGTCATGCCACAAAGCCAGAAAATCATCCGAGCGGTTCTTTTTCATTACTATGGCTCTCAAAAAAGGAGATATCAGCAGAATAATAAGAACCATACTCAATCCCTTCATCCAAAAAGGAGGAAGCCATTTGGCCAGCAAAGGAGATATAAAATTTAAGAATATGGCGATTACCGCTATACTTAATATGGTATAAACAATCGTCATTCTTGTAATTGCCGTCAGCAAGGACTTCCATCTGTTTTCATGATTTACGGTCTGAGAACCCGAAGAATAATGGTCAATCATGCTAAGGAACTTTTTAGGCAAACTTTTGCTTGCCAGTTCATAAGCAGGAGAACTTAACCGAATCATATAAGGTGTCAGAAAGGTGGTAATCACGGAGACTGCAATTACTATGGGATAAAGAAAATCACTCGTCACTTTCAGGCTGACTCCCAAAGAGGCAATGATAAAAGCGAATTCACCAATTTGTGTTAGACTAAACCCACACTGCATGGCTGTTTTAAGTGGCTGACCGGCAAGAATAAAGCCCCCGGTACCAAACAAAGTCTGCCCTACCAGTATGGCTATCGTTATTCCTATAATCGGCCAAATGTATTGAACGATCATGCCGGGAGAAATCATCATTCCTACTGAAACAAAAAAAACTGCACCGAACAAATCCTTGACAGGAGAAATCAGATGTTCAATTTTTTCAGCTTCGACAGTTTCTGCTAGAATACTACCCATGACAAATGCTCCGAAAGCTGGAGAAAAACCTGCTTTATGTGCCAGAACCACCATACCGAAACATAATCCCAAAGAAACTATAAGCAAAGTTTCATTACTCATCAGTTTCTTACATTTTCGAAGAAACAGTGGGATAAGATAGATACCGACAACAAACCAAAGCACCAGAAAAAAAATCAATTTCATAATGCTGAACAGCATATCAGAGCCCTCGAAGTTCTTACTTACCGCCAGAGTTGAAAGCATGACCATCAGCACAATAGCTAAAATATCTTCTAAGATAAGCACACTCAATACCAATCCTGCAAAATATTTTTGGCGAAGTCCCATATCGTCAAAAGCCTTATAGATTATGGTGGTGGAAGACATGGCAAGCATTCCCCCCAAGAAGATACAGTCCATCCTCGGCCAACCGAAAAGAGAACCTACTATAAAGCCTATGGTAATCATACACAAGATGACAGTACAGGCTGCGATAATAGGTGTGCTTCCCAATTTTACGATCTTTTTGAAGCTAAAATCAAGCCCAAGAGCAAACAAAAGAAAAATAACTCCCAACTCTGCCCATGTTTGCACATCGGTCATATCACTGACTGTAGGGGTATATGGCATATGAGGGCTGGTCAGGAAACCGGCAACAATATACCCTAAAACCAACGGTTGCTTAAGCTTTTTGAAGATAAGCGTCATAATGCTGGCGCTTATCATCACCAAAGCCAAATCAAAAATCAGCTTGTGCATCTTGTATCAATAAAAAATTTATTTTGCAATAAGTTCTACAATCTTTACAACAGTCATCATTGCCTTTTCCATACTCTGCACAGGAACATATTCAAAACGTCCGTGCATATTCATTCCTCCGGCAAAAATATTGGGGCATGGCAAACCTCTGAAAGATAGCTGTGCACCATCCGTACCACCACGTATCGCTCTAACCTTAGGCTTCACCCCTGCTTCCTCCATTGCCTTAAACGCAATGTCAATAATATGCATCACGGGTTCTATCTTTTCACGCATGTTGTAATATTGGTCCTTCATATCCAATACTGCAGTACCCTCTCCATACTTGTCATTTATTACTCCAACCATACGAATCACTTCATTCTTTCGTTCTTCGAATTTCTCACGGCTGTGATCTCTAATGATATAACTCAACTGGCTTTGCTCCACTTCTCCCTTCATACCAATCAGATGATAAAAGCCTTCATAATCCTGAGTATGTGCAGGGGTCTCATTTTCAGGTAACAAATCAATAAATTCATGAGCAATCAAGATGGAATTAATCATCTTGTTCTTTGCATATCCCGGGTGTACGTTACGGCCTTTGAAAGTAATTTTTGCAGCGGCTGCATTGAAGTTTTCAAACTCCAGTTCTCCAACCTCTCCGCCATCCATGGTATAAGCCCATTCACAGCCGAATTTATTCACATCAAACTTATGTGCACCCAAGCCAATCTCCTCATCAGGATTGAAACCCACTCTGATTTTCCCATGCTTGATTTCAGGATGTTCCATCAGATACACCATTCCTTGAACGATTTCGGCAATTCCTGCCTTATCATCAGCCCCAAGCAAGGTGGTTCCATCGGTAACAATCAAGTCTTCACCTTTATGATCCAGCAACTCAGGAAATTGTGCAGGAGAAAGAATTATTTTTTCTGCCTCATTCAATACAATGTCTTTTCCATCGTAAGAACTAACGATTCTTGGTTTTGGGTTTTCCCCACTCATATCCGGACTTGTATCCACGTGGGAGATAAAGCCGATTGTCGGGATTTCCTTATCCGTATTAGCAGGTAAAGTTGCAAACAGATAACCATTCTCATCCAAGGAAATATCTTTCAATCCAAGTTCTTCCAATTCTTTTTGAAGATATTGTGCAAAAACCATTTGTTTCTGCGTACTTGGAGTAGTTTCTGACTCCTCATTCGACTGAGTGTCAAAACTAACATAATTCAAAAAACGTTCAACTAAAGTCATAGTATTTATATTTAGAGATTATTTATTCATTAAAAATGACTGGAACCATCGAAACAATGAGTACAAATCTGGCATTTAGGCAATCCGATTGCTTTAACCAGAGTTTCGAGTTTGTTAAATTTCAAAGAATCCATGCCGAGACGTTCCTTAATGGCTTCCACCAGTCTTTTATATTCAGGAGAATCGGTCTGCGCATATTTTTCCAGATTCTTGGAATCATCACCTTCAAACTCCTTGATAATTCTGCGCGTTATCAATTCCATATCAGTTTTCGATGATGTAAAACCGATAAAAGGACATCCATAGACCAAAGGAGGACAAGAAATGCGTATATGTACTTCTTTGGCTCCATAGTCATAAAGCATCTTTACATTATCTCTCAATTGAGTGCCGCGCACAATAGAGTCATCACAAAATACGACTTTCTTCCCTTCCAAGACTGCACGGTTGGGTATAAGTTTCATTTTAGCTACCAAAGAGCGCATCTCCTGATTACTAGGGGTAAAGCTTCTTGGCCATGTAGGAGTGTATTTATCAATTGCACGATGATAGGGAATACCCTTTCCTTCGGCATAGCCAAATGCCATTCCTACTCCCGAATCCGGTATACCGCATACGCAATCTGCCTGAGTATCATCCTCTTTCCCCATAGCGTGTCCGCAACGGAAACGAACATCCTCTACATTGATATTTTCATAACTGCTTGCCGGAAAACCGTAATATACCCACAGAAAAGAACAAATTTGCATCCCCGAATTAGGCTTGCGCATTTGTTCCACACCATCAGGACGGATTCTTACGATTTCTCCAGGTCCCAAAAAACGATCTATTGCAAAATCAAGATTGGGAAAACTTGTGGACTCGCTGGATGCTGCATAAGCGCCCTCCTTTTTTGCCAAAACTATAGGAGTCCTGCCCCATTTGTCACGCGCTGCAATAATTCCATCCTCAGTGAGAATAAGCATGGAACAAGAACCTTTAACTTTATCGTATACATTTTCAATTCCTTCGACAAAATTCTTGCCTTGAGTAATGAGCAATGCTGCCAATTCTGTCTGATTGATCCTGTTTGCACTCATTTCTGAAAAATGCATGCGCTCTTCAAGCAATTCTTTGGCCAAATCCTCCGTATTGGTAATTTTGGCAACAGTCACAATAGCAAAACGCCCTAAATGGGAGTTAATTACTATTGGCTGGGCATCAGTATCACTGATAACGCCTAAACCTGCTTCCCCCTTGAATTTACTTAACTCGTCTTCAAACTTAGTACGAAAATATGTACTTTCCAAACTGTGAATAGCGCGTGAAAACCCTTCTGTCTTACTAAAAGTGACCAGACCGCCTCTTTTTGTTCCAAGATGTGAATTATAATCTGTTCCATAAAACAAATCTGTTACACAATCTTCTTTTGAAACTGTTCCGAAAAAACCTCCCATCAGTTATATTTTTTTATTTATTATATAATTACTTTACTGAATATCATTTTTCTTTGATGTATTTCTTCATACCATCGGTAAAACAAGTTTCCAAAGTTCCGTTTTTACCTTGATAGATAAAATAACCTTCCAGTCCCGGAGTCTTCCTACATATCTCCATGGCCGAATCCACACCCAACACCATGAAAGAAGTGGCATAAGCATCAGCAGTGGCACAATTGGGTGCAATCACCGTGGAACTGAGCAAACTATGCTGAACGGGATAACCGATTCTAGGATCTATAGTATGAGCAAATTTCTTACCATTCTTATAATAAAAGTTCCGATAATTTCCACTCGTAGCCATTCCTATGTTTGACACATCAAGAATAGTTTCCAGCTCGGTATTGACAGCCAGTGAGTCATCAACAGGCTTGTTGACTCCGATTCTCCAATTTTCCTTTTTGCTGTTCACTCCTTTCACTACTATTTCCCCCCCTATCTCGATCATATAATTTTTGATACCTTTTCTATCAAAGAAACGGGCTACGACATCACTTCCAAAACCTTTGGCAATTGCACTGCAATCCAACATCGTGCGGGGATCATCCTTTACAATCTTCCCGTTTTCATATCTTACCTTCCTGTAATCTACAAACTTGCGGATACTGTCGACCACGGAACTATCTACATTCATTTTCTTTTTGAAACCAAAACCCCATGCATTCACCAACGGCGCAACTGTTATATCAAAAGCCCCGTAAGTCTTTGCCGAAACCTCTTTAGCCAGATTGAAAACATGCAAGAACAAAGAATCCGGTTTGACATCTTCATTCCTGTTTATTTTGGATATGATGCTGGATTCTTCAAACGGACTCAAAGACATATTGACTTTATTTAATTCGGCTTCAATTTCTGCCTTCAAATCTTGGGGATATTGATATGTCGCCGAATAAAAAGTACCAAAAACGGTTCCCTGATCACTCTGATAAATAGCAGCTTCTTTTCTGCTGCGATTTAAAATAATGAGACTGCCGACAATAAGAATCAGCAAAAATATACCCTGTCCTATTTGTTTATATTTCTTATTCATATTTTTGATTTATATTAGGTTCAAATGTTCAAAAAGAATTTTAAATCCAATCACTATCAAGATAAGACCTCCAATCATTCCTACCGGCCAATTAAATCTACGGCCCACAAATATTCCGATAAACGAACCTAAAAGCGCCATCAGGAAAGATACAAGACCTATGATGCAAACCGGATAGACGATTGAAACTGCTGAGTTCATACCCAGGCATGCAAAGCTGATGCCCACAGCCAAAGCGTCAATACTGGTAGCTACCGCCAAAGTCAGTATAACCTTCAACGACGTAGGATTGAAACATTCTTCTTCCTTGTTCTTTTTCAAGTCTTCCCAAACCATCCGTCCTCCTAAAAACAGCAAAAGTCCAAATGCTATCCAATGATCGCTTCCTTCAATCAATGTGCTGAACTTATTCGTCAATAGCCATCCTGCAGTAGGCATGAGAGCTTGGAACAAGCCGAAACTGAAAGACATGATTCCAATCGTTTTCCAATCAATCTTCTTTAAAATGATTCCACTCGCTATGCTCACCGCGAAGCAATCCATTGCCAAAGCAATAGCCAACAACCAGATTTCAAAACTGCCCATTACCTTTATTTATTTGTTTCCTTTTTAACATCCTCTACTACTTGTGATATGCTCTTTTTGTTTGCTTTCCAGAATGGCAAATCTATTACAATATCATAAGTGACTCCAAACGTACTTTTCTTGTAATTTCCATATCCGGGTACATACCACGGATTTGAATTCAATGACTCGGTTGAGCTCAATCTCGTCTTATAGCGTAAAGACCATCCCATATGAAGTATACTGGTTATCTTTGCCTGAAGCCCCACAACGAGTTCTCCCCAACTCATGTTTCCCTTCACATCATGAAGCGCAAAAGGAATTTTGTCTTTCCAGACAGGGTCCACCAAATCCGGAGAGTCCACATCGTATTTAAAAGGACTGTATGCATACCTGAAACCACCATAAACATAGCTGGTCTGACGTTTCTTATAAAAGAAGTTATAATTCATGCCCACGCGGAAATAGGTAGAAGATGTCTTGTAATGAATATTATTATCATCATCCGTGTAATTGCATTTTCCATAGCCAGTCTCTATAACCGGAAAAAAGCGATTCTTCAAGTTGACCTCAAAACCGAACTCCGTGCTGGTATAGTTGTTGCCAAAAGCCTTACCTACCAATCCGAACACATCAGCATAAGCAGAGACTCCTTGAAACAACGGCCCCAAGTCAATTTTTTCTTTTTCTTTTTCAATATCGTCCTTGCCAGGCACGTATTTGGTTATTTTACGTTCCTGCCCTCTGATAGGCAATGCCGCTATGAGAAAGCTACTCAGAAATAAGAGTGGAATAATATATTTTGAAATTCTCATTAGGATCAAAATTAATTTTCGGATTAACCAATTTGACTGAATCTATTGCATAATGGGTACATTTCACATCTTCAACCAGATGATACATAGCCATACCACAATCCATCGAAATGAAATAGGGTATATTTGTATGAGTCATGAATATCGTATCACGCATCAAATCTGTATATTTTATGACAAATGTATCTACACGTCCTTTGTAACTGACCGGAAGCGCCAGCCCTTTGGCACCGGATTCTTTATTGACCAGAACAGAGTCTGTTCCCGCTGCGGTAACAGTTATCGTGGCACTCAACTTTATACTGGTATTATCCTTATTATAAAAATTGAAACGGGCATAGGAAACATTATCCACCACGCAATCATTGCCGTTGTTACAGCTTGAATAAAGCAAGCCCGGCAAGATGATGACCAAAAGAATCCCTAAGATACTCCTCCCGGCGTTACGCGTTTTAGAACAGAAGAATTTCATAGTTTTGCTTCTATCTTATAATGATTACGTTCTTGAGAATTCCTGCTAATGAGTTCTCCCAAAAATCCTGTAAGAAACAATTGAGTTCCAATAATCATAGATGTCAGTGCCAAATAAAAATAAGGAGACTCGGTAACCAGACGATAAGGTGCTCCGCTATACATGGCAATTAATTTACCTGCACCTATAATAATACTGGAAATAAAACCTATGACGAACATCAAGGATCCCAAAGAGCCGAAAATATGCATAGGCTTAACTCCGAAACGGCTCAAGAACCACAAGGAAAGCAAATCCAGATAGCCATTCACGAAACGGTCCAATCCAAACTTGCTGCAGCCATATTTGCGTGCCTGATGATGAACTATCTTCTCTCCTATTTTTTTAAATCCCGCATTCTTAGCCAAGTAAGGGATATAGCGGTGCATTTCGCCATAAACTTCTATGTTTTTTACCACTTCAGACCGATAGGCCTTCAATCCGCAATTGAAATCGTGCAGATTATGAATACCGCTTACGGCACGTGCAGTTGCATTGAACAACTTGGTAGGCAGCGTTTTGCTGATAGGGTCATAACGTTTCTGTTTCCAGCCACTCACCAAATCATATCCTTCTTCTGTAATCATTCTGTACAGTTCGGGTATTTCATCGGGACTATCCTGCAAATCCGCATCCATGGTGATAACGACATCACCTTGTGTCATATCAAAGCCACAATACAATGCCGGTGATTTTCCGTAATTCCTTCTGAACTTGATGGCATGGATAAATTCAGGATTTGCTTTCTTCAAATCGGCTATCACCTCCCAAGAGCGATCGGTGCTACCATCGTTCACAAAAATCACTTCATACGTAAAACCATTTGATTTCATTACTCTATCTATCCAAGCATAGAGTTCCGGCAAAGATTCCTCTTCATTAAACAGAGGTATTACTACTGAAATATCCATAATTTATAAACTTATGTTGTTCTTAATCCAAATCATCTTGATCTTGCTTCATCTTGTTTATTCTTTCTCTTAATCGGCTTATGTAGGCCGGCTCTTTAATGTTAGCAACAATTACAGCCGAAATCAAAGCCAAGAAGCTTCCGAAAAAGAAATTAATATTCATTAGTTGCATAGTTATCTGGATGGGAGTAAAATCCGCCAATTGTTTCAACGCGGTATCCATCTGTTCAACCTGCTGCAAAGAAGTCATTTGTATCATCATCATTCTGCTTTCTTTTTCAGAAAGTATATTCAAAATGTTCTGAATGATAAATCCATGATCCATATACTGGAAATAAATATAGTAAGCAACGGAACACAACAAAGTGCCATACATAAAGGTCAGAAGTCCGAACAAAAGCAATTTCAAGAATCTCGCTTGCCCGTTATTCGGAATAAACCTCCACATCATCATGCCACCGAAAAATCCGAAAGGAATATAGATAATCACAAGAAAAGATAGAATTCCAAAAATTGATGAATAGCGCAAGCCTGCTATATACATGCAAAAGGCCGCTATCATAAACAAGCCTATTTTGGTACCATAACGCATGGCGCTCGAATTCACAGTTGATTGATTTTCACTCATCCGCTTATATATTAAATGTGGTGCAAATTTACGAATAAAAGTCTTAACTTTCCATAGTTACTTATACAAATTAAGATTAAAAAGCATTGCTATTATTCAAATACCCTCAGCATACAAGCAAACCGAAAAATAAATCAAGGTTTGACATGTTGATTATCAGATGATAAAATCTAACCGGAGGAGGCGGCCCCACTGGTTATATCTTTTCTCTCGGCCGGTTATGCCTTCCCGGGATTTTCAGGGACGTATGCCAATTTATGATAAGACATCGTTATCGGGACTTTGCTGCAATCTTCGCTTTGAAAAGAGTGCGCGTAGGTATCAAAGGTTACAGTAACCTGTAACCTAAAGTAACCTGAAACCTAAAGAAAGAGTGTAGTAGGTATCAAAAAGGTATCAAAGGTTACAGTAACTTGTAACCTAAAAGTGTGGCGTAAAAACGAAAAATAGAAAATAGAAAGAGAATAAGAAATAAATACTATATATTATATTAATT
>DAIRSI010000058.1:0-11565 GCA_036804505.1 Bacteroidaceae bacterium
AATTCTTAAACCATTATAACTAGCAAAATCATTTTGATAAAAATTATTGGCTGGCAAAGTAAATAAAACACCATATAAATTCCCTTATGTAGTTATCTTTCAATAATCATTTAATCAATTAAAAAGGAAGTCTTAAAACTTCCTTTTTTAATAAATATAAGGCGAACTATATGGTTATTTCGATTAAATTGTCTTCAATTCCCTTAACACGCTAAAAAATTAGGTTTTTATAATAAAGACATTTTTTATTTTATTCAATGTACAAATAACCTTAAAATACAGATAATATTAATGGATTATTCCCTTATTTATTGTCTTTTACCTTATTTTATTATACAATTTAAGGGAAAGATATAGAGGAATACTTATGAGAATGTTCGACTATTCACCAATAAAAAATCAAAAATGGGACTCTCAAATTCTATCCCTTATTGCCGCTATTTATAAAGAGGTTGGAAAACAAGAGATGTACTTAAAACAAAGACCAGAAGAATTAGAAAAACTGGTTGAAATCGCTAAGGTACAAAGCACTGAGGCATCCAATGCAATTGAGGGTATTGTTACAACAAGTACTCGTATCAAGCAACTTGTAGAAGAAAAAACAACACCTAAGAATCGTGATGAACAAGAAATCGCTGGTTATCGTGATGCACTAAATGTCATACACGAAAGTTTTGATGCTATTCCAATCACACAAAATTACATTTTACAACTTTACAAAATATTATATGGCCACATGAACAATCCTATGGCTGGCAGAACCAAAAGCATTCAAAACTATATTAGTACCACTTACTCAGATGGTCATGTTGAACCATTGTTCACACCCCTTGCTCCATCCGATACACCAGAAGCTCTGAACAAAATTTGCGAGGAATATAATCGTGTTATTGGAAATATGGAAGTTGAACCATTAATTGTAATCCCTATCTTCATTCACGATTTTCTTTGCATTCATCCATTTAATGATGGAAATGGAAGAATGAGTCGCTTACTTACAACACTATTATTATATAGAAATGGCTTCTATGTTGGAAAATATATATCACTCGAATCAAAGATTTCTAGTAACAAAGATCTTTACTATGATGCACTTAATCAGGCACAAATTGGTTGGCACGAAGAAAAAGAGGATGTTATCCCATTTATTAAATATCTGCTAGGTACCATCCTTTCTGCATACAAAGATTTAGAAGAACGTTTTGAACTAGTAGAAGTAAAACTTCCAGCACTTGAAATAGTTAGAAGAGCATCCTTAAATAAAATCGGACACTTTACAAAGCAAGATATTCGAGAACTTTGTCCTTCACTTAGCATTAGCTCAATAGAAGGCGGTCTTCGTAAATTAGTAGCATCGGGCGATTTAAAGCGTAAAGGCGTAGGAAAAAACATCTACTATTTTAGAATCAAATAATTCCCTTAAGAATTAAGGTTTTCATTAATTACATGTATTCTTAAGGAAAAGCAAATATATTTTATAGAGCCTTAAAAGGGAAGTTTCGAAACTTCCTTTTTTTGATTAATGTTTATATTGATTTATCCACTTAAAATTAAATATAAAGTGAACTATATGGTAATTTCGATTAAATTGTCTTCAATTCCCTTAACACAACTTTCGTAATATCCATCTCCTGTAAATCTAGGACCACTAATAACTTCGTATCCATCATTTTTAAGAAGAGAAGTAAGTTCATCAACTTTTTCTTTTGAACCAACACTAAAAGCAAGATGGATATAGCCTGTTCTATTTGAGTTATTAATTGATTCATCAACTCCTGGTTTATTCATAATTTCAATTCTTGCCCCATCATCAAAAGAAAGAAAATATGATTTAAAATTTGTGGTTTTATTATGATAACCACTACTAGAAGAAGCATTAAAATATTTAACAAAAAAATCTTTTGCTTTCTATAAATCATTTACATAAAGTGCAATGTGTTCAATTTTCATATTCAATCCTTCTATCAATTAAGAATAATTATTAATTAAATCGTTATGATGCTTAACCTTACTGAGAACTTTAAAATATAGAAACTTTTATTATATTTAAAAAGATTAGAATCTACGTAATGCTTTTTCACGAAGTAATCTACGAACAGATTCTTCGTCTCTTCCTTCATAATAAGCAACAAGATCTTTTTTAAACTGAGGTACGTCACTATCTTTAACTGCCATAATTCCAAGACCATGAGCAATTAAATAATGGTTAGCAAAGATGATAGAAGCTCTTTTATTTCCATCATCAAAAATTTGTGTCTTCATACAATAAAGGCAAAGATCAATTGCGATTTCAATATCCTCTTTCTTCGAATTAATAATTGAATTAATTTCTTCCTTTACATTAGTCTCAATAGGTATTGGTGGAAAATATGTCGAACCACCAATAGTTACAGGAACCACACGAATTCTCCCTCCATCATAAATGAAATTTTCATTTACAAGTTTTGCAATATAAGAAAGTAAATTGTAGTCGGTAGGCGCAAAAAGAACCCCTTCATCCAAAATAAATTCCCAAGCGTGCTTCAGATTAATAACTTTTTGAATATCTCCTACTGTCATTCCCCTAACTTTTCCACCTTCGATGATATCTTCAGTTAAAGCGAAGGTTGTAGCAACACCTTCAAGAATTGCTTGATCATAAATTAAAGATTTAACATTAGAACGTGCAAAATCTATATTAAGTCTTACTCTTGGAGAAAGCTCTCTCTCGCTATAACCGAGTTCAGCAAGTTTTTTATTAATTAAACGGAGTTGTTTATTTATCAGTCTACGTTCGGCATTATTTCTAACAAGCATTTCATAAAGTTCGTCAGTATAAGGTCCAACATAGGTAGAAGTGTTATGATTGAGTTCACGTTTGCGAACATAAAGATAGCGTTTTCCACCCATTTCCTTGATTTCTGGAGAACCATTATATGGAAGCATACGAAGTCGAGTTTCGTTTGAAGCTTTTTCGTTAATTAAATTTCTAATTTCTTCAGGTTTATCCATTAGGGTACATCTCCATTAAATATATTCAATTTTGTACCCTAATTATACTAGATATCACTGTACAAAGCAACAAAATTAGGGTACATTACTCAAACTTTAATCTGTTTTTGTACCCTAATTATGACTATCAAGAATTTTTTAGTCTTCAATATCGATTCTCTCAATTTTAAAGATAACAGGTCTTGTTCCATCGGAGCAACAAGCAATCATCACGTGATCATCCTTAATCCAACCATGCATGATAGCTCCTCCTTGAAGTCCTGCATAAATATAACGGCTAATTGCATCCCTGTAATAACATAAAAAAATTATAACTAAAATGTTTCTAATTCGGTTGATTTTAAACATAATCAAATACAATCATCTTGTATTTACTTTGATATTCAAATTCTTAACTTATGAAATACTATTTAAGTTTTAAACTAACTACTGTCTCCACGTGGCCCGATTGCTCCATCTTGATGTCTCCTTATTGACCAGTTCTCGTGAACCTCCGATTTTCTGCCCGTTCGTTCACGGGAATTGTTCAACCGCTCTTTTCGGTTCGCGAAAACTTATCTACACACTTTTGGACGTTCGCGGGAATTGCTCCACTGCTTGAACGTACCTTATATATGGCATCCGGGCCTTGTGCCCACTGTCTCCACCTTGGCGTCGGATTGGTACAAGGGAATTGCTCTACGATTGCCATCGTCTCACCCCTCATTCATAGACTTTCCTGTGGCCATTATAGATTATTTTTTGCCCTTCTGTTCCAGCTGCTTTATACTGTTCAGGTAATCCTGCTCCACGTTACTTAATGTTTTCGCTTTGTATTTTTTATACTCCGTCTGTGCCTTGTCCATTGCCTTGTCATGGCTGACCGTTCCATTTCCAATCAGCAGCTTTTCCCCTGTGGAGGTCAAAATGCCATCAAGATGTTTAGCCCAGTCCTCCATCGTCATCGGAATCTCACGCTCTGCCTGTCTCTCAGCAAAATCAAGATATCCGGAAACAAGCTGACCCATTGCGCGAAGCTCTTTTTCATTCAGATAGTTCTTTGCAATCTTCGCTTCACACAGCGTCGGCTGGTCTCCTGAAAAAGTCATCAGTCCCATAAAATCCTTTTCTGCGTCGGCCCGGTGATAGATCACCTCCGCCGCAGTCTCACCGGAAACGGCATAATGGATCTTGTTCTGTACCCGCTTGAAAAATTGTATGGAGACTTCTGCATTAGGATTGTAATCCACGCTGGTCGCATAGATTTCCAATACCTGACGATAGAATACCTTTTCAGAAGCCCGGATGTCACGGATTCTTTCCAGCAACTCCTTAAAGTATCCGCCACCGCCCAGCTCTTTCAGGCGATCATCATCCATCGCGAAACCTTTTTTGATGTATTCCTTTAGGATGTTCGTTGCCCATATGCGAAACTGAACACCACGCTGGGATTTGACACGATAGCCAACGGAAATGATAACATCAAGATTATAAAATTTTGTTTTATAGTTTTTTCCGTCAGCACCAGTTGTCAAGCATTCCTTGACAACTGAAGCACTGTCAAGTTCTCCATCTTTAAAAATATTATTTATATGCAGACTAACATTTTGCTTAGTCGTTTGAAAAAGCTTTGACATATCCGCCTGACTCAACCACACTGTTTCATCCTGCATAGTAACATCTATTTTTGTCAAACCGTCTTCGGTCTGATATATAATTACTTCTCCACGGTCGTCCATGCTGCTGTCCTCCTATTCTAATTCTACTCACAGCCTTTGACATCTACAAACCCATTTTTCTCCATTCTTCAAGCATTATGTTTAAAGCCACACCTCTCCTCAACCTACATTTATAGACTTTTGTCTTGGTTTCAGTTTCCGTAACTATGTAATCATAGTCATCCAAGCTTTCCTCAAGAGCCTTGAGTTTGTCAGGAAAAACAGAAATATAATTTTCAAAGTAATTACGTTCTTCCTCAGAATGATATAGCAGGACTACACGCAGATGTTCATCAAATGCACAGCGTTCATCCATATTCGATGGATCATACATGAATCTAAGCAGGCGATATGTATCACTCTCTGTAACATAGTATTTGTAAGCACGATCTTCCTGACGGCCTATGTTCAAAAAACCCCATTGTGGAACCGGTATACACAATCTCCCGCTATCAAGTGAAACCAACTGATAGCTTGTCAGCACAGTGCCATTTGCTATAATATCCAGAGTTAAAAAAGATGTAGCTTCATTTGTTTGCGCATATGAATAAAATTCATCTCTTGAACGTGCATCATCTTCGTCGTAATACTTATGCATAGAGAACTCAGGTCGATAAATGTTATAAAAATACTCGCCAGACTCATTCCACTCATTTTTATTTTGTAGTCTGTCGAAGATGTATGATAGTGGTGGCTTTGTCAGACCGAAGCGCTTCTTCCACAAGCTTTCAATTTCGCCAATCCCGGCATTTCCATTATCTGGTGTATTCTTATCTCCTACTCTTGTGTAAATACATCCGGCCCTCATTTTTCCATATGGCTTAGTAAGGTAAAGAGGTGTATTATCCGAATTGTATATGCACAAAACATCGATCTGTATGCCATCCATCTCAAGCATATCAACAGAAATCTTTGGCACGTTGCCTCCGGCAAAATATAACTTTGATAAAGCATCGAGAATATCTGCCTGCAGCCTCCTCGGTTTCGTCATTTGATTTGGTTTTAAATCATTTGAGATTCCGAAAATTATAAAACAATCCTCATAATGTGTTGTATTAGCAAAACAGATAATGTCTTTTAGCAAGTCAGCGATATCATTATGCCATTCCTGTTTAAAGTCCCAGCTATCGCCTTCCTTACCTGTCTGAAGAAAATGAGTGACAATATCAAGAAGTGAAGAATTCTTCATTTTCATAGACTGCACCCCATTTTCTTCGTAAAATGCTCCGCAACTATACCATCCAGTTGTTTTGAAATCTCTGAAAACTCCATATTCAAATCTAACGTCCGGACGCTGATCTTATTGCCGCTCATCTGATAGCTATTATTTGGCTGTATTTCTTCATCTGTCTTAGCATAGAGAAGCATACCGGATACTGAATGTTCTCCATCACCCATGTCTTTATCTTTATTTTTGACATAGGTAAAAATCTGATAAAGATTTGCTGAATGAAGCATTCTCGCATTAAAGCGATTCTCTGCCAACGTATGTGTATAGTATTTCGCATCAATGATAAGCACAGTATCTCCCGACTGACTTTCAAGCATAATATCGCTCTGCATTACCGGAAGAAGTGTGCCCATGCCATCATCAAGTGCCCACGGTATCTGTGAGGCGCTGGCCTTGAGTTCTGGATGCTCCTTGATGTAATATTCCAGAATAAACTTCTCATACAGACGGTTCATCCTCTGATCATCCACAAACGAGGCCAACTTATATTCACCGTCATCCGTTGTCAGGAGCATTCCCTCGATTACCAGCTGGCAAATGCTTAAGAGCACTCGATATGTCTGATTGTTTCGCTGGAAACGGATTGAAGACCATTCAATTCCCAGCGGTTCAACATCTTCTACATTTGTGAAAAAAAGCAGCTCTTTCTTCAGATCACTCTTATAATCTGCATCAACATCTGCATGACGCAAAAGTAGCATAACTGTTGTTTTCAGAATTTGATTCAGAAGGTTGTTTTCTGAAAGCTCATCAAACTCACAGGCCAGTCGTTGCTTCTTTTCTATTTTGTTTTTAATCGTGCCCGGCATATCAATTTTGCCGCGCATCACGGGCAGGTCTTCATTCTGGTTTATGTATTCTCTGTAAAGTCCTTGCTTTAACTGCCGCCCGATTCCTTTCGAGAGAATCGCCGCGAACAGGTTATGCATGTTCTCAAATTCCTCCGTGGCGATCTTATCGTCATCCGACTGCTGCAATGTGGTGAAGGCATAAGATAGCATGTAATAAATATTCTTGATGAATATGCTCTTATCCTTTGTCATTGAAATACTCCATGAAGGACATTCTCCCAGCGTTGCAGCTCCGCCGTGTCATCAAACCAATACTCATTAAGCATCGGAAGTATATCGAAATCAACAATAGAACGCAACCACTCATCAGTGCACGTATCATGTCCACAGAAATAGCTGTGTCCAATGCAGAAGCCCTTACCAAGAGATTTATCTGATGCAATCTTTGTATTCAGTTCTTTAACTTTTTCAATTAGCTCATTGAAAGTCTCATTATTCAGATTCTTCTGATACTGAATAAAACCATCAGAGTCGAATCCCGGTTCCATCTCAAAGAAGCTAAACCTGCGTCGCAGAGCATAGTCAATCATTGCAAGACTCCGGTCAGCGGTATTCATCATGCCAATGATGTAGAGATTCTCAGGGACGGAAAAAGGCAAACCAGTGTATGCAAGTGTCGCCTTGACTCCACGATAATCTTTTTCTATCAGCATGAGCAGTTCGCCGAAGATCTTACTCATATTTCCACGGTTGATTTCATCGATAATGAAGAAATAGTCTTTGTCTGGCTGATTGGCGGCCTTCTGGCAAAAGCGATAAAAGATGCCGTTCTTTAGCTCAAATCCATTATCGACGGGCTTGTATCCCATCATAAAATCTTCATAAGAGTAGTTC
The DNA here is from genome assembly GCA_036804505.1 of Bacteroidaceae bacterium. GTDB lineage: Bacteria > Bacteroidota > Bacteroidia > Bacteroidales > Bacteroidaceae > Phocaeicola_A. The sequence goes on from DAIRSI010000058.1 coordinate 7,605, forward strand.
TGATGGAATTGTACAAATTCAATGCGACTCTCATCCTTTTCACCCATCATTGAATATGCAAGGCGTTTTGCAGCAAAGGTCTTGCCAACACCCGGAGCGCCTTGCATGATAATGTTCTTCTTATTCCTTAGGACAGCAACAAGTTGATCATATCGGCCTTCAGACATGTAGACTTCTTCAAGAAAGTCATCCTTTGTATATGTGTCAATAGATTTCTCCTGGACAAGAGGATTTTCTTCCCGGATCATGTCAACAATGAAATCAAATTCGCCCTTTGTCAGTCTAAACAAGCTACCCTGTGGATTGACGAAGTATTCCATCTTCTCAAGTTCAGGACAGGATTTTAGCGTCTGATAATCAATTGGTGATGTGAGGCCTTCTGTTTTTTCAAAGTACAACTTCTCTCCGTCCTGCTCAGCACTGATCTTCGCAAGCGCAACAATCTGTTTAACTGGATAGGACTCATATCCGATAACCATATCCCCTGGCTTGGCATCGAGAAAGTTCTGGAATATTCTGCGCTTGTTGCCGTTTTCGTTGTAAAGTGTATAGTCCTGAACTTCTCCAACAGCGATTCCGGAGAAGCTCCAAATTTTCGGATTGGCGTTCAGCCACCAATAATGGTGATCATCGTCTCCACTTTCCGGAGTTGCATAAAGCTGAACCTGACTTAGATCAACTTTATCGAGAGCCTCTGAAAGTTCATCTCTTAGTTTCCAGATATAACTGCCTTCTTCGTCTTTGCTGCTACTTTTACCAACATAAAGGACTGTCCACCAACGTGCATTTTCATTGTTACGTTTCATTACTGGGCAACCCGTTTTCTCGACAATCCTCCTTGCAAGCCCTACAGAACCGCTATTATAGAAGTTTTTTGTCTCACCGTACTTGATTGCAAGCTGAGTGCAGGTGGCCTGTCCACCATAGTCTTTCATCCGGCGCATGATTTCCAGACTGTTCTCGGTAAAAACATCTTTATCCCCAAGCAGTGCAACCCAATCATCTACTGTCAATCCCGGTTCGTAATCTTCGGGGAACCATTCCCCAGGAAGTGTCGGCGTCTCGTCACTGTTCTTCTGCGAATAATAACGGCTGACATAAAAACCGACATCAATCGTCAGTGTTTTAAGTTCCGGATCTGGATAACACGTCTCCGTCAATTGGGAGCGAAACAAATTAACCAGTTCAGTATCCAGCTTAAGTTCATCACAGATCTCATCATAGAATTTAATAGTACCGCGAATATTATCCGCATAGGCGCCTTTCTTAAAGGTATAATCACTATTCAGTTCATCCGCAGTTGTTTTGATCTCACCATATTTATAAATGTAATACTTATCCGGATAGCGAAGCCAAAGGTAAACACTAATGGCATTCTCATACTGATAGTGTTGAGCTGCGCCGTTTCCGTACTTTTCAAGCATTATTGAAGCCTGATCTTTGAAGCCCTTGATACGATCATATATATCTTTGCTCTCGTCATAAAGGGCAATAAACATAGCACGGATTTCTTCCGGCGCCGTGACGGAAGGATATTCCGCTGTTGAACAAGGATTATTTAACAAACAACTCCCGCAGTGCTTTTCGGAATTCGAAGAAGAACAGTACTGCAGTGAATGTGACCGCCAAGAAGTCTGCAATCGGCTCAGCCATATACACAGCCATTGTCTGGTTGCTATGTAAGATTTCCGGCATGATGTAGATCAACGGAATGAGAAGGATGAATTTTCTCATAACTGCAACGATGATCGATGCTTTAGCTCTTCCGATAGATGTAAATGTCATCTGGCAGGCAATCTGGATACCGAACATAAACAGACATGCCAGATAGATGCGCAGCGCTTTTGCAGTAAATGCAAGCAATGTGGCATCGGAGGTGAACATTCCTGCAAATACCTGCGGGAAGATCATGACGCAGAGCCACAGGAAAACGGAGTATGTCAGACTGACCTTCAAAAGAAGTTTAAAGGCAGATTTGACACGATCCATATTTTTGGCTCCGTAGTTGTAGCTGATGATCGGCTGTGAACCTTGTCCGACTCCCTGCAGCGGAAGCATGGCAAACTGCATAACACTTGTCAGGATTGTCATTGCACCAACTGCGATATCTCCACCGTATTTCAAAAGAGAAGAGTTGAAACAAACGGAGATGATACTTTCACTTGCCTGCATCACAAAGATGGAAGAACCGAGAGCGAGTGAAGGCAGGATAATCTTAGACTGAAGTTTCATATTGCAAACTTTCAGTTTCAATGTTGTCTTTTTTCCAAACAGGAACGTCAGAACCCAGATGCAGGAGCAGGCCTGAGAAATAACAGTGGCAAGGGCAGCACCGCGGACTCCGAGTCCAAATCCAAAGATGAAGATCGGATCCAGGATAATATTGGTAACAGCACCGATCAATACGGAGAGCATACCGGTTTTGGCAAATCCCTGAGCTGTGATAAACGCGTTCATTCCAAGTGTGAGTTGTACAAAAAGCGTTCCGATAGCGTAAATGTTCATATAGGAAACAGCATATTCAATCGTGTTCTCACTTGCTCCAAAAGAAAGCAGGAAAGTCCGGTTTCCAATCAGAAGCACGATAGTAAGGATCGCAGATATGATGAGCTGTGTGAGAAAACAGTTGCCGAGGGTTTTCTCAGCAGACTCTGTATCTCCCTGTCCCATGAAAATAGATGCGCGCGGGGCCCCACCGTTTCCGACAAGGGCAGCGAATGCCGCTACGATCATGATCAGTGGCATACAAACACCTACGCCGGTCAGTGCAAGAGCACCTACATTTGGAATGTGACCAATGTAGATACGGTCTACGACATTGTAAAGCATGTTGATCATCTGTGCTGCAACGGTAGGCAGTGCCAGACGCAATAACAATTTACCGATAGGTTCGGTTCCTAAAAAATTCTTGTTCTCGTTCATTTCTCATTCTTCCTTTACAAATTATTTGTCTGAGTTTTGTTGCTGCATTTTGAATGCATTTTTTGCATTTTCCATCAGTTTCCGGTTCAAAAATTCCAGCTGCTCTTCCTCTTCTTTGGAAAAACCATGGAAAAGCTCTGTACGGAATGTCTCCTTTATCGTATCAATCTCATTTGTGATTGGAATTGCATCCGGAAGCAGCTCAAGATGAATCCTTCGCCGGTCATTTTCATCCGGAATCTGTTTCAGTAAAGATTTTTGAATCAGCAGTTCTACAGCCTGAGAGACATTTCCCTTGGAAAGCATCCGTAGTTCTACGATGTCAGCAGCTGTGTCACGACCCGGATTATTATAGAGAAAACTGATGATCGTTGTCTCAATCAATGTCAGCTTATGCCGTCCGCATATTTCTTTCAGCATACATTCGTACAGTTTGTTCAGTTGCCGGAATTGTACAAGAAAATGGGTTGAATTCATTATCCAAAACTCCTTTTGTGTTCAGATACAGAATGATTCGATTGATTTCGATCAAAATGTGTCACAGAACAGTTTTAAATAAAACAGTTCTAAAAAGAACTTTTAATTGTAATCATACGCACAAAAAGAGATTTGTCAAGAATAATATGAAAAATAGATTGCTGATCTCGGACAGATCTGCATACATTTTCCGCAGCGGATACATTCCGAACTATTCGGATTCTCATAGACTTTCACATTTATATCGTACCACCAGGTGTCAGGCACTATTAAATTTCAGAATCTGGTACAGATGATCGTGAAGAAAGCATACGGCATGGCAAAACAGATGAATATTCCGGTGCTTGGTATTGTAGAGAACTACAGCTATGTAAAATGTCCGGACTGTGGAAAAGAACTGAAAGTATTCGGGGAAAGCCACATTGAGGAAATTGTGGCAGAACTTGGCGTGCCGGTATTAGGCAAGATGCCAATCGACCCGGCAATCGCAGAGGCAGTGGAAGAAGAGCGGTTCTATGAAATGGAGAATCCGTATCTGAAAGATGTGGAATTGTAAAAATTA
>DAIRSI010000059.1:0-11040 GCA_036804505.1 Bacteroidaceae bacterium
AGTCGGGGCTTTGTGCTTAAAAAAAAAGAGGGCGCGTCGTTTTGACACACCCCCTCTTTTTGTATGATTTTCATTTTTTCTTCATATCTTTGTTTGATAAACAACAACATATTATGTTAGTCTACAATACAACTTACCATGTGGAGAATGCCGATGCGCGCAACTTCGTGATTTGGATAAACGAATGTTTTATTCCCAAAATTCTGGAACAGGGTACTCTGCGCAATCCGCGTTTGAGCCGCGTTCTTAGTCATCGTGAACAGGACTCCGAATGTTTTGCCTTGCAATGGGAAGTGGAGTCCATGACCGATATGCACCATTGGCACACAGCGCAGGGAAAGGCCCTCAATGATGAGCTCCTGAAAACTTTCCAACAGCGCATCGTGGCTTTTACCACTCTGATGGAGGTGATTGATTAATTTGCTTTCCCGGGTTTCCAACCCAATACGAACTCGGGGTTGCGATAGTTTCTTATCAGTTGTTCGTCCTGAGGCTGCAGCAATTGTCGCGATGCGGTATTGCGCTGGCTTATGTCCGTAGGATTCCCTTTGGCATCGCAGCTGTTGAATTCCCAGAAGTGGTTGTGAGTGACATCTCCTTCCACTGTCAGCCATCCCTCGGGAAGGATGTTTTCCATCTGGCAGTCAATCAGCACTGCTTCTGCATAGGGATAGTATTTCTGTCCGTTCTTGGGAGAGCGGGCCAGAGCTGATTCCATTTTTCCGAAAGTATTTCTGAAGATGCATTCCACGAACACATCGCCGTGGTTGGCCTCTGTGTTGCGGACCCAGATGAATGGACCTGCCGCGTTGCTCAGTGTGCATCGGTAGAAATAGGCAGGGCCGCGTCCCAATATGGTATCGCCACCGCCGTCAATCAGACAGTTGTTCAAGTACACGGGGCCGTTCACTTGGAGGGCATCACCGTCACCGATGATATGCACATTGTCCAAATAGTTGCGGGTGCCCATAATGAGCAGACCTTCTGCCTGACCTTTAAAATCGGTCTTTACCGTGAGGTTCTTCATTGTCATGTCCGTGCAGTTGTCCATCGTGAAGGGAGAACGGCGGGAAGGAAAGGTGCCCGGCACTTCATTGGTAAGAACGTTGCGGGGATGAGGATTGAATACTTCGTTGGTGGCATAGTGCACGATGACTCCGTCGCGGCTTTCTCCTACAATCGTCACATTTGATTTGTTGCGGAAGTATACCAGTTCTTCGTAGTCGCCGTTCTTGATATATACTGTTACGGGCTTTTTCGAAAAATCGGGAATGGCATCCATTGCGCCTTGCACGGTGCTGAAGTTACCGCTTCCATCGGCATTTACGATGAGGGTATCCCTTAAGGCCGGAGTTGCTGCCGTGGTGAAGCTCCATGTGTGTGTATCTTGAATTCCGTCGAAACGGTCGGCAGGGCAGGAAAGCACACCCTTGTCTATTCTTACATAGTATCTCTTTCCCGGCTCGAGCATCTGATTATGCGGATAAATCACTGCCCTGCAGCCTCTGATGAGTACGGGATAAAAGTGAAATCCGTCCGTAAAACCGCCGATAACGGTAAGCTGATATTGTGTGGAAGTGGCTTCGGCAGTACCCGATGGGGTGCCGGCTTTCACTGTCCTGTTGGTAGGAACGGAGGTGCGTGAGTAGTCATAAGGTACTTTGGTGTAGGTCACTCCTTCAATTTTTGGTGCAGACATTGTAGGCCCTGTCGGAATACTTAGATCCAGACAGTCCACTTGACGGTTTGTTGCGGCATCAAAGATACGGATGCAGCCTTTCTTGCCCAATACAGGTATTCCAGAGAATCCGATGGTGAGATGAGTGTCGGCGTTTACACCGATAGCGTTCGGCGCCGGAAGAAATTTTACTTTGCCTTTCATGCTGAAAGGAACACTCAGAAAGAGGGTGATGGAAAGTAAGGATACGAAAACAAAATGCTTCATGATCATGTTTTTCTTTTTTGATTGTTGATATGCAAAGATAAGCATTTCTTTGCACTTCTTCCAATGAAACTAGCGACAATTTGACTAAAAAACAGATATATTTGATTGGAAAACAGATGCAGAATGAAAAAAGATTTGCTAGCTTTGTGTGTTATTAAAAACTTAATGCCATGATATTGAAAAAAATATTGTTAGCCGGAATGGCATGTCTGCTGTTACAAGCGGCAGGGGCCGGGCCTCTCACCACCGTTCGTGTGGAGCAAGGAAAGTTGCAAGGTACAGAAATTGACCGGGTGGCCATATTCAAGGGAATCCCTTTTGCCGCGCCTCCTGTAGGTGAGTTGAGATGGAAGGCTCCGCAGCCTGTCAAGGGGTGGGAAGGTGTGCTTAAAGCTGAGGCTTTCAAGCCTGCTGGTTGGCAGATACCTTGGGAAAAAGGTCCGTACCCCATGTCTGAAGATTGTCTGTATCTGAATGTGTGGACTCCTGCCAAGTCGTCAGCTGACAGACTTCCTGTGATGGTGTGGATTCACGGAGGTGCTTTTACCGGAGGTCGTACAGCCTCTTTTGATGGCATGGCTTTTGCCAAGAAAGGCGTGCTTTTTGTTAGCATTGCCTATCGCCTCGGTGCTTTGGGCTTTTTGGCGCATCCCGAGCTCTCGAAAGAATCGACCGATAATGTTTCGGGCAATTACGGCATTCTCGATCAGATTGCTGCCTTGAAGTGGATACAGAAGAATATCGCTTCTTTTGGTGGCGACCCACGTAAAGTTACCATCTTTGGTGAGTCAGCCGGAGGCATATCCGTGAGCATCCTTTGCGGCTCTCCTTTGTGCAAGGGATTGTTCCGCGGCGCTATCTGTGAGAGCGGAGGCTCCTTCGGGCCTTTGGGCTACGATCGCCAATACAACGGGGTGAGTGCCTTGAAAGATGCCGAAAAGGATGGTGAGGCTTTTGCTGTAAAGGCAGGAGCGAAATCTATTTCCGATCTGAGAAAGATAGATGCTCAGGAACTTTTGAAGGTTCAGGGCAGTTTCTGGCCTAATGTGGACGGCTATGCCATACTCGATGACCAGTACAAACTCTACGAACAGGGTCGATACAATGATGTAAATGTCATGATAGGAACTAATTCCGATGAAGGGGCTATGTTTTCCCACCAATCGACCTTTGATGAGTATGCCAAAGGTTTGAAAGAGAAATTCGGGACTTTCAGTGACCGCTTTGAGAAGGCTTATCCTTTCACTTCGGATGAGGAGACAAAAACTTCCGCAGCCGATATCTTTCGAGATGCCGGTTTTGCATGGCCTACCTATTCTTGGGCGCAACTGCAGGCAAAGACCGGCAAGGCCCGTGTGTTTGTGTATTATTTCGATCAGCCGCAGCCTGCCGATCCTGTGACTCACAAGGTTCCCCGAGGTGCCAATCATGCTTCCGAGCTCGTATATGTGTTCAAAGGGCTCAATCCTGTGACGGCTACCGACAGCGACTACAAACTTTCCGAAATGATGTGCTCCTATTGGGTGAATTTTGCCAAGGCAGGCAACCCCAACGGGAAGAACCTTCCGCAATGGCCTGTCTATGACAACAGCCGTCAGGCGGTGATGTATCTCATGAATACTCCTGAGCCCCACTCTTGGGCACACAAGGACAACCTGCTTCTGATGGATGAATTCTATAAATATCTGAGAAACAAATCGAAATAGGTGCCGGGTTTCCTTTTTCCATGGCTATAATTCCCGATATATTCATTCCTCTTGAAAAAAACAGTATATTTGTAGAAATTAATCATACGAAGTTATCATTATAAAAACAATATAAAAAACAACAATTATGGAAAGAACATTCAAGGAAGCTTTGGAACACCGCCGCAGCTATTATGGCATCAGCAGTGAATCTCCAGTCAGTGATGAGAAAATAGAAGAAATCGTGCGTCATGCGGTGAAGCATGTGCCTTCAGCATTTAACTCACAATCCGCACGTCTCGTACTCCTTTTGGGAGAGAACCATCTTCGCCTCTGGAATATTGTGAAGGAAACTTTGCGCAAGATTGTTCCTGCCGAGGCCTTTGCTGGTACCGAGAGCAAAATAGATTCCTTCAAAGCCGGTCATGGAACCGTACTCTATTTCGAGGAGCAGACTGTAGTGAAGGGTCTCCAGAATCAGTTCCCTTCCTATGCCAATAATTTTCCTATCTGGAGTCAGCACACATCAGCCATGCATCAGCTGTCTGTATGGACCATGCTGGAAGATGCCGGATTGGGAGCTTCCGTGCAGCACTATAATCCTCTTATCGATGAAGAGGTGCGCCGCACATGGAATCTTCCCGAAACATGGAAGCTCATTGCACAGATGCCTTTTGGTGCTCCTACATTCGAACCGGGAGAGAAACCGTTTGCTCCGATAGACGAGCGCATGAAAGTTTTCAAATAAGTGAAATAGCAGAGAGAATCAAACCGGAGTTTTCAGATAACAATCGAAAATTCCGGTTTTTTTATTGCCCCCTTTCAATAAAAAATGTACTTTTGTGCTAAACACTTATGTAATCATGAAAAGTAGAATGTTATCTGCAGGAGCGCTTTTTGTGTTCCTTCTTTGCATGGTCCCTTCTTCTGTGAAGGGTGCAACTCCGGTGAAGAAAGTTATGGCTTTGCAGTGGACTGAGGAAAAAGCCGGCAAGTGGTATGCCAATCAGCCGTGGTTGGTAGGGTGTAACTATATTCCCGCAACAGCCATTAACCAGATAGAGATGTGGCAGAAAGATTCTTTCGATGTGCAGCAGATTGACAAGGAGCTGGGATGGGCGCAAAATCTGGGCTTTAACACGTTGCGCGTGTTCCTCAGCAGTGTGGTGTGGAACAACGATGCACAGGGCATGAAAAAACGTATGAATGAATTTCTCGGTATATGCAGCAAGCATGGTATCCGCCCTTTGTTCGTGTTCTTCGATGATTGCTGGAATGCGGAGTCGCACTACGGCAGGCAACCGGAGCCAAAGCCCGGTGTGCACAATTCGGGATGGGTGCGTGATCCCTCTCAGAGTCTGCGTACCGACACGGTGAAACTCTATGCCAATCTACACTGTTATGTGAAGGATATACTCACTACTTTCGGAGCAGATAAACGTGTACTTATGTGGGATCTTTATAACGAACCGGGCAACAGTGGCTACGGTATCAAGTCTTTACCGTTGTTGAAACGGGTTTTTGCTTGGGCACGAGAGTGTAATCCTTCTCAGCCTGTCACTTCGGGTATCTGGTATTTCGGATGTCCGGCACTTAATGCTTTCCAACTTACCCATTCCGATGTCATTTCCTATCACAACTACAGTGCGGAAGCCGAGCATGCCGATGAAATAAAGTACCTGAAGATGCTCAACCGCCCTTTGGTATGTACCGAATATATGGCACGGCGCAACAACAGCCGCTTCCAGACAATTCTTCCTTTGCTGGAAAAGGAAAAGGTGGTTGCCATTAACTGGGGATTTGTTTCGGGAAAAACCAATACAATATTCGCATGGGACACCCCGTTGCCAAATGTGAAAGAACCCGAACAGTGGTTCCATGACATCTATCGACAGGACGGCACTCCGTTTGATGTCAGGGAAGTAGAATGTATCAGAAATATGGTAAAACAAAGCAAGAGCAAATAAAAAGAATGTAAGTTATTCTACCATCCGTTTTTCATTTTACTGTCGGTTATCCTTCCTGTCTCTGCCGGTTATGTGGTCCCCTCAGTGTTACAAGTGCGGGGACAATGCTCGTGTCAGGTGGCATGCATCCATGGAATTGGACTAAGAAAGGTCACTGATAAAGACTTTTTGTTATTAAAAATTATTTGATACGAACTATCCATCATTGAACAAATTTAAGTTTAACATTTATATATTGAAAAATTTCCACTAAAATATTTTTTTAAATAAATATTTTTATTTATGTTTGCAGCGAAACAAAAATATTTTTGACTTCGTTGTTTTTGAGATTGACATGAAATTTTTAAAGTAGGTCTGCTAAAAACAGATTTTTTTTGAGATTAAAAAAAGGACAGTTCAGCACAGTTGAGCGTCAGTAAAAGGAAGAGATCGTTAACAGTAATTTTAACCTTAAATAATTTATTAGCCAATGCAATAAGTGATTTAAAAGAACAAAAACAAAATTTTTTATTAAAAAAACGGAATTAACTAGTTCGTTTATAAAACGGATTTATCCAGTTTATTTTTTTGTCTAACCTAAAATAATTTTTATGAAAAAAGCATTGAATCAGAGTCTGCACAAGTCTCATGCGAATGTTTTATTAAAAGTGATAGGATTATCTTTCCTTTCATTTTGTACAGTGGCTCAGGGGGCTATTGCAAAAACAGAACAAAATGCAGCGTCAGCTATTATGCAGCAAGCAAAAGGTCACACAGTGACCGGATCTGTAAAGAGCGAATCAGGAGAAGCCTTAATTGGTGTTTCGGTTCGTGTAAAAGGAACCAGCAGAGGTAGTATTACTGATGTTGATGGAAATTTCTCTATTATGAACGTAAGCAGCAATGAAACCCTGGAGATTTCTTATGTTGGATACGCTACTATGAATGTAAAAGCCGGTAATGCTCCTTTAAATATTACGCTTAAAGAAAATTCTCAGAATTTGAATGAAGTTGTGGTAGTCGGTTATGGTACACAAAAGAAAGTAAATCTTACAGGTGCTATTTCTACTACTTCAGGTGCTACTTTGCAGAAGTACACATCGCCTAATTCAGCTTCAGCATTGCAGGGACAGCTTCCTGGTTTGCAGATTACACAGGGATCAGGTCAGCCGGGAGCGGAAAGCGTGAACATGCAAGTGAGAGGTTTCGGTTCTTTCGGTTCGAGCAATACTCCATTGATTGTAGTTGATGGAATTCCTACCGGTACAATGCCGTCTGTAGATAATATTGAATCGGTTACGGTTCTGAAAGATGCATCTTCGGCAGCTATTTACGGTTCACGTGCCGCGAGTGGTGTTATATTGATTACAACCAAGAGAGGTCAGTCTGGTAGAGCTAATATAGATTATAATTTCAATATTGCTTTTAATGAATCTACAAAAATTCCCGATTTGATAACAAATGCAGCTGATTATATGACTTTATATAACCAGGCGAATGATCATTCGGGTATAACCGGACGTAACTATTCACAGGCGGATATTGATAAATACAGGAATAATGTTGGCAATCCGATGTATCCCAATACAGACTGGATGTCCTTGTTGTTCCGTACAGCTATTTCTCAAACTCATTCGTTGACTGTATCCGGTGGTAGTGATAGAACAACTTATAGCTTTAATTTTAATTATGTAGATCAGCCAGGCGTTCAAGTAGGATATAGCTTTAACAGATTTACTTCACAGTCGAATATAGAAACCCAAATTAACAAAAAAATTAAGGCCGGTTTGAATATTGCCGTTAATTATGGTCATAGGGTATCACCGGGTTCCGAAGATAGCGGACAGAATTCTTTGTTCCAGCAGTTTATGTCACAAGCTCCTACATTCAGTCCTTATTTGGCTGATGGTTCAGGACGTTATACAGAAAATGCATTCCCGACGAGTGAATACAACCTCAAAACAAATCCGATGCTTACCTTGGATCTGAGTAAAAAGACCTATAACAGTTTCTATACACAGGTAAATCCATATTTACAGGTACAATTGACGGATTGGTTAAGTTGGGATATTAACGGAAGTTTTACTTATTCATTCTCCAAAAACAAACAATTCGGTTTCAATGCGAATACTTATAATTTCGTAACAAATGTAATGTCTACGAACAGAAGCGCGACAACAAGCAAAGGACTTTCAGTAACTGATGCCAATAGCATTAGCCCGCTTCTCTTCTCTACTTTGAAGTTCAATAAAACCTTTGGTGATCATTCCATAGGAGCTATGATTGGTACGCAAATAGAGTATTCAAAATCAGAATCGTTGGGAGCCGGACGTCAGCTTTATACAACAGCTGATACACAAGAAATCAATGCCGGAGGTTCTTCAAGCATATCAAATAGCGGAACCGCTTCCGAAAATTCGCTGTTGTCTTACTTCGGACGTATCAATTACAATTATAAAGACAAGTATCTTTTAGAATTCAATATGCGTGCGGATGCTTCTTCCCGCTTTGCCAAAGACAGCCGTTGGGGATATTTCCCATCAGTATCTTTGGGCTGGAGACCATTCAAGGAGACATTTATTCCTAAGATTTCCTGGATGGATGATCTTAAATAAAGAGCTTCATACGGATCTTTGGGTAACTTGGGCAACAGTTTGTATCCTTATCAATCAGTGATGTCTACAAACGGATTTTATTCGTATGATGGTTCTACCATCAGCAGTGGTATGGCTGTAAACGGTTTGGTAAATAAATCAATCTCATGGGAAGTAACAAAAGTTTTTGATTTGGGATTTGATGTAACTCTTCTCGATAATAAATTCTTCCTGACATTCGACTATTTTAATAAGAAAACTACAGGCATTTTGCGCAAACAGCAAATGATATTTGAAAGTGGATACTCAAGTTCTTCTCCATATATTAATAGCGGTGCTATGCAGAATACCGGTTTCGAGTTGAGTGCTGAATATAGAGGAAAGATAGATAAAGTTAATTTTGGTGTGAAATGGAACATTCAGACATTCAAGAATAAGGTAACGAAATTTGGTAATCCTGAAATTACATCTAATGGTGAAGCAATTCCATCTATTATTGAGGAAGGAAAGCCTTACGGTAGCTTCTATCTCTACGACTGGGACGGAATTTTCCAGACACAGGCAGAAGCTGATGCATCCGGCCAGACAAATAAGCCGAAGGCCGGCGATATAAGAATCAAAGATCATGACGGAAAAGCCGGAATAAGCTCTGAAGATAAAATACTCGTAGACGGAAAATTCCCTAAATACTCTACCGGTCTTACTTTATCAGCTAACTGGAAGGGATTGGATGTTACAGCATTCTTCTACGGAACATTTGGTCAGAAGATATTCGTCTACGGTTCAGGCTACGAACCATTCTTCTTGCAGTCTATTCCGACAAAAGAATGGTTGAATGCATGGACACCTGAGAACAAGAGTAATACCATGCCTGCTGTTTATGATGCTCAACACTATAGATCTGCTTTTAATACTTATCCGAGCACATATAATTTGAAGGATAATTCTTTCCTCAGATTGAAAAACCTGAATATCGGTTGGACTTTCAATATGGCTAAGGTTACAAAGAATGTGCTTAATTCTGTTCGTGTATATTTTGCAGGAGAAAACTTGTTTACTATCACCAAGTTTAAGGGATTGGATCCCGAACGTGCCGGTAATGGCGGTTACTATGTAACATATCCTCAGAATCGTGTATATTCATTGGGATTGAATGTGAAATTCTAATGATTCTTAGTACAGATTTTTTGTATAACATAAAGAATAAAAAAATGAAATATAAATATTTATTATTATTGGCTGCTTTAGCATCTTTTGCTACGTCATGCAGTGATTTATTGGATAAGAATCCACTTGATTCAACCACTGTGGAAACTTTCTATAAAAATGAAGATCAGGTAAAGAGTGCACTCACTACACTCTATGGTCGAATGGGTTTTGGTTGGGCCGGAGGAGCTGATGTTCCCGGAGCAACTTCTATTTATTCGGGAATTGTTGCACTAGATTGTTGTACAGACAATGGTCAGATGGGTTGGGGTGCCAATGTAACTCAGGGGGGTACTATGGTACCTTCAAACGGCTACATTCAGGATTATTATAAATTCCAGTACGATGCCATCGCTAAATGTAATGACTTTATTCAGACAATGGAGAGTGATAAAGTTAGTTTTCTGTCGGACGGCTCACGTAAACAATACATTGCTGAAGCAAAATTCGTGAGAGCATGGAGTTATTTCAATCTTACTTATCTTTGGGGAGATGTTGCACTGGTGTTGACATCATCCACACCTGATATCAAGGTAGGACAATCATCACAGGCGGATGTGTTGGCTGCTATCATTAGCGATTTGGACTACGGAATCGCGAATTTACCCAATACAGCATTTAAAGGTGGCCGCTTTGTAAAGGGCGCAGCTTATGCCATGAAGATGAGAGTAGCATTATATAAGAAGGATTATGCAACCGTTATAGATTGCTGGAATAAATATTTTGGTACGGCCGAAAACCAGTTCTCTATTTCCTCTAATTATGAAGATGTATTCAAGGGTGACAACCAGAGAAATAATCCCGAAATCATTTATTCATTCTATGCTGCAGATTATACCAGTACTTCGTTAGGCTGGAATGCTATCAATGATGTTATCTTGGTAACGTGTTCTTGGGGTGATTTTATTGGAATGCAGAATTGTGTGGACGAATATGAATTCAAGGATGGAACTCCTTTCTCTAAAACCAATCCTTTGTACGATGCAACGGATGCTTTCAATAATCGAGATCCTCGTTTAAGTATGGTGTTTTTAGATCCTGTTCTTCAAACAGCTGATGGTAGTATTTACAATATACCTTCTGTTACGAAAAAAACAACAGTTATCAAGAAATACCTTTTGAATTCTGATCTTCCTATCAAACATGGTTATGTTCCAAAACGAGATGCAGTTTTGTTGCGTTATGCTGATGTTGTCTTGATGTATGCAGAAGCTCTTAATGAAAACGGCGGACAAAATGCAGCTGTTGTGAACGCCATTCAAATGATCCGTGGAAGAAAGGGAGTTAATATGCCGGCATTATCAACTTCGCTGACACAAGCCCAACTCCGTACTGCCATTAAACATGAAAGACGCGTTGAACTTGCTTTTGAAGGAACACGTTATCTCGACTTGCTGCGTTGGAAAGATATGAAAGCTGCAATGGTAAAAGCTGCTGCAGATGATCCTAAACGTTCGTTTGATGATTATCAGTATTGGTGGCCTATTCCTGCACAGGCAATTCTTCAAAATAGTTTATTAAAGAAAACTGCAGGATATACCTATTAATATAGTATATAAAGCATTTTAATATATTCATCTGGCTCCTCCGTAATGGGGGAGCCAGTTTTTTGAGTTCGCCTAGCATGGTGCCATTCTAATGGGTGCAAGTCCCTATCACGCCCT
>DAIRSI010000060.1:0-10926 GCA_036804505.1 Bacteroidaceae bacterium
ATGTATTTTATAGACTGCTTATCATTTATTTTAAATTAAAATCAATGTGTTGTTTGTGTCGTTCTGTAAAAAAGTTCCCGGTAAAAGTGACTTTCATGACGCTTTTACAATCAATAGCCGATGGTAAAGCGTTCCTTATGATGATTTTCCTGTTCCAGTTCATCTACCATGGCCATAGCATAGTCTTGAACGGAAATATGGCTGTAACCCTTCTCGTCAACGATTAGGTCATCTTTGCCAAGACGGAATTTTTCAGTTCTTTCTCCCGGTTCGAGTGTCCCAGCGGGAGAGAAAAATACCCAATCTATTTCTTTTTCGTTCATCAGAGTATTCAAGTAAAATTCACCTAAAGACTTTACTCCTCCCATGATTTCTGCAGGAATAACTCCTGAATCTACCACTCTCAGTCTTGGAGCACAGAAGAGTGTTCCGGCACCACCTACAATCTGCAATCTCTTCACTCCTGAAGCTTTTACCGTATTAAGTATCAAGGGATATATTCTTAAAGTCTCATTGTATATATCGGGACTGGTCCATCCGGGGCTGTATGCACTTATCACTGCATCTTTTCCTAAGCATAAGTTTTTGATCGTTTGAGAGTCGGTAATATCAGCTTCTGCTACAGTCAAATTGTTATTGTGAACTATTACCTTGGCTGCGTTTCTTACAATGGCTGTTACTTGATGGCCGCGATTTAATAATTCATTCAAGAGAATTGAACCTACGAAGCCTGTTGCTCCAATCAATACTACTTTTTTCATACAAATCAATTTTATGGGGTTTATATTATTATTATTCTGTTGCAAATGTATGGACTTAAAAAAGCTTTTGCAAGAAGGCACTTTATTGTAACTCAGTTACCGGAAGGTTAGTAATGTTGTTTATGAAGCATTTCCCGAAAGTATATTTAACTCTAATTAACTTGATGAATAAGCGAAAGTTTGTTTCATTTTAGATTATTGCTTACTTTTGGATAGTAATTTGAAACAAAGAAGATTATGGAAAGAAATATGATTCGTAGTGAAATATATCCCGGATGTCCTATTCGGAATATATTGGCACGTATCAGTGACAAGTGGTCACTGCTTTTGGTATACACGCTCGATCAGCATGAATGCATGCGTTTTAATGCCTTGCAAAAGGAAATTCCGGACATTTCTCAGAAAATGTTGACGGTAACTCTTCGCACTCTCGAAGAGGATGGATTGGTAGCAAGACATATTTATGCAGAAGTCCCTCCTCGGGTAGAATATTCGCTGACACCACGGGCTAAGACTCTCATTCCGTATATCAATGGATTAATAAGTTGGGCAAAGACAAATATGGATGATATTTTAAGGGATAGAGGTTCTCATTTAATATTGAAGAATTAGAAAACCCTGAGGCTTTTTATTTCTTTTTTTATCCGTTATAAGAAAATATTTCTTGTAACGGATATTTTTTTTTGCTTTTTTATTAGCTCATTATCAACTGTTTGCGTCAGTGAGACAAAATATTGCGTCAGTGAGACATCGCTTTCGATAGAATCATCTACTTTAGCGTCAGAAACGAAAAAAGATGACTGATGATTCTAGTAACAATAGTAGTATATTTTTTAATTCAAAGGAAATGAAACAGCAAGAATTGCAAATTATGGCAGACCTTTCCGATATCAAAGAAGTTTATTTACGTCCTGCCATGCGTGTTTATGAGTTTAATATCGAAGGTGATTTGCTTAAGGGGGAAAACGATAAAAATCCCTGAAGTGTGTGATAGTCCATAAAATAAGGTTTATGGACTATCTTTTTTTATGCAAATCTTCTGCAGATACTAATTTGTAGAGTTTGTCACTGGGGCGTATTTTGTCGGGTACCTTGAAGGAGATGTGTTCGCCTTTATGAACGGTTTCCACCGGTTTTAAATCAACGCGCACATCATCGGGGGTAAGGAACATGGCCCCTGTGGTGGGACCGGTTATCAGAAGTTTGTCGCCAACGGAGAATTCGGCTGCCTCAATGAGGAATTCTGCCACACCAATGTTAGAGAAATATTTGATTCCCTTACCGACATAAACTTTACGCTCGGTTGCTTCGGAACCGTAGTTCTTGCTCCATTCTCCAAGTCGCTGTCCTAAATAGTATCCATCCCAGAATCCGCGATTGAAGACAGTCTTAAGTCTTTCGTTCCAATCCTGTTTTTTTTCTTTGGTAAAGGTGCCGTCCAGATAAGAACGAATGGCTTCCTTATAACATTCTACGACTGTTCGAACATATTCGGCTCCTCTTGCCCGTCCCTCAATCTTGAATACTCGTACGCCGGCATCAATCATTTCGTCCATGAATTCAATTGTTTTCAGATCTTTTGGCGACATGATGTATTTGTTGTCAACTTCCAACTCTATATCGCTTTCTTTGTCTTTTACGATGTAGGAGCGACGGCATATCTGCATGCAGGCACCTCGGTTTGCTGAAGCATCCATGTTTTGCAGACTGAGATAGCATTTTCCGGACACAGCCATACATAGAGCACCGTGGCAGAACATTTCGATTCGTACCTCTTCGCCTTTAGGGCCGCAGATGTGCTCTTCTTCTATTTGTCGATGGATTTCGGCAACTTGTTTCAGGTTGAGTTCGCGTGCCAATACTACCACATCGGCGAAATGTGCGTAGAATTTTAAGGATTCAGCGTTGGAGATGTTCAGTTGGGTTGAAAGATGCACTTCCTGTCCTATTTGGTTGCAATAGCTCATGACGGCCACATCGGCGGCGATGACAGCACTGATGCCGGCTTCTTTAGCTGCATCTACTATCTTTCGCATCAAAGTGATGTCCTCATCGTAAATGATGGTATTGATGGTAAGATAGCTCTTCACGTGGTTGTCCTCGCAAATCTGTGCTATCTCTCTGAGATCCTCTATGGTGAAGGCGCTTGCCGAGCGGGCACGCATGTTCAGACTTTCTATGCCGAAATAGATGGAATCGGCTCCGGCATGAATGGCAGCTGCCAGTGATTCGCGGGAACCTACAGGTGCCATGATTTCAAAATCGGATAAGGAATAGGCCATTGTTTTCTTTTCTACTGTTTAGAACTGCAAAGTTAGCTATTTTTTCCGTACTTTTGCACAATAAGCGAAATTAGCAGACTAATATGAAGATAGGTTCGATTGAATTGGGAAAATATCCTGTATTTCTGGCACCCATGGAGGACGTTACAGACATAGCGTTTCGGTTGATGTGCAAGCGCTTTGGAGCCGACTTGGTTTACACTGAATTTGTCTCTGCCGATGCTCTGGTGCGGGAGGTGAACAAGACTATGCAGAAAATAGTTGTCAGTGATGAGGAGCGTCCCGTTGCCATTCAGATTTACGGAAGGGATGTCGATACAATGGTCGAAGCTGCCAAGATGGTTGAGGCCGCCAAACCCGATATTATCGACTTGAACTTCGGATGTCCTGTGAAACGTGTGGCAGGGAAAGGTGCGGGTGCCGGAATGTTGCAGAATATTCCCTTGATGCTCAATATTACCCGTGCCGTGGTGCAAGCCGTTCATATTCCAGTGACAGTTAAAACTCGTTTGGGATGGGATTCCGATCATCAGGTTATAGTGGAACTTGCAGAGCAACTTCAAGATTGCGGAATTTCGGCATTAACCATTCACGGGCGCACTCGTGCACAAATGTACACAGGGGAGGCAGATTGGACTCTTATTGGGAAAGTGAAGGAGAATTATCGTATGCAAATCCCTATTATAGGCAATGGAGATGTAACTACTCCGCAACGATGCAAGGAATGCTTTGACCGCTATGGAGTGGATGCCATTATGATTGGGCGTGGGAGCTTCGGTCGTCCGTGGATTTTCAAGGAAGTAAAGCATTATCTTTTGACAGGAGAGGAACTTCCCGCTTTGGCTTTCGATTGGAAAATGGATGTACTGAAAGAGGAGGTATTGCAAAGCGTGGAACGGCTTGATGAACGTAGGGGTATTCTCCATATACGTCGTCATTTGGCGGCGACTCCTCTCTTTAAGGGATTACCTGATTTTCGAAACACGCGGATTGCAATGCTCAGAGCAGAGACTGTGGAGGAACTTTTTCAGATTTTTGAAAAGATCAAGGCTCAGTATGGCGGATAAGTATAGCCGAGAGCCATAAAAATAAGACAATGACAAAACTGGGACAGCAATTATTGGATTTGTTGGGAACGACCAACAATTTTTTATGGGGATATCTTATTATCGCCGTTTTAATTCTTTGCGCACTTTATTTTACAGTGCGCAGTGGTTGTGTGCAATTCCGCATGTTAGGAGAGATGATGAAACTGCTTACGGAATCCGGCACCGTGCATAAGACGGATGGAGAAGAGCGTAAGCATATCAGTTCTTTCCAGGCTTTTACCGTGGCATTGGCAAGTCGTGTAGGGACAGGCAATCTGGCAGGTGTGGCTTCGGCTATTTTTGTAGGAGGTCCCGGCGCGGTATTCTGGATGTGGGTAATGGCACTTTTGGGTGCAGCAACGGCTTTTGTGGAATCGACTTTGGCGCAACTGTATAAACTTAAAGGGAAAGATTCCTTTATAGGCGGACCAGCTTATTACATGCAGATAGGTTTGAGAAAACGTTGGATGGGTGTGCTTTTTGCCATCCTCATCACAATGACTTTTGGAATGGCCAACCAAGTGGTGCAGAGCAATACCATTTGTGATTCCCTGGCGGATACCTTTTCGTGGAATAAGTTCCTCATCGGTGCCGTAATGACGGTAGTCACTTTGTTTATCATATTTGGTGGAATTCAGCGGGTTTCGAAATTCTCTGCCGTAGTTGTTCCTTTCATGGCTGTGGGTTATATCATCTTGGCTCTGTTTATTGTTGCCATTAACATCACCGAATTGCCTCATGTTTTTAAAATCATCATAGGAAGTGCTTTTGGAATGCAACAGGCAGCCGGAGGTATGGTTGGCGCTGCCATGATGCAAGGTATCAAGCGCGGGCTTTTCAGTAATGAAGCCGGTGAAGGATCGGCTCCTAATGCTGCAGCAACTGCTGATATTTCACATCCTGTCAAGCAAGGATTGCTGCAATCTCTTGGAGTCTTCACTGATACGTTGGTTATTTGCACTTGTACGGCTTTCATTATTATTCTTTCTGGTTTATACACTGGGGCAGATGACGGTATTATTCTAACGACAAAGGCTTTAGAGTCAGAGATCGGAACCGTCGGGCGATACTTCATTTCTGCAGCGGTCTTTTTGTTTGCCTATAGTACTATTATTGGTAATTATTACTATGGAGAGACAAACGTACGGTTTATAACTTCGCGTAAAGGCGCCCTTTTGGGTTATCGTATAATATGTGGAATTACTGTTTTGGTAGGAGGAATCGTTACCCTGCAGACAGCATGGAGCATGGTTGATCTTTGCATGGGACTTATGACTCTTTGTAATCTTATAGCCATTGTTTTTCTTTCCAATCGGGCTTTCCGGTTGTTGAAAAATTATAGGGATCAGAAGAAAGCCGGTAAAAATCCGGAGTTTCATCGCGATATGCTTCCCGAATGGAAAGATGAGATTCCTTGTTGGGAATAACAGAACATTAGAACGTTGGCTTTTCTCCTTTGCAATAGTCTGATGGGATGAACCAGCGTTCGTACATCCATAAAGAAATTCCATAGATAATGAATGCGGAAACAAATCCGGCAATGGCATCAATCAGATAATGAGCTTGAATATATACTGTTGCTCCGCAAAGAAAGATATAAAAAGGTAGCATGCAGAAGAAAAGGCTCTTTTTCCCTTTGAACGCAATAATCATCAAAATTGTGCTGATGCCCACGTGGGAACTAGGAAATGCTGCAGTAGGGCGTTCTCCTGCTGCTTGTGAATTTTCTACCAAGTGGTAGAAGAATCCATCGGAACTTCCCGGTGAGGGCAGGAGCTCGGAGTGGGAGTAAAAATAATGTCCTATATTAGGAAAATGTCCAGCTGCTGCCTGGTCAAGCCCAATTGCTTGGAAATAATACTGGGGGCCGGCAACCGGCAGAAAGATGTAAATGAAATAGAAGATAAAAAAGCTGCAAATGATAATGAATGTTATCTTTTTGAACTGTTTGTATCGGAAAAAGAAATAAAACATGACTACTAGCGCTATCATCGGATAGTAGGAAAAGTAGCCCATATTGAAGAATTCACTTGTCCATCGAGGAAGTATTTGATTCATGATTAATGATGGCTGACAATGGAAAATGGATTGTTCTGCTGCCGAGAAAAGATGATCAAGATTGGGGAAGAGACGGTTAAATTCATAAGTATCCGGATACCAGTAAGCTAATAATCCCATTTGAGTACCAACCCGTGTAAAAGTGGTAAGGCGGCAGGGATAGGCTCTGTATCCAAAATAGAGCGCTATCATCATACCCAAGATTCCGGCGCGTTCTCCTAGCATGAGTAAGGGGTCTTTGAGCTTGCTGAATAGACACAGAATCAATATCGTGGTGATAATTCCATAAAGCAATCCGGCTTTTTCTACTGCAAAAAGCCCTTTTTGCGGTTGTTCTCGTTGAAATAAGTTTATAGCCATTTCTCTTGTTTATACCATTGAATAATTTCTTTGACTCCTCTTTGCAAATCATATTGCGGTTTATAGCCTAATTCGATGATGAGAGGGGTTATATCGCAACGCCAATTACGTTGTTTCATAATGTTATACTTGTCAGAATTCAGAGTGCTACTCTTTCCCATAATGCGTGCAACAGTTTCTGTCAGTAATGAGATTCCTTTTAAAACTATAAGAGGACTTTTTATGCGCATGACAAACGGATTCCCCATTTCTTTTTGTAAAAGATCTGAGAAAGTCCTACTGGAATATACTTTTCCGTCACTGACGAAATAGGAGCGACGGGTTATTCCCTTTTCCATTGCTAAATATACAGCTTGAACAAGGTCTTTTACATAAATAAAGGTAAGATCTTGTCTTTTGTAACCTACGGAGAAATCGAAATGGTTTTTGATGGATTTTGCCATTAGAAAATAATCTTTTTCACGAGGACCGTAAACTCCGGTGGGACGGAAAATGACATATGGGAAATCACAGAGATGTTGCAAGTAATGTTCCGACTTTAGTTTGCTTTTACCATAGGCGGTATCAGGTTTCGGGATGTCTTCTTCACAGATCGGAGCATAATCCTTTTCATGAATGGGGCCGAAAACACTGAGAGAGCTGATATAAATAAATTGCTTGGGAACGATATCCAAATCCTGTAAGGCTTCCACGAAATGTTGGGTTGTTTTGAAATTGATCTTATCGAAGTCGGATTTATGTTTGCATTGGGTAGCTCCGGCACAATGAATAATGCAATCCCATCCTTCATGTTCTTCCTTGTGTCTTTGCAACTGCTTCTTCAGTTTTTCAGCATTGCCCAAATCCAGCTCAGCAAAATGAATTTGCTTGTCTTGAAGATACTTTCGGCTACTGGTGCTACGAATACCTGCCCAAACTTTGAGATTCAAATTTAGTCCTTCTTCTACAAGAAAGCTGCCAATAAATCCACTTGCACCTGTAATTAATATTTTCATGATGGATTATTTGATGGGTTCAACATGAATGCCTATATGAGTGTTATCTCCAAAGCGTTCTTTCAATTTGTTCTCAATTTTTTTTGTTACCTCATGAGATTCCCACAAAGGCATGTTGCCATTCATGCGAATGTGTATTTCGATAGCAATGTGGTTTCCTATTTGGCGTGTCCGTAGATTATGCGGATCTGAAACGCCATCCATGGAAGTAATTATCGAGAGTATTTCTTTTTCCGTTTCATCCGGCAAGGATTTTTCCAATAATTCATCAATGCATGGAATAATGAGTTTGATTGCTACTTTGATAATAAAGAAACTTACTATAATGGCTGCAATCGGGTCTAGTACATGCCATTTGTCTCCTAATAGAATGGCACCGCCGATGCCGATTGCTGTTCCAATGGATGAAAAAGCATCGCTGCGATGATGCCATGCATTGGCAATAACAGCTTGTGAATTAAGATTTTTTCCTCCGCGAGCAGTATATTGATAAAGCAGTTCTTTGAATACAATGGAAATGATTGCTGCCCAAAATGCCAGCATGCCGGGGGTAGGCAAAGGATTTCCTTTGCAGAAACTGATTACTTCTGTGGTTCCGTTCCAAAGGATTCCAATACCAACGCCAAACAAGATTATTCCGATGATAGCTGTAGCCATCGTTTCGTATTTTCCGTGTCCATAATCATGGTCCTTGTCCTTGGGCTTGTTAGATATGCGGATAAAAAGTAGTACGATGATATCCGTGATGAAATCTGACAAAGAATGTACTGCATCGGCAATCATAGCCGCACTTTGTCCGGCAATTCCTGCGATGAATTTGAAGACTACCAGCAGGAAGTTTACAAAACTACCTACCAAGGTGATCGTGTTAATTTTTTTTACTCTTTCCTCATCAGTCATAATAAAGAATAATATAATTGGCGCAAAGATAGCCAATATTGCGCAAAAGTGCACTTTATATGAAAAATTAATTTTTTTTCGAACCAACTATACAAGTTTTTTGCTTACTTTGTCTTTAATAGTATTTTCCAAATAAATAATAATATGGGAAGAGCAGGTAAAAAAGGAGGCAAACGTCTCACAAAAAAGGAACTACTGGCGCAAATCACTGATATGTTCCAAAATAATCCCACCGAAACGTTGGGAATGAAGCAGATTTTCTCCATCTTGCATCTGGATAATCATCCGCTTAAGATGCTATGTATGGATATTCTCGAAGACATGAAAGATGAAGGGTTCATTGCGGGAATTGATAATAATAAATTCAAGTACAACAGTCATGGACAGATTGTAGAAGGAGTCTTTTTCCGCAAAAGTAATGGAAAAAATACTTTTGTTCCTGAAGGAGGGGGGGATCCGATTCTGATAGCAGAACGAAACTCTGCGCATGCTATGAATAATGACAAGGTTCGTATTTCTTTATTTGCCAAACGACGTAACAAAACACCTGAGGGTGAAGTGATTGAAATCCTTGAACGTGCAAATGATACTATTGTAGGTACATTGAAAGTGGATAGATATTATGCTTTTCTCCTTACAGAAAATCGTACTCTTGCCAACGATATTTTCATTCCTAAAGATAAGTTGAAGGGTGGAAAAACAGGCGACAAGGCTCTCGTGAAGATTGTGGAATGGCCAGAGGAAGCCAAGAATCCGATTGGGGAGGTTTTGGATATTTTGGGACAGGCAGGTGACAATACCACCGAAATGCATGCTATACTTGCTGAATATGGATTGCCTTATGTATATCCGAAGAATGTGGAAGCAGCGGCTGAAAAAATTCCTGATGACCTGAATCCGGAGGAAATTGCCAAACGGCGCGATTTTCGTGATGTCGTTACTTTTACGATTGACCCGAAAGATGCTAAGGATTTTGATGATGCGCTTTCCATACGCAAGATTTCAAACAATTTATGGGAGGTGGGTGTCCACATTGCTGATGTGACGCATTATGTAACAGAAGGTAGTATTATTGATAAAGAGGCGGTGAAACGTGCTACCTCGGTATATCTTGTGGATAGAACAATCCCGATGCTTCCCGAACGTTTAAGTAATGGCATTTGTTCTTTACGTCCCGATGAGGAGAAGCTCACATATTCCGTAATTTTCAAAATGAATGACAAGGCTGAGGTAAAAGATGCCGAAATAATTCACACAATCATCAAGAGTAATCGGCGTTTTAATTACGACGAAGTACAGCAGATTATTGAAACGGGAGAAGGGGACTACAAGGATGAAATTCTGGAATTGGATCGTATGGCGAAAATTTTACGTGAAAAGCGTATGGCTAATGGAGCAATAGATTTCGATAGAGTGGAAGTCAGATTTGAAATTGACGAAAAAGGAAAACCGTTGAGTGTTTATTTCAAGGAATCTAAGGATGCAAACAAACTGGTTGAAGAATTTATGCTTCTGGCCAATAGGACAGTAGCCGAACGCATAGGTAAGGTTCCAAAGAATAAGAATCCGAAGGTATTCCCTTATCGCATTCACGATGTGCCCGATCCTGATAAATTGGAAAACTTGAAAGAGTTTATTACTCGTTTCGGATATAAGCTTAAATTGGGTGGATCCAAACAGGAAACTTCCAAATCAGTTAATAAGTTGTTGAATGATATTCATGGAAAGAAAGAACAGAATCTGATAGAGACTATTAGCTTGAGATCTATGCAGAAGGCTGTTTATAGCACTCATAATATTGGTCACTATGGACTTGCTTTTGATTATTATACTCATTTCACTTCTCCAATTCGCCGGTTCCCGGATATGATGGTTCATCGTTTGCTTACTCGTTATCTGGCAGGAGGGCGTTCTGTACAAGAAGCTAAATATGAAGAACTTTGCGAACATAGTTCGGATATGGAGCAGGTTGCAGCAAATGCAGAGCGTGACAGCATCAAGTATAAGCAAGTTGAATATATGTCGGAACATAAGGGTGAGGAGTTCGAAGGAGTCATCAGTGGTGTGACCGAATGGGGCGTTTATGTGGAACTGAATGAGAATAAGTGTGAGGGATTGGTTCCTATGCGTGATCTGGGTGATGATTATTTTGAATTTGATGAAAAAAATTATTGTCTGACAGGACGCAGGACACATAAGATTTATAGTCTGGGTGATGCTCTTTGCGTGAAAGTTGCCAATGCTAATTTGGAACGTAAACAGTTGGATTTTGCTTTGGCAGGGGAGGATGCACCAACTCCACGAACAACAACAGTTGCCAAGAGAGCAGATGCCGATTCAGGGAGAAGAGGTGGACGTGGCAAAGATGATAAGAAAAAAGGTAAAGGCCGTAAAGGCAGAAGATGATATATAAAAAGAGGATGTGTTTGAAGTGAACCCCGAAAGTTAGACAAAAAACTTTCGGGGTTTTATTATGTCAACA
>DAIRSI010000061.1:0-9608 GCA_036804505.1 Bacteroidaceae bacterium
AGTCGGGACTTTGTGCTTAAAAAAAAGAGGGCGCGTCGTTTTGACACACCCCCTTCTTCATTTATGTGGTGTGGTTTAGAAATTCAATCTGACATCAATTCCAAATCTGCGAGGTTTGCTGATTTGTGCGATTCCACTTCCCATACTTTCAAAATAGAATGTATTGTATTTCTTGTTGAATACATTTTCGACCCAAAGATCGAGTTGGGCGCGTTTCGATTTTGCTGAAATACGTCCGTTATAGGTTCCGTAATAGCTTTGTGATGCATTGTTTGCTTCAGTCCAGAATGTTTTTCCGGTTCCGCGGTAATTGGCATTAACCGTAATGTTCTGGAGACATCCGCATTTCAGAAAGAATACGTATGCAGCGCCAATTGACACTGTATTGCGAGGAACGAAGGGAACATAGTTCCCTGTATAATCTATGGTAGTTTTGCTGGTTGTACTTTCGTAATCTTTAAAGGTTGCTCTTGTATAACCATAAGATGCATTTGCACTCAAGTTGTCTGTCAGCTGTGCAAGCAGACTTGCTTCTGCACCATAGCTATGACTTTTTCCGGCATTGGCTGTGAAACGTCCTAATCCGCTTTCGACAAAACGGGATACTTGTTGGTCGCGTGTATCAATGTAGAATGCTGACAAGTCCGCCCATAGTTTGCTATCCAATAACGTCAAGTGTGAACCAATTTCATAGTTCCAGGAATATTCAGGTTTGTATTCAAGAGCCTTGTTTACATCGGCATTATTTTCCATGAGTCCTGCATTTTTCTGCATGGAACTTGCCAGATATTCTGAAACCATTTGGATATTATATCCGCCGCTACGCATACCCCGACTTACTTGGGCAAACAAGTTATTCGATTTATTGAATTGGTAAGAAAGAGCGAACTTTGGAAGGAGCTGTAGATAATCGGTGCTTTCTTTTCCGACATATTGTGCGGAATAAGTTCCGGTTTTTGTAACTCCCCTCATCGTCATAGAGTAGTTCATGGCTGCTTGTGTATCATAGTCTATATTCATCCATTCATAATTAACACGCAGGCCAATGGTTGCTGCCACTTTCTTCATTCCGAAAAGGTTGTTGAATGTGCTTTGGTGGTAGACTGCGGCTCCGAAGAGAGGCGTTTTGAATAACCCCGGCGAATCAATATCGGTATCGGTTAACTTGATTTTGACCGGCGATTGAGCCATAGCTTTGTCCATCGTATTTTGCAGCATCCCGATGAAAGCACTTCCGAAACCGACATTGGAATTCGTATTCAAATGCTGGTAATAGGCCGTAGCTCCGGTTGTCCATTGCCAGTTTTTATCCGGTTTGCTCTTGAATGTAAATTCCTGAGTCCATGAATTCAATTTCTGTTTTTGCTGTAACGTATAAGTGTTGGCTGCCGTAAAATCTTGATCCATGTACATGCGGTCGTTCAGATTCTGGTAACCGGAAATAGAATTGAATATAAAGTTGTCGGCCTGGTATTCAATATTCAGGCCTGAATTGAACAAACCTCTGCGGTATTTGCTTTTCTCATTGGATAGAATGTCTCCTACCTTTCCTGTTGTGGCGTCGACTTTTCCATAGGTGTATCCGCCCTCATCGTTATATTCGTAGTTTGAACTGAAATCGAATTTCAGATTGCTGTTGGGCATATAGATTGCACGGATGCGGCCTCCTCCGCTTTGTAGTGGGTCAGCCCATTTGTCGAGCGTCTTGTTTTTGAAAAAGCCTCGGGCACCTTCATAGAATCCACCTGCAGAGAAAGCAAATTGCTGGCTGATACGATGATAGTGAGTAAGGGCCATCCGATAACTGTTGTTTCCTGTAGCAGCACCCATTGTGAGGTCTGTTCCTTGATATCTGAACGGATTCTTAGTGTACGCCTGGATGAGACCTCCCATGGTATTGCGGCCGAAGAGAGTTCCTTGAGGACCACGGAGAACATCGATACGCTCGATGTCATAGAAGTTAAAGTCGAATGCAGACTTATCCAAATATGGAATATTGTCGACGTATAGTCCAACTGCCGGAGTGTTGATGCGGGAGCCGATTCCTCGGATATAGATGGCAGATGTGAGATGGGAACCATAGTCGGGCATGAAGAAATTTGGGGTCAAAGAGGTAAGGCTCTTAAAGGAAGTGATGTGCTCAGCCTGCATATTTCCTTGCGAAAATATGGATACAGCTGTTGGCTGTTGCCTCAGTTTCATATTTGTCTTGGGAGAACCTATGACAACTATTTCTTCTATATCTACTACTTTGGTGGTATCACCCAAGTTTGTTGTTTCTTCTGTCTTGGCCTGAATTGGCAGTAATGCCGTTGCGAGCAATACGCAAGCCAGTGATGTTGTTTTTCTCATAATTTCTTTACATTCGTTATTATCCGTTTGCAAAGTAACGACAATTTGTAAATTTATACAATCCTCATTAATGAGGATTTTTTAGATTTTGTCAGCATCAATGTATCCGTTCATTACTGCGTAGATTGTCAATCCGGAAACGGATTTGATGCCAAGTTTCTCTGTGATGTTTTTTCTGTGAGAAATGACTGTGGTCAGGCTTATGTTGAGCTGATCGGCTATTTGTTTATTGATAAATCCCTTTATGATGAGAACCAGAACTTCTTTTTCGCGCGAGGAAAGGGCAGAGGCTTTTGCCTTATCTGTCGGGATTGGTTGGATTCCGTGGGAACGATGTCCATGTTGTTGCATCTTTAGGATGTCCTTAACCAGTTCCTCTTCTTCCTGATTGATATTCAAGGTGTGAATTCCTTCAATTTGAGAAACTGTATTTCCGGCCCCGTTTGTCAGAATCATTGTCTTGTGAATCCTTGGCAGGAAGAAAGCTGTGTGTTCAATATACATTTGGGAGGAAATGAAATAATGGAAAAAATTATCAGGCTCGTTGTCTGCAAATTCCTGAAAGGTATGGAAAACCAGAATGGTTCCCATCGGGATTATTCTTTGCAGCAGGATTTGTAGTCCTAGTGCCGTCAATGTATTGTTTTCCACAATACCTATTTTAGGAGTAAAAGCGGGCCTTTCCATGATATTATATTTTACCTAAATAATTGGCAACAGCTTCGGCACAGCGTTCTCCATCAACCCCCGCCGAAACGATACCGCCGGCGTAGCCTGCACCTTCTCCGCAGGGGAAAAGTCCTTGTACGGTAATATGCTGGAGAGTTTCTTTGTCACGTATGATTCGCACCGGTGAGGATGTTCTTGTTTCAACTCCAATCATAACCGCTTCATTCGTGAGAAAGCCGTGGCTGGACTTCCCGAATCTCAAGAAGCCTTCTTTGAGACGACTTGTGATGAACTGTGGCATCCAGAAGTGCAAAGGAGATGATATCAGTCCCGGGCTGTAGGAACTTTTGGGAAGATCGTAACTAAGACGTCCATTCACAAAATCACTCATTCTTTGTGCCGGTGCGGTTTGTCGCATGTTACCGGAAATCCAGCATTGCTTTTCCAAAGCTTCCTGAAATTCCATCATTGCCAAAGGACTTTCGGAGTTGAACCCTTTTTCGAGAGAGATATCCAAATCGTTTATCTGGGGTAAATCTTCCGGGTGTATTTCGACAACCATTCCGCTGTTGCTCCATTGCGAGCCGCGATTGGATGGAGACATTCCGTTGACTACAATTTGTTGTGCACCGCTTGCGGCCGGAACAACAAAACCTCCGGGACACATGCAAAAGCTATAGACGCCTCGCCCTTCAATTTGTTGCACAAAGCTGTATTCGGCTGCAGGCAGATATTTTCCTCTTCCGTTCCGGTTGTGGTATTGTATTTGGTCGATGAGTTGTGAAGGGTGTTCCAGACGTACTCCTACAGCCAGCCCTTTTGCTTCTATGTCGACTCCATTACTATAAAGCCATCTGTAGACATCTCGTGCCGAATGGCCTGTTGCAAGGATTACAGGACCTTGTATGTTTTTCCCGTTTTCTGTTTCGATGCCGATTATTTTTTCATTCTCAATGATCAATGCCGTCATTTTTGTTTCAAACAGTACCTGACCTCCACAGCGAAGAATGGTATTTCGCATATTTTCTATCACTGCGGGTAATTTATCGGTTCCTATGTGAGGATGTGCATCCGAAAGGATGCTGATACTGGCACCATGCTGGCAGAAGACATTCAGTATTTTGTCACTATTTCCCCGCTTTTTACTTCTTGTGTAGAGTTTTCCGTCGGAATAGGCTCCGGCTCCTCCTTCTCCAAATGAATAGTTCGATTCGGGATTCACCTTATGTGTACGGCCGATGAGCGCTATGTCTTTTTTCCGTTCGTGCACATCTTTTCCTCTCTCAACGACAATAGGTTTCAATCCCAGCTCTATCAAATGCAAGGCAGCAAAAAGTCCTCCCGGACCAGCTCCAACAATTATCACTTGGGGCTTTCCCTCTACGGAATGATATTCTGTATGGATATATTCGTCATTTTCCGGCATTTCGTTTATGTAGACCTTGATGCTCAAGTTGACAAAAATAGTTCTTTGTCTTGCATCGATGCTTCGCTTTAGAACTCTTACGGCATTGATAGTACGGATGTCAAGACCTTTTTCGTAACTTACATAGCTCTTAATACTTTGTTCGCTGGCTGCCTGTTCGGGCAAAATTCGGATGTTATATTCATGGATCATGGTAAACGGATTCTGTTTCGATGCAAAAGTACAATAAAATCAGTTGACTAAAGCTATAAAACTTGAAAAACATTATCTATGAATCGGTAAGTGTTTATCAAGCAGTAAAACCTTTGGCTTTATGCTAATCATCATTATTTAAATTACGTCCAAAATATTCTGAAGGGGTCATATTGGTGGTTGCCCGGAAATTTCTTAAGGCAGTAGTGCGTGAACGGTAACCACTAATGTAAAAAGCTTCCTTGATGCTCATATCGTGAAATTTGTTTAGCAATGAGATGAAATCATAGATGCGGAATTTATTAATATAGGTAGAGACGCTTTCTATGCCATTGTCATGGATCGCATTTGTCAAAGTGGTGCGGTTTATTGCAAGTTCTTCCGTGAGCATCGTGAGTGACAGGTTGGGATTGCGCCAGGCTTGTTTATCCATCATGTATTGTTCCAGACGAAGGAAAAGTTCATTCTCTTTGTGATTGTTTCCGGTTTCATTTAATGTAATAGCCTTTTCTATAGCCAGAAATTCGGTCTGATTCGGAGTCGGAATATCTTCATTCGTTACTTTCTTATCGACAATGCGGTAAATCAGTTCCATGTATAGTCTGAGTGCGGTTAGTGCCATCGTGAAATGAAAATATATGATCGATACCAACATCGTGTGATGCGCCAAAATTAATAAATAAGAGAGAACATCCACGATACCGCTTATTACATAAACCCTAATCCATGTTCTATCGGTATTGCTGTATTTACGAGTATAGGGAATGTAAAATATTAGAAAAATGGGCAGACAGAGTATCAGACACAGCAAGAGTCGGAATGCGGCATCAAAATCATGATAATGAGGCAGCAACTCCATAATGCTTGAATAATGGGGGTAAACAACTCCCAGAATTAGTGTGATTTTATAAAACAGCAGGATTACTGCTACCGGTGAGTACAGCAGCAAGAGTCTTTTGAAATTAATCCATCCCGGAGAAATTACTTCTATAGGATATATGGTATAAGATAGAATCATGAACAAGGCTAATGCTAACATCCAGACACTCATGACAGGGGCTTGAATTGTTCCGTTCATGACATTTATCAGACGGGGTATGTAGTTGAACACCGAAAGAAGAATGATAGCACAGAGAATCATCCGTGAGCGGTCGCCACTCTTGCGAAAGGCAAACAGTGTTGCAGAAGACAGAAACATCACAACGAGGGCCGTGTAAATTGTTGCAATAAAGAATTGTTCAATCATGGTCTTTTTTTTCTTGGACAAATATACAAAATGAATCTCTTTCTACAAGGTGTATCATAAATAATAATATGGTTCCATTATTGCTTTTACAAAAATGGAACACATTATTGTGATTTTGAAACATCTTAAAATCTTATTTCCAGGAAAATGTCTGTAATTTTACAAAATAAATTTTAAAAATTAAGATTATGACGAAGCTAGTTTTATGGAGAAAATCATTCAAATGGTTTTCTATTATGTGTGCAGTAATATTTTTAGGAACAGCAATGGGATGTTCAAGTGATGATGAATCCGAGTCAGGGAATGACACTTCCCCTTTATGGACTGCGGGAAGTACGCGGAATAAGATAGTTACTATAAGTGACCTTCATTTAGGTATTGATGATAAATATACGGAGACCATTAAAGACCGCCCGTTGCTCGTTAATTTCTTGAAACGCCTCTGCCATACGGAGGATGTACGGGAACTGGTGATTATCGGTGATTTTCTGGATGCATGGTATCTGCCGGTTTATTATCCGGTTTATACGGACGAAACACAGTTCTATAAAGGAGTTATTGCAAATAACAAAGAAGTCTTTGAAGAACTTAATCATGTAATGAAAAGCGGGATTAAACTGGTTTATGTGCCAGGAAATCATGATCTCACTCTGGAACAGAAAGTTTTGCAAGAGGCTGTCCCAGGTATTGTGCAGGTGAGTGATGCTCAGGGTTTAGGCACTTACTATACCGGTGACCGCAAGGAAATTGCCATGGAGCACGGACATCGATACGATGTTTTTTCCGCTCCGGATCGTGTTACGAACAAGGAATTGTGTGGCAATAACAATACCATATTGCCTGCAGGGTATTTCTATGCACGTTATGCAGCTACCTGGGTTATCGAAGGAAAACCTGCCGTCCCCAAAAATCTTCCTGAAGTGAAAGTCGTTCCCGACAAAAGCGATGTCGATCAGACCGGTGCTTTCGCTTATTATTCGGTATTGGCTGATGTGTCAAAGCGAATGACTCCCAAAGAAAGTCTTGATGAGAAAATATTCAAGATGCATATTGCTGGATTCAATGATGATTATACTTATCTTGATTTCTATCCGCAGCAGCAGGCTGATGGCACTATTTCGGCGAAGTTGTTCAAAAATATTCAGCGTACTTGGGCAGAACGTCAGCAGCAAAACAATGTGAAGAAGCCAACTCTTTTTCTTAAAGCTGTGTTGGGGGCAACCAAGTGGGAATATTATTTCGAGCAAGCCAAAACTCAGTATTTGGAGAATGATAATGAAAAAGTGGATGTCGTTGTTTTTGGCCATACACATGTTCCCGATTATCGAATGGTGAACGGTGGAAAATTTTATATCAATGATGGAACGTGGGTGGACAACAATACCGATTATCCTGATGCAACCCGGACTTTTGCGGTGATAACCACCGGTGACAAGGATACCGTAGGACTCTACAAATACGAAGAAAATGGAACGGTTACAGATATAGGAACGAAACTGGCAAAATGAATAATCCCCGATCTCCTTCTTAATGGAAGTCGGGGATCGGTTTTTTATGTATAGAACAGAGAACCTTTTTCCGAACTTTTAATTGTAGGTTTCTGTGAATAACAAAAATATTTATATCTTTGTATATCAATAAAAGTAAATATTATAGAATAGTCAATTATATTCACGAGACCATGAAAAAGTTCTTTTCTTTTATTTTATTTCTTGTACTCGGCTTCAGCACGGCTTTATCCCAAGCGTTGCCCGCCGTTTCTGTTCTAGGTGATTCCTATTCCACGTACGAAGGCTTTATACCTGAAGGCAATGCTATCTGGTATCATGACGGCAAACACGAAAATACTGATGTGACGTCTGTTCATCAGACTTGGTGGTACCAGTTCATAGAGAAGAACCATTACAAGCTGAGTGTGAACAATTCTTATTCCGGCGCTACTATCTGCAACACCGGCTATGGACAGGCTGATTACAGTGACCGTTCCTTCACTACACGCATGAAGTCGTTGGGATGTCCCGACATAATCTTTATCTTCGGGGGAACAAATGATTCATGGGCACATTCTCCGATAGGGGAGTACAAGTATGAGAACTGGACGCCGGAAGATCTTTATAATTTCCGTCCGGCTATGGCACGTTTACTATCGGGCATGATGGATTATTATCCGAATGTGAAAATCTATTTTCTGCTTAACGACGGTCTTAGCAAAGAGGTTACGGAATCTGCGAAGGAAATATGTAGTCATTACGGTATCGGTTGTATAGAGCTTTCACAATTGGACAAAATCAACGGACATCCTTCAATAAAGGGAATGAACCAGATTGTTCAGCAGATAGAGAACTTTCTTGGGAATAACAAATAATGGATACACGGAAAATTTTAACAACATAGAAACAAATGGAAAAGAAAGATATTGATGCCTTGTTGGTTTCACAACGCAATGAGGTGACTGAAAGTTTGGTATATGAACGCTTGTCGAGAGTGGAAACGAACAAGGAAAACAAAAAAGTATTTTTGGCTCTATCCAGAGAGGAAGCTACTCATGCCGGTATTTTGCAGAAATATACGGGGAAAGTCGTAAGTCCGAATATGTGGAAAGTGTGGAGGTTCTATTGGATTGCCCGCGTTCTGGGTGTTACGTTTGCCGTCAAGAAAATGGAATCCAATGAAGAGAATGGACTCAATTTCTATTCGCAGTTCACAGATTATCCTGAATTGCTCCAGATAGGACATGATGAAAGCGTGCACGAGAACCGTCTGATAAAGATGATCAACGAGGAAAGATTACAGTACATGGGCTCTGTCGTTTTGGGATTGAACGATGCTTTGGTGGAATTTACGGGAGTCTTGGCAGGTTTTACTTTAGCCTTGAGCAATGCGCCTCTTATAGCGCTTACCGGCGGAATTACGGGTATCGCAGCAGCTTTGTCCATGGGATCATCGGAATATCTC
Organism: Bacteroidaceae bacterium; assembly: GCA_036804505.1. Classification (GTDB taxonomy): domain Bacteria; phylum Bacteroidota; class Bacteroidia; order Bacteroidales; family Bacteroidaceae; genus Phocaeicola_A. The sequence continues at coordinate 8,841 of DAIRSI010000061.1, forward strand.
TCCACAAAATCCGAGAAAGACGAAGGCAAAAGTCCGATGAAAGCTTCTGTATATACGAGCATTGCTTATCTTATTACCGTAGCAGCCCTGATTTTCCCCTATATTCTGTTCAGTAATGTGATTATAGCTCTCCTGATAATGTTCATCATGGCAATCATTATCATTGCCGCGTTCAATTATTATTATTCGGTGGCAAGGTCCGAAAGCTTTAAAAAGCGTTTTGCTGAAATGGCAGTTTTGAGCTTTTCGGTAGCTGGAATCAGTTTCCTGATAGGGTTCCTGCTGAAGTATTTCACAGGCATAGATGCTTGATTTTCTGTAAAAAAAAGCATTTATGAACCATTATGGACTTGTAAGGGCAGATTTATAATGGTACCTTTGCGAATGACATTCGAAAAAGGAAACTGTACTAGATTTAATGACATGTAAAGCGGCAGAGTATTTTATCTGCCGCTTTTTTTTGTGTATATCCGTAAAGTGAAACTCCAAAGTCATCCCTGTTTCATATAAATATTGATTTTATTCCTTACGCATGATCCTGTTGTTGCTTGATGTTAAGCTCTTTTTCTTTGAAGATTTAATTCATAAGCAGGTAGTGTTTATGCGTCGGACTGCAGTCCGACGCGTGTGGCTCTGCAGGCCGACGTGTTGCTGACTGCAGTCCGACGCGTTGCAGACTGCAGTGCGACGACTTAATATTGCCTATATAAAGGACCTGTTGGCGGAATTAATTTAGTGCATACTTAATTCTACCAATGGGCTTGTCGT
>DAIRSI010000062.1:0-8305 GCA_036804505.1 Bacteroidaceae bacterium
GGCAGTCCCTCTTTTTTATTGGCTTTTATTCAATGATTTGTTTTATTAATACTCTTCTTTGTGCATCCGTAAGCTGAGGCTCGGATGGTATGTCAAGAGATTCTGCCCATGATTTTTCCAAAGAAAAGTAATCGGGTTGTTTTATAGGTTTCCCTTCTGCTACAGATAGTTGTTCTTCTATGAACATCTTCCAGCGGGGATAATATAAAGAGTTTAGCATACCGCTCCATTCTTTGGCCGCATATTCGTGCAAATCGGTTTCTTTGTTCCAGTCGGGCCCCCAGATTGAAATTTGCAGTTTGGCATTCTTTATTGCCAAATCTGCATCTGTTTTGTTATGTCCGAAAGCTTTCGCCTGTTCAAGCCATGTTGAAAGTCTGAAATGTTTGTTGGTTGCCAACAGACTGTCTTGTTTCATCAGAAGTTTCATGAATTCATCCGAAGTGCTTTGAATCCTCGTCTTGTCTTTTGCTTTGATGGCTGCAACCATTCTGTCATAGGCCTTGTCTCCTTTGTCTGCCAATACCTGACGAACAAAATCAGTCAAATCAGTCTGATAGGTTTGTGAGTCTTGGAATGAATCTTCAGCTTCTGCAAGCATTTGGACTCCTCTCTTGAATAAATCCATGTCATAAAATCTGTTACGCAGACCCCATGTAGAAGTTTTGGTTATATTTAGAGACGGACGGGCACAGAAGACACTTTCCGGAAGTTTGTCCTTATCGGGTATACTTGCGTATGCCGTTTGCAGGAAGATCATCCACGCTTTATAGACTTTGTTGTCATAATGTCCGTAACGATAAGTTATATAATCTTTCAGCCATTCTTCAACGTCAATCAGTTTGTTTGTTGTGGCAGCACGGAATACCAAAGCGTAAGTCACGGGGTTGTTGTTGATGCCTTCAGGCATGATGCCGGCTCCCTTCATTAAATCGGAGTATTGACAGTTTTGTGCTCGGTATATTTCTCCGGCAATGTGCTGTAACTTTCCGAAGATGCTATTTTGTTCACCGAAATTGGAAACGGTACACCATACGAATGGAGTTCCGTAATATCCTTGAGTCCTGTACCAGTTATCCGTGTTTTCTCCTTTTAGATCCAATACCAGCATTTTTTCTCTGTTTACTTTGGAGAGAATAGCCGGTTGAGGATTATTTCCCCATCCTTGCAGGACCCAGGTACTTTCCGGAAAGCTTTTTTGCATGGCATCTTGCACACCTTTTCCACATAGACTGATGTCCAGTCCTCCAGAATCTCCGCCTTCATGGAACAAATCTCCTCCGAAATATTTGAAAGAGTTGCCATAAAGAAGTTTTAGTTCTTTATAATACATAGCGGCTACTTTTTCGAATAATTTACTCGACGGATTCAATATATCAGGGCGGTTGAATCCTCCGGCCCATTTGCCCTGTGCAAGCAGGTCTTTTTGATAAGGTTCTTTATGTTGGCTTGATGGAAACATTCCATAAAAACCTTGCATTACGGGTTCTATTCCCAATTCTTTCATGCGTGCAAGTATTTTTTTCTGAAGTTCGGCTTGCCCGTCGATGAATTCTTGTGATACAGGACCTCCCCATCCTTCAAGATTTCCCATGAGCCACCATGCGGTGAAGGCCGGACCTGGGATGAAATCGGTTATTTCCTGCTTACTGCAGCCAAATTTTCGCAAAGTATTTTGCCAGACTTTTTCAACTCCGATAGGGGCTAACATCAAGTTAACTCCCTGCAAAGCCATCCAGTCGAGTTCGTGTTCCCACTCTTCCCATTTGTAGAAAGACATGGTATAATTTACCGTGCAGTAATTCAATGCATATCTGATAGGGGAGGATATTGTTTGTTTGTCGGGAACGGGAATATTGGGCAATTTATCTAAAGGGGATAAATTATCGTCCATATGTGATAAGGATCGGTGGCAATACTTTTCAAGGTAAAGATTCAGTGCCAAGCTAGCTGCGCTTGTACTTGAAGCCTTAATCTGGATTTTTTCTGCGGTGGACGACAAAATGAAGATGTCGTGTCCGTTTTCTTTGTCTGTACTGTTAATTGTGATATGCCCCGACAGCCAAGGAATGCGTCTGTTAATCAGGGATAATACTCCTTCAAAGGATTCTTGAGCTTGTAGAGGCACTGCTTGTAAAGCAAATGTTACTAATAGGAGTAGAGTCATTAATTTTTTCATTGCATTGTCATTTAAAGTTGAATGGGTTAATGTATTTATGAATTTTATGACAAAGATATTGTTTAAATTATAGATAACAAACGGAAGTAAGATAGAAAAAGATATATATAGAAGAATTAATAAAAATATACAGATAAGTGTTTTGTAGATTTTACTGTTTAGATGGGTAGGATTAGCTCTTATAAAATTGATTAATCGAGCAGAATGTTATTCGGTATATAAAAAAGCCATTTCCGAATGGAAACATTCGAAAATGGCTTTATATAAAGATGTTGTTTTTTTAAATGGATAATTCCCTCAATACATTGACAAGCTCTTTCTTGATTGGCTTGTCGTTTTTAATGGCCTTGTTGAAAGGAACATAGACTATTTCGTCGTGATCGATTCCTATCATGACATTTCTCTGTCCTTCAAGTAAGGCATCTATGCTGGCAGCTCCCATGCGGCTTGCAATGATTCGGTCGTGTGCCGTAGGGCTTCCACCTCTCTGAAGATGACCTAAGATAGTGACACGAACATCATACTGCGGATATTCATTCTTTACACGCTCGGCATAGTGCATGGCTCCGCCGGTTATTTCGCTTTCGGCAACCAGTACGATACTACTATTCTTTGATTTGCGGAAACCGTTCTTGATGAATTCTTCAAGCTGGTCCACTTCGGTGGCGTATTCCGGTATGATGGCAGCTTCCGCCCCTGAGGCAATTGCTCCGTTCAAGGCAAGAAAACCAGCATCTCGGCCCATAACTTCCACAAAGAACAGGCGCTCGTGGGAAGTCGCTGTGTCACGGATTTTATCGACTGCATCCAAAATGGTATTGAGTGCTGTGTCATATCCTATAGTGGTATCTGTTCCGTATAAGTCATTGTCTATTGTGCCGGGCAAACCGATGCAAGGTACATCATATTCATCGGCAAAGATACGTGCACCTGTCAAGGAACCGTCACCACCGATGATAATTAAAGCATCTATACCTGCATTTTTCATGTTTTCGTATGCCTTTGCGCGACCTTCAGGTGTGGTAAATTCTTTGCAGCGGGCTGTTTTTAAAATAGTTCCGCCCAATTGTATGATATTGCTGACGTTCTCAGTTTTGAATTCTTTAATTTCATTATCCACCAAGCCTTTGTAGCCCCTGTAGATACCTCTCACCTGTAGCCCGTTATATATAGCGGCACGTGTTACTGAACGGATGGCTGCATTCATTCCTGGAGCATCACCACCCGATGTTAAAATTCCTACGCATTTAATTGTAGCCATTGTAAATTCCCTTTCATTTTTAAGTCATGCAAAGGTAGCAAAAACTTGTTATTCTACCCTTTTTGAATGGTAAAAATGAATATTTTCTTTGTAATTATAGTTAACGGGTTGTCCCTTTTTCCTTTTTGTTTGTCTCAATCGCTTTTTTGCATTCTTCCATGAGCCATTTAGGAGTGGAAGTGGCTCCGCAAATTCCTACGGAATGGATACCTTCCAATAACTCATAATCAATTTCATCTGCCGAACCGATCATGTAGGAACGATTATTCACCTTCTTGCATTCGTTGTATAGAATCTTTCCGTTGGAGCTTTTACTTCCGCATACAAAGAAAATTAAATCGTGGGAGGCAGCAAATTTTCTGATATTAGGCATTCGGTTGGCAACTTGCCGGCAGATAGTATCATAATATTCAAATGTAACATCTTCTTGAATGTGTTTTTGAATATATTCAACGATTTTCCAAAATTCTTCGAGTGATTTGGTAGTTTGTGAATAAAGATAGATACTTTTGCTGAAATCCAGTCTTTGAACTTCTTCCAAAGATTCTATCACAATAGCTTTTCCCTGAGTCTGCCCTACGAGGCCATTTACTTCTGCATGTCCGTTTTTACCATATATGACAATTTGTTTGGATGTGTCGGATTCTATGTTATCCGATTCAATCTTTATTCTCTTCTGCAGACGCAGGACGACGGGGCATGTAGCGTCGATGATTTCTATGTTATTCTCCTTTGCTATTCTGTATGTTTCCGGAGGTTCTCCATGAGCTCTCAAAAGGACTTTCACATTATGCAAATTCTTTAAATCCTCATGGTCAATAGTAATCAATCCTAAATTGCGCAATCTCTCGCACTCTTTGCCATTATGGACAATATCACCTAGACAGTAAAGTTCTTTCTCTTGCAGGAGTTCTTCTTCCGCTTTTTTTATGGCAGTAGTAACGCCGAAACAAAACCCCGAATCCTTATCGATTTCAATATTAATCATGAGTTGATCACTTTGTTGTATTGTTCCAGGAGCCATTGTTTCTGCTCTTCAACAGTCAGATGGCTGTTGTCCAATAAAATAGCATCCTCTGCACGTCTTAGTGGACTGATGAGACGGTGTTGATCTATGTAGTCACGTTCTTTTACATTCTTAAGAATTTCTTCCTTGTTCGCTTCCATCCCTTTTGCCTTTAACTCTTCGTATCTTCTTTCGGCTCTGATTTCTGGAGTAGCTGTTACAAAAATCTTCAGTTCAGCATCCGGGAATACCGTGGTCCCGATGTCTCTTCCATCCATTACGATTCCTTTTTTTCTGCCCATCTCCTGTTGCTGGATAACCATCGCTGCACGTACGAAATCCAATGTTGCTATAGGACTGACAAAAGAGGAAACCTTCATGTCCCGTATCAGGTTCTCTACATTTTGTTTGTTAAGTATGGTTTCAGGCTGTTGGGTATCGGGGTTTAAGGAGAAAGATATATGAATATCATTCATTCTTCTTTTCAACTCTTCTGTTTTAATTTCTTGATTGTCAATTAATCCGTTTTCTATACTATATAAGGTAACAGCTCGGTACATGGCTCCGCTGTCAATATATATATATCCTATTTCTTTGGCCAGGTCCTTTGCCATGGTACTCTTTCCGCAGGAAGAAAATCCGTCAATTGCTATTGTTATCTTTTTCATATAAAGGTAAAAGTCTATTTATGAATATTTTTTTTGTAATTCCTTAAAATTTTGTTCAAATATACTTCATTTTTAAAATATCTGCATTATATTTGTCGCGAAATTTTAAATCGTTTACTAACCAATTAGAGAACACTTCTTTGGATTGGAGTTGAAACTTTTAAAAAAAACAAAAATATTGGCGATTAACACAAAAAAGCAGATTGAGGAGAGCTTTATATAAAAAAATGTGTTACATTTGCCGAGTTAATAGTGGGAAACACGTAATAAAAATAAATAATTTAATTATGGAAGTAAAGAAATCGCCCAAGGCGGATTTGGAAGGAAAAAAAGGCACAAGTCTGCTTATCGGTTATGTGTTGGTCTTGGCAATCCTGTTTGTAGCTTTCGAGTGGTCGGAAGTCGACAAGAAGATTGACCTCAACACGGGTATTAAAGATGCCGTATTCGAGGAGGAAATCGTTCCTGTTACGGAGCAGCAGCAAAAAACGCCTCCACCACCACCAGCAGCACCTTCAGTTGCTGAAGTGTTGAATATAGTAAATAACAATGCAAATGTGCAGGAAACTTCAGTTGCATCTTCCGAGGAAACCGGAAAGGCTGTCGAAGTTAAATATACCGCACCGGTTGTACAACAGCAGGTTGAGGAAGATCCTGAGGAACAAGTTATTTTCCAGGTTGTAGAAAACATGCCTGAATATCCTGGTGGTATGACGGAATGCTTGAAGTTCTTGGCAAGTAATTTGAAATATCCTACAATCTCTCAGGAAAATGGTGTTCAAGGAAGAGTTATTGTACAGTTTGTCGTAAACAAAGATGGTTCTATTGTTGACCCGGTTGTTGTTCGTAGTGTTGACCCGTATCTAGATAAGGAAGCTATCCGCGTTGTTAAGTCAATGCCTAAATGGACTCCTGGAAAACAGCGTGGTAAAGCAGTGCGTGTAAAATATACATTGCCTGTAACATTCAAGTTGCAATAAAATATACCATAAATATAGTAGAAAGAGGCTGCCCTATAAGCAGCCTCTTTTCATAAAATGGCTTATCTTACTTATTCTCTTAATATTTTAGTTATGAAAAGCTCAATTCAGTTATTAGACATTATCAACGACTATATTCGTCATCTTGCATATTCCCGCCCACCCAAGGGACTATATGATCCCATTGAATATGTTCTTTCTTTAGGTGGAAAAAGGATTCGTCCGCTTTTAATGCTAATGGCATATAATTTATATAAGGAGAACGTAGAGGATATTTTGTCTTCGGCTTCTGCTATTGAAATATATCATAATTATACCTTGTTGCATGATGATCTGATGGATTGTGCCGATATGAGACGGAATAAACCGACTGTACATAAATTATGGAATGACAATGCGGCAATTCTTTCCGGAGATACGATGCTGGTCCTGGCATATAAGATGATGTCGAAGTGCGAATCGATACATCTGAAAAGTGTGCTCGATGTCTTTTCTGAAACAGCTTTGGAAATAGGAGAGGGACAGCAATACGATATGGAATTTGAAAATAGAAACGATGTATCCGAAGAGGAATATATCGAGATGATTCGGCTCAAAACTTCAGTATTGTTGGCAGCTAGTTTGCAGATAGGTGCAATATTGGCAGATGCGCCTCAAACAGATACAAAGAAACTTTATGATTTTGGTATTCAGATAGGATTGGCGTTTCAACTTCAGGATGATTTACTGGATGTTTATGGGAATACTGACGACTTCGGAAAAAAGATTGGTGGTGATATATTATGCAATAAAAAAACATATATGCTTATCAATGCCTTTCAATTAGCTGATAAACAACAAAGATCCCAATTGGATTATTGGATAAGTCAGACTCAATTTGACTCATCGGAAAAAATCAAACAGGTAACGTCCATCTATAATGAATTAGGTATAAAAGATTTGTGCAGGAAGAAGATAAATGAATATTTTCAAACAGCCTCAGTACTTTTATCTGAGGTCGGCTTGCCTGATTCAAGGAAATCAATACTCAAGGGATTTGCCGATTCATTAATGAATAGAAAAGTCTGATTCTTATGATAACAGATACTCATTCCCATCTCTTTACTGAAGAATTTTCCGATGATTTGCCTCAAGTTATACAACGGGCAAAAGAAAACGGCATTACTAGGATTCTTATGCCTAATATTGATTTGTCTACTGTAGAGCAAATGCTGTTTGTGTGTAATCAATATAAAGGATATCTTTATCCGATGCTAGGCTTTCATCCTACGTCTATTTTGGACAAAAATTCATTTAGAAAAGAACTTTTGGAAATGAGGCATATGTTGGAAAAGGAGAATCCTTTTATTGCAATAGGAGAAGTTGGTCTGGATTTGTATTGGGACAAAACTTTTCAATTTGAACAGGAGGAAGCTTTTGTCCGACAAATCGAATGGGCGCTTGAATTTAATTTACCTCTTGCTATCCACTCAAGATCTGCACATCAGTTGTTGGTAGAAATCATGTCACATTATAAAAAAGAATCCAGACTTTGTGGCGTGTTTCATAGCTTTTCCGGAAATGAGGACGAGGCTGGCGAATTGCTGGAGTTTGAAAATTTTTGTTTAGGTATCAATGGAATCCTTACTTTTAAAAAATCCCAATTGCCTGAGATTTTGAAAAACGTGCCTTTAAATAGAATTGTTCTTGAGACGGATTCCCCTTATTTGGCCCCAACTCCTTATCGGGGAAAGAGAAATGAGAGCTCGTTTCTAGTGTCTGTACTTAAGGTCTTGGAACAGGTGTATGAGATGCCTGAGACCGAGCTGGAAAAGGTTATAGAAGAAAATGTTTGCCGATTATTTAAAAAAGTGGGCCGAAACTCTTGTAGTGATATAAAAGTTTATTAATTTTGCTACATATTTCATAATAATAGGGGAAATACGGCTAAAGATGAAAAAAAAAGAATACTTTTGTGACGAAAATCGCTTGTGATTCGCATTTTTTTTGTACTTTGCAGCCGATTTTGAAATGGTGCATTAGCATCACCGTTGGAGAGATGCTCGAGTGGTTGAAGAGGCACGCCTGGAAAGCGTGTATACGCCTAAAGCGTATCGCGGGTTCGAATCCCACTCTCTCCGCAAAATGAAATAGAAAAATAAATATAGAGTAATAATAATTAATTAATTAATCTTAAAAATTAGACACACAATGAAAAAGTTATTTGCAATT
>DAIRSI010000063.1:0-1732 GCA_036804505.1 Bacteroidaceae bacterium
CATAGTTGTAGGCACGGATATTCAGCAGCTTGAACTGCACCGCATAGAAAATCTGCTTTTCCTTCATGTCCGTTGTTTTTCCGTTGCCCACGGAATCCATCTGCATCAACTGCCAGTTCCCGTCCAGGTCACCGTTGCCCGATGTCTCTATCGTGCATGAAGTCGTGCAAGCCAGCATGCAGGAAACCCCTATTGTCAGAATTATCTTTTTCATCATTTACCTCCGTTTAGAATTCCACATTTCATGATAGTAAACTGCACGCCCGTGTTGTTTCCCAGCAAGGCGCCGTGATCCAAAGCCGCCGCACCTTTCACGCTCCATCCTCTGTTCCAGTCATATCTCACCTCCGCCATTAGGCTGGTGTTGCGTTTCACGTCCGAGTAAGGTGCGTCATAGGTTCCCCACCCTTTCTGCATCGTGAGCAGCAATCGGTAGTGGATGTTTCCGGCAGGATCGCCGTTCAGTCCGAAGTGCCAGGCAGTGAAACGGTTGTCCTTGATTGTCAGTGAGTGGTCATCATTATAGAGAGGCGACATGTACAGCGGGTTGCCAATCACCTGGCCCCAGTGCTGCCATCCCGTGTAAGTACCATGGTTGTAATACCCGTCCCGTCCGCCGATATGGTCCGAGATGTATTGCGAGTGGTCGTGATAGATCGGTCCGCTCTGATATTTCGTGTAGAGATGTTCCGCCACGATGCGGCTCACCCACCTGTTTTTCGGCAAGGTAATCTCCACACCGTACATCCCGTCCTTCGGGTCATACAGCACATAGCGGCTCTTGGTGTGCTTGTTCCAGTCCGTTCCGCTGCCATACCCGTCATAGTCCAGCATGTACATGGAAGAACCGTCTTCAAAATAATGGTCCATGTATGCTCTGACTTTCCATGTCGGGAATTTGTAGCCGATGCTCAGCAGGACGCTGCCCAACTGGTTTCCTTCCGAAGAATACAGCGTTTTGTCGTTATTCCCGTTCAGCGGTATCAATGCCTTTATGTAGTTTTTCAATCCCGATTCCTGTTTGAATTCCTTGCCCCCGCTGTACACGCTTCCCCCGAAGATGGTTGCCATCTCCAGTCCGCCTTCCACGGTGAGCGGATGTCTGTTTTCGTCACCTATCCGGATGTAACCCGCTTTGCTGTGATACAGCACATGCTGCTGATACTTCCCGTTTTCAGGAACGAAACTCTTCTGCCATCCTCCGTCCGTCATCCATCCGTAGGCCACATGACCCTTTATCGCCACGAGACCTTTGGTGTAAGGAATCGTCCAATATTCCGGAAGGGCCAGTCTCACTTGCGGTATCGGCCGGGCATTGATACCCAGAGTTTGCGATCCGCTGCTCAGTTCCCTGTCCTTCATTTCCATCGGCATCTCCTTGCTCCCCACGGTGAGCACTCCTTTCATCCAACGAGCTTCCACGAAAGCCTGTTGAACGATAAAGTCACTGGTGAAATTATGAGCCACAGCCACATCCAGTCCGTAACCCATTCCCCATTTCCGCAGCGAGTCTGCTGCCAGAGGTCTTGTCAGCCCTACCCTCACAAATCCGTTATGTTTTTCCAGCGAGCTCAGTCCGTAGCGGTTGGCATTCAGCCAAAGCGGAGAACGTCCGTCGGATGCTGTCGCCTGCATTTCCGTGCTGTACTCCAGTCCCCCTGTGATGTCCCTCCGAGCCTCCTGTGCATATCCCTTACCATAACCGGTTCCGAAAAACAAAATACCTAAAGAG
>DAIRSI010000063.1:1832-4613 GCA_036804505.1 Bacteroidaceae bacterium
TCACCACTTCATCCACATGTGCTTGTCATATCTCCAGCTGTCCTGCAGAGCTTCCGGAATTCTTTTGCTGGAGAGCACCAGCAGGATGCTTCCTTCCTCGTTCGCTTTCAGTCCGCCGGCATACCCTTCGGGCACACAGATTACCTGACTGTTTTCTGCACTCAGCTGGTACACTTCCGGCACGAGGTCCGGTGACGGATTTTCCCAGTCATCAATCTTCACGAAAGCCATGGTGAAGGAACCTTTCAGGCATGTGTACCATTTTTTCTCATGTTGGTGTGCATGCCAGGCACGAATCACCTCCGTACTTGCGTTCTGTATCACGTAAAAACGCTGGGCATCGTTCATGTCCAGATCATTGGCATGGGCTATTTGTCCACGCTCGTCAATGGAGATACCTCCTTGTATCAGTTTTATTTCACTCATAAGATTTTTATTTTAGGTTATTGCGAATTTTTGTATATCGTTCCGCAAATATAGAAAGATTTCCTTTCCCAAACAAATCCGGTCAAGACTTATTCATCCCTAAGAACGAGTATAGCAAAATGTGTTCATTTTTTTGTGAATATATAAAAAAAAACTATCTTTGCATCTGAAACTTATGTAGTATGGAAGTAACATTCGGAAAAGAATATTTACGTGAATTATATCAGACTGGAAAAACCTATAATAAAAAATATCGTTTTCAACCAGCTATTATTAATAAATATGTTCAAGTAATAAAACTAATGGAATCTCAAAGCAACGTTTCGGATTTAATAAAATATAATGCTCTGCATTATGAAAAATTAAAAGGAGACAAGTTAGGGTTATCATCCGTAAGAGTGAATAGTCAATACCGCATTGAATTTGAAGAAAAAGTTATGAACGGCCAAACAATTGCTTCAATATGCAATATCGTTGAATTGTCGAACCATTATAAATAAAGAATTTATGATTACGATAGAAGGAATAGATCCAAGTATGATAGCAAATAATATTGAACCATTTCGTCCTGTTCATCCGGGAGAAGTGATAAAAGACGAAATTGAAAGTCGTGGAATATCACAACGTAAACTGGCAAAGCAGATGGGTGTACAATACAGTCAACTCAATGAAGTGCTCAATGGCAAACGTGCGTTAAATGCCGAATATGCCTTACTCATTGAAGCTGTATTGGATATACCTACAGCCCCCTTATTGAGAATGCAAGCTGACTATGATATGCAAGTTGCGAAAAGCAACAATACATTTATGGACAAACTGAAGAAAGTTCGTAAAATTGCAGCAATATTATAGAACGACTGTAATAACAAACCGTCCCTCTTCCTTTAAGTTCAGGAAAGAAGGGCGGTTTTCAGTTTATGCAGTATAATCGGTGATTTTCTTTATTCACTTCCCATCGGTTTATAGGAATTGTGCCATATAGGTTGGCAAGTACAACACATCTTGTTCTTTTCTCAAATCCTTAGTATATATCAAATACTTGTGAAGGATTCTTGCAGAGAACTTCTTGCAGAACTCGTCAAAAGATGCATGGCGTTTATAATTTGACGACTTCACCTCAATCGGGCAAATCTTGCTATCGCGTGACAATAGGAAGTCAATCTCGTGGTTGTGATGACTTGTTTCTGACTGGAAGGTATGATAGAAAAGTTCATTGCCCTCTGCCACAAGCATCTGTGCAACGACATTCTCATACACATAGCCAAGGTCAGTACTAATCTTGTCGTTCAATAGCTTCTGATAAAGTACGTTTTCTGTAAAGTCCTTGTCCCAAAAGGCAAGGGTAATGAAGAGACCGGTATCACAGAGATAAAGTTTGAACACCTCCAAATCCTTGTGCATTGCAAAACCAACTGAAGGGTCATTGGCATGGTATGCAATATTCACGGTGCCGGAGTCTACCATTTCTGCTATCAAATCCAATACTTGTCCAGCTCGTGAGTTATTATCTACTGAGGACACCTGATAGCGCATGGCATTCCCCGTTAACTGTGCAGGAATAGCATCAAACATCATCGAGGCTCTACCTGTAGGATCAATCTTCTTGAAATCTGCATGATATAGTTCAAGAATATCTCGTTTCACAGCATCAACACGACTGAGGTTATTGCTCTCGAGATACTCCTCTACAGCCTGAGGCATTCCACCTATTAGTATATAGAGGCGGAAATCCCTCATCAACCTACGATTGACGGGGTCGGTCAAGGACATCTTATGCTCAAAAGCTTGGCGCATAAGAGGGGTTGTGACGGTATCGCCCAATGCCCACTTGAACTCTTCATAGTCCATTGGATTAAGTGTCACCCTTGTCTCTTCACTTGGTATTACAATGTCCTTGACATTCTTTTTGATAGAGATAAGTGAACCTGTTTCGATATAGTCATAACGTCTGTCCTTGACAAGATGCTTTATTGCTTGTCTTGCCAATGGCTGTTTCTGTACCTCGTCAAATATTATCACTGACTTACGAGGCTTCAATTCAACTTGATAGATGAACTGAAGTCTCATAAACAGATAATCAAGGTTGCTTATATCCTCGAAAAGGCCCATCACTTCTTTGGGAGCAACAGAGAAGTCAATCTTGATATACGATTCATATTCGTTTTGGGCAAAGATTTCTGCAAGAGTTGACTTGCCTACTCGACGAGGCCCTTCAATGAGTATTGCAGTCTTACCGTCACGCTCAGTCTTCCAATCTAGAAGAATCTGGTATAGTTTCCTTTTGAAAATCATTCTGTAGTATGCTTATTTTAGGTGCAAAGATAGTGATCTTTTATTGGATATCGCAAATCTTTT
>DAIRSI010000064.1:0-3782 GCA_036804505.1 Bacteroidaceae bacterium
ATTTTTAACCATTATATATTTCCATTTTCTTATTCATAATATATTAGTGAAAAGCAAATATAGGCAACAGACAAAACTCAGGATTGAGAAATCCAGAGAGGGAACAGTTCAAAAAAGACTCAACATGACGATGGGAGTAACTATTTTTGAATGATTCATTGTCCGGCATGGGACGAAATGAACGTATTCAGTAGCCAATACAAGCTATTAACTTCCTTAGATGATGCACTGAAAGGAAAAGTAAACCGTAAACCTATATGAAAACAACTGCGAGTAGCATAATCTTTTTGATACCAATGTCCTCCTTGGTTGGAAGTGAGATTAATGCGGGTTCGACTGTCAATGCCAAAGCGCCAATCATATTCAAACGTTAGTGCAACATGCGAAAAAAGATACAAATCCGCACCTATCTGCGGTGACAGACTCAGACGCGGCGCCCGACTGTCATATTTAAGATACATAATTGTTCCAGAACCATTATCATCAGTAGCCAAACCTTTTTGTATCTGGCTACCTAAATTTATAATTGCCGAACCTGCTACATAAGCCTGAACAATCCATTTCTTCGGCAGAAAATAATGCTTCGCACCTAATTCCAGTCCTGGCATGGCATGATTGTAGGCACGGCTGTTATAGGATAATTCCTCATTCTGAAACCCTCCAAAGAGGACATTGCGCTGAGTAAGATAGTATTCCAACCTGAAATGATAGGAATTACCGTCATCGCCTCCATAAGGCAGCCAACCGTCATCGGCAGCCTGAACAGAACTTGTCCCGACGCCGGCCTCAAATGCCCAACGGGTAAAATCTTTTTGAGCATAGACTTTTACGATAAATATGAGACACAGGACCAATAAGATTGACTTTCGTTTCATTGCTATAAGAATTAATGCTGCAAAAGTAACAATAAATCCTAACACTACTTCTTTACACTCGCAATTATTATCTCCACAATCTCATCAATGCTGATACGTGACGAATTCACCACAAGATCATAATTACGGGCATCCGTCCACACACCGCCCGTATATTTCCAATAATGATTGGCACGAGCCCTATTGGTTTGCTCCACCAGCTCCTTGGCTCTCAGCTTTACCACACCCTCGTAATTCTGGACACGCTTCACCGCATCTTTCTCATCCGAACAAACAAAGACGCGAAAACAGTTGGGATCCTCACGAAGCAACCAGTTGGCACAACGCCCAATGATGACACAGGCCTCCTGCCGCGCAAGCTGATGGATAGTGCGGCTTTGTGATACGAAAATAGCATCATCACAAGACGGATTCATGGACATTGGGATGCTCTTGTCCGTAAATATCAACTCCCAAAGCTTGCTTGTGGAAATATTCTGCTCGTTCTCTTTCACGAACTCATGCGAATAGCCCAAATCTTCGGCTGTCTTGTCAATAAGATATTTATCATAAAGCTTCACGCTCAATTTCTCGGCCAGCTTCTCGCCAACCTCATGCCCGCCGCTGCCGTATTCACGCGAAATGGTAACCACCAGCGGCATGTTTCCAACAGCAACAGCCTCCATTGCCGCTTCTGGAACAGGAGTCACATCGAAGTATGGCTCTATCCACTTGAAGCGAGGACTGAACTTCCTTACCAGAAAACCCACATAGAACATGGAGAAGAGGGTCCCGACACCAATCATGTCCCAGTGCCAACGCCCGAAGAACACGAAACAAAACACGATACCGACAACCACCAGACCGGTATCACTGAATATCTTCACCTTGCCGAAATCGGCATGAACCACCTTCGATATAGCCAGCGGAAACCCTTCACCTGCCAACATCAAAACATCACATTTCACCTCAAGAGCAATACCATAAGCCAATAATCCGCCTCCAACGCAAAGCTGGATGAAACGAAAAAAATATCCAATAGTGGTATTGTCGAACTGAAACAAACCCGTCATCCACATCGTGAGATCGGTATAAACGCCAAACAACAAACTCACAAGAATCTGCAATAATTGGATAATCTGATAGTCCCTTCGCAACATCAGAATCTGTGAAAGAATAAAAAAGATGTGCATACAAATGACGTATTCCCCCATGGTCAAAGCAGTTCCTGGTATCAGACTCAAAACATAAGGAGGGCATGAAATAGGCGAAGAGCCCAGATTGGCGCGGATGGACAGTGACGTTCCGAATGCAATGATAAATAATGCAACAACAAAAACAAAATACCTGCGTAATAACTCTTTCTTGCCTCTTACTGATTTCATGATTCTCTGATTAATAAAATTACTTTTTCAAGAGGCAAAAGTACTAAGAATAACTGTCTGCATATATATTTGCTTCATTAGCAGTTTCAATCATAAAGATTGGGAAATTCAATAAAAACAAAAAAAAGAAGTCGTGCCATAAACGATCCGGCACGATTTCTTTCATACTCATATTTTTATTTCACTCTATATAATGCTACTTTACTTCACTAAATTTCTTGAATACTTTACCCATAACTCTCTTTAATTCATAGTAACATTCAAGAAAAATAATCGTGCTTTAGTCATTATCTTCTTTGAATGCTGTAGGTTTAAAACTGTTATCAAGCTGAAACTTCTTATTACCATTCAGTCTTATATCATATCCGGATTTGCTATGTTCAATGCTTTTCACAGCTTTACCTGGATAAACCTTTTTCACATAATCCGATATTTCTTGAGGAAGTATTCCTGCAGGAATTTTTGAACGCGTTTTAATTTCAATCCACTCGGAATTCTGATTAAACTCCAATTCCGTTCCATTTGAAAGTTTTAAATTATAATCCTTGTCGTCGCTCTCTTGAGAAGCGCTCAAAATCTTTGCCGAAGGATAATATTTTGTAACAAAAGAAACGATTCCCGAAGGAAGACTAGATACCTTGACTTTTATATCCTTAGCAAAGAACAAGGAAGGTATCAGTAACATAAATAAAGGCAAAATAATTTTTTTCATAATTAAAAACATTTAGTTAAACAATAAATCCATTATAATTGAAGTACTTCTATCATCTTTATCATTAATATGCAGAAACTGCATCTATGCTTTTTTTCTTCTTAAACATTTTTTTGCTGATATATGGAAACAACCAATAGGAAACCTTTGCACTAAGTATTCCTATGCCGGCACCGGCAAGTACGTCAGTGAGATAATGACGATTATTATACATACGGAAAAAACCCGTGCCTGCTGCTACCGCATAGCCTGCCACACCTATCCAAGGTGACACATCCTTGTATTCATGTCTCAATAGTTCAGCACCCATAAAGGCTGTTGCCGTATGGCCGGAGGGAAATGAGTTATTGCTGGTTCCATCGGGTCTCTGTTCATGAATCGAGAATTTCAGGACATTTACTGTCAGGCCCATAAACAAATAGGAAGTGGCAAGCAGAACTGTATAATCACCCAAGCCATGTGCTCCTTTCAATCCACACAAGCCAAGTCCATAAACGGAAAGCATCGGTGCATACTGTGAAAAGTCATCAACCGTGATTTTTCTGTCAATATTTTCTGATAGTTCATCACTGATCTTATGATTCTGATTCTCAATCCAGTCACTGGTAAGCCCCATGGCACCTGTACCAATCAGGATACAAGGCAAAACAAGGTGCCGGTACTTGAAACGATATCCATTCGATACGAATGTAGAATCATTCTCTTGGGCAATGGTATTCTGTAAAAGCAGGAATACTGATACAATCAAAATTACTATTATTTTCATTATTTCGTTTTATAAACCTTAATTCCGCAACACTATTATAAATTAAACTTTTTAAGTACCTGAGC
>DAIRSI010000065.1:0-3224 GCA_036804505.1 Bacteroidaceae bacterium
CATTTTATAGTATATTCTTACAGGATATGTGAATTTATTGTGAAATTTCTTTTTACATAACTATATCTTTTCTTTTTCCTTTTTTTCTATCATTGCAAAAAAAAGAAAAATTATGAAAAGATTTTATTTATTCTTTTAAATTCGGTATGTAGCAACAATTTGTATTCATCAGATGGAAATAGTAAAAAAAAGGAGTTGGATTGTTATACACAAGGTTGGCAACCTCAAACCCGTTCTATTATTAACCCTCCCGAATTATATCAAAGTGGTAGTACTATTTATATAGATTCTTCTATCACATTACAAAATCTACAGATTACTGTGAAGGACTTATCCGGGAGCACTCTATATTCAGAAACAACAACGGTATATGGAGGTATAGAATATTCCTTTACATTGGGTTTTAGTACGGGTGAGTATATGATTGAGCTTACACATGGAACGCAATATTTATATGGATATTTTGTAATTGAATAATTATTACATAAGAATTAAGTATATCTTTATGAAAACACAAATGATGAAAAGAACGGTACTTCCGTTCATGATGCTCCTATTGCTTGCCTCTTGCAACCAAAAGCCGGAACAATCCGGATGTATTCAAGCCGATATCCGAGGCGAATTGGGGAAAGCCTCCACATTGGGCCTGGCCGATGAAATCACCGGAGTGAACTACGTTCCATTGGAAATGACGAAAGACGAGACATCCCTCATCGATGGGGTGACCACCTTTGTCGTCACCAGTCGCTACATCTATGTAGTGCCGGTGAAAGAAATGAGAGTAGTACAGTTCGACAGAAAGGGACACTTCATCAAAAACCTGATTAAATTCGGGCAAGGCCCCGGCGAAGTGAACGATGCCATTTCCAACATGCAGGCCGATGAAAAGAACGACCGCCTATATCTGTTCGGGGCAGGGCAGATTCTCGTTTACACCACAGAAGGCAAGTTCCTGCAGAAAATCGCCCACAAATACCAGTCGGTATTCGAGAGCAAGGTCGGCGAAGACCGCTATGCAGCAGTGTCCTTCCCTTACGTGCCTTTCGATTCCGGTTTCGGGCTGGGCATCTTTTCATCCAAAGGAGATACCCTCCTGACCAAGAAAGACTTCTATTCACCTGTCGTACCCCATGAGAAATCAGGCTTTACGGCTTGTCTGGCAGTGACATATTGCGATTGTCAGAATTCCATTCTTTTCAAGACGGGAAGCAATGACACCATCTACCGCATATCAAAAGATGCCATCGACCCCGTCTGTGCTCTCAATCTGAAGAACTCCGAAAAGGAAGTGAAGCGCTCGCTTGATATCACCGATTTCAGTGTCCTGCAGGGAAATCAGGGAGAAGACAAGGATATCTTCGTTTCCGACCTCTTCGAGACTCCGAAATGTTTTTATTTCCGGTTCAGATACAATCAAGGACACTGCGTAGCTTCCGTGGATAAAAACACAGGTGCCACTCTAGTGGAAAAGTGTGAGCAGGCCGCTGATTTGAAGGAAATGGCCAAAGCCAACCTGCTTCATGGCATGACGGGCACCAGAAGCTTCAAGGGTTTCCCCATCTGGGGACGCATGGCAGGCGACGAACTGGTTCAAGTAATCACCCCCTACGAATTGAGCCTTTACAGGGAAAACAACAAAATAACGATTCCTTCCGAACTGCAGAAACTGCCCGAAGAAGGGAATCCGGTATTCATATTCTATCAAATTAAAAAATAAGGTCATGAAACTACAATCATTAGCATTACAAATCGGTCTTACATCATTATTGATGTCATGCCAGTCGGTCACTCAAAGACCTCAGGAGCCCTACTCCCTGTCAATTCGTGAACAAATAAAGACTGAAAGCACCATCTCAGTAAAATCCGACATTCAATCCGTGGAATACGTACCGCTCGAAACCACCGATTCTTGTTTCATAAGCAATGCACTGTGTCTGCAATGCACCGGGAAATATATTATATTGTATAATGGAAAGACCAACCAGATTATGCAATTTGACCGAAAAGGGAAATATCTGGGTCTCATCTCGAAAGCGGGAAATGGTCCGGGAGAATATGGCATTGTGAACGAGCTATTTGCCGATGAAAAGGACGATAAATTATACGTTTTTCAGCAAGGTGGGGCACCTCTGATTTTCTCTTTGGAAGGAAAATTCCTGAAAAGTGACAGTACCTTGCAAAAAGCGTCCGACTTGTATTTTTTGAAAGACGGTAAAAAAGTTCTGAAAGGTCTGATAATGTCCCCTATTCAAATTGCGCCGTGGATTGCCGCAGTACAAGACGGTAAAGGAAACATCCTTTATTCAAAAAATCCATACCCTGCAGGTTTGGATCCGACTAAGAGCTTTATGCGTGATATCTATTTCACTCCGTCGGCAGAATCAGCCTTGGTCTATACATCCTGCAATGACACGATATTCCGGTTATCATCCAATGGAATATCGCCGGCATACATCCTTCAAAGAAAAAACGGGCCTGATTTCAACAAGAATATTGCGGACGTCAGCCAGTTTCAGACGTTCCAGGAATCAGACGTTACCATCCATGTCTATGATTTCTTCGAAACGCCCCATTATTTCTATTTAAGGATTCAGAAAGGAAAAGACTTTTACATCCAGCAGTTTGACAAAGCTACAGGGACTTTGCTCTCTCATAAAATACCCGATATATTCATTAAAAGCAGCAAAATGATTCCGGGAGATGATGTTGCCGGTTTGGAAAATGACTACGACAATGGTGTTCCTTTTTGGCCCGAGTTCGGTATTGACGGCAAAAGCAGAGCTCAAATACTCAGCCCTTACCAGATTAATTCTTTAAGAAGTAAAGGAATTCTGAAACAATTGCCCGCAAAATTGATTTTGCCGGATGAAGTAAATCCTGTCATTGCCATTTATACTTTTAAAGAGTGAAGAAATATTTGGTCCATTTGAGAGACTGGAGGGACCACTGTTCCATCTACATCATACAAGGAGTGTGAATAGCGGTGACTATATGAGAGAGGTCGCTTTTACAACAAAGAAGGAGCTTTGTCATGTATGCGGAATGACATCTGCAGAACTGAAGGAATATGTAAAAACTTGGAGTTGGATAAAATAAATAGTTATGAGAGATGTATTAGTATTGGTGGCTCATCATCTTGATGGTGAAATATTAAAAAAATATTATCAATACCTGTTGGCGGAATTAATTTAGTGCATACTTAATTCTACCAATGGGCTTGTCGT
>DAIRSI010000066.1:0-2926 GCA_036804505.1 Bacteroidaceae bacterium
ACTACCGATTATGAAAAATCACAGGAAGATATCCGCTGTGGTAGAGTGAATAGTTACGATAGTGTTGACGATCTGTTTGAAAAGATGAGAATGTAATGTCGTAGTCGTTGGGATTTTTTAGTCTTGCAAATATAGTACTTAACGTGTGATGTTGTTATTTCTGTTAGGAGTAATTGAGAAAACAAGACTTAATCGACATCATTCAAGTCGAAATACATAAGCCTGGTATGTCCGTCTTTGTCATCTGCTAAATTAACTTAAAAGACAAAGGAAGGTAAGGAAATGTCGTGCAAAGTGTGTATTTTTGTAAAATAATTCAAGAAGCATGAAGCATTTAATCATAGATGAAATAGGACCACTGAAGCATGTGGACATCGAACTTGGGAAGGTGAACGTTATCATCGGGCCGCAAAGTTCGGGTAAGAGTTGCGTGCTGAAGATAGCCAGTTATTGCACCTGGGTGGAGAAGCGAATTGAGCTTGCCCAAAGTGCGGAAGCTTTCTCTAACGACAGGCAATTCCTTATGCGACTGGTAAAGTATCACAAGTTGCAGCAGTATGTCCGTCCTAATACGAGAATAGAATATGAATCCGACTTCATGCACTTCGCTTATAGCAATGAGGATGAATCATTCAAATTTGAGTGGAAGGAAGGGCGTTGGGATTATGTGCGCAATAAAGTTGCGTATATACCGGCTGAACGTAATATGGTTGCTGCTATTCCGAACTGGTTTGACATCAAACTTGATGAAAATAATATTCGTGGGTTTATGTCTGATTGGGAAACTTCCAGAAAAGTAACAACGAATGATTTACAGGTTTTGAATTTGGACGCACGTTATCGTTATGATACTAAAACCGGAAAAGATGTTATCACTGTAGATGGTGGCTTAGAACTGGATTTCACTAATACCAGCAGCGGACTACAGTCGCTAATACCTCTATTTGTATATTTGAACTATCTTTCTTATACCCAATATAAGCAAGAATTGAATAGCGTCACAACCCAGAATGAGAATGCCAAGTTGTTGGAAATCATATATAATGATCTTTTTGTTAATACAGGCAAGACTCGTTCCAGACAAATGCCTAGCCAGCTAAATACTGAGGGTAAAAAAACACTGCGGGCAGAGATTACAATGGCTGACATTGGTCCATACATGTTGCGATTCTATGATTCCAAAGCGGCTGATGAGTGCAAGGCTATATACGAAAAATATACTCAAGTATTTAGTTGTGATGTTTTTCTTGAGGAACCGGAGGAGAACCTGTTTCCACCCACACAAATGTTATTGACAGACTGGCTGATAGAGCTTAGCAAAAAAGACAATCCCAGCCGTCTTTTCATTGCAACGCACAGTCCGTATGTTCTCAACTCTTTTGTTGAAAGTACTGATGTGGCATACAATCTTTTTACAACTAAAGTAATAGATGGTTATGCAGAAGTGAAGAAGGCTACGGAAGAGGATATTCAGGGAATACTGGATTATGGTGTTGATGCTTTTCTGAATTCTGATACATTGGGGTGATAAGGCGATGGTAAAGAAAAGACTAGATGAGGTAATGCCAGAATGTTATATAGACACCAATCTTGTTGAGACGTTATTGAAACAATGCAATCTTAACAGAGGTGTCTATGAAGAATTCTCAGTGCAGCATGCTAAAGGTATTGGACATGTCACGGCAAACATGCAGCATGCAAAAGCGATGAAGGATGGTTTCGCTCTCGGTATAGTGGATGATGATCATCAAAAGCCGAACTATGTAAATCTTTTCAGAGAGATAGCTCATAGCACACATCTCACTTTGCGCAAGCATAGCAAGGAAAAACATTATCTGATAGTTGTCAGTAAGGCTATGGAGACATTGATTCTTGAAAATGCCAAGACTGCGGGAATTGATGTTTCAAAATATCATTTTCCACAGAAAACGTCCGATTTCAAAGGCAAAACGAAAGATACAGATTCGAGAAATAATCCGGAATACAAGAACCTATTCAAGAAAATGAGTGGGGGCGGTGAAATTAATCTCTTGATGAACTTGCTCGATAAGTTTGTGAATGATAGAGAGAATCTGAGTGATGATGCCTTGAAGCAGATGTTTGTGGATGCTGGGTATTAACAGTTAATTAATTTTTTGCGATGATGCGTTCTTTCGTGCATCTAGTAGTATCGGCGAATCGGTACCAAAGAAAGATTTTGGTTCTGCCATTAAAGAAGTCAATACGTGATTTCCTGTATGCCCACAATTTAAGTTATCACAACACCTACATTCCAGGAGATTATCTAAATACCCATTGAAATCCAAGAAACATTCAATTTTCTTCGTTAATTTGTTTGATTACAAATTTTGTTGTATTTTTACAGCGGTATTAAACCAAGTGCAATAAGTGATTACGGTCATTTTCTCTGCACTATAAAAGGAAATGATAAGCCTGCCTCTATATGGGACGGGCTTTTTTTGTATCTAAAGTGCATCGTAGATATTCCGGTCGATATCTGTTCATCCATTCTGGTGATATCCGTTCACTCGATTTTATTAGGAAAATGCAGAAATTGATTTTACAATTGCGTTAAAATTGAAGTCCATTTGATATAAATGTAATCGTTAAATATCCACAATTGGTATTGTCGCTTTTAATATTATAGTTATATTTGTATTTATAATAGTAACTAAAATTATATGGCAACAAATAAAAATTTAGACCAAATATGTGAGGAGCTCTTGAAGCAAGAGGCTGAAGAGTTATCAAAGGATGAAATGCGTAAGAATTTGCCAAATGCAGTGGCTTTTAGGCAAAAAGAAAATTGGGTCCATCGTATTGACACATCTGAACCAGCTTTTTTAAATAATTATCCAGAAGATTGTTTCGTGGTTAACCTCAAATCCGCAACTAAGCCCTTGAACGTCCTTATTGCGTTTACACG